>CAJUPY010000008.1 GCA_910588035.1 uncultured Muribaculaceae bacterium | reverse complement strand
CACTTCCATATCCTTGCATAGTCTTTCATTTGGTTGCTTCTGTTCTGGGCACCCTATAAAAAATCGCAAGTAATTGAAAATCAATTACTTGCGATTTTTACATTCATAAATTGTCAGCAAAATGTCAGCGAGCCGCGAAAAAGTCAGCAATTCAACCCCGCTGAAACGCAGCAAATCCAACTAAATAAACCGAATTTGGATTTATTAACTTTCTTTAATACACACGTAGCAACGGCATAGCCTTTCACACCCGACTCCACCTCATCACCCCCCCTCTCCATTGATAGCAAAAGTCATCACGACAAGACTCCGCAACGTATTTCTTCTTGCCAGCCCTCTTTCTCGTTAGCAATTTTTTCTTTCCGGAGGTTTATAACAGAGGTTCGGTTTAACTCGGGTATATATTACCCGACCTAAACCGAGCTTCGATGTAACGTTGGCTAGTTGGAAATGAAGGCGCCCAAGTCCTGATTTTGGGATTACGACCGAAATGCTTAGCGCGAATCTACACTTCAAATCGCGTATTCGTTATATCAAGAGATGGGTTCCGTTCTTATCAAACACCGTAGTAGCGAGCAAATGCCCAATCTATCAGTTTCCCCGCGAACTATCCTATAACAAACCCAGTGATGGGCTCCAAATACAGAGAGCAAGCGATGCTGACAGATGCTTTCAAGGCTACTTTAGCAATTCTCAGTATATTCTACTTCTTCATGAGGTGGATATATTAAAAGCGTTAAACATGTCCCAACGGTCGCGCCCATGGTTTTCAACCACCACGTTAAACTCTTCAACTGGCCGGATAACAGGTATAGCTGTTTTATAGCAAGACCCCGACATACGCCGGGGTCTTAAGATACAAAATCTATTGATTATTTTATCAATATCTTATATGATGTGTTGCCTATGAGAAGAATGTAAGTCCCTATAGAATTGGGAGTAAATTGCAAGAGCCCTTCCGTGGCATTGCTATTGAAAACCAAAGTGCCATTTGTTTGGTAGATTCTTACAACGACATCTCGTGGGCAACCGGAAATATTAATTGAACCATTCTGCACTGAGAAGTGAACCCCATTAGATTCCACATTTTCAATTCCAGTAAAGCCGCTTTCGACTATCCTATTGAATTCAGACCACACGGGTGCAACCCAATAATAAGAACGACAACCAAGTGGAACTTGTAATTCACAGCGTGTCTTGCTTACATTTTCAAAGCAGTCATTCTGACAAATAGGTGGATTCAGTGCCTTAACCTGTAACATCGATAGATTCACACATCCGATAAACGCATCTTTCCCTATTGATGCCAGAGTGGATGGTAAATTAACTGTTGTAAGTTTTTTTGCATTGAGGAACGCATATGGAGCTATGCTTGTAACTTCGTCAACCACACTATACTCTGTCTTTTCATGATTAACCGGGAATATGAGGAGTTCATGAAAATCTGAATCATAGAGCACACCGTCTTTGCTTGCATAATGGCTGTTGCCAACTTCCACATCAATTTGCGAAAGGTTTTGGCAATCATTTACAATGCCGTCACCTATTGATGATACGCTTTCTGGTAAGGTCAATTCCGTAATGCCATTACATCCCATAAATGCCATATCGCCAATTGTAGTCAGATATTCGGGCATAGGAATACGCAGTAAACTAATGGCATTTGCAAATGACTTGGTTCCAAACGATTTTACGGAATTGGGAATCGCAATCACTGAGAGTCTGTCGCAGTCAGCAAATGCAGAGTTACCGATGGAAATACTATTCTCTGGCAGACGTAATGTCGTAAGCACCTTGCAATTATAGAACATATGATTGCCCACTGCGTAATCAGAAGTTCTGTTGGACTGATAGTAACTTCGTCCACCGCTGACAATTGTACATCCAGAAATATCAAGAGTTTCCAATACACCGGGTGTAGTGCTTCCATAGCTATCACTACCGGCCATCTCGCGAATAAAATTGATATCAGTACCATTGATATTACCCGTAAGGCGAAGATTTTTAATTTGGTATTTTCTATTTTCGGCTATTAGAGTTGGTAAGGTACCCGGCTCTTCAACATTCAAGAATATTTGGGGATCCGAAGGATCTCCTCCGCCTCCTAATACAATTAACGTTTTAGAGACAGCAGTTGCAGCATTGTGATTTTTGTCACCATTCTGGACGGCACGAATATTAACAGTACCGCTACCATAACAGTCAAGATACCATTTACCAGCATTGCTATATAGAGTTGCCACATTATTAGGAGACATCTCATATGTTACTGGTAGGTTCGCGTCACTTGATGCTTGCAACTCAATCTGAGAATATAAAACTATGTTAGATAAATCCTGATTCCAAACTATTTTTTGATTTGCCTTAGTAATTGTAAGGGTACCGGAATTATATTTAGAAATATAGTAATTGGTAGCCTCACCCCCTGTTAAGTTAATTGGATATGTTCCCACATCACTAACAGATGTTGCCGGACAAGATGCAGTCGCTGCCTGAGTTAGAACAGAAGCATTTTCGTTATTAACAAATCCGACATAATCTATTGCAAAAGAGGGATTATTCTCACCGTAAACGCGAGAATAACTTCCGACGCTTGCAGCTAGTTGTTGCTTGTTGACTGTTAGAATTCCAGAGGCATACTCAAATGTATAATTCTTTGAGACAGCACCTGATGGCATAATCTCATAATCACCTACATTACTTAACCTATTAGCATTGCAATTATACTTAGGAAGCGTGGTTAGACATGATTTGGAGTCGCCATTAAGTAAACCCGTAACAGAGAAATCAAATTGTGGATTTTCTTCAAAATAGAGACGGCTTTTATTATTGGCAGTAATGGTAGCGATTGCCTTTGTTATCGAAAGAGTTCCATTCTCATAAAAAACGATTTCATAATTTCTGGCAGTTCCGCCTGTGATAGTTATTGGATATTCACCTACATCACTGGCTTTAGTGGCTGAACATGAAATCTTTGGCAATACGGAGAATGCGGTCGTTTCGGTATCAGCCAGTTTGAATCCAAGATAGTTTCGGGTGAAGTTAGGATTATTTGTACCATATGATCTTTCTACATCTTCCACAGAAACAGACAATGGGGCTTTGGTAATTGTCATTATGCCTTGGCGATATGCCAATTGATAATTTTTGGAAATACCGCCCCCTACTGTAATTGGATATTCCCCTACTGAAGTATTCGTTGAAGCTGAAGTTGCAAGTGAAGGTAATTGCTGCAATGCAGCATCTTGAGTATCATCGCCCTTCAAGCCAATGATACTAAATCGGAGAACAGGATTTTCATCTCCATATTCTTTTGAGATGTTGTCAGCTGAAATTGTTAGAGCCGCTTTTTTTACGGTTAAAACACCAGAGCTGTAGGATATGGCGTAATTGGTTGATTCCGCTAAACTCGGTGTAATATCATATTCCCCACAGTCACTACTTATTACGGCAGAACAGTCATACATCGGCTTATTAGATAAACACCTTTCATCATCGTTGTTGCGAAGACCTTCTAATGTAAAAGTAAATTTGGGGTTAGGTTCGTAATATTCTCTATAGCAATTATTCGCAGTTAGGGTCAAAGGCGCGGGTGTAATAGAAAGTGTACCATTCTCGTTGGTAATTATTTCATAGTTGTGAGGTTCACAATTAACGGTTATTGGATACCGTCCCACATTTGAACCTTTTGATGCATCGGTAGAGAAAATTGGAGCTTTGTCCCATTTAGGAGATTGCTCACCATTTTTTAATCCAACATAGGATATTGCGAATGTAGGATTATCCAAACCATATTCTCTTGTTTCATCACTTACCCGTACCTTTATTGGAGCTTTAGTAATGTTAAGTAGTCCAGCTATGTAGTTAAATTCATAATTCCTTGCGATTCCATTTGAAGGAACTATTGAATATGACCCGATATCTGTCATTGAGGTTATATTGGTTTGTACAATTGGTTGTACATCTATATTTGATATATTTTCAGAACCTATAAATCCATTATAATTTAATTCAAATGGAGGATTCGGCTCTCCATACAATCGAGTTACATTCTTAACCGAAACGCTTAAAGATGCTGGCTTTATAGTATAATAGAAAGGAATTACAATGTCAAAATTGTAATACTTATTATAACTTAATGAATAGCTAAATGTTATATTCACACAGTAATCACCAGCGTTTTTTTCAAACTCAGGTATTGTCGTTGTGACACTCCAAGAAGAGTTTGATGTATATCGATTGTCGTGCCATTGTGTACTAACATTTTGACCATTATAAGTAAACTCATTATTTTCAAAAGAGATAAATTCGATAATCTTAGGCTCCTCTGCAATTGAAAATGGCGGCGTGTCATAATTTTTCTTATTTGTAACATAAGTATTTGAAGCTGCAACCCAGTTTTCAGGAGGAGTGGCGCCAAAGTATTCAACAGTTTGAATGTACGAATTATTAAATACATTTTTGCCCAAGGTCTTTACCTGCGAAGGTATGCGAATCTCTGAAAGAACAGCACAGTCCATAAAAGCAGCACCTCCAATTTCTTCGAGTTTACTCTCTGTACCATTTATTGTTACAGTTCTTAAATTGGGACACCCTCTAAAGGCTCCATAACCTATCGTCTTTACAGTATTTGGGATTGATATACTTCTCAATTCACTTCCCTCAATGCCATAATTTTCTGAATAATACGCAGAAAATGCATAGTCGTCTATTCCTACGACAGTGTATGATGCACGATTGTAGTAAATTTTTTCGGGAATCTCATAAGACCACTCTCGATAATCGCTTGTAAAAGAATTAAAGCGATTGGGCGCAACAGTAGCGGTAGTTCCACTAATGTTGTAATACAGGTCTCCTACCTGTACACGAGTAGCAGCATTAGCAAATAAGCAAAGTGACAACAAGACAAATGCGAGCATCAGTCTTTTGCTTGCTGATGAGGTTAGAAACGAGTAGTTTAATTTCATGGGAAGAATATCTATTTTTGTATTTCAGGTATCCTTAATATTTATGTTACACATTCAAAGAAACTCGTAAGTTAAGAATGCGTAATTACAGTGCTTAAGGAATTTTTTTAATCATCGAACTCAGAAAGGTCGGATAAAATGACCGCGCCAATTTGTCGAATTCTTGATTTATCGTAAACGCCCATAACAGAAACGTCGCACCCCATAAAAGGCAGTATAGAGTGTTGAGCATTAAGCGTTTGAACATACAAATTTTTAAACGCTTCTAATTCGTTTATAGATGTCGGTGCTATTATGATTTCGTCGAGTGTTGCCCCATATGTTTTTTGTCCGATGAGACCACTCTTAGAATCAGCGAGTTTAACTGCCTCTAAAAATTCCATTGAAAAACTTTGCCGTCGGACTCTCTCGTTGGCGATTGATTGGTTTATAAATAAAAAGCGTGAGAGCCGTACTATTTGCTCGTTCCACATCTTGAGGCCTTCGCATTGCCCGGTTGGTTGAACGAGCAAACGCAGAGCCTCACGCGGAAATATGCTATACGCCCATACCCAACGCTCACGCGCCGGATTAGGACAGAATATACATATCCACATAGGCATCTACTGTTTGCTGCATTCTTGACCAACCTAAGAAAGTTGCGAAGTTTCAAGATGTCAAGAAAGAGCGTCAAGTAAACGCTTTTCATATGTCTGCAGTCCCACCCACATTGCCCTTGACCGGGCTCTGCGATGCGGTCTGCGACCGCAAAATTACAAAAAATATTTCAGTCGTACAATAGAACGCTCAGAATCGGGATGTTAAAAAAGCCGCCGAGGGATTGGGTTCTCTCGGCGGCTTGGGGTTAGCGGTGCATTTTTGGTCCTCTGCGTTGTTGGGCTTTGAGTTTGCGGTGAGTATTAATAGCTTCGATAACGCATACCGGCTTTGCCGACTAATGCTTTAATCTCACTCGCGAACGTTGTTTCTGCTGTTCCTTGAACTTGCGTTTGGCTTCTTCGATGCTCATGCCGGGGTGCATTTTTAGGAAGTGAGCGAAGTCGTCGGACAGGCCTCCGCCAAGTACCATGTTGGTGTCGTCTGCCGATTGGCTTCCGAGTGATGGCGTTGACAAGGTAATTGCCGGGGCTTGGGGCTGAGGCGTGGCTGCGGGTGTCGGAGCGGTCTTGACAGTCGGAGACATTTGGCTTTTGAGGTTTGTATCAAATTGGATAAATAAGTCGTCGAACTTATAATCTTTGCCCATTTTAAAAGTGATGTCCGCTATAAGAGTTTCAGACCGTCTTACCCTTCCTCGAGTCCGTAACTAAATGAAATTGTGCTGTTTGAGGTCTTTTTGTTTGTTATTTTGTTATACTTTTATTATATTTGCGATAATCTTAAAATTTTAGTCATGGACGCTATTTCCGCTTATTTTCACTCTTACGATTGGTATATGTTGTCGTGGTGGATTGGAACGATTCTAGGTGCAATTTTTGGCATCGTCCTCAGCATTAGTGCCGCATACGGACTAAAGCATGGCGACCCACCTAAAAAAAACGATGACGAACCACAGATAATCGAAATTAAATTCACCCATGTTAAATATCACGATGACATAACCGACGACTAACCGATCCGCCTCGCCAGACGCCTGAACCGCTCAACGTCAGGCGCCGACCCAGGCCCATGCCCCGCGTGACCACTCTCCCTGCTGCACGCCGAAACAACACAACACCACAGATAAGTACACAGATCCGAAAAACTGCTCCCGTCCAACTCAGTCACCTCCTTGCCAGTCTGCTCTTTGAAACGCATCATAGCCCCATGGTCGGACCGCATGGATAAACAACAGAGGCTGTCTGACTTTTATTGTCACACAGCCCCGTTTTTGTATCAGTCACGAATCAAGATCGCAAAAAATCGTCAGCTCACCATTTTCATCAGCCTCTTTGAGCAATTCACGCCTCATCTCGTTGTCAAAAGCTATGCGCCGCTGATACGTCATGTCGCGCTTGATATGTTCCCTGGCAAATTCAAAAGGCATTTTCGCACCCTTTGGAATCACGTCGGTAATGTCGAGCAAATAGGTGAATCCTCCCGATGTGACATCGACATGGGGGTGAGTCTTAAGATAGCCGACGGGGTCGTTACCGAAATCGACAGGAATGCGGGCTTCAATCTGATCCCATTCCACCCACCGGTCGCGGAAATAATCATAGTGAATCACCCCGACAAGTTCCTGTTTTTCCAACCGGTCAATGTCGTCGACCTTGTCAGACCGGTAGAGTTTTCTCAACTGAGGCAGCTGGGGTGCGTTGTCAGGCACCTTGATGTAGACCCCCCTGACAATAGGCTGAGTAGTTATGAATCGGCCTTGATTAGCGTCGTAGTATGCCTTGAGCGAGTCATCGGAAAATGTGGTTTCAACCCGTTGGTCAGCCATTCGGCGACGATACTCATATGCTATCAGTTCATTGCGATACTCAGCCGTCAGGCGGTCTATCTCGCTCATGTCACCGATGTTGCGTGCAGCAATCTCCGACACCAGTCTGCTGTCGATCCATGATCTCACGAAAGCACGCGCGAGTCTGACACTGTCGGCCTCGACCGTTCCTGACGGAATGCGTTTTATAAGCTCACTGCGGGTCAAAGTTTCGTTACCGACCCTGACAAGAATATCCCCGTCAGATTCTCGCGCATTGTTTGTGCAAGCTGTAAGAAAGGCAGCGAGAATCGTGGCGGGGATTATGTATTTGAAATTGTAACGCATTTATGTGCTTGAATGTTCCGCGTGCTATTTCATGTTTTTAATGAGTTTGCGGTTTATCTTGTATTTATGCTCCTTACGCAGTTTGTTGACCCACTCGGTTTCGAGGAGGTTCTGGTAATCGGCAGAAACCGCGCCTCTGACATCGGCAGCTTCCTCAGGTTGGTCAATGACATGTCCGTTGTAGGGGAAATACCACGCCCAACGTCCGTTCGCCTCAGGCTTCACGCCTCCAAAAGCGATAGCGTCGATTATCTTGTTCTCACCTTTGGCCGCAATGACTTTTTCAACTTTCACTTTCGAGCCGAATCTGCCCCTCATGGTTTTCACCAACGAGTCTTGAGACACAACATTTTCCTCAAGATATTTCTTCGCCTCATTGCTGATGGAGTCACTTGAAGCAAAAATTACGTAACCTTTGAACTTTGGTGCCGACCATTTATATTTCTCACGGTTTGCGTTGAAATATGCCTCAAGCCCCTGTTTGTCTTTCGAGGCACGGTCCCAGACATTACGGTTGCTGATCTCAAACAACAACATTCCGTCGCGATATTCGTTGAGAATGTTGCGGTAATCGGCATTTTGCGCAGGCAGATCTTCAACAGCAAGTTCCATGACACGCATGTCGGCCAGACTATTGTAACTGTCGAGCATTACATTCTTGATTGATTCAGCAGACACCTTGGCAATTGTCGGCATAACGGCAATAAGTTCACCGACAGTAATCACTCCACGCGACATTGTGCCGAACGGACGTTTGTCTCCTGAAAGTTTCTTGATCACCACCGAATCATAACCTCCATTGTCGCCGACTTCCTTCAAGACGTCGTCAAACACTTTCTGATCTATGGTCTCACTGTAGAGTTTTCTAAGTTTCTTCTGGTAAGATTTCACAGGTTGCGCACCACGTTCATCGTTATCAAGCATATTGGTCAACTCTTTTTTAACCTCATCAAACGGTTCTACGCCCCGGTGGGCAAGACGGTGCACGATATGATAGCCATATGATGTCGCAAAGGGTTTTGAAATCTCTCCGTCGGCCAATTCAAACGAAACCTGCTCAAATTCAGGCACCATGCGTCCGGGTCCGAACCAATCGAGACGTCCGCCGTTGGCAGCAGAGCCGGGATCTTGTGACTCACGGCGTGCCACATCGGCAAAATCAGCCCCCGCCTTCAGCACATCATAGATCGAGTCGATCGAATGTTTCTGTTTCAAAGCATCCTGTTCAGACATGCCGCGGGTCAGTTTAAGAATATGTTCAACCTGAACTTTTCCCGGAGCCTGACGACGGCCATTTGTTCTGACGATGTGGTATCCGAAACCTGAATCAATCACCGGAGAGATATCACCGACTTCAGTCGAATAGGCCGCGCTGACAAACGGATAGGGATAGGTTCCGTCTCCAGATATCCAGCCCATGTGACCATTCTGTCTTATTCTGACAGCCGGGTCGACAGAATACTTGCGTGCCATTTCATCGAAATCGGCACGTCCGGCAAGAATTTCTGTTCTGATGCTGTCAAGCTGCTGCCTGATTTCAGCATCACCGTCAGGGGTATTGTCGTGGCTCATCATTATGTGGCTGACATCGACATTTTCCTTCAGCATGACATAGGCTTCCTGAAGCAATTTCTCCTGCATCTCCACATCGGTCAGATATGGAGCCGCAAGTTCACGTCGATATCCGTCGTACTCACGTCTGAACGCAGCCGTGGTGTCGATGCCCGCTTTCAGCGCATCGGCCACCTTGAGCTTATAGACAAGAAACATGTCGGCATACTCGTCACGGCTCTGTTTGCTTGTCTGTTGTGAATTGTTCTTGTTATATAGGTATTCGAATTCGCTCATGGTCACAGGCGTCCCGTCTATCTCCATTACAGTCGGGTCGCTGTTGTTCTTTTTGGCGTAGGCAGTCAGCATTGCGGCAAAGATAAGTGCCGCCGGCAGAATTCTTTTTTTCATTTGGTTTATTAACTGAATCAATGTATTATACTTCTAATATAACGACACAGAGTCTCTTTTATTGTGAACCGCCATATTTGAAATTGATCGTGAATCGCGTCAACCCATCATTTCCCGTCATAAGACTGAATGTGAACCGGTGTTTTTTCAATATTTCAGCGATCATCATCAGCCCTATGCCATGTCCGTTTGGCTTGGTAGAGAAGAACGGGCTGAACAGTCTGTCGACATTTTCCGGAGCGATTCCAGGTCCATTGTCAGTCACAGTCAGACATGTTTCATTGACCGAGACACGAATCATGCCGTCAGCCCCCACACTCTCGACCGCGTTTTTCAAAATGTTGACCAAAACCTGCTCGATCAATTGTCTGTCGGCAATAATAGATACATTTGCCGACGATGAGATTTCGACAGTTATGTTACGGCCCAAAGCCGATTGTCGGCAAAACGACACGGCCGATTCGGCAATCTGCGACAGATTGATCTCGGTCATGACCGGATCGGGCAATTTAATCACTGCCGCAAAACGGTTCACAAAAGCCGACAGAGCTTCTATGCGCCCAAGACACGCCCCGACCGGCTCTGTCAGATCGGCCAACGAGCTGTCATCGGTTGCAATGTCGGCAATAACCGACATCGTTGCCTTGATGCCTGCAAGCGTATTGTTCACTTCATGGGCCATCATGCGTATGACCTTTTCATAGGCCGTGCGTTCGGCTTTAGCGACCTCACGAGTCAACTCGTCGATGAGATAGAAATGGTGGGCATACCCATTGTCCATGAACGATTCGTGGATCACACGGTAGACTTTACCGTCAGTGACACGCCGCGTGACATTCATTCCACATTGTGTCTCAGACATCAGACGCCCTATCGGGTGGTTTATGTCAGCGATCCCCCCACCGGTGCAGTCTCCAAGTGAAAGAAGAGCCGACCGATTACACATCGAGACCCTACCGTTGCCGTCAAGCAGCACTATCGCCGTAGGCGAATTGTCTATTATCAGTTTCAGAAAATGCTCTTGCTCGATGTTGCGCAACCGTTCGTCGTGGAGCTTGGCAAGCAACATGTTGAATGTGGCGGCTATGGCATCAGCCTCGGCCTGTCCCACAGATGTCAACCGTTGATTAAGATCTTGTGATCTGAGCAACTCTACACCGTTTGAAAGTGAGATTATCGGGCGTACGATACTGCGGTAGAAAAAATAAAGGAACAGAATCGAGATCACGACAGCAATCTCAGCTATATAAAAATAAACGGAACCTTCATGCGCACTCAGGAAAAGCAGCAATGCAGTCAGGGCCACAAGCAACGCCACAAGCGTCAGAAACAGCCATTTGAGTCTCATGTCAGCCTATCGAGAGTTTTTCCATGCGACGATAGAGAGCCTGCCGGGTGATTCCGAGCATGCGTGCTGCCTGCGCGATATTTCCCGAACTCGCTTTGAGTGCATCGACGATCTGCTGCCGCTCATTGTCGGCCAACGTCGCCCGCTGATTTCCCGAAATATCAGGCAAAACAATGCAGTCTTCACCAATTTCATTTCCAGGAGACATGATCGCGGCACGCTCAATCATGTTTTTCAGTTCCCGTATGTTACCCGGAAACAGATATGATTTCAACTTTCTTAACGCAGTCGCCGTCAGAATAGCTTCGGGCCGTGTCGACTGAGCGATGAAATGTCTGGCAAGACGCTCAATGTCATCGACCCGGTCTCGTAGCGGCGGCACATTCAGAGTCACCACATTGATGCGGTAGAACAGGTCTTCACGAAACTTCCGCCCGGCTACCATCTCGGCCAACGGGGCATTTGTCGCACAGATCACGCGTACATCGGCGCGGCGTGTATGGCTGTCGCCCAACGGTTCAAAACTCTTGTCCTGCAACACACGCAGCAGTTTGACTTGACATTCCTGGTCGAGTTCGCCGATCTCATCAAGAAAAATCGTGCCTCCGTCGGCTATCTGAAATCGACCCTCACGGTCTGAAACCGCTCCGGTGAATGCACCCTTCCGGTGCCCGAACAGTTCGCTTTCGAAAAGGGTGCGCGAGATTCCGCCGAGATTGACCTTCACAAACGGACGGTCACGTCTCAGGCTGTTGCGATGAATAGCTTCAGCGATCAATTCCTTACCTGTCCCGTTCTCTCCCGTTATCAAGACAGCAGCATCGGTTGGAGCCACACGCTCGGCAACACCGAGCATATCGGTCAACGCAGCGTTCTCACCTATGATGCCCGATCGGTCAAACCTCTTGTCATCGTTTTGTGAAGGCAACAGCGCGGTGATCTTGGCAAGCAAATCGCGGTTATCCCATGGCTTGGCGATGAAATCGGCAGCCCCGGCTTTTATACCCTCGACAGCAAGAGGGATGCTTGCCCACGCGGTGATGAGAATGACCGGCACTTCGGGCTTCAGAACCTTCAGACGACGCAGCAACTCGATGCCGTCGACACCCGACGTCGTGTTGCTGAAATTCATGTCGGCCAGAACCAATGATATGTTTACCCGTCGCACAACATCAAGAGCCTCATCGGGAGAAGAGACAGCCATAACCTCACGGCGGGCACGTGTCAGAAGCAATTTAAGCGAACTCCTGACCGATAAATCATCGTCTACAATCAGAATCATCTCAGGGTCTGAATTCTTTTCCGACAATCAATCGGTCGCCTGAGTCATCAACTTCAAACAGATGTGGCACGCGCAAATAGCGGCCGTCAACCGATTTATGGCTGTGAACCGACATGATCAACCGTCCGTCAAACGTACGGAATAGCATCGAATGACCGAAATCAGGGGGTGTGACAGGTTCGTCCTGCTGAATCCACGGACCGTCGAGTGTACCTGATTCAGAATAGGCCACGCCCTGGGTATAGACATTATCGATCCAGCTCGTCCACAACATTCCGAGACGTCCGGTCTGAGTGCGGAACAGCCAAGGTCCGTCAGTGACACGGTTTGGTCTCACCTTTCCGTCGACAACTTCGCGGCTCCATGGTGAGTCACTCGCCCTGAACAAGATCTCGCCCTCGCCGACCGATCCGCTCAGGTCGGGTTTAAGTTCAATTTTCTCGATAGTTCCGTCCCAATTTTGCAACCATTCCCAACAATAGACCATGTAGGGTTTCCCGTCGGCATCGACCCAGAATGTTCCGTCAAGTGTCAGCTTGTCGGCCGGAAGATAGGTCTCGTCATCCATCGGACGGTAAGGGCCCTCGGCCCTGTCTGCCACCAACACATGGCTTGCACGTCTTTCAAGCTTGTTTCCACGATATTCACCGAGAATCGTCTTCTGATTGGTAAATGTAGCGAAATAATAGTATTTGCCGTTGTGGCGATGCAGCTCGGCCGCCCATATCATCGGCTGTTTCCCCATCCACGACAGAGTGTCGGTCTCGACGACATCAAACGGTCCGCTCCATGTCTTCAGATCGCGGCTCTTCCACATCTTGCCTCCCGTACCGGTCATGTAATAGGTCATCGTTGCACTGTCGGCAAGAATACATGGATCACTTAGAATTATCGAATCGAGGGGTAGATCATGGCGACTGCCCCGAGCAAACGCGCCCGTAATGGTGAGCGCACTCAGCAATATGGATAGCATCAGTTTCATAATGTGCAAATATAGCATATTTTCACCTTTTCACCAACTCGTTGAGATCAAATTCGAGTCTGTGTCCAGCTACATAGTCAAACAGTGTCAGCGAACGGATCTGATAGAAATAGAACCAATATCGGTAAAGTTCTGAAATATATTCAAGTCGCGTCTGATCTTTTGTCACACGGGAGTCATTGAGATCCAACGTAGAGATGCGTCCTCTCATGAAAGTCTCGACGTTTGTCTGATAGCGTCTCTCCGCAATGGTGTCGGCAGTCATTGCAATAGCCACCTGCTGACGCTGGTTGTTGAACCTCTCCACCAAGATAAACAAATCTTGATTGAATTCCAACGATTCCTGCCTCAACCGGCTCTGCGTCAACCTCCGGTTGTTTTCAGCCACCCGGACCTTGCCACGGCGACGTCCCCAGTCGATGAGTGGAATTTTCATGCCAACTTCAACAATCTGATTGTCTTTCAACCTATCATATGCCTCCTTGAACCTGTTTGAGGTGCCGGTATATCCGACTTGTGCAAACAAAGAGATCTCCCTCAGATTTCCTTTAGCTTTGGCAACCTCATAGTCGGCCTCGAGCTGACGTCGTCTGATGTTTTTCGAAAAAGCGTTGTTATCCAAGGCTTTTTCAAGAACATCACCGTAGGTCACATCAACTGCCGGAACCTCACCGGGCATCACCGGAACTATCTCGGTATCTTCAGGATAACCGAGAAATGTGCTTAGCTTGAACATCGAGCTTCTCATCTGCGACCCGGCATCGGTCAGATCTGACTCAGCCTGAAGTCTGTTAAGCTCGAGACTGAGCAGATCGTTCTTGCTGATCTGACCCATTTCTCTCTTGGCCTTGGCCACCTCAAGCAGACGTGCCGCGTTTTCAAGATTCTGCCGGGCGATGTTGACCGACTCCATGGCACTGAGAAGATTGAAAAAACTTGTGATCGTGTTCATCGCCACCTGCTCTGTAGCCTCAAGAAAACCGGCCTGAGCCTCGAGGTATCGGACCGGCTCTATGCGACGGCTCCATTTCAGGTGATTCACTCCAAACACAGGTTGGGTCAATGTCAGCGCAAACGGAACCGACATGAAGCGGTTGGAGTAGTTTCCGTCGAGCTGACGATAGAGCTCAAGTGACGACTTCAATGAGACCGAACCACCCGTGAGCCATATACCCTGGTCGACAGTCAGGGTGCCGGCGAAATCAAGTCGGTTGTTTCTGACAAAAGTATATGACCCGTCATCGAGCTGATAGGCACTGTAGCTTTTGGCATATGACGGTGCGGTAGCCTCAAAATTGAACTCCGGCAACAGAGAAGCGCGATAAGACCTGTATTCCCAGTAAGATGCTTTCAGCGCGTTGAGCGCGGCCTCGGCACTGACGCTGCTGACGCGTGCTCTTTCAATCGCCCGGTCGAGCGTCAGTGTCACCGTCTGTTGGGCTGTGGCGGCCACACACGTCAACACGACCGCCGTCAGAAACCACCGTCTCATTCTACCTGACGACCGTCAAAGAACCGGAGAATGCGCGATGTTGCGGTAGCATGCTCCTCATTGTGGGTCACCATGACGATCGTCTTGCCGTCGTCGCTGTTGAGACGATGCAGAATCTCCATTATCTCGCCTCCCATTTTCGAATCGAGGTTACCGGTAGGTTCGTCAGCAAGAATGATCTCCGGACGTCCGACAATCGCACGCGCAATCGCAACACGCTGGCATTGACCGCCCGACAGTTGCGACGGACGGTGGAAAACGCGGTGGGACAACCCTACCCTGTCGAGCACCTCCTTGGCCGCCTCTCGACGCTGACGATCGTTCATCGGCCTGTAAAGCAACGGCACCATGACATTGTCAAGCACGTTCATTGTGTTGATCAGATGAAAACTCTGGAATACGAAACCGAGATTGGCATTGCGGAATCGGGCAAGAGCCGTCTCTTTCATTTCTGATGTCTCACAGCCGTTGACGATGATCTTGCCGGAAGTAGGAAGATCAAGAAGTCCTATTATGTTGAGAAGAGTCGATTTTCCACAACCCGACGGTCCCATTACAGAGATAAACTCTCCTTTCTCAATCGAGATGTTCACATTTTCGAGAGCCTGGGTCTCGATTTCATCTGTTCGGTAGATTTTATTGATTCTATCAAGTGTTATGATTGACATTGTTTAATGTTTAAATGGTGGTTAAGAAATTGTTTATTCGTCGCGGAGCGCATCAACCGGAGCCGTGCGGCTTATTTTCAATGCCGGCAACAATGTTCCGGCAGCCACTATGACACACATCATTGCCAGTGTGATCAGTGATATGATCGAGAAGTGGAGCGGGAAATCGGCGACCCAGTTGTCAATATTCAAATTTGCGGTGAGGTCTTGTTCGCAGATGCCTTTTTTCAAGGCATATTGAAGATAGATCACACAACCGACCGCCCATCCTGCAACAGTCAGCATCAAGCTCTCCCACATCAACATCGACACAACGTGGCGACGGTTGGCTCCGAAAACCTTCAGAACCGCGATCTCTCCGACACGTCGACGTGTCTGCAACATGAACGTTCCGATCACTCCTAACGCCAGATTGACAAGAAAGAAAACCAGCAGGGTGATCTGCATGCGCTTTTTTGTCGCATAGTTACGGTTACCGTAACTACTGTCACACAACTCTTCATATGTCTCAAGTCTCGACAAGACGACATTCCCGCTGCGAAAACGGCTGTTCAGTTCTGGCAACAGTTGGTCGACAAAGTCATCGGGCGTAGTAGTGTTTTTGACTCTTATGATTGTCTTAAGCATGTAGATGTTTTTCTCTTGAGATTCCCAAATGCAATATCTGTTAGGTGAATTACGTCCTTTTCTGACATCGCCGACCACACCGACGACCGTCATTGTGTCGGGATCGTCAACGTCATCTACAAACGTTTTTCCAATCGCCGATTCACCCGGCCATAAGAATTCAGCAGCCGACTGTGAGATGATCACATTGTGACGTCCGGTGGTGAGTTTTGACAGTTCCTCAACCGGTTTATATCCCTCGATACTCTTGATTCCGTAAGTCTCGAAATATTTCTGTCCGACATTATAGCCAAAATAGCAGACATTGTTGAGCGTATCGGTTTCTGTGCCCATCAATCTTGATGAATAAGCATTTGATTCCGGAAAGTTAAAGAATGACAGAAACGATGCCGACTCCACTTCAGGCAGATTCTCAAGCCGCGATGTCAAATTGAGCGCATCTTCAAGCACACGCTCGTTGCTCATCTCGACACTTTGGTCATATTTCCGTGAACCGGAATTGATGACCGTGAACTCTGCATAGCAGAGACGGTCGATATCATAACCGAGTGGTATGCTGTCGTTGTAGACTATGACGGCCACCTGATCGACCATTGACCAGGTCACAATGGCCACCAGAACAAGTTCGGCAAACAGCCAGACGTTGTTTCGGCGGTTGCGCCAGATGTTTTTCAATACTGTCTTGAACATTATCTTTTTTGATTAAGAGATTCGACAATTGGACGACTGAGCGAGATCCACGAGGGAATGATCGCTGACAAAAGATTGATTATCAAAATGACCACCATAACGATGCCGAACACGGTCGGTGAGAACAGCATGTCGGGGGTGACGTCTACGACAGCATCAGACGTGGCGATGTCACTTCTGAACAGACCGAGAACCTGACATGTGTAGAAACTGATCGACAGCCATGCGCATGCCAGTCCGATCAACGCCCCTGCCAGGGTCATGAGCAGATTCTCGGTAAAGATCTGCATCATGAGATTGTTGCGTCGTGCACCAAACGATTTTCTGATGCCCATTTCGCCGACACGGCTCTCCATGCGTCCGGCAATCATTCCGCTGAGATTGACGGCGGGCAGAAGAATCAGAGCGAACAAAATCAACAGATTTTTCTCTATCACTTTCCATAGCGACACACTCTCTCCGTCGCTCTCATCAGAGAATGCCCTGTCGAAAGTCGAGACAGGTTGATCGACAAGGTTCAGTTCCCATTCGGGCCATTGGTCATGGAATTTCAATTTGGCCGTCTCAAGTTCCTCTCTCAACGCGTCAAGTTGCTGTCGGTTCTTAGTCTCGAACACGACACTCAAAGGGCCCATAAGTCCGTCATTCATGACCATCAGTTTCACAGCCGTATAAGGAAGATATGCATCAGCATATGAATACTGCACCAACCTGCTCGGTGCCTTCACGATGCCCGTCACGCGATATTCGTTTCCTTCAAGCATGAACGTCTTGCCGATTGACTCTGAAGGATCTCCGCCAAACAGATCGATGCTGGCACGGTCGGTAATGACGGCGACCTTCTGTTCGCTTTGAAATTCTTCGGGCGTAAACGGTTGTCCATAAAGAAATTTAAAGTGATAGATGTCAAAAAAACCGGCATCGGTGGCGATATAGCTGAACCGTGTGCTTTTTGTCTCGTCGACTGTAGACGCCATGTTGCCGCCAATAGCGACTGCCGACACATTTTCATTATTTGTCAACGGGTAGATCAGATCCCTGATCTGCTGCGGTGTGAACCGATATCTGTTATGATACCGCTCTGAGGTGTTGTCAAAATTGACTTGATATATGTAACTCAGATTGCTGCGGTTGGTTTCTGGATATACAGGCCCGAGCTGAATGTAATAATAAATGGCGAAAACCATCGTCAGCATCACCGACATGGCGACAGCCGCGACATAGATTGTCGCGTAAAGCGGATGTTCACGTGCCTCGGCAAATGACAATTTAAGATAATGGGTGAATTTCATTTTATTTTGAGTGTTTTAGAGTTATATCCCGACAGATCGTCTGTGACTATGACATCACCGGGCTTAAGTCCGGAAACGATCTCTATGTAGTCTACGTTGGCTGCTCCGGCGACAACTTTGCGCAATTCGAGAGTCGAGTCATCGATCTTGACATAAAGCTGATAGATTCCGGGCTTTGAGTACTGCTTGAAACGCGACACCCTGATGACATCGGGCAACACATCGGTGAAAATGTTGATGTCGGCTTTCATGCCCGTTCTCAGCGACACACACGAATCGTTGTCGAGCGAAACCGACAACGCGACTTCACCGTTTACCGACGAAGGTTCTATGTTTGATATTATGCCCGACAGCGTTTCGTCCGATGCCTTGACCGAGACTTTGGAGCCTACGGCTATTCGGTCGAGATAGGCATCGGCCACGGTTCCCTCGACCTTGAAATGGTCAAGATCGGCTATTGTCGCTATATGCTCACCGGCCGACACCGCCGACCCGAGCTTATTGTTGATGAAGGTGAGAGAAGCTTGACGTGGAGAGAGAATGCGGGCATCGTCAAATGTCTTGCGCAAACGGCTCATGTCGCGCGACATTATTTCAAGTTCGACCTCACCCGAGTGGGCATCGGCAGCTTTCTCGCGCCGTTCGTTACCGATCTGAGATCTGAGTTGCTTGAGTTGCATGCGGCTTGTCGAAAGTGCCGTCTCTGCCTGACGCACTTTCTCTCCGGTTCCCGAACCGATCGAGTCGAGATAGCGTTCATTGTCAAGATCAGCCGCAAGACGTTCGGTCTCCATTTCTTTTACCTTCAGTTGCATCTCAAGATCAGAGATGCGGGTGTCGTTGTTCAGTCTGCGCCTCTCCAGCTCAAGCCGCTTCATCGTCAGCTGGTCTCCGGCTTTGCTAAGGTCAAGCTCCGCCGAGGTGAGATCAAGTTTCAACAACGGGGTGCCTTTCTCTACCTGTTGGCCCGGACGGCAATACACCGCCACTATGCGCGAGGTGATAGGGCTGACTATGATCTCCTCCAATGCCGGTTTCACTTTTCCGATAGCAGTCACCGACGAATGGATTATTCCCTTGTCGGCTGTTGCAAATTTGACTGACGAGGCCCTGACGCTTTTGCCCCCTGACAAAAGCATCAGCCATGTCCCCACGACAGCCACAGCCGGAATGGCAACTATTTTTGCGACACGTTTGATTTTGATGAGTCTGCGTTGGTTCTCCGGAATCTCTTTGTCCATTATCTTTTGTTTTTGCTTGATGTCAGATGCCAAAACCATGCCAAACAGATAAACAGCTGAGTATCAGAAAGGTCAAAATTCAGCAATGTTCAAATTCGGACACATTGTGTACGCAGCGGACACAAACACCCACATAAAAAATTGCCGTTCCTGAAAACTTGCTTCAGAAACGGCAACCGATTGAGATTTATGACAGCGTCTATTTCACAATAATCTTTCCGTATCGGGTAATATAAAATCCTGCCTTCAGTGACACCGATTGTCTTCCGTTCTCGACAGAGACCGTGGCGACACAACGGCCTGAAAGATCAAAAATCTCAACTTCTGCAAAATCATCCGACTCGACGACCACCGTTCCATATCCTCCATAGACTCTCACATAACCATTATTGTCGTCTTCAACCGAACTGATTCCGTTTACCGTCTTAAAAGGCATCTTGAAACGAGCCATCGCAACACCATACTGGTTGTTTTTTGGTGTGACTTTAGCATCGGTCCCGAATAGAGTGAAAGCACGGTTACCCCTCATGGTGTAAGTGAACATTGCTGTTTCCGCATCGTAATTCATAAACTGACATGTCGGGGCACCACCGTCGGTCGTCAGATTCCATTGATCTACGGCAGGGTCACTTTTAAGAGTCCCGACATCATATCGACGTACAAAAACGCCTACTTTCGCATTCATTCCATAGCCAAACACATAGACATGAGTGTCATCTGACTGATCGACAAACGGGGCGAAATATCCGGTGATACAGTTGATCTTAGTGTCAGGAACTGTGATTCCATAAGAATCGTTGCTTGCGGCAGCGGCCTTGAATTTTCCTGTTCCCGCGTCCAAACTCATAAGAAATCCTTCACGCGGAATCTGATCTTTAACAGATGTGAGCATGACTTCATTGTTATCAGGATTGATCACTTTTCCGTTGAACATTCCCGATAGCCACAGATTACCTTTATCTACTACCATTCCGGGGAATTGCAGTACGAAAGATTTACCTTTGGTCGCAGCATATGTTCCTTCAAAAAGTTTCGCCCAACGCACCTTTAAATCCGTGTCGAGACATGCGACAAACGGAGACTGAGACTGATATGTCTTCAGTGTCACTCCACCGAAATCCACATCTCCATATACTCCACCGCTATCCTTTCCTTTTATCATTCCGGCAGCATAAATCATACCGTCACCACAATAGAGTCCGAGTACATTACCCAGATGAATCGGTGATTCAGACGTAAATGAACCGACATAGTTGCCTTTGGAGTCAAGTTTGACAATGTAGAGGTTGCCTGGATGACCGTCTTGTGTATTACCGTCCCATGTTTCCATCGAATGGGGTGTCATGACAGCGGTTGTTCCGCCAACCTTATTGAATGTCATCGCTTTCAGATAATAACCTCCGAAGTAAACAAATTCACCGTCAGTCACAACCGAGTTGACATTGACGCCGTCGGGAGCACCGTTCTTATATGTGCCTGTTGCATTTGCCGCAGGTGTGATGTCGGTAGAGATCTGATTGACACTGTTTATAGCACCGGTCTCGGCATTTATGTTCAAGACCAGCACCCGGTATGCCCTCACCGGTTCATCGGCATTGCCCCAGTCTATCAGATGATTTTTATCTTCACCATCTACAAATTTAATGGCATCGGCAAGATATCCGCTGGCGGCACGCATTTTGACCACTGCGACAAGCGACCCGTCTTTCATCTTCACAATGCCTCCCTGATTATCAGCCTGGTCTCCGCACGAAGAATAAATTCGCCAGACCATATTCCCGTCATTGCCGGTTTTGAAAATGACACAATTGTGATTGGCTGAGTTGCTGTCAGAAAGTGATCCTGTTCCTATCTCCTTGTCATCATAGTAGAGAGTTCTGAACGGATTGGCCGGATCAGACACTATGTTTCCATAACACTGTGAGCCCTCGCTTCCGAGGTAATAGACACCCGTTTCATCAACGAAAAGTCCATTGGCCTGATCTCCGGCTGTCTCCGACGAAAGATCGACAGCCCACTGATAGACAGGGGCCTCATTCTCTGCAGCATTTGCAAGTGTCATTGACGAAATGGAGAAGCCCAATAATAAAGAAGTGATTCTGTTCATTTTTTTTAAGATTAACTACACAAATTTTTACCGTGCAAAGGTATCAAGAGTCTGAAAGCCAAAGAATACCGTATTATTGGTAAATTAACATGACAGAATCAGGCATAATATACCAGATTTTATGTATTGAACATGAAGTGATGTCACGGTAATTTTGCATTCCAATTCAATCAGACTTTAATCGTGAAAAAACTACAGTTAATTATAGCATTTCTCTTTTTTTCAACACTGTTGATGCAGAGCAGAACCATCGAGGGTGTAGTGACTGATGCCACCACTGGTGATCCGCTTGAATTCTCTACTGTCAGCGTGTCGCCCGGACACATCGTAGTATCGGCCGACATGGAAGGCCGTTTCTCAATCAATGTACCAGATGAACTTGAGTCGGCGACACTCTCGGTCTCTTTTATAGGATTCATTAAATCAACGACAACGGTCAATCTTAAAAGAAAGTCACGGTTAATCATAAAACTCCGACCGGCAGGACATCAGCTCGGTGAAGTGGTTGTCACCGCACGTGAATCAAGCGGAATGACAAGTTCCTCGAAAATAGACCGTGACGCAATGACTCATCTGCAACCCACCAGTTTCACCGATCTGCTTGAACTTTTACCGGGTAATATCTCCCAGACCCCAAACATGGGAGCTGTCAACGCAATAACCCTACGCGAGACCGGCACTTATGGAGCGACAGGTTCCAAAACAGTCAATGAAGACTATAACATAACTTCATTGGGCACGCTTTTTGTCGTTGACGGCGCACCTATCATTAACGATGCCAACATGCAGAGCGTGCCAACCGGCGGAACAGATGGGCTTGTCAACGGCAAAGACATGACAAACCGTGGTGTCGACATGAGGTCTATCTCAACCGACAACATCGAGAGCGTCGAGATCGTGAGAGGGATTCCGTCGGCCGAATACGGCAACCTGACCTCCGGCATGGTTAACATAAAGAGAATCAGACGCGCCACTCCGGTCAACGCACGTGTCAAAGTCGACGAATACAGCAAGCTTTTCTCTATCGGAAAGGGTATATACATTAACGGAGACAACATTCTGAATCTCGACGGAGGGTGGCTTGACTCAAAGACCGACCCCCGTAATTCTCTCGAAAACTATAAAAGAGCAAATTTTTCAGGACGGCTTCATCTTGATTTCAAACTTTCTTCAAAGATAAGAATCGAGTGGTCACCGTCAGTTGACTATACCGGTTCATTCGACAACACCAAAACTGATCCAGACCTGTCATACCTCAAGGTAAACGACTACAAGGCATCTTACAACAAATTTGATTTCCACTCCGACCTGCAGATACAATTTCCCGGAAGTTTGATCAGACAACTGTCATTCAACCTTGCCGTCTCCTATCAGAAAGATCGGCTCGAACGCCACAAGCAAGTCGCACCACAGCGTGCATCAGTAGCACCGACAACCATGACCGAAGGCATACACGACGGACACTACCTGCTCAATGAATATATCGCCGATTATGTGTGTGAAGGGAAACCGGTCAATATTTTCGGAAAGATCAAGATCAGCGGCAATAAAAATTTCAGAAACATCTTCAACGATTATCTGGCCGGAATTGAATTCACATTCACTAAAAACTATGGACGCGGACAGCTCTATGATCTTACGCGCCCTTTGGCAGCGGCCTGGACAACACGCCCTCGCGATTACAGAGATATTCCGGCCTTAAAGGTTGCATCAGCATTTGTTGAAGAAAACCTCAAGGCTAAAATCAGCGAAAACCTGTTAAACATTCAGATCGGAGCCCGCACATCGACCCTTGTAGGACTTGATAAAAGCTATCGTCTTTCAAACCGTGTATACGTCGATCCGCGCATAAACCTGAAATGGTCTTTTCCAGGCATAAATACAGGATACAATGACCTCAAATTCATGATTGCCGGAGGCTTTGGACTTACTACAAAAATGCCGACCGTCAACTATCTCTTTCCGCAGCAATCCTACCACGATCTGATTCAACTCAACTACTACGATGTTAACAAACCTCTCGAATATTCACGCATAAGCCTGAGAACCTACATCAACGATGTGGCCAACCGAAATCTCAAAGCCGCAAGAAATAAGAAATGGGAAATAAGAGTCGGTGCAGAATATGGAGGTAACCGTCTGTCTGTAACCTACTTCAACGAGAGACTAAACTCAGGATACCGCTATTCATCGGTGTACCAGCCATATTCCTACCGGAAATATGACGGTTCAGGTATCGATGCGGACAAACTGTCGGCCCCTCCGTCGCTTGAGAGCCTACCCTACGTCGACGATCGTGTGCTCGACGGATATAGACGCGTCACCAACGGCAGCCGCATTGACAAGGAAGGAATTGAGTTCCAATTGAACACAATGAGATGTAACACACTTCACACCGCCCTTACCGTCACCGGAGCATGGTTTAAATCGACCTACTCAAACTCACAGATGCTCTATCAAACGGTCAATGATATCGTTGACGGTGTTGCCGTAAGCGACCGATATGTCGGAATCTATGATTCAAACGACGGCCGGGTGAACGAGCAATTCAACACCAACTTCATGTTCGACACCCAATTTCCACAATGGGGACTCATTTTCTCGACATCGGTTCAATGCATGTGGTGGATAAAGACTACACGACTGTGGCAAAACGGAGTGCCGGAAAGCTATATCTCGGCCGAAGACGGTCTGATCAGGCCTTATGACAAAGACGGCGCAGTTAATGACCCGATGCTCCGATACCTCATAAAATACTACAACGACGACGTTTACAAGACCCAGAAAATTCCGACTGCCGTCTATGTCAACCTGAAGGCAACAAAAACCATCGGTAAATCTCTGCGCGTGGCCCTGTTTGTCAACCGTATGGTCGACTACCTGCCCGACTACAAATCAAACGGTCTGACAATCAGGCGCGTCACCAGTCCATACTTCGGCATGGAACTAAATCTGTCATTATAAAAACTACAATTATGAAGCGAATCTATCTCTATCTGATGTCTTTAATTTCAATGTTGACATTGATCTCATGTGACGATATCCTTGCAGGCTCCGATAACGACAACTGCACGATCACCCTATCGGTGACATTGCCTGACGAGGCAAAGGGGCTGACTCCCGAAAATTTGACAATATCATTTCTGAACATATCGACAGGAAAGACAACCGTATCACAGTCTCCGGCAGGCAACCGCCTTTTAAAGGGTCTGTATGACATCACTTATGAGGCTGAGGTGACGCTCCCCAATGGAACACGTGGTAATCTCAGAGGTAAAAAAACATCAGTCGTGTTGACTGCCTCAAGTGCGGTCATTGACATGACGGCATATTTCACTGTAGACAACGATGATCTCATAATCTGCGAAGTGTTCTTCACCGGCACACTGCAATCGTCGGGAAACCAATATCATGGCGATGACTATATCAAACTCTACAACAACACAGACCATGTCGTCTATGCCGACGGACTGACTCTTTTTGAAAGCAAGTTTACAACGACCCAGAAATTTGAATATACACCCGACATCATGAACGAGGCCATGACTGTGCAGGCTCTATACACCGTTCCGGGTAGTGGAACCGACCACCCTGTCGAACCTGGAGAGTATTTTCTGATCGCTGACACCGGAATTGACCACAGGGTGGCAAACCCCAATTCATTCGATCTTTCTCACGCCGATTTCGAATGGTTTGACCTGTCTACAAAACCTGAACACGTCGATATTGACTCCCCATACGTTCCGAATCTTGACAAATGGTATTGTTATACCCTCTCTTTCTGGGTCTTGCACAACCGCGGCTTCAAAGCCTATGGCATTGCAAGAATTCCGGTAGACAAGGAAACATACCGGAAAAATTATCTTTATTCCTACGACTATGAGATAATTGCCGAAGCCGGCACATTCCCTATGTCACAATCGGCCTACAAGCTTCCGAACGAGTGGATTGTCGACGTTGTCAACTGCAGCGTCCAGTCTGAAATGGAATGGACCGTGTGCTCACCCCTGCTTGACATGGGGTGGACCAACTGCGGGACAATTGATCACGACAAAACCCGTTATTTCCATTCCGTCAGACGTAAACTGCTGTTTTTAGATGAAAACGGTCGTCCGGTATTCAAAGATACGAATAATTCGTCGGAAGACTTCAACCCTATGTGCATACCCTCTGAAATAGAACTTCAAGGCACAATCATCGATCTTATGGGAAACCGAGCGACAATGAAGACATATGATGGAGTGACACCTATAGAACAATGATCATGAGACACACTCTGCTTTTATCAGCGTTGGTTTCATGCGGACACCTTTTTTGCGTTGCCGATAATGAATCAACATACACAATCAAACATCTTCAGGAAGAAATACAGTCGTCATCTCATCTTTTCAGCACCGTATATGCCAATCCGGCCTTGAAAGGTCTGATCAGAGACCATTCGCTTAACAATGTGACCGTAGGTTGGGAAAAAACATCGGCCAGAAACGGACAGCCATATCTTCCCGCCGAAGGCAAAGGTGAGAATTTCACATCGTTTGATGCCGAATCATATCTGAGACACGACAACTACACGCTGACCGGCTTCGCAGGATATTCCAACGGAAAAATAAAATCAGTGAAATGGTGCGAGACCTCTGACTATGATATGGTCTACCCCTACATTCTCGCTGATTCGACCGGAGGCGACATGAAAAGTGAACTGTATCGTTTCGGCGGCAGTGTCTCATCATCATTTTCCTCAAAAGCTATCTACGGTGCGTCGGTCGGCTATGAAGCCGGGCTCAATTACCGGAATGTCGATCCACGCCCACGCAATGTGACAGGCAGACTTGACATTTCTGCCGGAATCGGCCTCAAGACAAACCGACTGATAATCGCCTCTGCGATTGACGCAATGAAATACAAACAGTCAAATTCTGTTGAATTTGTCAGTGAACTCGGCGTAGAGAAATTATATCATCTCACCGGACTCGGAACCGACTACACAAGGTTTGCCGGAGTGGGTCTGTCAACTTACTACACCGGGTGGCGATACGGAATCTCTGTCGACATGCACCCATGTGATAATTGTTCAGGGCCTGTGGCATCAGTTTCATTTCACCGGCTTTCATTCACAAATATTCTTACTGACCTGAACAAGCTACCTATTGCAGATGTCCGACAAATGGAATACAGAGTTGAAGCAGGCTGGCGTGGAAAGTCTTTCGCGGTCAACAGTCATGTCAACATCGTCAGACGACTCGGCAACGAAAACATTTTTGGAGACGCGACCTCGGGCAGCTATCCTGAGATAGCGTCACTCACCCTTTATGTCTGCAACAGTGTGGATTTCAGATTATCAGGTATGTATTCGTTGGCTGTGGACAACAGGTGGACAATGACCGGAGAACTGACCGGAGACTACAACCACAACAATCAAATTCATTCATCGCCCGACGCCCGGCGCATCATCAACAACATCTGTGGAAACGCATCACTCCGGGTGTCATATCTCAAAACCCCACGTCTTTTGCTTGAGACACGTGTGAGCTATGGTTATCGCAATAATATCACCGGCCGGTTCTACATGCCCGACGAAGGAGTCACAGCGATAATAGATGCTGCCGAGACAGAATATCTCGCTCAGTCACGCAATGTCTCTTATGCAGGTGCAACAGTCTCGGCCTCTATCGCCCTCCCTGAGAAACTCGCCTTGAAAATCACCGCAAGTTCATTGTCAACAACCCTGAACAACAGCTATTCAATCTCTGCGGCCGTTTTTTTCTAAAACCAATATTTCACAGCTGCATCATATGTGCTATCTTTGCAAAAATGTATTGAACAATGAATTACATCATATTTACCGTTGTAGCTGTGGCATTGTTTATTCTGTCCACACTGATCTACCGCACATTCAACCACGGTCTTTCACGGTCGGCCATACACCAGCAGACCACACGCATGGGCGTGGCCTCGTTATTGGCCATGACACCATGGTTCATTGCCGGATCTTTCGCACCATGCCCTGCGACAATCATTGCCGCCACCACCTCATTGCTGACCATGATGACCTATCCTGTACTCTACCACATCGTCAACCGCAATACCTCGCCCGACTATGACAACTACATGGACACAACTTTCGGACTATATCTCTGGGGGCTGTCAGGCAGTCTCATTCTGCTTGCGCCTGCATTTCAGGGCGGTATCTTTCTGTCGGTCATTCTGTGGATCGTAGAGACAGCGTTTCTGATCATGGCCGTCGCTCAAATCGGATACTATTTCTTGTATAAAAACATATTTGACTCAACGAGTGTCGAGGTCGTCATGTCGACAGGCCTCAATGAGGTACTCGAGTTCATGCGCTATTACAATGTCTTTGTTGTCAGAGGAGCGATATTGCTGTCGGTCGCCGTCATCTCACTCATTCTCTACGGCGACATCGCCGGTGGCAGCGACATCGTTATCTCAGATGTTCAGGCAAGTCTGCTCGCCGCGTATGCCATAGCGATGACCGTGATGATGTTCAAGGGGAAACGCTCACCCTGGAACAGACTCGGACTGATCTATCTGGCCAATGAAGTGAAAAGTTTCAGAAAAGGAATAGCCGATTACAAGGCCGGAGCGGCGGAACGTGCTGAATCACTTCAGCTGAAAGAACTTTCACCGAGGTCTGCCAGACCGTCGACGGTGATTCTTGTCATAGGAGAGTCGGCCAACCGCGATTTCATGAGCGCGTTCACTCCTCTTGACCACATAACCACACCGTGGCTTGAATCGAAACTCTGCGACGAAGGCACGATTCTGTTTAAAAACGCCTATTCATGCGCAATCCAAACAGTGCCTGCTGTCAGAATGATGGTAACAGAGGCCAACCAATATTCCGATACCGGTTTCAGCAATGCATGTTCGATAATCGATGTAGCGCGACGTCTCGGCCGTAGGGTTCACTGGTACAGCAACCAGGGACATCTCGGCACATTCGACACTCCGGTATCGCTCATTGCCGAAACTGCTGATGTGGCCAAATGGACACATCAGGAAGTCAACAAACCTCAATTTGACGAATATCTTGTCGATTTTCTCGACGAGGTGAATCCCGACACCGATAACCTTGTGGTCATTCATCTGAAAGGCAGCCACTTCAACTATCTGAACCGTTTTCCGGAAAAAGACACAGTCTGGAGATCACCCTCGATGCGCGACGATGTCGTGAATTACATGAACGCCATTCACTACACCGACAAGGTGCTCGGCATGATACATGACTATGCCTCGACTCATTTGAATCTCGAGGCAATGGTCTATGTGTCTGACCACGGCGAGAATCCCCGTAAACGCCGTTCGCCACGCTTCGACGGCTTTGAAAATACCCGCATTCCGCTCATGGCATGGCTATCAGAAGACTATCGCAAACGTCATCACGAACGGTTTTCTATTCTGAAAGAGAACGCTCCACGATATATAACCAACGATCTGACCTATGAACTGCTGTGTTCCATTTTCGACATCGAATCGTCTCATTTCGATGTTACATCGTCAATCGGACACAGGGAGTACAGACACAACCGCGACACGCTCCTGACCTATGAGGGCAGGGTGCGTGTCGCAGATGATAAGTTATAACGCTCCTTATTCGGGAACTACATAAATCGGACAGCCTGCGGCACCGGGAGCGATCGAATATTTGGGATAACAGAAAACATATCCTTGACCTGTCAGTGCGACATGATAGATCGGGAAAGTCTTCACAGTCCAGCTCTCGCTCTTGTCATTTCCGATCCATTGGTTGACCATGGCCAGATAAGACTCGACAGTCTGATCATCGGTGCGGCTGATAACATCAAGCAGCTTCTCCCGCATCTGGTCTTGCTTGTCGGCCGGAATCAGATTGTAGAAACCCATCTGCGCACCGGTTTTGGAGTCGAAAGTCATCAGATAGAAGTCTTCCTCACCATGCGCTCCACCATAGTAGCATCCCGAGGCCATAGCATAGGTAACGTATGAATCATCGGCCCACACAGGCTTGATCTCTACCGACAGATTGGTGGCTATGACACTGTCTTTCTGTGCAGTTGGAATAACCTCATTGTTGAAATAACCGACACAACCGTCGACAACAGATGTCAGTTCGG
This sequence comes from uncultured Muribaculaceae bacterium, assembly GCA_910588035.1. GTDB lineage: Bacteria > Bacteroidota > Bacteroidia > Bacteroidales > Muribaculaceae > CAJUPY01. Next base: position 56,222 of record CAJUPY010000008.1, on the reverse strand, counting down.
CGATTCCGGCTGTTTTCAGAGAATCAACGCCAATTGCTTTGTCGGTAGACTCATCATTGGATTGGAAAGTCGAGAATACTTCTTCAATATATTTTGCAAACGCACCGTTGATAACCTCGTTGGTGGCATTGCCATAGACGTTTACCGACGCATAGAAATTACTGTCGGCTGCAGCTTTAAAGCGCGAGATGCGTGTTGACGCCACCTGAGTGCCGTCAAAGTTAAATATGGTATCAACCGTGGCATCGGTCTTGACTGTCGTGCACCATGTCTGTCCGTCATACTCAACCAGCGGAGTCTGCTCTGTCTTGTTCTGTGAACCACACGATGTCGACACTATAGCTGTCAGTGAGGCAGCCGCTAATGATGTCAATATAATCGATCTCATTTCTTAAATTTTTAAAGGATTTATTAAATTAAACATACAGAACACGATAAAGTTCACAGTCAGTTAATTCCGAGGCGGTTCAATTCCTGTTGATAGCGTCGTGCATTCTGCTTATGTGTCGCGAAGTCTGAGGCAAAATTGTGATATCCTGAGAAATCTTCTTTGGCACACATGTAGAGATAGTTGTTTACCGGAGCGTCAAGAACCTGTTCGAGAGTGCGACGCTCGACAATTCTTATCGGTCCGGGCGGCAATCCTTTGTTTCTATAAGTGTTATAGGGCGACTCGATGGCAAGGTGTTTGGTCCCTATGCGTCGCAACGAGAAATCGCCAGTGGCAAACTTGACGGTCGGATCGGCCTGAAGGGGCATGCCCCGTTGCAGCCGGTTGATGTAAAGGCGTGCGATTGTCGGACGTTCATCTCCCTTGGCCGACTCCTCCTCGACAATCGAGGCAATGGTAGCGACACCGACGGGAGTCAGTCCGAGTTCTCGTGCCTTCAGTCGGCGTTCCTCGTTCCAGAATTTATTCCTGTAGCCGGCCAACATCTCCACCACTTTCACGGGAGCGGCCGTCCAATAAAATTCATATGTATCGGGGAAAAATGCCGCCGGATACTCGCTCTTTTTGAATCCCATTTCAGGCAAAACCGAGTCACAGGCTTCAAAAAAGTCTTCACGATTAAATTCAAGTTGAGAGGCAACGCGGTCAGCAAGTTGACCCATTGTGCGCAAATTGTTGAACGTCACCTTCACCGGCGACTGGCGTCCGTTCTTAAGGCGACGTGCCAGATTGAGTGCCGTAGTGTTCCTGTCTACCAGATATGCGCCGTGCGCTCTCTCCACATTTCCGTTCATCATGTCAAACAAAGTCGACACTCTCGATCCGAAATCTTCGTCAAGTTTTTTCAATGAGTCGGTCATCGCGTCCCTGCTGATGTTTTTAGGAATGTACAGGTAACACTCACCCGACGCCGATCTGTAGCTGACCGTCGCATATTGCCATGCGGCCACAGCGGCAACCACAATAAACGCAATGACAAGCGATGTCGCGTAAACTGCCGTCAACAGGTTCTTACGGTTATTTCTCTTCTTTGTCATATGACAGTCATTTATTGAAGCTTTCAGCTTCCATTGATGCGAGTTCCCACATGCTCATGGCGTTCTCAAGCTGCTTGTTCAAGGACGCATGCCGCTCAAACACAGTCGAATCAACCGCTCCGGCCGATATCTCCTGCTCAACCGCGGCAATCTCACCTTCGATGCGTGAGATCTCGGCCTCGGCCTCCTCGACTTTCTTGCGTGCCCGTTTTCCCATTTTTTCATATTCGCGCTGCTCGGCATAGCTCAGCTTACGCTGTTGCTTCGGTTCGGGAGCCTGCGCAGATTTCGGTGACTCTGCCTTTGGCTTGACTACATCGGCCGAAGGTGATTTTGACAACTCAAGTTCAGCCAGTGACGCCAGTTTCTTCTTCTCAAGAAACTCATAGATGCCTCCGAGACACTCCTTGACCTTGCCACCGCCAAACTCAAACACCTTGTCAACAAGACCGTCGAGAAACTCACGGTCGTGGCTGACGACTATAACCGTTCCATTGAAATCTTTTATAGCCTGTTTCAAGATGTCTTTGGTCTTCATGTCGAGATGATTGGTAGGCTCGTCGAGAATGAGCAGATTGACCGGTTCAAGCAACAGTCTGATCATTGCCAGGCGCGTCTTCTCGCCGCCCGACAACACTTTCACCTTTTTGTCCGAGGCCTCGCCGCCAAACATGAATGCCCCGAGAATGTCGCGTATCTTCGTTCTGATGTCACCGACAGCGACACGGTCGATCGTGTCAAAGACAGTGATCTCACCGTCGAGCAACTGAGCCTGGTTCTGTGCGAAATATCCGATTTTGACATTGTGCCCTATTTTTAGCGAGCCTGTAAATGGAATCTCACCCATGATACATTTCACCAGGGTGGACTTACCCTCGCCGTTCTTTCCGACAAACGCGATTTTCTCTCCGCGTTTGATTGTGAACGTGGCGTTATCGAAAACAACATGGTCACCATAGGCCTTGCCGACAGTGTCGGCTATGACCGGATAGTCGCCCGAACGCGGTGCAGGCGGAAATTTAAGGTTGAGATGTGACGTGTCGACCTCGTCTACCTCAATGCGCTCGATGCGCGACAGTTGCTTGATGCGACTCTGAACCTGAACCGCCTTAGTGGCCTTGTATCGGAAACGCTCAATGAAGTCTTCCGTCTCCTGAATCTGCTTCTGCTGATTCTGATAGGCACGCATCTGCTGTTCGAGACGCTCCTTGCGCAGCTCGACAAATTTCGAATAATTGACCGCATAGTCATAGATCTTGCCCATAGTGATCTCGATAGTGCGGTTGGTCACATTGTCGATGAACGCTCTGTCGTGACTCACCAGAACAACCGCATCGGCCTTGCTTACCAGGAAGTTCTCAAGCCACTGAATCGACTCGATGTCAAGGTGGTTGGTAGGCTCGTCGAGCAGCAGAACGTCGGGGCGTCTCAACAACAGCTTGGCCAACTCGATTCTCATGCGCCAACCGCCGCTGAACTCCGATGTAGGCCGGTTGAAGTCCTCGCGCACGAATCCGAGTCCGAGAAGCGTCTTCTCCATTTCTGCCTCGCTGTTCTCGCTCTCTTCCATTGCCAGACGATCGGTCAGAGTTGTCATGCGGTCAATGAGATCGTGATATGAATCTGACTCATAGTCGGTGCGCGTGAGCAACTCGCCATTGAGACGATCAAGCTCATCGTGCATAGCGTCAAGATGTGAGAACGCCTGTCTCACCTCCTCGACCACAGTCATGGTGTCGTTGAGTATCATCTGCTGCGGCAGATAACCGATTGTCGTGTCTTGTGGAACGGCAACAGTGCCCGATGTCGGCTTCTGAAGTCCGGCGATAATCTTCAGCATTGTTGACTTGCCGGCACCGTTTTTGCCGACAAGGGCTATTTTGTCTTTTTTGTTGATGACGTAATTGATGTTGTCGAACAACGATTTCGCGCTGAATTCGACCGAAAGGTTATTTATCGAGATCATAGTCTTGAATTGAACTGCAAAGTTACGATTTTTTCCATTCAGATTGCAACTGAGGTTGTCTCACTGCAATTTTTTCCATATGTTTATCCTCAAATCTACATGATATTCCAACTATATTCTCATTTTTAATGTGTATCTTTGCAACCACGACACAAACTAAACGATTATTAACCCTAAAACCAATTAAATGAAACGATTTCTACTCACGTTAACTTGCGCACTTGCTCTGTTCACAGGTGCAAAAGCGGCTGACATCACCGAAGATTGGACGAATGACTACTCTTGGGCTGTCAATGCGTCTTCAACCACCGCAGCTACAAAAACTTCAACCGCCACTAATATCGCCTATACATTCATGGGCACGTACGACTCAAGCGGTTATCTGATGATCGCCGGCAAAAAGGCTGCCGGAGCCTACATCTCATTCTCTCTGCCAATCAACTGTCAAGCAATCAAGATCACCACGACTTCAGGTGATTACGGCACATCTGAAAACGCCAACAGCAAAATCAACTTCTATGCCGGTGACAAACAGATCGGAGAGTCTACGGCTGTGAACGTCAGAGGACAAGAGTACACATTCGAAATTCCCTCTGACGCGCAAGCTGCCGGCACAGTCTACAAATTTGAGAGTGCAACAACAAAGTACAACCAGCAGTTCACCCAGTTTGTATATGTAGAGGCCGGAAAACAGGTAGCTGAATCTGTCGCAACCCCGACTTTCACTCCGGGTGCCGGAACAGTAGAGGCGGGAACAAAAGTCTCGATAGCATGCGCTACCGAAGGTGCTTCGATTCACTACACCATCGACGGAACAAACCCCACCGCCCAATCAACAGCCTACACCGGTGAGATCACAATCAACGAGACCACTACCGTCAAGGCTATCGCTGTCAAAGATGGTATGGAAAACAGCGCGGTCGCCTCGGCAAAATATGTCGTTCCCGCTTCTGTCGACAATATCGCGGCATTTATCGCCCTTGCCGACAAGTCAAACGCCACAACCGTCAAAGGCAATGCCAAGGCAGTCTACCAGAAAGGTAACAACCTGATCATGACCGACGGATCGGCTTGGATCATGGCCTATGGTTCGACAGGTCAGACCTACGTCAACGGTGACGTGATTCCCGGCGGATACAGCGGCAAGTATGATCTCTACGGCTACGACGCTACCAAAGGGGGCGGCTATCCCGAAATCGTCTCTCCCACAGGCTTCACCAAAGGCTCAAACGAAGGCGAGATCAAACCTATCGAAACCACTATCGATGACTTCAACGGTGAGCCGATGCTCTCTTACATCGAGATCAAAAACGTCGACGTGGCCGGCTCTGGCAGAAACTTCACCGCATCAAACCCGCAAGATCCCGAAACCAAAGCCAATCTCTTTGACCAATTCTACATCGGAAACATCGCAACAGGACAGAACATGACCGTCCGCGGTTTCGTCTCTAACTTTAAAGGTGATTGGCAGATTCTTGTGACTGAGGTAATCAACGCCCAGGGTCTTGAGGCTGCTGCCACCCCGACTTTCTCTGTCGCAGCAGGCGAAGTTGCAAAAGGCACTGAGGTCGAGATCAAATGTGCAACAGAAGGTGCAACTATCTACTATACCCTCGACGGAACAAACCCCAACGCCGACAGCCAGGTTTACTCAACCCCGATCGTGATCGACGAAGAGATCACGATCAAAGCCATCGCCGTTAAAGAGGGCTTTGCCGACAGCAACGTTGCCACAGCCGCTTACACAATTCTTGTCGTCGCAGACAACATGGCGATGTTCAACTTCACCGATCCCTCTACTCTCACTCCCTCTTACTCAATAGCGGACGCTACCGGAGACTCCGGCAAATCTATCAACGTCAGCAATACTAAGTTCACTAACGGAAACGTCAGCGTCGTTGCTACCAAAGGCACTTCGACCGACACTAAAATCTGGTATGCAAGCGAAACCAACGTTAACTTACGCGTTTACAACGGCGCGACCATGACTGTCGCATCTGACGATGCCACAAATCTCATCACCGAGATCAAATACACATTCGCAAATACAAAGAGCGTCATTAAACTTGCCGACAATCAGAAAGGAACATACGCCGACAACACATGGACTCTGGCCGAAGGTGCTAAAGAAGTGGTCTTCACTGTTACTGCCAACTCTCAGATCAAGACAATCGAAGTGACATGCCAGAAGAAACTCAGCGGCGTTGAAAACGTTTCAACCGACGACGAAAACGCTCCCGTCGAGTTCTACAACCTTCAGGGCGTTCGTGTCAACAATCCTGAGAACGGCATCTACATTCGCCGTCAGGGCTCTAAAGTCACAAAAGTGATTATCAGATAATCAGCGAGTCAATCGCCTGATTCCCATAAAAACAGACAGGTCGGAAAACAATGTTTTCCGACCTGTCTGTTTTTATAATTTAAAATATAGATTACAGATCTATGATTTCGAGATCGTCGGGAACATAGACGTTACCCGTGAAAAAACTGCGGGCTTCACGTGTATACTCTTTTTTGCGGGTCGACAGCATTGAATCTTCAGTGTGATAGATAATCAGATTAGTCACATTTGCCGCAGCAGCATATCCGGCTGTATCGACAACAGTTCCATGCTTTTTTTCCCGGGCATGAAATCTTTCATTATCCTTCTCAAGACAATAGGCTTCGGCAATCAGCCAGTCGGCATCTTTCAATACACTCCCTGGGATATCGGCCAACGGAGCGTCGCCACAACAAACCAACGTATCACCTTCAGGGAGGGTGGCTCTGAATCCTATCTGAGGTTCTGATGCCCGGGTGTCAAAACATTCGAGTTTAAATTTTCCACCGACCGACATCTCGAATCCGTCATCAATCGTCTCAAACACTACCGTTTCACGAATCTTTTGCCACATCCATTCATACAACATAGTCCGCCCCATAATGTCAAGCAGATCGAGAACCTTGCGGCTACCATAGACGACACATCCTTTTGACCGGTTGCCATACAGAACCTGCTGCCCGATCATGCGAATCACCCACAACACCCCCATGACATGATCGGTGTGGGCATGTGTCACAAAAACCGCATCGATCTCAGCGATGCCGATGCCTGCTTTTTCAAGCTGGGCAAGTATTCCGTTGCCACCTCCACCGTCGACAAGCAGACGGCAACCATCAACAATCAACATGAAACATGCGTTGTAACACTTCGTCACCGTCGCATGTCCCGTACCCAAAATGATTATCCGTTTTTCTGTTTTTTTATCCATGATGCAAAATTACAGAATCCAAACGACGTGAACAAAACGCAGCAAACCATGTTTTTCTCGTAAAATATTCATAACTTTGACTCCGTCTTAGATACTCCCGCTCGGCAAATTGCAAATAAATTTGCATTTGCTCTCGACTTATTCGTATCTTTGCAACAGCAATTCAAGTATCAATCACTTATGTTCACTTTTCCACTATGACTTCAACAAAAAAGAACTACAGGCAGCTGACAGACGAAGAAATCACGACTCTCCAGTCACGCGGCTGTTCTGCCGACAATTGGAACAATGTTTCGGTCGACCAATGTTTTGACGCCACCCGATGCAGTAATCTGCGACTGTCGGGCGAGATTTCTCTCGGAAAATTTGATAAATCGTTCATTCTCGAAGGTGGTGTTCCCGTTGTTTCGGGCCTGAGCAATGTGACCCTCCACAATGTTTCAGTCGGAGACAATGTCTATATAAGAAATGTGTCAAATTACATCGCCAACTACAACATAGGCGATCACGTATTTATCGAAAACGTAGACCGCATCGTTGCGACAGGTGATTCTTCTTTTGGCATCGGAACCGAAGTCTCCGTATTGAACGAGACAGGAGGACGCGAAGTGCCGATATATACGCGACTGTCGGCGCAGACAGCCTATCTGACGGCAATGTACCGCCACAATCCTCAACTCATAGAGTCATTCAGGGAACTGATTTCCGCTGAAGCGAAGAAAGCCACAACTCCACGCGGATCTATCGGGCATCACGCCAAAGTGATCAATGCCGGGGTGATCACAAATGTCAACATAGGCTGTCATGCGGTCATCGACAGTGCCGCCAAACTGACCGACGGCACTATAGCGTCATCTGAAAAAGATCCTGTCTATGTCGGAACAAACGTCATGGCAGACCATTTCATTCTCGCCGCCGGAGCACATGTCGAAGACAGCGTCGTTCTGCTGAACACATTCATCGGCCAGGCCACTCACCTGTCACACCTGTTCTCGGCCCACGACTCACTGTTTTTCTCAAATTGCGCATGTGAGAACGGTGAGGCTGCTGCGATTTTTGCCGGTCCCTATACAGTGACAATGCACAAGTCGAGTCTGCTGATAGCCGGAATGTTCTCATTTCTCAATGCAGGATCCGGATCAAACCAGAGCAACCACATGTATAAACTCGGCCCGATTCATCAAGGAGTGGTCGAACGCGGTTCAAAGACAACAAGCGACTCCTACATTCTATGGCCCGCGCGAATAGGAGCTTTCTCGCTGGTCATGGGACGCCACGTCAATCACCCCGACACAAGCCGGCTCCCCTTCTCTTATCTGATCGAGAACCGCGGGACGAGCTATCTCGTTCCGGGGGTGAACATAAAAAGTGTAGGCACCATCCGCGATGCCCAGAAATGGCCCAAACGCGACAGACGGCGTGACGACGACAAACTCGACATAATCAACTTCAACCTCCTGAGCCCTTTCACAGCCTCGAAAATGTTCAGCGGAATCGAATTGCTCGATTCAATTCAACACACCGGCGGCCACACATCTGAGCAATATGTCTACCGTTCGATGACAATAACGTCATCGGCTTTGAAAAAAGGACGTGAATATTACCGCATGGCGATCGACAAATTTATGGGAAACTCGGTCATAAGCCGTCTGAAAGGCGTCGATTTCACTTCCGATGAACAGATCATCGAACGTTTGCGTCCGACCACAACCCGAGGCATCGGAGAGTGGGTCGACATTGCCGGAATGATCGCCCCGAAAGCTGAGATCGAACGACTTTGCGATGACATAGCTAACCGCCGTGTCGACTCTCTGGAGAAAATCGAGAACCGCCTCCGTGATCTCGGTGACGAGTACTACGACATGGAATGGACCTGGGTCAACAGCCGATTCAAACAATGGTGGGGAAAAGAATGCAGCGAACTGACCGCCGAAGACATTCGCATGATCGTAGCACGCTGGAGCGACAGCGTGACGACACTCGACCGAATGCTTTACGACGACGCACGCAAGGAATATTCGCTGATCTCCCGCATCGGGTTCGGTGCCGACGGTCCACGCGAGTGCCGCGACGCCGACTTCGAGCAGGTCAGAGGTGACTTCGATACCGACCCATTTGTGATGATGGTAATTGACCACATCGAGAAAAAACGTGAACTCGGTGCCGAATTACTTGAACGAATAAAGTGCTGAATCTATTCATGCATATTGACAAATAGAAAAATTTGCTGTAAATTTACAGCAAATTTTTTTATAAGATAATGGCACAGATTGGAGATACTGTCCGCTTCCTCAACAGCATCGGAGGCGGAACAATAGTGAGAATAACCGACAACATAGCTCATGTGGCCGACGAGGACGGCTTCGAGACCCCAGTTTTGATACGCGAACTTGTAGTTGTGAAACCCGCGTCGGCAGGTAAACCGGCCGATCGCGGTGAAGGACACGCCGAGACAACGGCAGTACCCCCTACCCGACCGCAGTCGCCAAAAGTCAAACCAGAGGAAACCGAAACTACAGAAGAGACTCCCGGAGGTGAGAAGCTCAACATAGTCCTGGCATATGAGCCCGATGATATCAAACAACTCAACACGACCACATTCAGCACCTATCTTGTCAACGACTCAAACTATTACCTCTACTTCTCATACATGAGCCGCAGTGACCGCGACTCGATGTGGACAACACGCTATGCCGGAATCGTCGAGCCTAACATTCAGGTTTTCGTCGGCGAACTGTTGCGTGAAGACATCACCGAAATCGGGGAAATAGCCGTTCAGTGCATAGCCTTCAAACGCGACAAAGCGTTCAAAATGAAAAATCCGGTGGCCGTCGAGCAAAAACTTGACACAACCAAATTTTTCAAACTCCACTGTTTCCGTGAAAACATCTATTTCGACACCAAAGTGATCGCGGTCGACATTGTCCGCGACGATGTCGTGACACGGAAGGCCGCCATTGACAGCAGCCGTCTTGAAACAGCGATGAAAGAGAAAATGAAAGCCGACAAACCGGTGCGTAAAAGAGTTGTGAAGCACAGCGAGAAACGCAATAACGACATAATTGAAGTCGACCTGCACATTCAGGAGCTTGTCGACAATGTTCACGGTCTCTCAAATGCCGACATGCTTAACCTACAGGTTGACGAATTCAGACGTGTGATGGACTCCAACCTGAAGAACCACGGTCAGAAAATCGTGTTTATTCATGGAAAAGGTGAAGGTGTTCTGCGGCAGGCTCTGCTTAAAGAGCTGAACTACCGATACAAGGGCTTTCAATTTCAAGATGCCTCGTTCCGCGAATATGGCTACGGTGCGACTCAGGTTACCATAAAATGATCGTTTGTTTCACCGGAACCGGCAACAGCCTCTTCGTAGCCCGGAAACTTCACGAACTTTCGGGCGACAGACTGATCGTGCTCGAAAATGATCTGCTCACAAAACCGGGAACAATCGAGGGAAATCCTGATCGCATAATCTGGGTTTTCCCGACCTACAGTTGGGGGGTACCTCCGGTAGTCATCAGGTTCATCAGGGAGGCTACTGTCGAAGTATCTGAGAAATGTGATCATTTCATGGTGACGACATGTGGCGACGATATCGGAAACTGCCACAAGATGTGGCGAAATGAAATAAAACGCCGTGGATGGAAACCAATGGCGGCTTTTTCTGTCACGATGCCTAACACCTATGTCAACATGACGGGATTCGATGTCGACTCGCCTGAGCTTGAAAAGAAAAAAATTGACCTTGCAGCAGACCGCATCCGCCACATAGCGAACCAGATCACACTGAAATCGACCGATGACGATGTTGTCAGAGGTTCATGGCCCTGGGTGAAGACCTCGTTGATATATCCCTGGTTCATAAGGTTTGAGATGTCGGCCGACAGATTCAAAGTCAACACCGGGTTGTGTACTTCGTGCGGACTCTGTTCACGCAACTGCCCCACCCGAAACATAGTCATGACCGACGGTAGTCCGAAGTGGAACAACAATTGTGCGATGTGCCTGCGTTGTTACCACATCTGCCCTGTTCACGCAATAAGATATGGAAAGGCTACAGACACCAAAGGACAATACCGCCGTTTCATTTCAAAGGGTGTGTCAGATTCAAACAAACAACCAACGTAAATAATGGCAAAGACTCTCTACATTTCAGACCTCGACGGAACCCTGCTCGACAACAACAGTCTGGTCAGTCAGGAATCGGCACGCATAATCAGCGATCTGAGTCGCCGCGGCGCACTTATCACCGTAGCCACGGCACGCACTCCGGCCACCGTCTCAAAACTGCTTGAGGCGACAGTGACGACAGTTCCGGCAATAGTGCTGACCGGTGCCGCTTTGTGGGACAGAAACACACAGCACTACATCTCGCCGATATACATGACCCGATCTCTGGCCGCCGGTGTCTTGCAGGAACTTGCCGACGAACAGATCGATCCTTTTGTCTACACGCTCTCCTCTCCGTCGGCTTTGCTTGAGGTATATCATGGCTTGGAAATGAATCGTAAAGAGCGTGATTTCTACGAGCAACGCAAAAATCTGCCGCTGAAAAGATTTTATATCGGAATGAACGTTCCTGATGCCTGTCTTGACAAAATGATGTTGGCCTTTGCCACAGGACCGACTGATAACATCATGCGTGTCGCCGACAAACTGAAAAAACGTGGTGACTGCTCGGTATCGGCCTATCCCGACATATTCGACCCCAAAGCATCTCTCATTGAAATTTTCGCCCCCGGAGTGTCTAAAGCCGGAGCGGTTATGAGACTTAAAAAAGAATGTGGGGCCGACCGCCTGGTGGTGTTTGGCGACAACCTCAACGACTTGCCCATGTTTGAAGTCGCCGACCTGGCCGTTGCTGTCGGAAACGCACTACCCGAAGTCAAAACGCGGGCCGGAGAGGTGATCGGGCCTAACAGTGCTGATGCTGTGGCACGTTTCATTGAAAAAGACTGTTGCCTATGAACATCTATGACCGCCGGAGAGCAGGAACAATATTGTTTCTGATCGCTACCCTCATCGTAGTCGGCCTGTTTCTATATGTCTCAAACAATCTGGTAAGAGATCTTTCCACTCAAGAACGTGAACGGATGCAGATCTGGGCCGACGCCACGAAAGAGATCATAAGCATCGGACAAAATCAAGACGACCCAGAACGAAACGCAACCGACATCGAGTTTCTGCTCAGCATTATCGAGCGTAATCATACGATTCCCGTGCTTCTGACCGATGATAACGGCACGATTTTGCTGCATCGCAATTTTGATCTGCCGGAACCGCCTGAATCAGGCGACGACGCATATATTCTTTCTGAGATAAACAGCCGCTTTCTCTATCGCAAACTCAGCGCATTGAAGGAAACGCCAAATGTGATCCACATCATAATCTCGCCAAACAATCTCCAACACCTCTATTACGAAGACTCCAAACTACTGAAAAAATTAAGTTATTACCCCTACATTCAGTTGTTGATAATGCTTGCGTTCATCGGCATAGTCTACTATGCCGTGTCGTCGACCAAACGTGCCGAACAAAACAAGGTGTGGGTCGGGTTGTCGAAAGAAACAGCCCACCAGCTCGGTACTCCGATCTCATCGCTGATGGCATGGGTCGAACTGTTGCCGTCGCTCGGTGTCGACAAAGAATATGTCGACGAAATGAACAAAGATGTCAACCGTCTGTCTACAATCGCCTCGCGTTTCTCAAAGATCGGTTCTGAACCGACCCTCGACGCCGTCGATCTCAACACTATAGTAGAGAAAGCGACAATATACATGTCATCGCGCATCTCAAGCCGCATATGCCTTACCGTCTCTCTCTACAGCCATCCGCTGCCGGTAAAGGCCAGCTCACCACTCTTTGAATGGGTAATGGAAAACCTTATCAAAAATGCCGTCGATGCCATGGAGGGATCCGGAAGCATTACCGTCACTACAACCGCCGCCGATAAAAAAGCAGTGATAATGGTCTCAGACACCGGTAAAGGAATAAACCGCAAGAATTTCGACACGATCTTCCACCCCGGATTCACGACAAAGAAACGTGGCTGGGGACTCGGTCTCACGCTCGCACGTCGCATCATCGAACAATATCACTCCGGGCGCATCTATGTCCACTCTTCTGAAGTCGGTAAAGGTACAACTTTCGCTATCGAGATTCCACTGACACCGCTTCAACAAAAGGATTGAAAAAAACGTTATAATTGAAATGGAAAAAAAACAAATTATCGACAACATATTGAAATCGGCCGCCATAGAGTCTCTTAACCCGATGCAGCTGGCTGTTCTGTCGTCTTCATCTCCGCAACTGATTCTTCTTTCACCGACTGGTTCGGGAAAGACGCTCGCTTTCACAATCGCAATGTTGAAGAGAATGGAACGCCCCTCGGGTGAACTTCAGGCTGTTGTCGTCGCACCGTCACGCGAATTGACAATACAAACCGGCGAAGTGATCAGAAAAGCCGCTGTCGGTTACAAGACCGCGACATTTTATGGCGGACACCCTATGCAAGCCGAGGTCGACTCTATCAACGGCGCGATGCCCGACATAGTCGTCTCGACTCCGGGTCGTCTGCTCGACCACCTTACCCGTGGCACCTTGAACGGACAAAGTGTCAGATTGCTTGTACTCGACGAATATGACAAATCTCTTGAACTCGGATTCCTCGATGAAATGAAGCGCATAGCACGGAAATTGCCACGTAAACTCGCGCTGACTGTCCTTACATCGGCGACACGCCTCACCGAGATACCTCAATTTCTAAATCTCGACAACCCTGAGACAATAGATTACACAGACCGCACAGAGGCTCCGCGGGCCAGAATGCAGATCGTCAATGTCGAATCTCCTCAACGCGACAAACTGGCGACACTGACCGACCTGCTGCTCACACTTCCACATGATGAAAAGACCATTGTCTTTCTCAACCACCGCGAAAGTGTCGAACGTGTCTATCAATCGCTTAAAAAAGCTCACTTTGCTGTCGGAATGTATCACGGCGGCATGGAACAGCGTCAGCGCGAGCAGGCTCTTGACCTGCTTGACAACGGAACCACACCGGTCTTGATCTCCACAGATCTCGCATCGCGTGGCCTTGACCTTGACAGAGTAGGTTCGGTCATCCACTACCATATCGCACCGTCGCACGAAGCATGGACCCACAGAAACGGACGCACAGCACGCGTTGATGCCTCAGGAACAGTATACGTCATAACCTCTGAAGCAGACAACATTCCTGATTACATTGTCTTTGACCGTTCGCTGTCACCCCGTCCTCAATGTGATACTCCCTCTGCTTCGTCAACCTCTACAATCTACATCAATGCCGGAAAACGTGATAAAATCAGCCGTGGTGATGTCGCGGGCTACATGATGCAACGCGGCAACCTGAACCGTGATGAGGTTGGCAAAATAAGTTTAAAAGACCATTGCGCGCTTGTTGCTGTTCCGGCAACCAAAGCCCGACAGACAATCGAGGCCGCATCACCCTACAAACTGAAAAACAAGACAGTCAGGCTGTCTATTTTAAAATAACCTTAAGTATCAATTCTTATGAATTTCCTAACCACTGACAAACTCGTTATCGTTGGTGCAGCCGGAATGATCGGCTCTAACATGGCTCAGACCGCCATGATGATGCACCTCACCCCAAACATCTGTCTTTATGACCCGTTCGCACCAGCACTCGAAGGGGTTGCCGAAGAACTTTATCACTGCGGCTTCGAAGGTGTGAATCTGACATATACCTCTGATGAAAAAGAGGCTCTCACCGGAGCGAAATATATCGTCTCGTCGGGTGGTGCCGCACGCAAGGCCGGCATGACACGCGAGGATCTCCTCAAGGGCAACGCTCTGATAGCCGAAGATTTCGGCAAAAAGATCAAGGAATATTGTCCGGATGTAAAACATGTCGTAGTGATTTTCAATCCGGCCGACATCACCGGACTGATCACCCTTCTGTGGTCTGGACTGAAACCGTCGCAAGTCTCGACTCTCGCCGCACTTGACAGCACGCGTCTACAGAACCAGTTGCGCAAATATTTCAACATTCCTGCCGACAAGATCGAGAACTGCCGCACCTATGGCGGTCACGGTGAGCAAATGGCCGTGTTCGCCTCAACAACAAAGGTAGATGGTAAACCGCTCACCGAAATAATCGGCACAGAGAAACTTCCCGAAAAAGATTGGGATGAAATGAAAGTCCGTGTGATTCAGGGTGGCAAGCACATCATCGATCTGCGCGGACGCTCTTCGTTCCAAAGTCCCGCCTACCTCTCGATCGAGATGATCGCTGCCGCAATGGGTGGTAAACCATTCACATGGCCTGTCGGCACCTATGTGAATGACAGCCGTTTCCACAACATCATGATGGCAATGGAAACGACAGTGACAAAAGATGGTGTGACACACAA
Organism: uncultured Muribaculaceae bacterium; assembly: GCA_910588035.1. Lineage (GTDB taxonomy): Bacteria > Bacteroidota > Bacteroidia > Bacteroidales > Muribaculaceae > CAJUPY01. The sequence continues at coordinate 41,100 of CAJUPY010000008.1, read as the reverse complement.
ACCGATGGAAGGAACGCCTGAAGAGCAAAAAGAACTCGAGCAGAGCTACCGGCATCTGTGCACTCTCCGCGACGAGGTAATCGAAATGGGTGTTCTGCCTCCGATCGCCGACTGGAACAAGATCAACCCCAATCTCTGATAAATTTTGAGAGCCGGCCGGAAGCCGGCTCTTTTTTTCACTGCCTCATGAACCAAACTTCAATCATGCTTGTTTTAAAAACAGAAAGATGATAATGATTGGTTTTTGAAGAATTTGAGCTGTCGCGATGACAGCTCTTTTTTTATAGGCTCACAAAAGAACCATCGCGATTTTCGCACACGCCTCGGCATCGGCAAGTGCGTTGTGATGGTCTCTGAACGGAATTGCAAGTGCCTCGCACACCGAAGGTAACGAATGACTGCCGCACACATGGCGCGGAATCTTGCGACGTGATGCCGACAGAGTGCAATAGAAATCATAGTCGGGATAATCCATCCGGTAGCATCTGAATGCAGCCCTGATACATTTCTCGTCAAAAGCCTTGTTGTGTGCCACTAACGGAAGATTGCCGATGAACGGGCCAAGACGTTCCCACACCCGGTCAAACGTAGGTGAGTTTTCTGTATCTTCCCGTCCTATGCCGTGAATATGCTCAGTGAAATAGCGGAAATAATACTCAGGTTCGGGCTTGACCAATTCATAAAACCTGTCGACTATGACTCCGTCAATCACCTTGACCGCCCCGATAGAGCATATGCTCGTGGGGTAGTTGTTGGCAGTCTCGACATCTATCGCCACAAAATTATCCATAAGCCGATATCGGGGTCATTGATTGATCAGACTGTCAACTCTGTCGCGAACCTGCTCCATAAGCCAACGGGGCGTGGATGTCGCGCCACAAATGCCGATCGACGATTTTCCACGCAACCATTCCGGCTCTATTTCCGAGGCATTTGACACCAGATAGGTCGACTCGTTGACCCTTCTGCACTCTTCAAAAAGAAACTTGCCATTGCTGCTTTTCTTTCCGCTGACAAACAAAACAAGGTCATGGCCGGCTGCAAATTCACGAAGATGCTCAACACGGTTTGCAACCTGACGGCAAATCGTGTCATAGCTCCTGAATGTCGTTTCAGGCGATTTGCGTCTCTCAATCTCCTCGATCATCTGCCTGAAGCCTGTAAGCGATTTTGTCGTCTGTGAATACAGTTCTATGTCTTTGTCAAAATCTATTTTGTCAAGTTCCGACTCATTCTGGACAACGACGGCACGGTCTCCCGTCTGTCCGACAAGACCGTTGACCTCGGCATGTCCCTCCTTGCCATATATGACGATCTGGGGATATCTCGAAGTGTCATCGGCCATTTTCTTGATACGTTTCTGCAATTGGAGAACTACCGGACAAGTCGCATCGATGATCTCTATGTTGTTCTTACGTGCAAGTTCATAGGTCGACGGAGGCTCACCGTGGGCACGAAGCAACACCTTGACATCATGCAACCGCGACAGCTCGTCGTGGGTGATCGTCACAAGCCCCTTGCCGCAGAGCCGCTGAACCTCGTCGCTATTGTGGACGATATCGCCGAGACAATACAGTGATCCAGATCGCGAAAGCTCTTCCTCTGCTTTGCGAATGGCCGTTACGACCCCAAAGCAAAAACCCGATTCGCCGTCGATCTCCACTTTTACGCGGTTCATTTCGGCAAGCGTTTCACGGTTTCTTCAAATCGGTCAAGCAACCATTGGTTTTGCTCCTCTATCGTCATTGCAGAATTATCGAGGTCTATGGCATCGTCGGCACGGCGCAACGGACTTTCGGCTCGCGTCTCGTCAATGTGATCACGCTCGACGACATTGGCCAGCACTTCCTCATAATTGGCCTCGACACCTTTCTCAAGCAGTTCCCTGTAACGTCGACGGGCACGGGTCTCTGCCGACGCGTTCACAAAGATTTTCAATTCAGCATCGGGGAAAACCGTGGTGCCTATGTCGCGGCCATCCATGACTATGCCCTTCTCGATTCCAAACGATTTCTGCAACGCAGTCAAACGGTGACGCACCTCGGGTATGGCTGACACCGGCGACACGTTGTTGCTGACTGCCATTTGGCGTATTTCATCTTCCACGATCTCTCCGTTGAGAGTGGTCAGCTGACGTTCTCCGTCAACTTTAAAGTCGATTTCGATCATTGGAAGAGCCGACACAATGGCGGCTGTGTCAACTTGTCCGTCTGCATCAATCATTCCGTTGCGCATCGCATAGAGCGTCACCGCCCTGTACATCGCGCCAGAATCGACATAGCGATAACCGATTGTGCGGGCCAACTGCTTGGCCATGCTGCTTTTACCCGACGATGAGTATCCGTCTACAGCTATAATTATTCGTTGCATATCTTTACTAAGAATTTTCAGAGAACGTTTAATTTAACAAATCGTTCAGATTAAGTGTGACATTGAACATTAGGGTTGTCGCACCCGTGTGGGGTTGCGCGAATGCTATTCCAAGATTGAAATCGCTGACGTTGAGTCCGGCTGCAAGTGACCAACCCGACAGAAAACTGCGCGAATAGGTGCTCATGTCCGTGCGGGTCTTGTAATTGTAACCGAGCGAGACGTAGAACTTTTCTGAAGGAACGAAATCTGCACCAAACACAAGGTGGCGAAACAAATTTGACTTGAACGAATCTTTCAGCTCAGGTGTCGATGACGACGTTCCGTCACCGTTTTCATAATATGGAAGCTTCCATTTCGTCAGATTCCACGCCGTTACCGAAAATCTCACCGGCAATGAACCGAACGACTGCGACCAACCAAGGCGCACATCGACCGGAAGACGGTCATAACTCTCATCAAACCGTTTCACCTGACCACCCAGATTGGCAACCACGAACGACAATGACAAATCGCGGTCTGGATCAAAATAATTGAGTCCCAGATCGGTAGCGACGGCAAACGCCGTATATTGCTCATAACTGCTGTAAAGCAGCTTCATGTTGAATCCACCCCTGATGCGGTTTGAGAAATCATGTGTGTAACCTCCCGCAAACTGCATGTCTTTCGGTGAAAATTCGCCCAACACCGTTCCCGTTTCATCTGTCTGCTTCATCGTTCCATAGCCGAAATAGCGCACTGATGCCTGCCAAGCCCCATTCTCTCCGGCAGCACGCGCGTAACTCAATCCGGCAAAATTGCTGTCTCCGAGATATCTCATGTAGTTGACTCCGATCTGATTGTCCATCTCCGGTCCTAAAAGTGCCGGATTCTGATCAATAACCAAAATATTGTCTTCTACAGTCGAGATGTTGACCCCTCCGAGTCCATAGATGCGGCTCGAAGAAGTGATATCCATGAAATTATATGCGGTTGACCCGATCTGAGCCGTCAGTAGCTGACATGCCGACAGAACGAATAACAAAAGATATGGCAGTCGTTGATTCATTGTCATTTTCGATACATACTGATATATATAACGTCGTGACTTCAATGAATATTATATTTCCCGTCTATTTGTTTATTCTCAGAAAATTATCGGGTCGCGCCTGTATGATTTTTTCCCCGGGTTCGACATCGAATGTGATCCACAGATTACCTCCGATAACTGCTCCTGTGCCAATGGTGACACGCCCGAGAACAGTGGTGTTTGAATAGATGATCACGTCATCGCCCACAATCGGATGACGTGCTATGCCCTTGACCGGATTGCCATCTTCGTCGAGCGTGAAACTGCGTGCGCCGAGTGTGACTCCCTGATATATCTTCACATTTTTTCCGATGACAGATGTCGCCCCGATGACAACCCCTGTTCCGTGGTCTATCGAGAAAGCCTCTCCGATCGACGCTCCAGGGTGAATATCTATGCCTGTGCGGCTATGGGCAAGCTCACTTATCAACCGAGGCAACAACGGCACTCCCAACGTTCCGAGAAGATGCGCCACCCGGTGATGAAAAATGGCATGTATGCCCGGATAGCACAAAACAACCTCATCAAGCGACGTCGCAGCCGGATCTCCGAGATAGGTAGCCTTGACATCTGTGGCCAATATCTCTTTCAACTCAGTGAATCGATTGAAAAAAGATTGCACCACTTCTTCGGCGCATCCGTCTGTACCTGCATACAGACATGAAACCGAGACAAGTCCGCCAAGCATCTGGGTGAGTCTGCGGTGGTCATCTGACCGGACGTCAAAATAGTCGTCAAACAGAAGGCGGCGACCGATCTGCATCATCTCGTCTACCTCCGACGGATTGATAAATTCCCTATGCATAGTCAAGTTTTTATTATGACCGCAAAGTTAAGAGTTTTCGTCCGAATATCCACGCGATGACTGCTCCGGCGAGTTGAACAAGCAAAGAAACCGTCAAAACAAGCACCATTCCGCCCCAATCGAGTAATACCGGCATCAATACCACACCGACAACAGCCCCTATTTTTCCGATCATAGCCGCAATTCCGCTGCCTGCGCCACGGTCTGAGACCGGATAGACCTGTGACGGCAGTATGAAGGTCACAAGGTGAGGACCTGCGTTCAGAAATATCTCGAAAATCACAAATCCGGCGACTGACACCGCTGCCGGCAGTTTAAAGACATATGCGACAAGCAAAAGCAGCAACCCGAGCGAACAGGCGAGAAAACCACCGGCCAACATCTTGATGTGGTTAATTTTGTTTACAAAAATCAAACCGAGTACAAAGCCGGGCAATATGAAAAAGTTGACTATCGCCGTCATGTCTATCGAATGGACAATAGCCGGTAACCCGCCGCTGCTGTGAGACGGAGTCAACCCGAGTGCCATGATCAATACGGGCAGAAACACGCCGAATCCATAGACACCGAGTCCCTCACATGCCCAGGGTATTCCGGTCAGAATGACTTTCTTAAGATTATCACCATTGAACATGTCACCCCATGTTGCCGGAACATCGGCCTGACTGCTTTCAGCCGGCGCAGGTTTATTGATGACGACATCTGATCCGAGAAAAAACTTCACCGCCTCCTCAGCCTTAGCCGTCTCCCCTTTCATCATCAGCCAATGTGGACTCTGACGCCACGACAATCTCATCAGAAACGTGAGCAGCCCGAGAACACCGACTATCAATATCAGCGAATGCCATATCTCGGGACGTGGATCCAACCTCAGTATGACAAGGCAAGCTACAGCGGCACCGAGAAAGCCCAATGCACACGATCCTTTGGCAACCCCGACCATGAACAGCTTCCATTTGTCGGGCATGATTTCCGAAATATACGACGAATCAAGCGAATAGCCTCCGCCGACACCGATGCCGACGACAAAGAGTCCAGCGACCAATCCAAGCAACGACGGGAAAAAATAGACGATCGCCGAACCACAGACTATCAATAACGGACACACTCTGAACCACCCGAGATAACCCTCTCTGTCGCTCAACCGTCCTATGACAGCCGAGCCACACGCGATTCCGACAAGACCGGTCGCTCCGACGAGACCCTGGACGAGCGAACTCAAATGTGGATGCCCGATAAGCACTATCATCGGAATTATTATTCCTGCCGTCGTCGATAACGCGGCACCGATGATCTGCTCCATCATGCTGACAGCCAAAACCTTGTAGTGGCCGCGCCTCAGGGGCATTGTCGAGATGTTGTAAACCTGATTCATAATGTGGAATTTCGTTAACATTTATTTTATACATTAACGTTTCCACACCCTCATGAGTTCGCTCAGTTTCCGGCCGCTTTCTCTATTTCCTCACGGTCAACGTGGTAGTGCCTGGCCAGAAGGGCGATGAACGAGGATATCTGTCTCATTGCGTTTTCGGTAGCTGACGTGATCTCCTTTGATTTCAACCTTAACATCAACATTCCGTAGAGTGCCGTGAAACAGGTCTCGATCTCACCTGTCGCCTCATCGCCCGCCTTCGATCTCAGTTCGACAATGTAAGGAAGCGTCTTGTAAAACTCAGAAGTGTAATCGGCGAAACGCGGGTCTTTCAACAATGCCTGATGTAACTCAATCAATTGCGACATCACATTGCGGTTCAACTGCAGATGTCCCTTTTTCGTGATTCCCTCGCGACGCATCATGTCAATCAACGATTCATACCACCCGGTCATCTCCTTGCGTTGATCATCGTTCAATCCATAACGGTCAATCACGTTGTTCTTGATCTTATCGATGTCAAGGTCGTTTGCTCTTATGATATCCTCGATCTGCCACATGTAGATCAGATATTCCGCTATATTCTCTTTCCTTTTATGAGATGCTATATACATAATTACGTTACTTTTATTTCTGTTTATTCAGATACTTAACAAACTCTCCATTGTTTCCGTTGAACCGGTTGACATCGATGTTTGAATTATAGCCTGTCGGGAAAACATTGTCTGACATCTGCCAGAAAATCCAGTCGTCGCGCCGCGGTCTCACATTGTGATACCTTGCGAGCCAGAGCGGATAAGACTTGATCTGACGATTGTCAAGAAAGTCTCTCATCCAGCTTTCGCGTGTGTAGACCACCGGTTTGACTCCATAGTGCTTTTCTATTGCTTTCAGCCATTTGAGGACATCGTTCTGCATTTTCTTGACTCCATGTTTCCTCAACGCCCGCTCATATCCCTTCAAATCGCCTTCCTTCTCATTCTCGAGATCAAGAACCGGAGGCAGGTCACCCGGCTCGCGCTTATATGCTTTCTTAAACGTTTCGATCTGACTGTCGACATCTGAATAAATGCTGAAGAAATGATATGCGCCGACACTGACCCCGTGACGCCGTGCATTGGCGACATGTGTCTTGAACGTCTTGTCGGGCTTAGTTCCGAAAACCGCTCTTACGTAGACAAACGACACCGGATGAAGAAATTTCTGGTTTCTGCGTTTCCCAACACCAATGTTACCCTGTTCGTCACATTTGATCGCTAACCTTTTCCAATCAATTCTTCCGGGTTGCTGATGATGAGACAGATCTATGCCATAAACAAAATCCTCATGCCTGAACCGTTTACCCTTCTGAACAACCTGTTTCCCGTTTTTCCAATGACCGAAATCAATCCGTCCGTTCTTTTTCTCAAACCGTCCGAGTCCGTTTTTATGTCCTCCACGCCATTGTCCACGGTAGACATCGCCATTCCTATAGGTCATGACCCCATAGCCGTCGAGAATCAGATCTTTCAGATCGCCTTCATAAACCCCGTCGGCCATCGTCACCTTGCCGCGCGGCAGATCTCCGTCGCGCCACCTGCCCTCATAGATGTTACCCTTGGGTGACACCCACTTTGCCTGACCGCTGCGAGGAGTAGCGTAATCGCGACCTGGCTTTCCGGCTTTTCCACCGAAACATACCATGACCGACAACAATGCCACAAAAAGTCTGATAAAAAAACGATCCATACACAAAAGAATATTAAAAACTCAACCTACTCTTTGCGTAAGAGACAGTTAAATTTTTCTGTCCAAGTCACTTCGTATGTGACAGGTTTTGAATAAACCGCATTACAGCATGTAGTTTCTGCAAACCCGGTTATTCCGGTTTGCTCAAACTCATATGTATACTGACGTGACAAATTCATATTGTCATTGCTGTCAAATATTTCTGCAGTTTTGACTAAGTTAACTGAATTAAGGCCGAATACTCCTTGCATAAAAAGCGGTGCGTGATGTGCATTGTTAATCACCATTGGAATTATAACGGGATATTCGATTGCATATATCGAATAATCATATTTTGTAGTTTTAGTGATTGTGTTATTGCCTTGAAAATCCTGAAATTCCTTGAGATTACCATCCTCCCAAATCAAATAATTCTCCCAGATCCAAGGCTTGTTCCAAACCACATCATTCAGATCGTCTCCAATGCCGACTACTTCCGCATGTCTCACGATTGTCAGATGATTGGACGAGTCATATTCAAACTCAAGGCGATATGTTTTTTGTAGTTCGGTAAGTCCGTTTACCGAACTTGTGAAAGTTCCCTCTGATTTTGCCGCTCTGCCATTGATCAGCCAAATGGTTTCTTCAAAGATTCTATCATGTCCATTCAGAAATTCCTCAGACTTAACAAGAATGGTTTTGTCGTTTGGATAAGAATAATGTGCCGTGCAGGCGGTAACGTCATGTGTTGAATTTGATTTCAGAGTCCAGGCGACAATTCTTCCATATTCATCATATTCAAATGTTTGATTGTTTCCATTTTCATCAGCTGTGGCAATTGCTGAGGGCTGCATGAAAACGGGAAACTCCGGTTCTCCATTATTTGAACAAGATGCAATCACGACTAACGCCGTGAGTCCGATGGAATTGAGTAAATGTTTCATTGAGAATACTTTCATAATGTATGATAACGTGAAAATATTCCTTTATATTATAAAACAGACAGTTGAAAAAACGTTTAATGTTTTCGTCTATTTGTCTCCATGGCCGTAAAAATGAGCTTAATTTTACGGGGGATAATCTTCTTTTTTGATTGTTTAGGTTTCTTGTCGGTTATTTTGGCAGCGAATCTTGTCAAAACATCACCGTCAATATTCTCCTTCCTGCTCTCAGCAAATCTCTTTAGTTTGTTGAAGCAATCTTGACAAAGCATAGTTTCCTTGCCATGTCTGAGAATTATGAACCCTTTGCGCCGTTCTATTCCCACACCACATGATTGACATTGCCCTGCATCATAATTACAACGTGGATTATCATATGGTGTATTTCGCAGTGACTTTTTATATTTACTTTTGCTTATCGCCATAGTTAATGTCAATACATTTTCAGTCAAAATATGAGAAGTCAGCATCAAGAGTCCTGTCAACGGTATCAAATTTTGGATCGCGAGATTTTCGCTCACGCAGACTTCTCACTGCCACTCGATCGGGCAACCGGCGCCAAGTTCAAAATGGCACATGGCGATTCCCATGTCGATCTTGACATAGAAGCCGAAACCTGGAGTGATTTTCATGCGACGGCCACCAAGCCACTGTAGCCTGAACTTCTGCTGATTCAACGCGGTGGGAGCCAGCATGACCCATTGCGTTCCGCGTTTAACAAAATCTGGTGCCTCATCATAGTTCTTGCACAACGTTTTGGCAGCCTTACTTTTATGAGCGTGTCCCTGATCCACGCCATGGCCGACGGCGATCAACGCGCTGATTTTAAATCCGTCGGGCAGGCAAGTCCTGACTTTCGATGAATTGTAGCTCAGACCGACCCAACAGGTATTCAATCCGAGTTGTTGTGCTCTCAAAACTATCCGCTGCCCGTTATAACCCTGTCTGCAAGCCGTTTTGTCACGTCCGGCAACCACAATATAGTTTCTGACACCGGAAAAGTGGCCATAGCGGGCCAACATCGATTTTCCGAACGCATCGGGTTCGTCAGTCACAAGAGAGAACGACAACTCCTGATCACGGTTGATCTCATCAATCAAAGCCTCAAGCTCCCCGATCTCAAGAGCGGAAAGCGGATCAGGGCTGTAAGCCCTGACAGAATGGCGGGCCTCAACAACTGACAGATCCATTGTTCATTCCGTTACTTCAAAAGCCCTTGTCCGCCCATTGTTGGAAGTGTAGATTCCTTTGAAGCGGCTTCCGTCAAAGACACCTGTAAACACTCCGACCTTCACCCTGTTCTCTATTTTATCAATGACCGTCAAGCGATATTCATCGTCTGACAATTGCTCTACAGAATCGATCTCAAGCATGTGAACTATGCCGGGATTTGACTGATAGCTTCTCTCTCCCCGACCCTCGGCAAAGTCGATCGACATCACAAACGGCACCGCACCAAAACGGCCTTTCATCTCAACAGATCCTAAATCGCTCAACAAATGTGACTTCGGTTCAACCTGTCGGACAAGTTCTTGATCAACGTCATCAGCTTCAGGCTCAGATTCCAACGGGCCCGATAAGAAAATCACAGCCAAGGCTCCAAGCACGACAGCGAGCGCAATGCAAACCACAATCAGACCTTTGCCTCTGGAGCCGGAAGAGGATCGGTCAGGCTGTTCTGGTTGCTTCAGGTCATTAAAATTGTCGTCGGATCCGATTTGACCCGACGACTTAGGTTGTTGATAAGCAGGCATTGTCATGATCTGCTCATCTTTATTTCAGAGCTTCGCGCATGGTGTTTGCCGCGGTTGAGATTCCGTCGGCATCTTTACCGCCGGCCTGTGCGAAACCGGGTTGGCCACCGCCACCGCCCTTGATGGCTTTGGCTGCTTCCCTGACAATAGCCGATGCGTTATAGCCTTTTTTGACCACATCGTCAGTAAGCATGACAGTCAACAGCGGTTTTCCGGCAATGTCGACAGTGGCACCGACGAATGCGGTCGATTCCGGTGACATCTGGCGGACGGCAAACGCAATTCCCTTGACAACATCAGGCACCCTGACTCCGGTAAGGAACACCACCTTGATGTCATTGACCGTATCGGCTTTAGCAAGCAGTTCGGTCGCCTGATTTTTGATACGTTCTTTCATGAACTCCTCTACCTCGCCACGAAGTTCGGCATTTTCCTCGATAGATTTACGGATAGCCGCTGTCAGATCTGAAGCATTGTTGAACATATGTGAGATTCCTCTGATCGTGTCGGCCATATCGTCCATTGCTGCCTCGACCCGTTCGCCTGTGATCGCCTCGATGCGACGGATTCCGGCAGCGATGCTGCTCTCAGAAATGATGCGTATCATTCCGATGTTACCTGTGTTGTCAACATGGGTACCACCACAAAGTTCCACCGAATCACCATATTTTATCACACGCACCTCATCGCCATATTTCTCACCGAAAAGAGCCATGGCACCCATTTGACGAGCCTCGGCAATAGGCACGCATCGACGTTCGTCGCGGCTGATAGCCTGACGCACCTTCTTGTTGGCAAGATGTTCGACTTTTCTGATTTCCTCAGGCGTAAGTTTCTGAAAATGAGAGAAGTCGAAACGCAGCAGTTCGGGCGACACGTAAGAACCTTTCTGCTCGACATGAGATCCGAGAACCTCACGCAACGCTTCGTGAAGCAGGTGTGTGGCGGTGTGGTTGCAGGAAATCGCCTGACGTGCATCCTTGTCAATCGACGCAGTGAAAACAGCCTCTACGTTTGCGGGCAGTTTCTTTGTCAGTTGCACACCCATTCCGTTCTCACGTTTTGTGTCATAGATCTCGACGGTTTCCTCTCCATCTGTCAAAGTTCCACGGTCACCGACCTGACCACCCATTTCGGCATAGAACGGGGTGACATCGAGAACAATCTGATAGAATTCGCGGTTTTTCTGCTTCACTTTGCGATAGCGCAGAATCCGTGAGCTGGTATCGGTCTCATCATATCCGACAAACACCTGCTCACCTTCACGCACCACTACCCAGTCGCCGGTCTCAACAGCGGCAGCATTGCGGGCACGGGCTTTCTGGGCATCCATCTCGACTTTGAAACCATTTTCATCGAGAGTCATGTTATTCTCTCTCAGAATCAACTCAGTCAAATCGAGCGGGAATCCATATGTGTCATAGAGTTCAAAGGCTTCCTTGCCCGATATCTCGGTCTTGCCTGCCGCCTTAGCACGCTGAATGGCAGAGTCGAGAAGTTTTATTCCGTTTTCAAGGGTTCTCAAGAAAGAGTCTTCCTCTTCCTTGATGACTTTCATGATCAATTCACGTTGCACCTTGAGTTCAGGATAGGCCTCACCCATGCTGTCGATCAGAGTGTCGATCAGACGATACATGAACGCGCTCTTCTGATCGAGGAACGTGTAGGCATAGCGCACGGCACGGCGCAAAATGCGCCTGATGACATAACCGGCCTTGGCGTTTGAAGGGAGCTGTGAGTCAGCGATCGAGAACGCGATCGTTCTGACATGATCGGCGATCACCCTCATGGCTACGTCAACATCTTGGTTCTCACCATATTTCTTACCCGAAAGAGCCGCAATCTTATCGATCAGAGGAGTGAATACGTCGGTGTCGTAATTTGACTGCTTTCCCTGAAGGGCCATACAGAGACGCTCAAAACCCATGCCAGTGTCAATGACCTTTGCGGGCAAAGGCTGCAGAGAACCGTCGGCCATGCGCTGATATTGCATGAACACAAGGTTCCATATCTCGATCACCTGAGGGTGATCGTGGTTCACGAGCGAAGCACCGCTGACCTCTTTCCGTTCGTCATCGGAACGTAGGTCTATGTGAATCTCGGAACATGGACCACACGGACCGGTCTCACCCATTTCCCAGAAGTTATCGTGTTTGTTTCCGTTTATGATATGGTCGGCAGGCAAATGTGTCTCCCAGATTGCGGCAGCCTCATCGTCACGCGCGAGGCCTTCTTCTGGAGAACCCTCGAAGACAGTTGCATAGAGACGCGACTGATCGAGTTTCAAAACCTCGACAAGATATTCCCATGCCCAGTCAATCGCCTCTTTTTTGAAATAGTCGCCGAAAGACCAGTTGCCGAGCATCTCGAACATTGTGTGGTGGTAGGTGTCGTGTCCGACCTCCTCGAGGTCATTATGTTTACCGCTGACACGGAGACACTTCTGTGAGTCGGCCACACGGGTATATTTCGCTGTTGTATTGCCGAGGATGATATCCTTGAACTGATTCATACCGGCATTTGTGAACATGAGAGTCGGGTCATCTTTGATCACCATCGGAGCCGACGGAACGATGTGATGTCCCTTGCTTTCGAAAAATTTCTTGTATGACTCTCTTATTTCCTTTGCTGTTAACATGTTATAAGGGATATAGCTATATTGTTGTTTTATTTTCTCGTTTGTCGTTTTGAATCTTTCTCAAAAATAGTCTGCAAAATTACTTATTTTTCAGTATTTTTGCAAGATAAACCGACAAAACCTCCATACAACAATCCCATAAACCATGAGCCGCAAGGTTTTCTATCGCTACAATCAGTTGACCGACACCTATGAACGTGTCTACCCGTCGCGTCTGAACCGTTTGTGGACTATTGTCAAGAACATTTTCGAAGGAGTCTGCATCGCTGTCATAATCGGCACAGCCATGTATTATCTCATCGATTTTCCAAAAGAGAGAATGTTGCGCGAGGAAAACTCACGTCTGAAAACCGAGGTCGAGAAACTCGACACACGCCTCAACGAGGCTATTGTTGTCCTCGACAGAATAGCAGAACGAGACAACAACTTCTACCGTGTCATGCTGCAGGCCGAACCTATCAGCATGACACGCCGTCTGGCGGGACACGAAAATGCCGAGACCTATAAATCGATGAACGACGCCGAACTTGTGGAGAGTGTCAACGACAAAATGGACCTTCTCGACCGCATGCTCTATGCCCAGATCAGATCATTCAACGATCTGCGCGAAATGGCCTCACAACAAAAAGACAGAATAGCCCACATTCCGTCGGTGCAGCCTGTCTCAGACCTTGACCTGAAACAGATGGCATCGGGCTACGGATATCGGGTGGATCCGGTTTACGGAACCACCAAATTTCATGCAGGCATGGATTTTGCCTCAAACATCGGCACCAAAGTCTATGTCACCGGCGACGGTGTGGTCAAATCGGCCGGTTGGGGAGGTGCCTACGGCAATCTGATCGAGATTGACCACGGATATGGCTATGTCACACGCTATGCCCATTTAAGCGAGATCAAGGTCAAGGCCGGACAAAAGGTCTCGCGGGGTGACCTGATCGGACACGTCGGCAATACCGGCAAATCGACCGGACCACACCTACACTATGAGGTTCTCCACAATGGAACACCTCAAAACCCTGTCAATTATTATTTCCAGGACCTGACACCCGAGCAGTATGCCGAGATGATCAACGCGGCCGAGGCAGCCTCTCATGTCATGGACTGATTGTCTGAATTGAACAATGCACGATGAAACGAGATCCGCTTGACAAAAAATATTACCGCATCAGCGAAGTCGCCGAACTTCTGAACATACCCCAGTCAACGCTGAGGTTCTGGGAAAAGGAATTCACGATGCTAAAACCCTACAGAGATTCAAAAGGAAACCGGTATTACTCTCCACGCGACATCGAGATCTTGAAAATGATTCATTATCTTGTAAAAGAGCGCGGCTTGAAAATTGAAGCTGCCCTTGCCGAATTGAGAAGCAACAGGCAAGGTGTCGAGAAACGTTTTGAAGTGATCGAACGTCTGAAATCGATACGCGACCAATTGAACGGAATGATCAATTCAATTAACCAACTCAAACGCTGACCCCACAATGGCAACACCATACCTACAGATAAACCGACTTACGAAAAGCATCGGAGACCGAACTCTTTTCAGCGACGTCACACTCGGGATAAACGAAGGAGACAAAATCGGGCTTATAGCAAAGAACGGCACAGGCAAAACAACTCTGCTTAAATGTATCGCCGGAGTGATATCGGCAGACTCCGGAGAAATTGTCTTCAGGAATGATCTTCGTGTAGGCTATCTTGAGCAGACTCCGTCGCTCGACAATGACCTGACAGTCATCGAGTCGGCTTTTGCCAACCACACCGCAGCCACTGAAGCGATCACCGGCTATGAGACCGCGTTGATTTCGGGAGACGCAGCAGAAATAGCAACGTGCATCACCAAAATGGATGCGGCAAATGCCTGGGACTATGAGGACCGCATGAAACAGCTTCTGTCACAACTGAAAATCACAGATCTGACACAAAAGGTAGGTACGCTGTCGGGGGGACAACGCAAACGTCTCGCCATGGCAAGAGTGCTTCTCGACAATCCCGATTTCCTGATTCTCGACGAGCCGACCAACCACCTCGACATCACGACTGTAGAATGGCTTGAAAACTATCTCGCCCGATCGCGTGCGACACTGCTGATGGTTACCCACGACCGCTATTTTCTCGACCGGGTGTGCAACAAGATCGTTGAGATCGACAAAGAATCAATCTATGTCTACGAAGGCAACTACGACAACTACCTGCGTCGGCGCGCTGAACGCATCGAGGCGATGAGTGCCGAACTTGCCAAGGTCAAGAACACCCTGCGCAAGGAACAAGACTGGATGAACCGTCAGCCACAGGCGCGTGCAGGCAAAGCGAAATTCAGAATAGACTCGTTCTATGACCTGAAAGACCGTTCGAGAATAAATCTTCAGGAAAAGAACATAGTTCTTGACGTCAAATCGAGCTACATAGGATCAAAAATCTTCGAGGCGGAACACATATCGAAACGTTTCGGCTCAAAAATCATTCTCGATGACTTCAACTACATATTCGCCCGCTATGACAAAGTCGGCATAATCGGTGAGAACGGTGTCGGTAAATCGACGTTCATCAAAATGCTGCAGGGACTTGTAGCTCCTGATTCAGGCAAATGGGAAGTCGGAGAGACAGTCAGGTTCGGTTATTACAGCCAGGACGGAATCTCGTTTGACGAAAACAAAAAAGTTGTTGACGCCATAACAGAACTTGCCGAAGATATAGTCTACAACGAAGGTCAACACATCGCACCGATGCAGTTCTTGCAACGTTTTCTATTCACTCCGGCAGACCAACAGAAATATATCCACACTTTGAGCGGAGGAGAACGGTCGCGGCTACACCTCGCTTCGGTGTTGATGAGATCTCCCAACTTCCTGATTCTTGACGAGCCGACCAACGATCTCGACATTGTGACTTTGGGTATTCTCGAAGAATATCTTGCAGAATTCAAAGGTTGTGTCATCGTTGTCAGCCACGACAGATTTTTCCTCGACTCGATAGCCGAACATCTGTTTGTGTTCGAGGGCGACGGTGTCGTCAAAGATTTCCCCGGCACATACACCGAATACCGCCAGTGGCTGAACGAAAACACATCTCAGAAAACAGCCGACCAACCGGCAAAGACATCACGAGAAAAACAGCAGGCCGAACGCAAACCACGCCTTTCATTCAAAGAGAAGAAAGAACTTGAAAGTCTCAATGCCGAACTCGAGTCGCTGAACGCCGAAAAGGCCGAACTCGAGACCGCATTCAATTCGGGGACTCAAATCGATAATTTTGCGGAAGCGGCACGTCGCTATGAAGATGTCAAGAATCTTATTGATGAGAAAGAGCTAAGGTGGCTCGAATTGTCGGAACTCGATTCTTGAACCTGCGCCCTATCAGCGCACACCGATAAATGCAACGCGGGCACACTTGTGGTGTGCCCGCGTTGTAAATAACCTCCGGAGATCTTTTCTATTTCTTTATTCCGCCCTTGACTCCGCCTCCGAGAGAGAAAATATTCTGATCGTAAGAGACAGTTTTCATCGAGCGTTCGCGATTTCGTTTCAGAGCGAGGGCGACAAGTCGTTCCATAAGTTTGTCGAATTTCACACCGGTCGCTTCCCAAAGATAGAACGAAAGCGAGCCGGGAATTGTATTGATCTCATTGACATAGATGTCGCGTGTCTTTCGGTCGACAATCACATCGACGCGGCTGACACCGTGACATGAGAGAACCCTGAATGTCTCACCGGCAAGAAACTGAATTCGCCTGGTCTCATCTTCAGGCAATTCGGCCGGAATGCGTTTCTGAGAGGCTTGCATTCCTTTCGTTCCTTTTGTGCCACCCATGTATTTGTCTTCGTAAGACAGGAAATCGCCTGTTTTGATCGGTTCTTCAAGCACCGATGTGACATAGTCGTCACAATCGCCGAGCACCGAACAGTTGATTTCCTGAAGATTCTCAACCATATCCTCGACAATGATGCGTGTCGAATATTTTTCGGCAGTTTCGACACACGCCACGAGTTCCTCGCGGTCAGAAGCACGTCCGATTCCGACACTCGAACCGAGATTGGCGGGTTTGACTATCACGGGATACCCAAGCTCTGTCTCGATTCTGCCAATCAGCTGATCGCGTTGGGCAAACCACTGCTTATCGGTGAACCAGACATAGTCGACGACCGGAATATCGTTTGCTTTCAGAATCATCTTCATCGTGATCTTATCCATTCCGTTGGCCGATGACAATGTGTCGCATCCGGCAAACGGAATGCCGATTGTCTCGAGCACTCCCTCAAAAATGCCGTCTTCTCCATTTGAGCCGTGCAACACCGGAATCACTACATCGAGCGTAGCCACCTTATCACTTCCAAACATGCTTTTTCTGACAGCATAGAGATTATAGTCTCCGAAAACCGGACGCATGTAAACCTCACGGCAACGGGCGAGCAATGAAGGAATGTCACGATAGTTGGCAACGTCAAACAATGCGTCGCCGGTGTACCAATGGCCTTGTTTTGTGATGTATATGGGGGTGACATCAAAACGGTCGCGGTTAATGGCATGCATGGCCTGCGAGGCCGAAATCACCGATATTTCATGTTCGGTCGAGCGACCGCCAAAAAAAACGCCTATGTTAGTTTTCATTGTGATTGTTTATTTGAATGTGTCGGGTAAATCATTTTCATATAAGACAGTGTCTCCGCTCCGGGCAATTGACATGAGCAGTTTCTGGGCATCGGCAAACGTATCGACGGCATGCAGGTTTCCGTCGGGGAATCCAGATGCGGTTATTCCCTCAACCAGTGCCTCGCGGTTATATTGACCGACAATGACCGCAATGTCGGCCGACCGGCCTATGGTATCGCCGAGGCGACGGTTCAGCTCATATTGCTTTTCTCCAAGTTCAATCATGCCGGGTGTTATCACTATTCTCTTGCCCGGGGTCATTCGTCTGAGCACATCGAGAGCCATTCTTGAGCCATCGGGGTTTGAGTTGAAGGCATCGTCGATGATTGTCAGTCCGCCAGGCGTGTGTTTCATGTTCAGCCGGTGCTCCACCTGCTCGATCTTGCCGACTGCATATCTGATTTTTTCTGACGGCACTCCGAGATGAAGAGCCACTATCACAGCTGCAACGAGATTTGAAATATTACACTCACCCACAAGCGCGGTAGACAGTGTCAGTTCAAATCCATCCGGGCCGATAATTGTGAAACCGGTTCCCCTCCGACCATATTCAATATCCTTCACCATGAAATCAGCCCCGTCGGGAGTGGCGACGGCATAACGCAACGACTTAACGTTGTTGACCGCACGATTGGCGACATAGGGAAAATCGTTATTCAACACCGCCAGACCGCCGGCAGGCAATGCGTCGACAAGTTCAAATTTCGTTCGCTGGACATTTTCAATCGACTTGAATGATTCGAGATGCTGCTCACCTACAGCCGTTATAATTCCGACCGACGGTTTGACAAGATCACATATCTCTTTGATGTCACCAGGCTGTTTTGCCCCCATCTCGACTATGAAGACTTCGTTGTAGGGCTTGAGATATTCCCTGACAGTGCGCACAACACCGAGAGTCGTGTTGAAACTGCCCGGAGTCATCAATGTGTCGAAATGTTCCGAGAGAATGCGGTGAAGATAATGTTTGGTGCTCGTTTTTCCATAGCTGCCTGTTATTCCGATAATCTTCAGATCGGGCATTGAAGCGAGAATAGCCTCCGCTTCATCATAATAATGTTTTGTGATCGTTCGTTCAACCGGCTTAAGCAACCAGTTGGCAGCCAGAAGGAAAAGCTGCGAGACAAACAACACAGCCATTGCAACAGCACATGCGCCTCTCAGAGACAGGAAAGCGAAAGCGACTGCCACAGCAACGATTGACAAAGCGGCAGTGACGCCCATGATGCGGCGGGCACGTGGAGTGAACACCAATGGTTTCTTGTAATGTCGACGCGCCATAACAACGATGTTCCACACCAAGACAAAAGCGGCAATGGGTGCGGATACAACAAACGGCACACGACCGACACAGATCAAGAAGAAAGAGAACAGATAGCAACACCTTGCAACAGTGCTCGACTCACCTGTCGATTTTGCCCAACGGGCATAGCGGTCGGGGCGGTAGGAGTTCTGTTGAAACATCATCAGATCGCGCTTGAATGCGAGAAACATGGCCGGGAGCCATAGAATCAGCACAACACAGGCAATCAGATCGGTAGCGTCGGTAATAGACATATTGTTCATGCTTTATACAAGCTATTTAGATTTCAAAAAATTATTCAAGACTGCTGAAAAAGCAACCGGATTATCAAGGAAACTGTAATGTCCGCAGGCCGGAAACGAAACCAATCCCGAATCGGGAATAAGTTTCTCCATTTTCCGTGCGTCAGACAGTGGCGTCGCAGTGTCGTTCTCTCCCCATATCAACAGAGTCGGGGCTTTGATCTGAGGCATGAACCTGCACAGATCTTCATTGACTACTTTCGACATTATGGCTTTCATCTTTGGAGAGGCATTGTTGTAATCGCTTGAACCACGCGAAGAGCGCAATTTCTCGATTCTGGATGCCGCTTTTTCCTGACCGAGAAAACAATTCAGCAAAAATTTGGCAGCTTTGAAGCTATACACCTTACGGTAGTAATTGAATCCGTGACGCGGTTTGACACCGGCCGCATCGACAAGCACGACTTTCGAGACTTCGCCACGCGAAGCCAACACGATTGCGACACGTCCGCCAAACGAATGACCGACAAGCACCGGCGATGAAATCCGCTCTACGCGACAAAGCTCCTCAATGATAGCGGCATATTCTTCGACACCCCAGACTGAATCCGGTTCAGTCGAAGAGCCGAATCCTGGAAAATCGACATTGTAGACCATGTTTGTCAAGGCTGCAGTCCGTGCAATCGACTCTACAGTCGAACGGTTACAGCCCCAACCATGCATCAAAATCAGAGGCGCACCACTGCCGCTGACCGTATATCGCATCGTTACGCCGTTAAATTTGATTTCCTTATCCATTTCGTGACTTGTGATTCATGATGCAAAATTAGTCAAAAAACGTCACATTATTTTCGGAACAGTCCCTTTTTACGCGGCTTTTTATCACCGTAGCCATAATAGCCTGAGCCATAGTGGCCATAAGATCCATAACGGCGATAGGAATATGTGCCCGATGTCATGTCGACACCGTTCAAGACAAGATAACAATGAGACAAACGTCCGTTGGCCACTTCTTGATTTACAATCTTGAGACACTTGCGTTTGGTGAAATTGGCACGTGCGACATAGATCTGGATGTCAGTGTGACAACTGATGAGCAAGCTGTCGGAGACAATGCCGATCGGAGCGGAGTCTATGATGATGTAGTCATATTCTTTCTTGAAACGGTCTATCATTTCGCCGAATCGTCCGTTCATCAACAACTCATTAGGATTTGGAGCCACCGGCCCTCCGGGAACCAACATCAGATTCTCAAATCCGGGAGCCTTGATGACAATATCGTCAGGATTCTCAACCGCTCCGGCGAGGAAGTTTGTCAGCCCCGTTTTGTTTGATATGCCGAACAGGCGCGAGACCATCGGACGCCTGATGTCACCGCCGATCAAAATTGTCTTTTTACCGGCCATGGCAAATGTTACGGCAAGATTTGACGAGAAAAACGATTTACCCTCACCCGACAGCGACGATGTCACCAGAATCACTTTCTTGTCTTTTGATGTCAGCGTGAATTCAATATTGTTTCTGATGAGCCTGAACAGCTCTGAAATCTGATCATCGGTCTTTTCGGCGACAACCAGACCGCCGCCTGTCTGAGATATGGCGATCTCACCGAGTATGGGCAATTGGGTTGACCGAGCCAGGTCTTCTTTATCTTTGAACACCGGAAAAACGATTCTTTTTACCAGAATCACCAACATCGGCAGCGCGATTCCGGCAACTACCGCACACAGCAGAAAGAAGATCAGACGCGGCTCAATCGGACCTGTACCGGCCGGAGAGTCAATCAGTCTGGCCGTCGGTGTCGCCAACGTTTTCTGCAGTGCGATCTCCTCACGTTTCTGAAGCAGGAAAGTGTAGATATTGACCTTGACCTGCTGTTCGCGGAAAATTTCCTGCAAGCCTTTGTCAACGGAGGGAACACTCGCAAGCTGCCCCGTGTTCACGGCGTTTCGTCTCGCCACATTGCCCTTGCGTGTGGCAAGATTGTTTTTCACAGACCTGATCGACTGAAGCAACCGGCTTTTTTCCCTGAGCAAGTCATCTTGCATCTTGACCACAAGCGGATTGTCGGGCGTGACAGTCTCGAGTGTGCGCTGCAGCTGAAGAACTTTCTTGTTATAGGCCTCGATCAGACGAGCCAGTTCGGGATCTTCGGCAATAGAGGCAATCATCGAATAATCATCCTGGCGTGAGACCGTGTTTTCTATCTCACCCAGAATCTGCTGCTGGACATCTATCGAGGCAATCACCTCTTCGTTGGCTGTAGCTTTTGTCGTGTAGAGTTCCGCCTTGGCGTCAATCGATGTGTTGATGTTGTTTGCACGCCGATATTCCTCAAGACGATGCTCCACATCTTTCAGTTCACTTGAAATCATGACCAGACGGTCGAGAATGAATTCCTCAGTCTGTATAGCCGACCGGTTTTTGTCGTCAATGATGTCTTGATTATAAAAGTCAATGAGAGTCTTAATCACATCCTCACCTTCTCTTATGACGGGAGTTACGTAGTCGATACGGAGAATTGTGCTTGAATTGCGCGCGAAATAAATGTTGAGTGACGAGGCGATACCAGAGGCCACGATATCGGGGTTGTTCACTACAATCTTGTATTTTCCGTCGGTCCGTGTCGTAGTTACGGAACGAGACAGATCAAACGTACCCTGAGATGTCACCACCGACGCAGGTAGAGCTGTCAGCGTCGTTTTACGCTCGGGTGAGCCGTTGAAAGATGTTTCAACTTCAATCTCAAAACTGTCTCCCCGTGGAGTGACGGTGAAGATCACTGGAGCCGAAATGTTGTGCAGCGTCTCATGGTCGGTTGAAACCACAACAGGGTTGTCACCATACAACGGAATGTCTTTCAGAGGCGCGACCTTCATATAATTGTATGCCAGTCCGAGCGAATCGACGATTTTCACCAGATTGTTGCGGGATCTGAGAATCTCGACTTCGGTCTCGTCTATGTAATCTTTCAGGTCAACCATCGGATTGTCGGTGCCTGAAAATATGCTCTGTGTCTTTGGCGTATTCTCGTCACTGAGATAAATCGACGCAGACACCGAGTAGACCGGTATCTTTGTTGAATATATGAACCATGAGATTCCGACCGCCACAGCAACACACGCCACAAACCATTTCCAATTTGACAAATAATCGATCAGAAGCCCCGACAGGTCAAACGAGTCGTCGGCATGCACCGGTTTATAATCTGCTTGCTTCATCACTTCGATAGATTGATTATGCCGATGACAAGAGAGGCGACAGAAGAAAGACCGCCGATGACGGTTATCGTGTTTCTGACAGCCGGATTCATCTCCCAGGCCGACTGTGCGGCCGATGAGTTGGGCTCGACATAAATGATGTCGTTTTGCTTCAGATTGAAATAGGGCGAGACAAGTATGTCTTTGCTGTTCAGGTCAAGAACGGCGACTTCGCGTGTGCCGTCGTAGTTGGTCCTGACAACCTTGACATTCTGGCGATCGCCTTTAATGTCAAGATCGCCGGCTTGAGCGAGAGCCTCAAACAAGTTCATCCGTTCATTCTTGCTCTCAACGATTCCAGGAGTCTTCACCTGTCCGATGACCGTCACCCTGAAATTCATTATTCTGACATCGACCGTCGGCGGTGTCTTGAGATATTTCGGACAGATCATGTTTTTTATCGTCTCGGCGACCTCAAGTTTTGGCATCCCGGCGACATGTATGACACCGAGCATCGGAAAATCGATGTCGCCGTTTGCATCTACAAGATAGTAGCTTGTCTGAGACTCAGCCGACTGCAATCCGGCAGTCTGCATCGAGTATTGTCCGATTTTTCCTTCCTGATCTACATAACGCCCCCGGTTGAACGGAGCGACAGCCTCAGCCGACATTGATTCGACCTGAATGTTCAGCAGATCACCGGGAGCGATCACCGGGTCGACAACGGTCGGGATTTGTGACAGAGTCATCTGATTAAGCGTCTCGGCATCGACCATATACGGTACTTTTTTAGGAGCCGAGGAGCACGATCCCAATAAGATCACGAGCGATAAGACAGCAAGAATTGCAATATGTTTCATGTGGGTTCAGTATTAAATCTACAAAGGTAGAAAGTTTTATCGTTTTATCGGCGACAATGGTCAAAAATATTCAACAAACCGGTCAGAACCCGTCGCCTTCCAACAGCAAAAGGCGCTTTCTCGAGAAGAAAGCGCCTGTAGGCATTACGGTCAAATCAACAAGCCGATTACTTGCTTGCGATAGAATCAGAGACGGTCAGACGTGCACGACCTTTCGCGCGACGGCGTGCAAGCACCTTGCGACCATCTGAAGTTGACATTCTTTCGCGGAAACCGTGTTTGTTAATTCTCTTTCTGTTAGAAGGTTGAAATGTTCTTTTCATTGCCGTTTATGTTTTCGATTTATTTATTTCGCACTTTTTGAGGTGCAAATTTAGACATAAATTTTCAATTATGCAACTCAAAGTTAAGTTTTGTGATTTTTTTCGGTCTTCAGTTCCAGAACTTAAGGAAAAATAGTAACTTTGGCTCATCGAAATATTAATATTAAAACATATAACTTATGATGATTCAACGCATGCAGTCGCTTTACCTGCTTGTGGCGGCTGCCTTGATGGGAGTTTTCTGCATCTCTGACTGGGGAGTTATCAACGCCGAGGAGGGAATCAGCCACATTGTTCCGTCTGACTATCCGGTCTTTCTCACAATCAACATTCTGATCGCGGTTCTCCTTCTTCTCGCCATATTCATGTTCAGGAACACCCGACGGCAGAAAACCGTCACACTGGTATCGATGTTGCTGATGGTGGCTTCGGGTGTAACAGGTGGTTTTATCATCTACAGCGGCAACGAGGGAGCCACACTCGAGTGGACAGGTGGTGTCATCATGCTCGTCGGTGCCCTGGTGTTCGCAATCTGCGCCTTGCGCGGAATCAGACATGACGAAAAACTGTTGCGCGACTCCGACCGCATCAGATGACCGCGACAACTCTTATTTTGTTATTTTTTTTCGGTGTTAATGATAATTTCACTATCTTTGCAAACAAACATAATACCGACACTGAAACACATTCACTATATTTAATTTAACCTACTTAGAATCCAAATGAAAAGAGTCTACACATTTGGCGATGGAAAAGCAGAAGGAAATGCCTCGATGCGCAACCTTCTCGGTGGCAAAGGTGCCAATCTCGCCGAAATGAACCTCCTCGGAATGCCCGTACCTCCCGGCTTCACTATCACAACCGAAGTCTGCACAGAGTACACACAGTATGGCAAAGATGAAGTTGTAAAGAGACTTCAGAAAGATGTCGAAGCTGCAGTGGCACATATCGAAGCCCTCACAGGCAAAAAATTCAACGATCCTCAGAATCCCCTTCTTGTATCAGTACGTTCAGGCGCGCGTGCTTCAATGCCCGGTATGATGGACACCGTCCTCAACCTCGGCATGAACGACGCCACAGTAGCCTCTCTTGCTGAAAAGAGCGGCAACCCCCGCTTCGCATGGGACAGCTACCGTCGCTTCGTTCAGATGTATGGCGACGTTGTTCTCGGCATGAAACCGAAAAGCAAAGCCGACATCGATCCGTTTGAAGAAATCATGGACCGCGTCAAAGAAGAGAAAGGCGTCAAACTCGACACCGAGCTCGATGTCGAAGACCTGAAGCGTCTCGTTGTTCTCTTCAAAGCCGCTGTTAAAGAATTCACCGGAAAAGACTTCCCCGACAATGCATGGGAACAGCTCTGGGGTGGCATCTGCGCCGTGTTCGACAGCTGGATGAACGAACGCGCTATCATCTACCGCCGCATGAACCAGATTCCCGAGGAATGGGGAACCGCCGTCAACGTTCAGGCAATGGTCTACGGCAACATGGGCAACAACTCGGCCACCGGTGTAGCATTCAGCCGTGACGCCGCAACTGGAGAAAACATCTTCAACGGCGAATACCTTATCAACGCACAGGGTGAGGACGTCGTTGCCGGCATACGCACACCCCAGCAGATCACCGTCGAAGGCTCACGCCGCTGGGCTGCTCTTCAGGGCATCAGCGAAGAAGAGCGTGCTTCCAAATATCCTTCACTTCAGGAGACAATGCCTGAGTGCGCCGCTGAACTGATCAGCATCGCAAACAAGCTCGAAGACTACTACCGCGACATGCAGGATATGGAGTTCACCATTCAGGACGGCAAACTCTGGATGCTCCAGACCCGTAACGGAAAACGCACCGGTGCCGCCATGGTGAAAATAGCCATGGATCTTCTCCGTGACGGTCAGATCGACGAAAAGACCGCACTCCTGCGCATGGAACCCCAGAAACTCGATGAGCTTCTCCACCCCGTCTTCGACAAGAGCGCGCTCAAACGTGCCAAAGTCGTTGCCAAAGGTCTTCCCGCTTCTCCCGGAGCAGCTGCCGGACAGGTAGTGTTCTCAGCAGAAGATGCAGAAAATTGGGCTGAAAAGAAAAAGAAAGTCATTCTCGTCCGCATCGAGACTTCACCCGAAGACCTCCGCGGTATGGCTGTCGCACAAGGCATCCTGACCATGCGCGGCGGAATGACATCTCACGCCGCCGTTGTTGCCCGCGGTATGGGTAAATGCTGCGTGTCAGGTGCAGGTGAGATCAAGGTCGACTACAAGGAAAAAACTGTCGCAATGGGTGGCAAAACCTATAAAGAAGGTGACTGGATCTCACTCAACGGTTCGACAGGCGATGTCTATGACGGTCAGGTTCCGACAACCGAACCCGAACTCGACGGCGACTTCGCTGCGATCATGAATCTTGCAGAAAAATACACCAAGACACTTGTTCGCACCAACGCAGACACCCCCCGCGATGCAAAACAGGCACGCCGCTTCGGTGCACAGGGCATCGGACTGTGCCGCACAGAGCACATGTTCTTTGAAGGTGACCGCATCAAGGCTGTCCGCGAAATGATTCTCGCATCTGACGAAGACGGACGCCGTCAGGCTCTCGCCAAACTGCTCCCGATGCAGCGCGGTGACTTCGAGGGTATCTTCGAGGCCATGGACGGCTACGGTGTGACAATCCGTCTGCTCGATCCCCCGTTGCATGAGTTCGTTCCTCATCAGACCGCCACACAGAAAGAGCTTGCTACAGAAATGGGTCTCACCCTTGAGGAAGTCAAAGCTAAAGTTGACTCTCTCGAAGAGTTCAACCCGATGCTCGGTCACCGCGGTTGCCGTCTCGGCATCACCTATCCCGAGATCACAGAGATGCAGACCCGCGCTATCATCGAGGCTGCCCTCGCATGCAAGAGCCGTGGCATCGATGTCAAACCTGAAATCATGATTCCGCTCGTCGGCTCACTCAAGGAAATCCAGAACCAGGCCAACGTGATCAACACCACCGCAGCCAAGGTATTTGAGGAAAAAGGCGAGTCTATTCCCTATATGGTAGGTACAATGATCGAAGTTCCCCGTGCCGCCCTCACCGCAAACGAGATCGCAAGCGTGGCCGAGTTCTTCTCTTTCGGAACCAATGACCTCACCCAGATGACTTTCGGATTCTCACGTGACGACGCTCCCAAGTTCCTCAAATATTACAAGGAGCACGGCATCATCAAAGTCGATCCGTTTGAAGTTCTTGATCAGGAAGGCGTCGGTCAGCTCGTCCGCATGGGCGTCGAGAAAGGCCGTGCAACCCGTCCCGAGCTAAAAGTCGGCATCTGCGGCGAACATGGTGGCGAACCCTCTTCGGTTAAGTTCTGCGCGAAACTCGGCATGAACTATGTCAGCTGCTCACCCTTCCGTGTGCCCATTGCACGCGTTGCTGCGGCACAGGCTGCCATCGAAGACTGAATCTAAGGCCTCTAACAATTAAAAAGGCCGTAACACCTGTATATAAAAGGTGTTACGGCCTTTTTTTATTTTTCATTTCAATCACATGCAGCATGGCTCACACTTGAGAATGACAGCATGGAGGCCACAAGTATGGCCGGAACGCCGTTCACACATTCTTTCGCGACAGTCGGGCGAGAGTTATCTCGTAGGCGTTGAGAGCAGTCACTACCGATGTCGCTCCGACCACCAACCATGTGACAATCTGCGGTGTCAAGGCATCTATTTGCAGAAAAGAGCCACAGATCTCGCCGACAATGTTTCCTACATAGGGCATTATCAAGGTCAAAGCCACTCCAACGACAAAACCGACCACCGCGGCGACAAAGACCGCAATACGACATCGGCGACGAAGCTCGACATTAGATTTTCTTACAGCCTCGACGGCATTCAGGCTGCGCATCAAACCGGCCATGAACTCTCCGCTGTCTGATAGGCGTGGGGTAAAGCCCTCCATTATTTTTCTTATTTTATCGTCTTCTTCCATACCTGGTTACTTTTGATCATCACTCAGCAGACCGCGCAACCGTGCACGTCCTCGCGACAGATGTTGTCTTACCGCTTCTTGAGAGAAGCCGTTTATTTCTGAAATTTCCTTGACTGAATATCCTTCAAGATAATACAACAGAACAGAGATACGTTCCTTTCCGGGCAACAGATCGAGGGCCTTATATAAATCCTGATACCTGAATGAGGAGTCGGCACGCTCCGCGTCTTCTATACCTGTGGCACAGTCGACATCGACAGTCATCTTCATAGACCTACGTTGGTCAATAAACAGATTATATGCGATCTTGAAAACCCACGATTTGAATTTATCTGAATCGTTCAGTGACTCACACGAAAGATAAGCCTTGATAAAAGTTTCCTGGGCAATATCGTCGGCGAGCTGAGCATCACCACAGCAGAGAGCCGTCAGGAAGCGCCGTAACGCCTGCTGCGACTCTCCGACTTTGGATATGAATTGCTCGCGGTTCATAGCCTCTTATCGCTCCATGTCGCCTGCGACTTTGCCACGGGTCACAAAATAGACAATCAGATAGCTGATGCCGACCGCGACAGATGCAAGTCCGGTAAACAGGAACAGCCCCGGAACGTTGTCGAACATATCTTCGCCTCCGATCCCCATGATCACAGATGAAATCATCAGGGCCAAGCCCACCAGACTGAAAATGCAACCGCGGAGCAAACGCTGGTTCAATATCTCGGAGGCTGTTTTACGAGGCTTCGACATCGCCTCCGCCAATTTGTCGGCATCGATTCCGTTGTTTGACTCAATGGCCTTGATCAGTACCTCAGTACGCTTGTTGTCGCGGTTCATCTGTGCCCTGAAGGTGATCCATACAACCATGACCGGGAGCACCACACATATTGCAATCGGAATACATAAAGCGACAATTCCTTCAAAATCTTTCATAACATATTTTTTTTAAGTTGTTAAACACCATGTTTCTGAGACATCTCACTCTTATGACTCAATCTACATCAAAAACGTGACATTTCCTGATGTTTTTTTTTGCAAAATTAGAAAAACACACTTGTTTTTCAGTATATTTGAAGAAAATATATAAAACATAATGTCTACACATAGCTATGTCGCTTAAACCAAAACATTTCCACGAACTTCTCGGTTACAAATTCATCATTCCACCCTATCAGCGCGGTTACCGATGGGATAAGGAGCAGGTCGAAGCTCTGCTTGAAGACTTCAAAGATTTCATTATCTCGGTGAGAAAAGCACGTATCTCAAAAGGCTTGGTTGACTCATTCTATTGTCTTCAGCCCCTGACTGTGGTGAATGCCGGAGAAAAAGACACCTATCACATCATTGACGGGCAACAACGTCTGACCACTATCTATCTGCTTCTCACATATCTGAAAAATAACCGTAATTTTCAAATCTACAGTCTGTCAATGCCGTCGCGCAAAGTCCAGGACGAATATCTAAGTAAAAATCTCTTCCTCGATCCCGAGTCCGATTACCGTGCAAATATCGACAACTTCTATATCCACCAGGCTTATTCGGCTATCACGGCATGGTTCGACAGAAACGACAACGAGACTATCAAGCAGGAGTTCTGCAATCTGCTGGTGTCAAAACCGATGTTCGAGGGAGACATCTTGAACGATGTGAGGATAATCTGGTATGAGATATCAGGACAGACAGCCCTGCAGGCATTCAGACGTCTGAACTATGGCAAGATTCCACTCACTTCAACCGAGCTTGTCAAAGCATTGCTTCTTCAGGGAGACATTTCCGATGACCGACAGTCGGTTTCCCAGAGTGCGACATACCGTCGAGCCGTCGAATGGGACATGATGGAACACACCCTTCAAAACCCCTATCTGTGGTCGATGCTCGTTGACAGTGACGACCGGCCGACTAATCATCTCGAACTCGTCATTGACTTTGTCGCCGACAACAAGAATGCCTTGATGACAGATCCGGTCAACAACAGGCCTATGTTCGCCCGCAAAGACCGCCGGCAACAAACCGACAAAGATTCGCGTGACTACTTCAATTACAATGTTATCAATGAATATCTGCGCCGTGGCGGCCAAAAGGCTGCCGATGAGATCTGGAACGATATCAGAGACACATTCAATCTCATTACAAACTGGTTTGACAACCGGCTGTGGTTTCATTTAATTGGTCTTCTTCGAATTGTCCAGGACCGAAAACCGTCGCGACGCGATTTTTTAAAACTCATCTATCAACTGTCATCAGATAACGGTCAACCTGTCAGCCGACCGGTTTTCACCGACCGTTTGACAAAACTCATAGGTCAGAGCATCAGACTGACCGGCGATGACTCGCTCGGGAGCATCGCATATGGTGTTGACAACCAAAAGATCATAAAAATACTCAAGGCCCACAACGTTCTGACCGCGATCGAAGACGAGACTGAAAACAACAGGTTCGCATTTCACCTTTTCGAGTATTTCAACGTCACATCGCTCGAGCATATCCACCCTCAGAACATCACGACCGACGCCACCTACGACGATTTCTGCAATTGGTTCAGCACCCGCTGCAACGATTACGCCAATCTGAACGACAGCGACTGGCATACGATTGTACGCAACATGCATGTCTCCGACGACACGGAAGCAGATGAAACTGAAACAATCGGCAGACTCAAGTCAGAAACAGACGGAGCCATAAAAACTATCGGTAGGCTTATCGTAAGTTCCAAAAGTTATCACGACGACCAGAACCGTCAGGCTCTTGAAGAACCGATCAGAATTCTTGACCGATTGTTCGGTGATCTATCGGGCATCAGTGAGACCCAGTTGCATTCAATCTCCAATCTCAGCCTCGTCGATGGTGCCACAAACTCCGCCCTTCAGAATTATTTCCTGAACAAGAAACGCTCGATCTTGATGGAACGCCACAACCGATGCGGCACATCTCCCCGAAACGGCACCTATGTGCCGCCAGCGACAAGAAAAGTGTTCAACAAAGATTATTCACGTGAGAGCCCCGGTGACATGAGACTGTGGAGACCTGAGGACAGAAAACTCTATTTCAATTCAATTGAAAATGCCTACAATTACTTTTTGAACCAGATTGATTGACAACATGAAAGAACGATATAACGATTTCTCGACCACTCCGGTCGCTATTCCGATCATTCAGCGAGACTATGTCCAAGGCTCGGACAACAACGCTGAAAAACGCGATAAGTTTCTGGAATCATTGCTTCAGGCTCTTGCCGAAAAAACCGACTATGAGATCGACTTCATATATGGGTCATCAGACTCAAACGGTCACTTCATGCCTGTAGACGGACAGCAACGTCTGACAACGCTGACGCTGCTCGCATGGGTACTGAACCATAAATCGGGGTATTCCCTCAGCGACAGGCTGCCGTCGATTACCTATATGACACGACCGTCAACAGAACAGTTCTGTCACCACCTGCTGAAATATGAGCTGAAATCAGACTATACAACGATTTCCGACCACATAAAGACAATTCCAGGATGGTTCTCCGAGCGTTGGCTCAACGATCCTTCGATAAGGGCTATGCTCGATTTTCTCGACAAGGCCGACAGCCTGTTGTCTGAACCGCCCTACCGCGACAAGCTTGACGTCATGACTGATCATTTCTTCAACTCATCGCCCATCACATTCGAACGACTTGACATGAACGCGCTCAATCTCAACGACGACCTCTACATCAAGATGAATGCACGCGGTAAACTTCTTACGGCATTTGAAAACTGGAAAGCCGGATTTGAAGGATTCCTCTCCGATAATTTCAGCGATGAAAGATATGACTTCAACACAATTCCCGGCATCGACGAGCAACCCACACTCAGCCAGTATTTTGAATATGCCGTCGAACATGATTGGTGTGACATGCTCTGGCCGATAGCTTTCGACCGGTGGAACAGCATCGACGAGAACAACGGCCTGAAAGCGACATATCCCCGAATCGACGAATCTTTCATGAATCTTCTCGATTTCATATCACGCTTCATGTTTTACTCATCGATTGACGATGCCGATAAATTGGCCAAACAGAAGCAGACCGATATCAGAGGATTATATGACGACCGCAAGGAGGACAGCCGTCAATCGGTCTACAACGCTAAAGACAATATTGTCACACTGTTCAGAATGCTTGACATTCTGGTAATGATCAACAAGCCCGGGAATTCGGCCGATTTCTTCAACAAACTTTTCATCACCAGATTTGACAAAGAGGAAACACAAAAAACATATCTCTACAACTCGTCGTCGACCGACCTTTTCAGACTCTGCATCGACGGCTCTCTCGAGACCTCTACCGAGGTATTGTTCTGGGCCATTCTCAAATATCTGCTCCACCACCCCGGCTGCATAACCACTCCAGACTCCGCAATGACAGACTATGTCAGGGTAATGGTCGGTTGGATCAGAGCCAGACGTCAGCGACTCACCAACGGCTTGTCAGTCCGGGCCAATGTCCGTCAGTCAGATTTCCATGAGGCAGATGAAATCATCACGCTGCTGGCCGACGCACCCGACATGTTCGCCACTCTGGCTACCACCGCCCACCAGTCGCTCGAAGGTGAACGCCGCAAATCGCGCTATCACTCGACCGACAAACATAGAGCCGTCTGCATTCTGTCAAATCTTCCCGAGCTATACAGCTGCTTCAACCTTCTTTATGACTCGCTGAACCAGGCCGCCGACACCGACGCCTACATTGACCGTTTTCTCGATTTCATCAATCTCGATGACCTCAGAAGAATAAAAATTCTGAACAGCCACGGATTTACGGGCATCGAAACCATGCACAACCATTGGTTCTACGGCGTCAAAGGCAAATGGGACTTCGTTTTCACCGCTTCAAACTCTGACAACGGATTTAAAAAAGCCGTCGATGCTCTGTCGGCCTACATGAACGGCTCCCCATCATTGACATTCACAACAGGACAACTGCCCTACTACATTGACAAATATCCCGAATTCATCAACGCACGAAACGCCGGAAACACAGACACACACTATCTGATCGGTCAAAGCATCTCTCCGTTCAGATTGTGGGCGGTCAAAACCTTCAGCACCATGCCTATCAGAGGTTACAATGTCGACCCATACGGATTCACCGTACAGGAACGATATCAAGGACCGCTCAGACTGTGGGCCGAAAGTGACAACAGCACCCATGGTGTTCTGTTCATAAACAAAGAAGCTCTCGTCATCGAATGTGTCGACAACGGTTGGCAGATCAAAAACTTTGACCGCCGGTTCAAATGTGTGAGCAATATGTTGAACCGTTTCAACCACGTCAACGGAAGTTTTAGCGACAGTCGCGGACAATTTACCTTTGTCGGTGATATTTTTCTCGATTTACCCGAATGTGACCGGATCGAGACTGCGATTGAATTTCTCAAAGCGTTGGAATAAACTTATCAAATCATTAAATTTGCAGAAATTTCAAACGTCCATAATGTGAAAACTATAAATTTAATAATCAATATATTTGCCTCGGCACTTCTGATCTCTCTCATAGCAGCATGTGGAAACAACAAAAGCTTCCACATTTCAGGTGAAATTGAAGGTTTGGGAACGCGAAATCTTAAATTCTACTATTATGACGGAAATGCGGTGAGAGTCGGCGTGGCATCTGCCCTGAACAGTAAATTCAGCTTCGAAGGCAGTTCAAAAAAACCGACATTGCTCACTATCACAACTGCCCAACGCAACATTCTCGGGCGTCTCGTGGTAGAGAATGGCGATGCAATCGAGCTGAAGCTGAATGCATCTGACCCTACGGTGATGAATGTAACCGGAAACAAGACTTCATCAGACTATGCCAGGTTTCTAAAAGCGAACTCCGATGTATTGAAAAGCGGCAACAGCGACAACATCAACAAAGCCATAGAGAATGTTGTCAGAAACAACACCTCAAAAATGTTCGCCACCGTCGCATTGCTCGCCCACTATGACGCATCGCGTGAAAACAGCATGGCAGACTCTCTGCTAAAAATGATCGACCCCAAGGCTCGTCCTGCACAGATCACAACAGGCTATGCCACAATGCTCGGACGTCTTCACAACGAACAGATGTCGGAACCTGTAGGCAACTTGACCCTGTTGTGTGACCATGACTCACTGACCACGTTCAGACCGTCATCTGCAAGCCGCACACTTCTTGTTTTCACCGAGGGGATATCGGCCAGAAAAGATTCGATAAACCGTCTGGTCAACTCGGCACTGAAAGAAAAATCTGCCATGAAACAGGCCGTAGTCAACATATCTCTTGATCTTGACACCGCGTCATGGAAAAAAGCACTGCATGAAGCTCCCGGCCGGGGCCTCAACCTCTGGCTGCCCGGATCTGTCTCATCAAGCCGGATGAAAGACTTCAACATAAACCGTCTGCCCCACTTCGTCGTTGTCGACTCGGCCGGCAAACGCCTCTATGACGGCAATTCAGCCAGTGAGGCAATATCATATTTCAACAAAAATTAATTCATCGATAAAAACTCTCTCCGGCTATGCTTCTAAAAACATTCGGAGCCGCAGTCTGCGGCATAGAC
Source organism: uncultured Muribaculaceae bacterium (assembly GCA_910588035.1). Taxonomy (GTDB): domain Bacteria; phylum Bacteroidota; class Bacteroidia; order Bacteroidales; family Muribaculaceae; genus CAJUPY01. The sequence continues at coordinate 7,347 of CAJUPY010000008.1, read as the reverse complement.
GCGATAAAAGTCACAATCGAACTGTCGATTGACAAAGGCATCGGTTTCACTATTGTCGGATTGCCCGACGCCGCGGTGCGTGAAAGCTATGAACGTGTCAGATCGGCACTCCATGAGATGGACTGCGATCTTCCACGTCGCCACATCGTCATAAACATGTCGCCGGCAGATGTGAAAAAAGAAGGAGCTGCCTATGATCTGCCAATAGCGGTCGGTCTTGCGGCCGGCACCGGGCGGTTCAAACACGATGTGCTCGATTCCTATCTGATCATGGGAGAACTGGCTCTCGACGGATCGGTGCTTCCGATCAAAGGAGCATTGCCAATGGCCATAATGGCCCGTCAAGCCGGCATAAAAGGTTTTATCTTGCCCTCGGCAAATGCAAGCGAGGCAGCTGTTGTCAACAACCTCAAGGTGTTTGGAGTCGACCGCCTTTCTCAAGTGATTGAATTTTTCTGCGGCCACACCACAATCGAACCGACTGTCATCAATACACGCGAGGAGTTTCGGAAAGGAGCAGAACTGTTTGATCTCGATTTCAATGAGGTCAAAGGTCAAGAAAATGTGAAACGCGCGTTTGAAGTCGCATGTGCGGGCGGACACAACATTCTGCTTGTCGGGCCTCCTGGATCAGGCAAATCGATGATGGCCAAACGGTTGCCGACAATTATGCCGCCACTGACACTTCAGGAAGCTCTTGAAACGACAAAAATACACTCTGTGGCCGGCAAACTGTCGCGCGGCTCCAGACTGATGACATGCCGTCCGTTCCGCTCGCCACACCACACGATCTCACCGGTTGCACTGGTCGGAGGAGGTTCAAACCCGATGCCGGGAGAAATTTCACTGGCACACAACGGAATTTTGTTCATGGACGAATTTCCTGAATTTTCAAGAGCCGTGCTCGAAGTGCTGAGACAACCACTTGAAGACCGACTGATATCAGTGAGCCGGGCGAAGTATTCGATCGAATATCCTGCCGGTTTCATGTTGGTGGCTTCAATGAATCCTTGTCCGTGCGGATACTACAACCACCCGTCCAGAGAATGTACCTGTCCGCCTGGAGCTGTTCAGAAATACATGGGGCGAATCTCCGGTCCACTGCTCGACCGCATTGACATTCAAGTCGAGATCTTGCCTGTCAGCTTTGAGGAACTGTCGTCGGTCAAGACAGGAGAATCGAGTGCAGAGATCAGACAACGCATAATCTCTGCGAGAAACATTCAGTCCGAGCGGTTCAAAAATGAGCGGTCGGTCTACTGCAATGCGCAGATGAACTCACGGTTGCTGAAGCTCCACACCAAGCTCTCAGATGAGGCGATGGGTGTCCTACGCACTACAATGGAACGCCACCGCATGTCGGCGCGTGCCTACGACCGCATTCTGAAAGTGGCACGTACGATAGCCGATCTCGACCATGCCGACGACATCGCTCCCCGACACATTCTCGAGGCCGTTTCCTACCGCAATCTCGACAGGTCGTCGTGGGGACAGCAGATAAACAAACTGCCGTTCCAATCACCTCAATGATGTTTGTTTTTCAATTAATTCAATGAACACAGCTGAAATAAAAACCATCAGTAACAAAACCGGACTCCTCGCACTGTCGCCAGTGCTCGTTTTTCTCGTCATCTATGTTGCCGTATCGGCCATGATAGGCGATTTCTACAAAATGCCTATTTCGGTAGCTCTGACTGCTGCATCAATGTGGTCAATAGTGATCATGAGAAAACACAGTCTGATCAAGAGACTTGAGATTTTCTCGCGTGCCGCCGGACAGTTCAACATTCTCTACATGATCTGGGTATTTGTTCTTGCAGGTGCATTTGCGACACTTGCCAATGAGCTTGGAGCCGTAGATGCCACAGTCAATCTGACATTGAAATACTTTCCGGCCGATTTCGTTGTTCCGACAATCTTTTTTGCCGCCTGCTTCATTTCATTTTCAATCGGAACATCAGTGGGCACCGTAGTCGCCCTGACTCCACTTGCGGTCGAAATGGCCACGGCCGGAGGAAACGATGTCGCGTTTTACGTAGCTGTGGTGCTCGGAGGCGCATTCTTCGGCGACAACCTTTCGTTCATATCTGACACAACCATCGCCTCTACAAGATCTCAGGAGTGTGACATGAGCGACAAATTCAAAGCCAACATAACTATCGCGCTACCGGCCGCCCTGGCGACGTTGGCACTATACATTTTCAAAAGCCATGGCACTCCCGAAATTGTGATAACCGACGATGTGAACTTGTGGCTTGTAGTGCCTTATCTGATTGTGATCGCGACTGCTGTGATCGGCATCAATGTCACCGTTGTTCTCACACTCGGAATAGGCTCCACCCTCTCCGTCGGACTCTGCAACGGCCATGATCCTCTTCAACTCGCCGGTTTCATGGGTGAAGGAATCAACTCAATGGGCAATCTGATCATCATAACACTTCTGGCGACAGGAATGCTCGGCATCATCAAAGCCGCAGGTGGAATCGTGTATCTTCTGCAGGTGATGACAAAAAAAATCACCGGCACCAGAGGCGCACAGGCAATTCTGACACTGCTTGTCGGTCTCGTCAACCTTTGCACAGCCAACAACACAGTGGCGATCATAACTGTCGGTGACATCGCACGCGAGATTTCAGACAAGTATGGAATAGACCGTCGCAAGACCGCCTCGCTGCTTGACTCGGCATCGTGCGTGGTGCAGTGTCTCATACCATACGGAGCACAGACTCTGCTCGCAACGTCTCTTGCCGGAATTTCACCGGCAGCACCGTTCCCATATCTATATTATCCGTGGTCGCTCGCAATAATGATTGTCATATCAATCATCTTTCTATTTCCCCACAGAGTGAGAATCACGACATCAGGGACTCAGCAAGAGCCTTGACCGCAGGCATGTCGTCGTGGTGCAGACGGCTGTTGATTGTCAGCGTCGGAGCCACTACCGTCACATCTTTCAATTTTGCCAGTTCAGCGGCCATCAACCTGCCGGCCACGGGTGCCCATGAACCATTTTCAACGAGTGCCACACGCCGATGTGCCAATTTTTTCATTTCAAGGTGATGCAGAAAGTTATGCATGGCCGGGAACAGTGATCCGTCGTATGTAACCGAACATAAAACCATATGACTCAGACGGAATGCCTCGGCCACGGCATAAGACACATCATGACGGCACAAGTCCATCAAGACAACCTCTTCAACCCCGGCAGTCTGCAACTCTGATGCCACCCGGCGAGCCGCTTCGGCGGTACCTCCGTAAATCGACGCATAGGCAACCAGAACCCCGGTGGTCTCCGGTTCATAGCGGCTCCATTTGTCATAGAGTTTCCAATAATGGGCCAGATTCTCTCTCAAAACAGGTCCGTGGAGCGGAGCCACACAATCAAACTCAAGCGACGTCAACTTTTTCATCAAAGCCTGGACACTGGGACCAAACCTACCGACAATATTTGCATAATAACGGCGAGCCTCCGAATCCCAGGCATCCTTGACCGGCGATGACGACATTGCGAACGAGCCGAACGCATCGGCAGAAAATAAGATTCTGTCTGTCTCATCGAGCGTGACCATCACCTCCGGCCAGTGGACCATCGGAGCTGTGATGAACCTCAAGAGCGTACGACCGAGCGACAGTGTGTCTCCGTCAGCGACCTGACAAATTCTGTCACTGAAGTCAACATCTTCGAAAAAGTTTGCCAACATCGACGAAGCTCTCTGTGTACACAAGATCTTTATGTCGGGATAGTGCTTTATCAACGATTTTATGGATCCTGAATGATCCGGCTCCATATGCTGGACGATGAGATAGTCAGGCTCGCGACCGGTCTCAGACAATGCGGTGGACATCGAATCGATCCAATCGCCGCAACGGCGCACATCGACCGAGTCTACAACAGCGATCTTATCGTCGATGATCAGATAAGAATTATATGAAATGCCCGATTGAACCGGGTACTGAGCTTCAAACAGACCGAGGTTATCATCTTCGGTTCCTATGAACTTGATTTGTGGCGACAGGGAATTCATTTTTTGTTTTCTGATTTTGTGGTGCAAAGTTACAAAACACAAGCCATAAAACAAAAGGCATCGACCATTGTCGATACCTTTTGTGATTCATTCATATAATGTCTGCGACATTCGCTTTTCCCTCGATCTGATCGCCCGGGTCAACGCTATGTTTGAGAAACCATATAGCGCGATGTTGATCACGACAAGAATCGTCACATTGACATATGGTGAAAGTATGATGTTTATGATCACAAACATGATCGACACCATCAGAATCAGCAGCATGGCGATTCGCTGCGGAACTCCCAGCGCGAGAAACTTGTGATGAATGTGGCATTTGTCGGGCAGGAACGGATTGCGATGTTTGCGAAGGCGGTGAAGATATACCCGCAGGACATCGAAACAGGGCAATATCAGCGGTGAGAACGCTATAACTATCGGATTTATGCCATGCTCCATTCCAATGTTGTCTGAATTGATTGTAATCGAAAGAAATGACAATATTATGCCGATCGTCAGGGCTCCCGTATCGCCCATGAAGATTTTTTTCTGGCGGTTTGGATTTCCGAAAACGTTGTAGTAGAAAAACGGCACAAGAGTTCCAAGTGCAGCGAAGGCAATCATCGCATAGATGTAATAGCCGTAGGAGAAAAACACGATTCCGTAAAACAGCAGTCCGACGCTGCTTAGTCCGGAGGCAAGTCCATCGATGCCGTCAATCAGGTTTATCGAGTTGGTGATGAGAACCACGACGAGAATAGTCAGCAACCATGCGAAAACCGCAGGCATTTCAGTGATCAGAAGAAAACCCTGGAGATTATAGATGCATACTCCGGCTCCACAGAGAAACAAGGCGGATATTATCTGAACAACAAACTTCGCGCGATATTTGACTCCGATAAGATCATCGGCCATTCCGACCAGAAACATCAACATCACAGAGCATGAACCGAAAACGAGAGGCAGACCCGCATATACGAATCGGTGGGCTATTTCCTCATTCTCATAAATCATGGAAACCCCAAGCACACAGGCCAAGGAAAAGAAAATAGCAGGCATGAACGCTATTCCCCCCAAACGCGGAACAACGCCTTTGTGAATTTTTCTGTCGTCAGGCACATCAAAAAGATTCTTTCTGAATGCTATCAACAGAATCTGCGGAATTATGATACCGGTCAAAACAAGGCTTATGCAAAATACGGCAATACAGCTAAGTGTTTGGTAATCCATGATATGCTACTATTGTTAATGAATTATTCTTGAATTTAATTGTGTCCGTAATTGATTTTTCAAAAGTGATAGAATTGATTGGTAAATTCATTAGACCGACCTCTGAAAATGAAACAATCTGACGCGATACAAAGATAAGAAAATTCGGTGTGCCAAAGCCTCTGCTTAATGTTTTTTAACACAGTTGACACAATAAAAGGCGTGTGCAAGCGATGTTTTCAAGAAAAATAAAAGGCAACCCCGGGGGTCGCCTTTTATTTTTATTTAGGTAGCAGGATATTAATCCTGGTTGAGGTTCACACGTTTGAATTCAACAACTGTGAGACCCTTGCTGCTCTTTTCAAGATACTGTGCGATGGTCACGTTGGGTTCTTTGACGAATTCCTGCTCAACGAGGCAGTTTTCTTTAAAGAACTTGTTGACACGGCCTTCAGCGATTTTCTCGATCATCTGCATGTTGAGGCTTGCAGCCTTGGCAGCGGCAGTCTCGGCAGCTATTGCGCGTGCCTGCTCAGCCTGCTCAGGTGTCAGCCAGCCTTTGGCGATGTTAGATTCGATGTGATCCTCGCTGTCGCAGAGGTTAGGATTGATACCCGCTTTCTTGAGCGCAGCCTCGACAGCTTTCTTAACCTGTTCTTCTTTTGATTTGTCGATGGCGATCGAACGTTCGCTTTCAACAACCGACGCTGCAACAGATTCGCGGTTGACAGCAACCGGATTCATTGAAGCGACCTGCATTGCGACGTCGCGGCCGACCTGATAGTCAACGCCCTCCTGGTTGAAACCTGCGATAGTGGCAAGTTTGTTACCGAAGTGAACGTAAGAAGTGACAGAAGGAGCCACAACAAACTCGTAGGCACCGATCTCACACTTTTCACCGGTCTTACCGGTTTCCTCGATAACGAGGTCAGCAACAGTGCGTCCGTCGATTTCAAGAGCGTTGAGAGCCTCGATCGATTCGATTCTGTTGGCTACAGCAGCATCGAGCAGTTTTGTGGTCAGCTCAACGAAACCTGCATTCTTGGCTACGAAGTCGGTCTCGCATTTGAGAGCGAGAATAGCGGCGAAATTGCCTTCATTCTTAGCGAGCACGCAACCTTCAGAAGCTTCGCGGTCTTCACGCTTTGCAGCGACAGCACGACCTTTTTTACGAAGAATCTCAACTGCGGCTTCCATGTCTCCGTTTGTCTCCTGAAGTGCGCTTTTGCAGTCAGAGAGACCTGCGCTTGTCAGGTTGCGGAGTTTTTTAATATCTTCAATTGTAACAGCCATGATTCAAATATGGTGTTTAATGGATTTCTAAAATAAGAGCCGCCGCACAATGACGGGCGGCTCTTTGTTGATTAATTTGCCGATTTATGCTGAAATTTATTCAGCTGCTGCCTCTTCAGCTGCGGGAGCCTCAGCGTCGTTCTTGCGGTTGACGCGGCGGCGTTCACGCTTGGGTGCGGGAGCTGCTTCGCCCTCGCCTGCAGCCTGAGTGTCGACTTTTTCAGCCTTACGTTCCTCAAGACCTTCAGCCATTGCGCCACAAACGGTGTCGAGAATAAGCTCGATTGATTTTGAAGCGTCGTCATTCGCAGGGATAACGAAATCAATGTTGTTGGGATCTGAGTTGGTGTCTACGATACCGAAAACGGGAATGCCGAGACGGTTTGCCTCAGCAACCGCGATGCGCTCTTTCAACACGTCAACCACGAACAGAGCCGAGGGAAGACGGTTGAGATCAGCGATCGAACCGAGAGTTTTCTCGAGTTTGGCGCGCTGACGTGTGATCTGCAGTTTCTCGCGTTTCGAGAGGTTGTCGAATGTTCCGTCAGTAGCCATGCGGTCGATGGTAGTCATCTTCTTCACAGCCTTGCGGATTGTCGGGAAGTTTGTGAGCATACCGCCGGGCCAGCGTTCAATCACATAGGGCATGCCGATTGCAGACGCTTTGTCAGCGATAACTTGTTTGGCCTGTTTTTTTGTTGCGACGAAGAGAACTTTCTTGCCGCTTTTAGCGATATTTTTCAGAGCGGCAGCTGCTTCGTCGAGCTTGGCTGCTGTCTTATAAAGATCGATGATGTGGATACCGTTGCGCTCCATGAAGATATAAGGAGCCATTGCA
>CAJUPY010000007.1 GCA_910588035.1 uncultured Muribaculaceae bacterium | reverse complement strand
GTCATAAATCAGCCAAATTTAAGCTCAAAATCATCAAATCGGACAAATGTGTAGCCAATTGTAGCAAATAACGTTGTAACGCATTGATAATATGCAATATACAGCAATGCAACTTGTTCAGACATCGGAAATCCGATGTCCGGAGTCTGCTCCCAACTGCGCATTTTACACGGCAGGGCATCCGTTTGATGTTGAGCAACGCAACAGGGGTCTTGAATATGCAAAGCCTATAACTGTCGGAAACAATGTATGGATCGGGGGAAATGTCGTCGTGCTGCCGGGAGTGACAATTGGCGACAACAGTGTGATAGGAGCCGGCAGTGTGATTACAAAAGAGATTCCCGCCAACTCTCTTGCTGTAGGCAATGACCGTTCAGGCGCAGACACTTGAAAAAATGAACTGGTTCAACGAACCGGCCCAGTGGAACATAGACGGCAACACATTGACAATGGCTGTCACACCCCGGAGTGACTACTGGCGTATATCGCATTACGGTTTCACTGTTGATGACGCTCCCTTCTATTGGGCTGAATATGGTGGAGAGTTTGAGGCAAAAGTGAAAATATCGGGTGATTACAAAGTCCGTTTCGATCAAGCGGGACTTATGCTCCGCATAGATCACGAAAACTACATCAAGGCAGGAATTGAGTTTGTTGACGGAAAGTACAATATCTCGGCCGTTGTTACACATCACACCTCAGACTGGAGTGTGATAACACTTGACAAGCCAGTGTCATACATTTGGATCAAGGCAGTGCGCTGTCTCGATGCCGTTGAGGTTTTTTACTCGTTTGATGATAAGGAATATGTGCTTATGCGCAACGCATGGATGCAGGATAATATTCCGATGAGAGTGGGAGTGATGGGGGCATGTCAGGATGGAGCAGGCTTCAATGCAAGGTTTGAGAATTTCACTGTGAAGCATCTTCCGGACCAGCGTCGTCTGCAGTGGCTTAAAAATAATGACTAATGGGTTCGCCCAAACGCTGTGGTCGAGCGCATGTGGAGATAAGTGGCGCGAGGAACTTGCAATTGTCGTTATTTTTTCGTTACTTTGCGATGAACCTAATAATGAATCGAAAACATGAAAACGTGGATCATCTGGCTTATAGTTGCAACGACACTGCTTGTTGTTGAAGTCGCTACCCAAACTATGTGGGGTATATGTCTGGCGGCGGGTTGCATTCTGTCGATGTTTGCCGCTCTGGCGGGTCTGAGTCTGGAGTGGCAGATCGCGGCACTTGTTGTTGCGACAGTTCTGACGTGTATGTTGATGAAACCGGTGATCATGCGTTTCAGGTCATCAAGCCGCCACAAGACTGCGACGGGCATGGATGCGCTGTTGGGTCGCCGGGCAATCGTGACACACGAGATCAAACCCGGGCAGACCGGACGTGCCCGCATTGACGGCGACAGCTGGCAGGTGAGGGCTCCGGGAGTGGAAGATACGATTGACCGCGGGTCGGAAGTTGTCGTGACGGGATATGACAGTATCATTCTCGATGTGGCAAAAGAATAGCGTTTTTTTATCAATTTTCTCAAATAATAAATCTCCAATCATCACACATGTCAACTCCATTGATTTTTGCCGCATTGGTCATCGTACTGGCCATAATAATCATTTCGGCCGGCGTTAAAGTCGTTCCACAGTCAGAAACGCGGGTAATCGAGCGTCTGGGCCGTTTCCACAGTGTTCTGTCGCCGGGACTTAATTTCATCATTCCGTTTGTCGACCGGCCGAAAACAATTTATACGCGCCGGGTAGAGACCGGAGTGGGAGGTCGTGTTTTCGTCAGAACCACAGCGACTACCATCATCGATCTCCGCGAACAGGTTTATGATTTTCCGTCACAACAGGTGATCACCCGAGACAATGTCACCACGGAGATCAATGCACTGCTCTATTTCCAGATCACTGATCCGAAGAAGGCGGTCTATGAGATCGACAATCTTCCGAATGCGATAGAGAAACTGACCCAGACATCTCTGAGAAATGTGATCGGCGAGCTCGAGCTTGACGAGACATTGACTTCGCGAGACACAATCAATTCGAAGCTTCAGGTCATACTTGACGATGCCACCAACAAGTGGGGTGTCAAGGTCAACCGTGTCGAACTACAGGATATCACACCGCCGGAGAGTGTCAGGGTGGCCATGGAGAAACAGATGCAGGCCGAGCGTAACCGGCGTGCCGAGATTCTGAATGCGGAGGGCGAGAAGCAGTCGCTGATCTTGAGATCGGAGGGCGAGAAGACGTCTAAGATCAATCAGGCCGAGGCTGTCAAACAAACCGAGATTCTGAGGGCCGAGGGAGAGGCCCGCGCTATCATTCTCAACGCCCAGGCCGAGGCCGAGGCTATCATGCGGGTGTCGGAGGCTGTGAAGGCGTCGAACACAGATCCGGCCTCTTACATTCTTGCGATGAAATATATCGACACATTGCGCGAGATGACATCGGGTAAAGACAACAAGACGGTCTATGTGCCCTATGAGGCATCGTCGGTTCTGTCGTCGCTCGGAACGATCAAAACGTTGTTTGAGAAGCAGTAGGGCGGCCGGCAAAATGGCAAGGTGAGTCATGAGAAAGCGAAAAATCTTTCCCATGCAGCAAAATATGTGTAAATTTGCACCTTGAAAAGAAACTACTAATTCATCAAATATGAAAATCTCTAATTTTGCAATGGCTTGTATCGCAGCCGCAGGACTTTCGGCCTGCACAAGTAACCAGGAGCATCTGAAGAGTCTCAACCCCGCTTATGTCAATGACTCGATAGCCCCGGGTGAAGACTTCTACACACATGTCAATGACGGTTGGATGAAAGCACATCCGCTGACTGACGAGTATTCACGCTACGGTCAGTTCAACGTTCTCTCAGACGAGGCAGAACGCCGTGTCAGAGACATAGTCACCAATCTGTCGGATCAGAATCCTGAACCCGGCACAGTCGCATTCAAGGTTGCCACCATCTATTCACAGGCGATGGACTCCGTGCGCCGCAACGAAGAGGGCGCGGCACCGATCCAGGCCGATCTGAAGAAGATCGAGGATACGCCGGCCGATGGTATGACCGACCTGTTCATGTGGATGCACGGAAACTACGCGAGTCCGTTTTTCGGTGCCGGCCCCATGGAAGACATGGGCGACTCAAACCGCTATGCGATGTATGTCTCGGGCGGATCATTGGGCATGGGTGACCGTGACTACTATCTTCTTGACGACGAGCATAACGCCACCGTTCGCGAAGCCTACAAGAAGCTGATCGCTGCCCAGATGAAAAATGCGGGATATGGCGAAGAAGATGCCGCACGCATCGTTGAGAACGTGATGAAGATCGAGAAATCGCTTGCCGAGGAGACCTGGACACGAGAGGAAAGCCGCAACATTCCGGCGATGTATAACCCGAAATCGGCCGACGAGCTCCGCAAGATGTATCCTTCGATCAACTGGGACCGTTTCTTCATCGAGACCATGGGCATCGAGTTTCCCGACACGGTCATCGTGACGGAGATGAACACTGTCAAACGCGCCAACGATCTGATGTCGTCGCTGAGCGACCGTGAGGTAAAAGACTACTATCTGTGGAAATATGTGAGCCAGGCTTCTTCAAAGCTGAGCGACAACTTCACCGACGCCAACTTCGAGTTCTCGAAGGTCCTTTCGGGAGCTAAAGAGCAGCGTCCTCGCTGGAAACGTGCACTCGGTGCGACCGAAGCAGCGTTGGGTGAGGCTATCGGTCAGCTCTACGTCGAGAAATATTTCCCGGAATCATCGAAACAATACATGATCGGTCTTGTCGAGAACCTTCGCGTGGCACTTGGCAAGCATATCGACAACCTGACTTGGATGAGCGATTCGACCAAGGCTAACGCACAGAAGAAACTCGCAGCTTTCACCGTCAAGATCGGTTATCCCGACAAGTGGAAAGATTACTCGTCGATGGAGATCGATCCGTCGAAGTCTTATTATGACAACATGCACGCTGTCTCTATGTGGCATCAGGCCGATACCTACTCGAAGTGGGGCAAACCTGTTGACAAGAGCGAGTGGGGCATGACACCGCAGACGGTCAACGCCTACTATAACCCAATGGCGAATGAGATCGTGTTCCCGGCCGGCATTCTTCAGGCACCGTTCTTCGATCCGGAGGCTTCTGACGCCGAGAACTATGGCGGCATCGGAGTTGTCATCGGCCATGAGATGACCCACGGATTTGATGACCAGGGCCGCAACTTCGACGCCGAAGGCAACATGAAGAACTGGTGGACTGAGGCCGATATCGAGGCGTTCAACAAATTGGCTCAGGGGCTTGTGGCGCAGTTCAATGCGGTCGAGGTTCTCCCCGGACTTTATGCCAACGGACAGTACACTCTCGGAGAGAATATCGCCGACCAGGGAGGTCTGAGAGTGTCACGCACCGCGTTCCTCGACTCGCAGGCGAAAAAGGGAGTCGACGTAGAGAGCGAGGAGGCCAAGATCGAGGGTTTCACCCCGATGCAGGTGTTCTACATGAACTATGCCAACATCTGGGCGAACAACATCCGTGAGGCCGAGATGCGCAACCGCACGGTGAGCGATGTTCACTCGCTGGCCAATAACCGTGTGAATGTCACGCTGAGAAACATCACACCGTTCTTCGAGGCGTTCGGCATCAAGGAGGGCGACAAGCTCTATCTGCCGGCCGAGGAGCAGGTTGTGATCTGGTAATCTGAAATATAATATTTACAAAGCCGCGCCAAAAATGGTGCGGCTTTGTCTTTTTATTGAGGTTGCTTCAGTGGTGGGGTCTACCAGGGCAAGTTGAATTTGTTGTTAATATAATTTTTTGTGTTGTAGTTGACCACTTTGGCAGGTACTCCAACGGCAGTGGCGTTTGCCGGAATGCTCCTGGATACGACAGCACCAGCCCCGATGACGGCATTTTCGCCAATTGTAACATCTTCCACAACACAGACTGCAGGACCGAGATATACATTGTCGCCAATCAATGCAGGAGTGCAGCAATTTGTTCCGATGTTGAGAAACTGGCTCACATTGACATTGTTTCCGATAATTGTATCTTCACTAATGACCATGCACATTCCATGGCCGATATAAAAACCGAAACCTATTTTTGTCGTGCGCGGTATGTCAATTTTACAAAAAGAACCAGACCAATGATGAAGGGCGATAAATGGTAATCTCCAAAAACCTTTTACTGATGCCAATCTAAACCAGACAAGATATGACTGTGGGTTGAAAGGTAATTTTAGAGCATCAAAAAACAGGCGGAATGTTGATTTGACGCGACCGCTCAACCGGAACTGGTCACTTTTGGCCAATAAGATGCAGTCGCTGAATGATTCCGGTATCGGAATCGTCACGCTCAGACTTTCTCTGGTGTATTTTTCAAATTTCATGGACAAGCACTGGATTATGCCATTGACTCCGTTATGGCCGTGAGTAAATAAAAAGCGGGGAGCCAGGAATAAAATGTGGGTAAACGCTTTTCTTATGTTGCTGACCTTCCGATGCCCGGCATCAAACATTCTCTGAGGAGCCACACATCGCGGGGTTCAGACGCAAAGTTACGTTTTTTCGCCGACACAGGCAATGTTTTAATTTCATGGTAAAACAAAAATGTCGTTGGACCGTTAAAAAAATATGACAGGATTGTTGACAGGACTCATATTACCTTTTGCAGGCACCGCTTTGGGTGCGGCTTGTGTTTTCATGATGAGACAGAAGATGAACGTCATGCTTGAAAAGTCGCTGACGGGATTTGCTGCCGGAGTTATGGTCGCGGCATCTGTCTGGTCTTTGCTGATACCGTCGATGGATATGACGGGCGAAGAGGGTGTGATGAGGGTGGTTCCGGCAGTTGTCGGTTTTGTTCTGGGCATCGGTTTTCTGTTGCTTCTCGACATGATGGTTCCTCACCAGCATATTGAGGGAGGTCAGAGCGAAGGCCCCCGGAGCAAACTGTCGAAAACGACCAAGCTGGTGTTTGCCGTCACGCTCCACAATATTCCCGAAGGTATGGCCGTCGGAGTGTCGCTTGCCGCGGCGTTGGGTCAGAACGCTTATGTTCCGATGTCGGCCGCCCTTGCGTTGGCTATCGGCATCGCGATTCAGAATTTTCCGGAGGGGGCTATCGTCTCTATGCCTCTCCGTGCGGCCGGCAACAGCAAACGAAGGTCTTTTCTGTTGGGGGCTATGAGTGGCATCGTCGAGCCGATCGCCGCCGTGGTCACCATTTTGCTGGCTTCGGCCGTCATTCCGGTTCTGCCTTATCTTCTGGCGTTTGCCGCTGGCGCGATGATTTATGTCGTGGTTGAGGAGCTGATACCGGAGACGCAGACGGGAGAACATTCCAACATGGGAACTGTAGGATTCACTGTCGGGTTTGCCCTGATGATGGTGCTCGATGTGGTTTTGGGGTAGGGATGTATTAACAGTTTAAATAAATTGTTATTAAAGTTTAAAATCGTGCCCACTGTTTGATGATAAATGCAACATTCTCTAATTTTGTAGGAAAGATCAGAACAAGTTAGAGCAATAGATGAGGGGAATAGCGTATATCGGAATCGTGGTGTTGATGCTGGTGCCGGCATTGGCAGTCAGCATGTGCAGACAGTCGGATCAGGCATCTCCGTCCGGGAATGAAATGTTTGAGCCGGTAGACACAGAGGCTGTCATGAGGCTGGAGTATGACATGGCCGACATGGTTGAGGATATATTTTCCAATCAGGATGGAAAAATTGACTTTAAGGTCACGCGTTTGTCGGACATGAATGACAGGGAAGTCGGGTTCAGGTCGTTGACAAAAGACAGCGTCATCTATATGTATTTCACACCATTGGCATGCTGGGATTGTGTAAAGGCTGTCTGCGGTCACCTCAGGGAGAGTGACTACGGAAGATTTGTTTGGCTTGTGATGCCCGAGTCGTTGAGTCATGCGTCAGGCAGAATCAGAGCGGAGGCCGGTATCTCAGATGACAGATTGTATAAGTTACGTGGCGAGCTCGGGATTCCGCTGGAAGATGATAACCGTGTGTTTTTCTTTACGGTAGAAGAGGGCGGCAGTGGGCGCATCAAGAATGTGTTCGCTCCAAACGAAGATATCGCGGTCACGGATGCCTATTTCGATGCGGTTGCAGGTGAAATAGCTGACAATTAGCCGGATGGAATAGTGTTTGGGATAAAAGTAGGATAATTTGAACCGGTTGTTGTATTTTGAAAATCAAATACCGGTTAACTTTACTTCTCAAAAAAGAGCATATATGAAAAGAGGAATTGCGATTGTGGTTTTCCTGATCTATGTGTTAAGCGGCTTGTCGGCCGTTGCCGGTAATTACTGTTTTAAAAATATCGGAATACAGGAAGGATTGTCACAGGCTACGGTCTATGCCATAGTGCAGGACCGGAAGGGGTTTCTGTGGTTCGGGACCAAGTGGGGTTTGTGTCGATATGACGGCATGACAATCAGGACATTCAAGCGTGATGCGCACAACGGTCATAGTCTGGGTAACAATTTCATCAAATGTCTTTATGAGGATGGCGAAGGGAGGATCTGGGTCGGCACCGATGCGGGACTCTATGTCTATTATCCGGAGCGTGAGATATTTGTTCCATTCAGAGAGATCAACGGCGGCAAGGCTGATATCGAGCACACTGTCACGGCCATTGAGGGCGACAAGCGAGGGCGTATCTGGATAGCTGTCGAGTCGGAGGGCCTGTATTGCTATGATGAGGCGTCAGATGATTTAAGACAGCATAAACCGGATCATTTCAAGAGTAATGTCCAGAGTTTCGTGATGGACAATGGCGGCCGCATCTGGATCGGGTTCTATGGCAGCGGTCTATATTATTCAGACGATGATCTGGAGACGGTTAATCCGTATGTGACGAAGACAGGCGGTGAGGAGATTTTCAAGGATGATGTCATTATGAAAATTGTTCCCGGCCCTTACAACTGCCTTTATATCAGTTCGATCAGAAGCGGAGTTCACATGCTCAATCTGACGACAGGCAATTTGACGGGTCTTCTGAGCAGCGATGAGTCGGGAGAGCCTATATTCTGCCGAGACATTCTGGTGCGCACCAATGAGGAGCTTTGGATCGGAGCTGAGTCGGGCATCTACATTTATAATTTGCGCACACGACATTTCCGGCATCTGAGCAGCTCTGAGGGGAATGACCTCCACTCTCTGTCAGACAATGCGATATATGCTTTGTATGAGGACCGCGACGGCGGGCTGTGGGTCGGGACATATTTCGGTGGAGTTGATTTTCTGCCGAAATCGACCGAGTATTTCGAGAAGTATTATCCGTCGCAGTCGGGAGGTGGATTGCACGGCAAGCGTGTGCGCAAGTTCTGCAAGGACAGGAACGGAATGATCTGGATCGGAACGGAAGACGGCGGACTGAACATGTTCAATCCGCAGACGAAGAAATTCACGTTTGTAGAGTCGAGCGACGGTTTCAGGAATATTCAGGGACTATGTGCTGTCGGCGATGAATTGTGGGTCGGAACATTTTCCAAGGGTCTTAAGATCATCGACATCAACAGCATGAGAATAGTCAGAACCTATCAGCAGGGCCAGACTCCGCAGTCGTTGAATGACAACAGTGTGTTCGCGATATGTCACACGACGACGGGCGATGTTTATGTCGGCACGATGTTCGGGCTTCTTCGTTATGACCGTCACAGCGACGGTTTTGAACGTATCGGTGAGCTTGACGGAAAGTTCATATATGACATAAAGGAGGATTCAGACGGAAATATCTGGTTGGCCACATATGTGAACGGAGTCTATTGTTATGATGTCAACGGACACAGGTGGAAAAATTATCTTCATAACGACCCCGATGAGGGCAGTCTGTCGAGCAATAAAGTTCTTAGCATCTCGGAAGCGCAGGGGCGCGTCTGGGTGACGACCGAGGGTGGCGGATGCAGCCTGTTTGACAATGTCACCGACAAGTTCACCAATTACAACACGGCAAACGGTTTGCCGGCCGACGTTGTCTATCAGATTGTCGAAGACTGCAAAGGGCAGTTGTGGCTGACGACCAATGTGGGGCTGATGAAGTTTCAGCCTGAGACGATGCAGGTCAAGAGCTACAACACGTCAAACGGACTTTTGAGTGACCAGTTCAACTACCAGTCGAGTTTCTGCGACGACAACGGAGATATCTACCTTGGTTGTCTTGACGGATTCGTGAGGTTTAATCCGGAGTCGTTTGTAGAAGAACGGAGTCGTGCCGGACTTGCCATTTTTGATTTCATGTTGTTCAACAAGGAGGTCTATCCCTATGACGAAGGTTCACCTCTTGAGAAGAGCATCACATATTCAGAAGACATCACATTGGGGTCGGGTCAGAATTCGTTTTCACTCCGCATCGGTTCACTCGGTTTCCAGGGAATGAAGAAAGACAGGCTGATGTATAAACTCGAGGGATTCGACGATGAGTGGATTGAGCTTGGCGAAAGCCCGATCGTGACATATTCCAATCTCGGACATGGCAACTATCTGTTCAAAATGAAACTGGTTGATCCGGACAGTGCGGAGGGTGCCACGTTGGGTGATGAGTATAAACTCAAGATCAAGATTCTGCCACCGTTCTATCTGTCGACATGGGCATATATGGCATATATTCTCATCATTATAATAGGAACAGTCTTGTTGTTCCGCTACATGAAACACAAGACTGAAAAGGCCCGCGCCCACCAGCTGGAGAAGTTCGAGAGGCAGAAAGAAACGGAACTGTATAAGGCCAAGATAGATTTCTTCACCAATGTGGCCCATGAGATACGCACTCCGCTCACTTTGATCAAGGGTCCGCTTGACAACATACTCCAGAGCAAGCAGCTCGACAGCGAGACGCATGAAGATCTCAGCATCATGAGCCGCAACACCGAACGTCTGCTGAATCTGACGAATCAACTTCTTGATTTCAGAAAAGTGGAAAGCCGGGGCTATAAGTTGAATTTCACCAAATGTAATCTAACTGACATCGTAAAGGATACTTACACCCGCTTCCAGACAGTGGCCCGCCAGCGTGGTCTGGACTTCACGCTCGAGATTCCACAGGAGAGTGTCGATGCCCACGTCAATCGCGAGGCATTCACGAAAATTCTCAGCAATTTATTGAATAACGGGATAAAGTATGCCGAATCATATCTTCATGTAAGGCTGAAGGTTGATTATGAGGGCCGTCAGTTTCAGGTTATCACCGAGAATGACGGTCTGGAGATACCGCCGGAGGTCAGGGAACCGATTTTTCAGCCATTTGTGAGATTCAGTGAGGAAGATGAGGGCCGTGTCGCGACCGGCACCGGCATCGGACTTGCATTGTCGCGATCGCTTGCCGAACTTCACCGCGGAACGCTTGTCATGGCAGCCGAGGCGGCAAACAATACGTTTGTTCTGACTATGCCTCTTGATCAGGCCGATGCTACGGTTCTTGAAAGTGGACAGAGAGAACATCCGTTGACAGATCAGGCCGGGAGTGTGCAGAACCAGATCAAAGACCATTCGGGCAAGGAGCGAAAACACACGGTTCTTGTCGTTGAAGACAATGACGAGATGCGTGAATTTATAAAACGCCAGTTGTCGAGACATTATTCAGTTCTTACGGCCGCCAACGGCAAGGAAGCCCTCGGGATACTTGATAACAACTTTGTCAATCTGGTTGTCAGTGACGTTGTCATGCCTGAGATGGATGGGTTCGAGCTTTGCCGGACAATCAAGTCGAATATCGACTACAGTCATATTCCGGTTGTTCTTCTGACCGCAAAGACCAACATACAGTCAAAAATCGAGGGTATGGAACTCGGAGCCGACTCCTATATTGAAAAACCGTTCTCATCGGAATATCTGATCGCAGTAGTCTCCAATCTGATCAATAGCCGGGAGAAATTGCGGAAAGATTTTGCGAATTCACATTATGCTGAGGTGAGCACGATGGCATTGACCAAGGCCGATGAGGAATTTATCAAGAAACTTGAAAATGTGATTCAGACCAATCTGTCAAATCAAGATTTCAACATCGATGATATGGCCGAGAGTTTCAACATGAGCCGATCGAGTTTCTACCGCAAGGTGCAGGGAGTTCTTGACCTCACTCCTAAAGAATATCTGAGGGTCGAGCGACTGAAGCGTGCGGCCCAGCTGTTGAGGGAAAAGGAATACCGCATCAATGAGATCTGTTATATGGTCGGATTCAATACGTCGTCATATTTCACCAAGTGTTTCCTGAAGCAATATGGGGTGTTGCCGAAAGATTTTTCCTGAAATGGCTGAGAAGCAGAAGATAAGGAGCATCGTGAGATTTGATTTGAGATGAAAATTTCATTTAATGGGACATTATGACGGGTCTGTGCGTGATGAATGGATTACTTTTGCAACAGAAACAAAACCCTTAAAACTATTCTGAAAGATTAACATTCAATCATTATCGTTATGTATTACATGCAACGTATATTGACCTCGGTTCTATGCCTGATTTGTGTCGTGGCCACGTGTCTGGCCACAGGAGAAAACAGATCGGCTGACGGTGACGTGATCAGGTTGAGTTCTGAAGCCTTACATGGCGGATCGAGCAAATGGCAGATGAAGAAAGCCGACGAATTGGCCGAAGGCGGACAGACGATCTCGACCGGGCATTTTTCTGCCGATGATTGGATGGAGGCGGTTGTGCCGGGCACGGTGCTTAATTCATTGGTCTATAATAAGAAATATCCCGAGCCTTACTATGGTCTGAACAATAAGATAGAGTCGGGCCTGATTCCTGACATCTCGGTAGCGGGCCGTGACTTCTATACCTATTGGTTCCGCACCGAGTTTGATGTTCCCGAGTCGTTCAGAGATAAAATTGTCTGGCTCAAGGCCGACGGAATCAACTATCGTGCGGAGATATGGGTCAACGGTCATCTTGTCGGCACTCCCAAGGGGATGTTCATGCAGAACTGCATCAATGTCACCGATTATGTCAAAGAGGGTAAGGGAAATGTGCTGGCGGTGAAAGTATATCCGGTCGATGCTCCCGGAAGCACCGAACCCAAAAGCTGGGGAGCTCCCGGAGAATTCCGCAACGGAGGCAACGGAGAGATCGGTCTGAACACGACCATGCTTATGTCTGTTGGCTGGGATTTCACATTCATGGATGGCATAAGAGACAGAAATACGGGCATATGGCGAGACATCACACTTTACACGACCGGCAAGATCGCGCTTCGCCATGCTTTTGTGAAGTCAGAGCTTGACAAGCCCGGTTATGACCGCGCGACCGAATCGATATCGGTTGAGGTCGTGAACGCGACCGACGGCTACGCTCCGGTAAACTGTACGGTGAAAGGTGAGATTGCCGGAGAGGGCATAAGTTTTGAGAAAACGCTCAAGGTGCAACGTGGAGAAGATAAGGTCATTGAGTTCACGGCCGATGAATTTCCGCAACTGATAATCAAGAATCCGCGTTTGTGGTGGCCATTGAACAAAGGACCGCAGAATCTCTATGAGTTGAAAATGACGGTAGATGTTGACGGAGTTGTGTCTGATTCGCTGACGACTCGTTTTGGAATCAGGGATATAACCTCAGACCGCAACACCCCCGACCGGTCGAGAGTTTTCTATGTCAACGGCAAACGGTTGTTTATCAGAGGCTCAAACTGGATTCCTGAAGCTATGTTGCGTACGTCAGACGAACGCACCTATGCTGAGTTGCGCTATACCCGCCAGGCTGGCATCAATCTTCTGAGAATGTGGGGCGGTGGCATCGCGGAGTCAGACTATTTCTTCCAGTTGTGTGATGAACTCGGAATTCTTGTCTGGCAGGAATTCTGGCTGACAGGCGACACCAAACATCCGTCGGACAAGGCCAACTATCTTGCAAACGTCGAATCGACCGTCAAGCGGTTGCGCAACCATCCGTCGCTGGCCTATTATGTCGCGTCAAACGAGAGCAGCGAGGTTTCGGGCACTCCCGAACTTATTGCCAGACTTGACGGCACCCGTGGCTATCAGATGCAGTCGGAGTGTGACGGGGTTCATGACGGCAGTCCTTATAAACAGGTGAACCCGATGCAGCATTATGAAAATACGGCATCACCGCGCGGAAGCCGTGTCGACGGATTCAATCCGGAGTATGGTGCGCCGACACTCCCCACGGTCGAGATTCTGCGTGAGATGATGGACGAGAAAGATCTGTGGCCTGTGAACAAAGAGGTTTGGGATTACCTCGACGGTAATGGTTTCCACTTGATGTCGACCACATATACGGACCTTGTCAACCACTACGGCAAATCGTCTTCAATCGATGAGTTCGCCCGGAAAGCCCAGCTTGTCGGAGCGATGAACTCAAAAAGCATATGGGAAGTCTGGAATTACAACAAGCTCGGATATGGAGACCGATTCTGCTCGGGGTTGTTGTTCTGGTATCACAATTGTCCGGTTCGCCAGGTCGCGTCACGCATGTGGGATTGGTCTCTTGAGCCGACGGCCTCGCTCTATCACACTGCCAACTCGCTCGAGCCGGTTCATCCGCAGTTCGACTATCTGAAGAATACGGTGTCTGTTGTCAACGACTACTATCGACCGGTGGAGAATCATACACTTGTCGCCCAGGTCTATGATCTCGACAGCCGCAAGGTTTGGGAAAAGATGGTGAAGGTGAATGTTCCGGAAGATGGTGTCGCGAATGATTTGCTGAAAGTGGAATTTCCCGATGATATCTCGCAGGTGCATTTCATCAATCTCGTGTTGACCGACAACAACGGGGAGAAGGTTGGCTCAAACTTCTATTGGCGTTCCAACGACCGTTATGAGGGAAGCAAGACACTTACCGGGCCTGCCGTGTCGGGTTTTGAGAAACTTAGCCGGATGAAGCCGGCCAACGTCAAGGTGAAAGTAGGCGGACGGCGTGTTGAGAACGGCCGGACATTTGTTGATGTGACTGTTCGCAACGCCTCTAAAACGATAGCGTTCTTTAACCGCCTGCAACTTCAAGACGGCGGTGGCAGTGCGGTCAGACCGTCATATTACACTGACAATTTCTTCACCCTCATGCCGGGAGAGGATAAAGTCGTGACAATCGAGACTGCATCAGAAAATGTGCCTGAAGATGTGACGGTTATGTTTGAGGGCTGGAATTCAGGCCAGCGGAAGTTTAATCTCGGCAATAAGATCGGGAGATGAGGCGGATCGTTTTGTTTCTGACTGCAATGATGTTTGTTGCAGCTGTGCAAGCCTATGATGTGGTTATCGTCGGGGGCACGCCGGGTGGAATCATGACGGCGGTAGCTGCGGCCCGCGAAGGCAAGACATCGGTGTTGCTTGAACGTACATCTCATGTGGGAGGTCTTCCGGCCAATGGTCTGGGGGCGACTGATATCGCCACCCGCGGGGCTACGACAGGACTGTTCCGCGAGTTCACGCAGAGAGTGAAAAGATATTATATAGGTAAATATGGCGAAGATTCACAACAGGTAAAAGATTGTAGCGACGGGTTCCATTTCGAGCCTTCGGTCGCGGAAAAGGTTTTTGCAGATATGCTCGATGAGCATAGTGATAAAATTAGTGTGCTTACAAAGCGGCAGTTTGATGCCGATCCCGCGAATGTGACAGTCAGGGAAGGGGTCATTGAAGGCATCAACGTACGGAATCGGGAAACCGGCAAGATTGAAAATTATGCAGGCAAGATCTTTGTAGATGCAACCTACGAGGGAGATCTCGGTGCAGCAGCCGGCGTACCGTTCCGTATAGGCCGTGAAAGCAAAGAGGAATTTGGAGAGCCGGGTGCAGGCCGGACTTATGAATATTGGAAAAGCAGTCCGGCTGCCGGATCGACCGGCGAGCCCGATAATGCCGTTCAGGCCTATAACTACCGCCTTTGTCTGACTGACAGAGCAGACAACCGGGTTGAGATAGAGAAGCCGGCGCGATATGACAGAAAAGAATATGAATCGTTGGTAGAAGATGTGTGGACCGGTCGAAATACGTTGAGAGTAATGCGCAATGTCACCGACAGCATGCTTGAGGCTAACCGCCGCCACATAGCGGCCGGCAATGTCACCCGTCTTCCCGGCGACAGTTGGGGCATCGGCAAGATCAGCAGTGTCGTTTCGCTGCCCAATGGCAAGACCGACGCCAACAACCAGCACGGTGCGTTCATTTCGACCGACCTTCCTGAGGAGAATTGGCCTTGGCCGACATCATCATGGGAGTGGCGTGACCGGTTTGCGCAGCGGCTCAAGGACTACACGCTCGGTCTGCTGTGGTTTGCGCAGAATGACCCTGAGCTTCCGTCTCATTTCCGTGAGGCGGTCAGGAGGTGGGGGCTGTCAAAAGATGAATATGCCGACAACGGCAATTTTCCCCGTCAGGTCTATGTCAGAGAGGGCCGCAGATTTGAGGGAGTGTATTTCTTCACTGCCAATGACGCGCTTCCCGTGGCCGACGGCCAGCGACCGCCGGTCCATTCCACTTCAATAACGGCAAGTCATTATGCCCTTGATTCACACGGGGCACGGAAGCGGGAGCCGGGAAGAGCGCATCTCGACGGATTCATAAGCTATCAGACCGTTCCCTATACGGTTCCCTACGGCGTCATAGTTCCGAAAACGGTCAAGAACCTGTTGTTTCCGGTTCCGGTGTCGGGTTCTCACATCGGTTTTTCGACGCTACGTATGGAGCCATGTTGGATGGCACTTGGTCAAGCTGCTGGCATAGCTGCATCGTTGGCAATCGACGGCGGAACTACGGTTCAGAATGTTGATGTAAGGGAACTTCAGGAACGTTTGATTGCCAACGGGGCAACGCTTGTCTATTTCAAGGACATGACGCCAGACAGTCCCCGGTTTGCCGAAGCCCAGCGACTGGCGTTGAGCGGCAAGCTGACCGGTTGGAATGCTGATCTTGAAGAAAAAACATGGGTATTGGGACCCTTTGTGCGTCCCGAAGGCAAGAATCCGGTGTTGGAGCCGCGGCCTACGCTTTTTGATTGCCCGATGAGAGGTGAGAAAGTTAAATGGGAAGAGAGTTTCGTGTTCAATCCGGCAGCTGTCGTCAAAGGAGACCGTATAGCCGTATTATATCGGGCGGAAGACAATTCAGGACAAGGCATCGGTAAGCGAACGTCACGCATCGGTTATGCCGAGAGCCGCGACGGAGTCAATATGTCACGCGATAAAAAGCCGGTTCTGTATCCCGGAGGAGATGAATTTACCGATATCGATTGCACAGGCGGGTGTGAGGATCCACGTGTGGCGGTTACTGAAGATGGTCTGTACGTGATGTTTTATACGTCGTGGAACCGCAAGACACCCCGGTTGTCGGTGGCGACGTCGCGTGATCTGAAGCATTGGCGCAAGCATGGGCCTGCATTTGCCAAAGCCTATGACGGACGTTTTGCCGGGATAGCCACGAAATCAGCTTCGATATTGACTTCTCTGAAGAATGACCGACTTGTGATTGACAAGGTCGACGGGAAATATTTCATGTATTGGGGCGAGTATGCCGTGCACGCAGCCACCTCTGACAATCTTGTCGACTGGACTCCGGTGTTGGACAAAAACGGGGAACTGCTGAAGATAGCAACGCCGCGCAACGGCTATTTCGACAGCCAGATGACCGAGTGCGGGCCACCCGCTGTTCGCACTGCCGACGGCATAGTTCTGATATATAATGGAAAAAATGACCCGAGGCGCGGTGACAGATCTTATCCGGCCGGAGCATATTGTGCGGGACAGATGCTGATGGATTCTTCCGATCCGCTGAAATTGATCGACCGTCTTGACTCACCGTTCTTCAGACCCGAGGCTCCTTTTGAAAAGAGCGGGCAATATAAAGCCGGCACGGTGTTCACCGAGGGGCTTGTCTATCTCAATGGAAAGTTGTATCTCTATTATGGCTGTGCCGACTCAAAGGTCGCAGTGGCTATAGCGACAGATCAGAAATTATAAATTCAAAATATTAAAAAAATCAATCATTATGGTAAAAAAACTATTGACTGTCTTGATGTTGATGCTGTCACTGCAATGTTTGACAGCACAGAAAAGCGCGTTGAAAAATTTCCCGCAGGGATATACACCTGAGGAAGTGGGACGCCGCATGGCTTACAGATTTGTGACCGAGAAACATGCCCTTCACATCGGCAAGTGGATCGGATATCCAGAGACTTTTTATTGGAACGGGTCTATCCGTTATGCCAATCTGTCAGATGACAAATCGCTGATGACACTGTTGCAGCGTCGTTTCGAGCATCTGTTCAATGAAGAGAGCAAGTATCTTCCGATCATGAACCATGTTGATGTCAACATGTTTGGAAGTCTGCCACTGTGGCTTTATGAAGTGACCGGCGATACCCGCTATAAAGAAGTCGGAATGCCCTATGCCGACACCCAGTGGCAGGTGCCTGCTGACGCGACCGCCGAACAGAAAGCATGGGCTGATGACGGTTATTCATGGCAGACCCGCATGTGGATCGACGACATGTATATGATACCTATCGTGCAGACCCAGGCCTACAAGGTGACAGGTGACATGAAATATCTTGACCGCACCGCCCGTGAAATGGTGAAGTATCTCGATGAGCTGCAGCGTCCCAACGGGTTGTTCTATCATGCTCCCGACGTTCCCTATTACTGGGGTCGCGGAAATGGCTGGATGGCGGCCGGTATGACCGAGGTTCTGAAAAATCTGCCCAAAAACCACAAGGACAGAGCACGCATCATGGAGGGATATCAGACCATGATGAAGAGCCTTCTCCAATATCAGAATAAGGAAGGCTTGTGGAATCAGCTTCTTGACGAGCCTGATTACTGGACCGAGACATCGGGTTCGGCAATGTTCATTTACGCTTTTATCAATGGTGTTAAAAACGGTTGGCTCGATGCCAAGGAGTATGGTCCTGCTGCCAGAAAAGGCTGGCTGGCATTGGTTGACTACATCAATGAGAAGAATCAGATCAGCAACGTATGTGCCGGAACCAATAAGAAAAACGACAAGCAGTATTATTATGACCGTCCGCGTAACACCGGTGACTATCACGGACAGGGTCCAGTGCTATGGTGTGTGGCTGCTTTGATGGAAAAGTAAATTGAAAATGCAGAAATAGCTTCAAAATGGGAATAATAAAGAAATTACTGACATCGTTCGCTCTTTTCGCCGTCTGCTCGGTCGCAGCCGACGCCCAGGTGACGGTGAGCGATAAAGGAAAAGGTGCCGGCATATTTCAATTGGTTCGCGACAACGGTGCTGTCGCGGTCTACTATGACCCGCAAGATGCCGAGGTCGTGAAGGTCGCGACGGGACTGTTTGCCGGCGATGTCGAGGCTGTGACGGGCAAACGTCCGGCTGTCGGCACCACCGATTGCAGACCCGAGAGAACCTGCGTGATTGTAGGAACGGTAGGAAAGAATGCCTGGATCGACCGCATGGCGGCATCGGGCAAGATTGATGTCAAACCGCTTGAGGGTGGTTGGGAGCAGTATCTTGTCCAGCTCGTCGACAAGCCTGTTCAGGGTGTTGACAAGGCACTTGTGATCGCTGGCTGTGACCGTCGCGGCACTGCCTATGGGCTTCTTTCTGTTTCAAAAGCGATTGGTGTATCGCCGTGGTACTGGTGGATGGACGCACCGGTCGCAAGCCGGCGCGATGTCAATCTGAAGGTCGACAAGTTTGTGTCAAAAGTACCTTCAGTGAAGTATCGCGGAATCTTCATCAACGACGAAGACTGGGGTCTGTTGCGTTGGGCAAAGAAAAACTTCGAGAAAGAGCGCGGCAATATCGGTCCGCGCACCTATGAGAAGGTTTGTGAGCTGTTGCTTCGTCTTCAGGCCAATTACCTTTGTCCGGCCATGCATGAGGCCTCGACGGCATTCCACACCATTCCCGAAAACCGTGAGATCGCCGACCGCTATGCCATTGTGATGGGGTCGTCTCACTGCGAACCTCTGTTGCTGAACACGGCGAGCGAGTGGCACCGTGACAAATATGGCGAGTGGGATTATATTGACAACCGCAAGGGGGTCGACAGTGTGTTGAACGCACGCGCAAAAGAGCTTGCACCCTATGAAAATGTCTACACGCTTGCGTTGCGCGGTCTTCACGACCGTGGCATGAAGGCCAGCAACGACATGGGTGAGCGTGCGAAGATGCTTCAGGAAGCACTTCTGGCGCAGCGTCAGATGCTCGTTGACAATATCGGCAAGCCGGGTTATGATATTCCCCAGGCCTTCACACCCTACAAGGAGGTGCTCGATGTCTATGACCAGGGTCTCGATTTGCCCGATGATGTCACTATCATCTGGCCCGATGACAACTATGGCTACATGAAACGACTGAGCAGCGTCAGGGAGCAGAAACGTTCGGGACGTTCCGGCGTCTACTACCATGCGTCATATCTGGGTAAACCCCATGATCATCTGTGGATGCACACGGCATCACCCACAATCATGTTTGAGGAGTTGCGCAAAGCCTACGACCTCACGGCCGACCGCGTGTGGTTGCTCAACGCGGGTGATATCAAGTCGTGTGAGTTTGCAGTTGATTTCTTCCTTGCAATGGCTTATGACATAGATTCATTCAATTTCGACCGTGCCGCCGGTTATCGAACCGAGTGGCTGTGCTCGATGCTCGGCGATGCCGACCGTGAGGCATATGATGATGTCTGTGACGCATTCTATCGTCTGTCATTCTCACGCCGTCCTGAATTCATGGGCTGGGGTTACCAATGGGCGACAGACCGCCACGGTCGTGAACGCAACACCGACACCGATTTCTCACTCACGAATTATCGTGAAGCGGACAAACGAGTGGCGGAATACCGCCGTATCGGTGCGATCGTCGACCGATTGCTCGCCGACACCAAAGATGAGAAGAAAAAAGCATGTCTTTATCAGGCGTTGTACTATCCGGTCAAAGGTTGTGAACTGCTGAACCGAATGGTTCTTGACGGGCAGCGCAACCGCCGGTATGCGTCGCAACAGCGTGCATCGGCCGCCATGTTTGCCCAATCGGCGAAAGCATGTCACGACAGTCTTGACATCATCACCGAAGGCTATAACTCGCTTCTTGACGGCAAGTGGAATCACATGATGACAATGAAACAGGGTTTCGCCGCAGCCTATTTTGAATTGCCCAAGCTTTTTGATGTCAATCTCGAACAGGGAGCGTCGCTCGGCGTTGAGGCAGAGCAGGAAGATGGTCTCAAGGGCCGTGGCAACCATATGCTTCCGGTGTTCAACACATATTTCCGCCGGCCAAGTTATGTCGACGTGTTCAACAAAGGTTCGAAGCCGATGTCATGGACAGCCCGTGTCTCAGACGGCTGGATCATGCTCGACCGGGTAAAAGGCAATGGTGACGATGAGCGCGTCATGGTCGATGTAGACTGGGCCAAGCTGCCGGCAGGTGAGAATATTGAGGGACACATTGACATCGTCTCTGACAACGGTGAAAAAGAACGTGTGCATCTGTCGGTCTTCAATCCGTCAGCTCCGTCGTTGGCTGAAATCGACACCATGTATGTCGAGCACAACGGATATGTCTCGATTGATGCTGCCGGATTCCACCGTAAAAAAGAGAACGAAGAGATCAAGATGACCGTAGTTCCGTTCATGGGTTTTGAGAATCTGGCGGTCCAGATCGGTGATCCGGTGGCTGCTCCGCAGCGTACAGCCGGACGTGAGACTCCGCGTCTTGAATATGATTTCTACACGTTTGACCAAGGTTCGGTCGATGTCTACACCTATGTGCTTCCGACATTCACATTGAGTAAGGACAGAGGATATGCCGGCCATGAGCAGACCAATTCAGAAACGAAGTATGGAATCTGCATTGACGACGGTCCGGTGATGAATCCCTCGACTTCTTCAGTCGAGTATGCCCAGATCTGGTATGAGAGTGCGCTGAAGAACTGCCGCATCAACAAGACCACGCTGCACGTTGACAAACCGGGCAAGCACACGGTTAAGGTGATCTGTGGCGATGCGGGTACGGTTATTCAGAAAATAGTTCTTGACTTCGGCGGCCTGAAGCGGTCGTATATGGGACCCGAGCCTACCCGAAGCCAATATGTCGCTGACGCGGTGGTTAAATGAAAACAACTGAATGAAAGAATTGAACTGGTTTAAATCAGCCCCGCAGGCAATTTAAATCAGTTCAATTGTTCTTTTGAAAAACGTGCCGGCAACATAAATACCAAATATGCCAAATATGTGCCGCTATAGTCTCAAATGCTTGAAATAGAATGCATATTAGACAAAATTTCCTTTTTTTGAGATAGTAGTTCTATCGGTTGAGGCATTTTCAAGGTAATTTAGCGGAACAATTTTCAAGCGATCAAATAAACGCAACAACCATTTTATTATCATATTCCATGAAACAAAAATTTTCAGAGTTCGTATTTTATGGCAGAATCAGAATGCTGATGCTAATTCTGGTCTCTGTTATATTCGCGCAGGCCTATGCACAGGATAGGAGTGTGAGCGGAGTTGTGACTGATGCTTCAGGAGAAGCGATTATCGGAGCGACAGTCAAGTTGAAGGATAATCCCAACATCGCCACAATGACAGATGTCGACGGTAAGTACGTCTTGCGGATTCCGGGTAAAAACAGCACCCTTGTATTTACATTTATCGGTTATGAGCCCGTTGAGCGTACGGTCGGTTCAAGTGTGACAAAAGTCGATGTCACCATGGAGGAATCGTCGCTGATGCTTGATGACGTTGTGGTCATCGGTTACGGCACGATGAAGAGAAAAGACCTTACCGGAGCGGTAGCCCATGTCGGTGAAGATGTTATCAACAGCCGTGTCGCGACCAACGCCTACGATTTTCTCGTAGGAGCGGTTCCGGGTGTCAACATCACCCCCTCGACCGACGCAGGTGGCGGTGCGTCAGGAGTGCTGATCCGCGGCGAGCAGTCGCTGAAGGCTTCCACAAGCCCGCTTATTGTGCTTGACGGTGTGATATTCTATGGTAGTATCGAGGATATCAACCCTAACGACATCGCGAGCATCGACGTTCTGAAAGATGCCAGCTCGACAGCTGTCTACGGTTCGAAAGGTTCAGCCGGTGTGATCATAATCAATACCAAGCGCGGTACAACCGACAAGCCTATCATCAACCTGACCGCGAAAGTCGGTTTCGCCGAGTCTACATTCATGCCTGAGATGCCTACTGCGGAACAGTATCTGCAGCGACGCGCCGACTACTACAAGACAATAGACTATTTCAAACCCGGAGCGCAGCAAATGGGTCTGGGCTATTACGATAATCCGTTCAATCTGCCTGCCGGTGTGACCCAGGAGCAGTGGGCGGGATATGACAGCTCGTTCTCAGGCGACTACATCGAGACCTGGATGCAGCGCATGGAGTTCAACCCGATTGAGGTTGCCAATTACAAGGCCGGTAAGGTGACCGACTGGATGGATCTGGTCTATCGTAAAGGTTTCCGTCAGGATTACAATGCCTCTGTGTCTGGAAAAACCGACCGCGTGAACTACTATCTGTCAGTCGGACACACCGACAATGACGGTATTGTGGTAGGTGATCACTTCCGCGCAACCCGCATGCGCATGAATCTTGATGTCAAGATCAACAATTGGCTCAGCGTCGGAACCAACACCCAGTTCACCCACAAAGGGTCGGACGAGATCAAGGCCGATGGCGGCGCAGCCAAGGCAATGAGTCCGTTCGGCGACATGTGGAATGAGGACGGAACTGTGAAGGCGCGTCCCTGGGACGACAACCGTCTGACAAACCCGTTGATGGCCCACTACTGCAACGACAAGTATTTCCGTTTCTATAACTTCAACTCGTCGCTGTGGGGTAAAGTAACTCTTCCTTTCGGTTTCTCATGGCAGACCACTTACAACGTGCGTTACGGCATGCAGAAAGACTATTACTACACTTCAGACCAAGTTCCCGGACAGGTTCCCGGCGGCAGTGCGAAACGTCGTGAATATTCAGATTATGAATGGACAATCGACAACATGCTGAAATGGAACAAGACTTTCGGAATCCATGCCTTTGACTTCACGTTTGTCTACACTGCTGAAAAATATCAGAACTGGAGCACCCAGAGCAATAATGAAGGTTTCCAGCCTAACGGAGCCCTGGGTTTCCACGGCATTCAAGCCGGTATCAAACCTACTGTCACCTCCGATGACCAGATGCAGACCGGTAACGGCCTTCTTTGGCGTCTGAACTACACGCTTATGCAGAAATATCTGTTCACCGGATCTGTTCGTCGTGACGGATTCTCGGCTTTCGGTCAGAATCACCCTTACGGAACGTTCTGGACATTCGCAGGCGGTTGGCGTCTGTCAGAGGAAAAATTCCTGCGTGACATCACATGGCTCGACAACCTCAAACTCCGTGTGTCATGGGGTCAGACCGGTAACCGCGATATCGGCAGATATGCCGCTTTTTCACGCCTTACGATCTCAAATGTCATTCAAGACGGTGAAAACTACAAGGCTGTCTATCCTTCGAGCCTTGCCAACCGCGATATCAAGTGGGAGACGACCACCGGTTGGAACTGGGGTGTTGATTTCGCTTTCCTCGGCAACCGTCTCTATGGATCGGTCGAGGTTTACAAGAATAAAACCAACGATCTGTTGATGGACCGTGCGTTGCCTGAGATCTCAGGTTACGGCAAGCTGGCTTCAAACCTTGGTGAGATCGCCAACCGCGGAGCCGAGGTCTCGGTCACGAGCGTCAACATTCGTCAGCCGAACATCACCTGGAGCACAACACTGTCTTACTCTACCAACCACAACGAGATCAAACATCTCTATGGCAACATGATCGATATTCTTGACGGTGATGGCAACGTGATCGGCAAACGTGAGGACGATGACGTTCAGAACGGTTGGTATATCGGCCACGGCATCGATGAGATCTATGACTATAAGTTCATCGGAATCTGGCAGCTCGGTGAGGAGTATGAGGCAGCGAAATATGGCAAGCTCCCCGGAGACCCCCGTCTGCTCGATGTCAACAACGATGGTGTCATCAACGACAAAGATAAGGTGTGGCTCGGAAACAAACGTCCGAAACACCGCATGACCCTGGCCAGCAACCTGAACCTGTTCAAGTGCATCAACTTCTCTTTCACTCTCCGTGGTGAATTTGACTGGCTCGCCGTCGACAATGTCGCCCGCAACGAGACAAACCGTTTCTACAACACCAGCAACTCTCGCTGGACAGAATACTGGACACCCTGGAATCAGAGCGGCAAATATGCCCGTCTCGGCTCCAATGTCGGAAATCCGACGGTGAATATTTATGAGAAGAGAAACTATGTGAGAATGCAGAACATGTCGCTTGCATATACTTTCCCTCAGAAACTTATCCGTCGTGCGGGTATCGAGAATCTTCGTTTCAATGTCAATGTCGACAATGCTTTCGTCATCTCGGGCTGGCGCCACAACGATCCGCTCACAAACGCGATCACCCCGCGCATCTGGACATTCGGCATGAATATTACCTTATAATTTAATAAATCGGAAAAATATCAACAAGCATTTCAAATGAAAGCGAAAAAATATATAATAGGCTGTCTGGCCGCAGGATTGCTGGCCGCAGGATCAACATCGTGTGTCGATCTGGAGCCAAACGCCATGTCATTTCTCACGCCTGAAAATACTTTTGTCGACCGCGACGGCTTGAACACCATGCTCCGACTCTGCCGCAAGCAGCTGAACTTCGAGTGGTTTGGCGACGCATTCAACTCAGGCAACTGCGAGACATTTGTCGTCTATGAGTACGCATGGTCAGACCTCGCCGTAATGGGAGGTCCCGAGACAAAAGAGATCCACAACATGGTCACCCAGCTCACTCCGACCACAAACATGTATCTCCACCTGAGATATTGGGTGTGGGCATGGAACGGAATCAAATATGCCAACACCGTCATCACCCGTTCGGCCGAAGCGACAGGCATGGCTTCTGAAGAAGACCGCAACGCATGTCTGGCCGAGGGTTATTTCCACAGGGCTTACTGGTATTATCTGCTTGTCAACCAGTTTGGCGATGTTCCCTGGATCGGACAGGAGATCACCGGTGCGAAACTCGATTTCAACACCGTTTCGCGCAAAACCATTCTGAGCCACATCAAGGAAGATATGGAGTTTGCCGTCAAATGGTTGCCCAAGTCGACCATGCGTGGCGCGGTGAACCGTGCCGCAGGAGAACATCTGCTGGCGAAAATCTATCTTGCCAACGGAGACTTCCAGGAGGCTGTCAACGCAACCACACGTTGTATCGACAACTACGGTCTGCATCTGATGACAACCCGATTCGGTGTAAATGCGTCAGACAAGACAAAAGATGTTTACAATGACCTTTTCCAGGAGGAGAATATCAGCGCACTTGAAAATGCCGAGGCTATCATGGTCGGTCAGGAGCGATATGGCCTCGAGGGCTGTTCATCGCCGAGCGGATCGCGCCGCAAGCGTAATTTCGTCCCGCAGTGGCACGCCGGATCAAAGATGAAAACTCCCGATGGAAAGAACGGAACCACCGATGCTTCAGGCATCTACAGCGGTTATGAGCAGCTTGAGTTTCTCGGCCGTGGTCTTGCCAAGATACGTCCGACAAACTATGCCCAGTTCGCGCTTTGGGACAAATGTGGCGATGACATGCGTCATAATTCAAACAACTGGTTTGACCGCTCGCGCATTGTCTATAATCTTCCGTCGAGCAAAGGTGGAAGCGCCAAATATTTCGGCCAGCCTGTAGACCCGAAATACTGCACGGACACAATGCGTTGCTACTTCTCGTTCCCGATCGTAAAGGTGCTTGTCAGCAAAGACGACATCAACGCAGGCGGTAAAGTTCCTGTCGGCGGTTTCACCGACCAATATATCTTCCGTCTGGCCGAGACTTATCTGAACCGTGCCGAGGCATATTGGTGGATGGGAAAAATCAAGGAGGCTACAGACGACGTAAACGCAATCCGTCGCCGTGTCAACGCTCCGGAGCTGAAAACAGTGACTCTTGACGACATTCTTGACGAGCGTGCACGCGAGCTGTTCCTCGAAGATCACCGCAAGTCTGAGCTGACACGTATCGCATGTCTGAAGGCTGAACGCGGCGATGACGGATATTCATTGGATAACTTCTCGGAGAAAAACTGGTATTATGACCGCATCATGGCGAAGAACAACTTCTTTGCAACGGAATATTACTATTCGACCAATGCGTTCATAATGAAGCCCTATCACGTCTGGTGGCCGATTCCCCGCAACGCTATTGAATCAAATACCGAAGGCCGCATCAACCAGAACTACGGCTATGACGGCTATGAGGACAATATACCTGTTGAAGAACTTGAAAAACGTAATTAAAACTGAACTGTAATGAAAACCAGACATATTCTGACATTGGCACTCGGGGTTCTTGCGCTTGCCTCGTGTTCAGACAACGACAACGATCTGAAGGTCTATGCCAACCCCTACAGCAATCCGCTGACAGACTACAGCGCGGCCGACCCCACCGTGTGGAAAGAGGGAAACACGTTCTACCTGTTTGCCACCAACACGACAAAGATACGTAAGTCAACTGATTTGGTGAACTGGACCGACGGCGGCAAGATGTTTGTCAAGGCTCCGTCGTTTGTGACCACCAAGGGTGCCGCCATGTGGGCACCCGACATCGAGAAAGTCGGTGACAAATATATTCTCTACTTTGCAATGTCGGCAATGGGCAGCCCCGCTACCGCCGGAATCGGCATCGCATCGGCCGACAGTCCTGAGGGGCCGTTCTCATTCGATATTTCAGTCGACGGCAAGGGAAAATTGTTCACTTCAAATGAAATCGGGGTGCGCAATTCGATCGATCCGGCTTACTATGACGACAACGGTCAGAAATATCTTGTGTGGGGCAGTTTCAACGGCCTTTACGCCATTAAGCTGACAGCCGACGGCACCCGCCCCTATCCCGATCTCGCAACGGCCAAGGCAGAGAAAGTTCTTGTTGCCGGTAACGCGTTCGAGGCTCCTCACATTCACAAACACGGCGACTACTACTATCTGTTTGCCTCGGTAGGCAGCTGCTGCAACTCAATGCAGAGCACCTACATGACTGTCGTCGGACGTTCGACATCGGTTCTCGGACCCTATGTTGATAAAAGCGGCAAATCTATGGTTGATAACGGATTTGAAGTTGTTATACGCGGCAATGATAAATTCGTCGGCCCCGGACATAACTCGCAGCTGATCACTGACAGCGAGGGTAAGGACTGGTTGCTTTACCACAGCTACTACAGGGAGAAACCTGCCGGCGGACGTTACCTGATGCTTGATGAGATCAAGTGGGTTGACGGTTGGCCTGTGCTGGCCCAGAAAGGTCCGTCGACAACTTATGAACGTCCGGTTTTCTGACAGAATACCCAGATATATGAGTAGTATGCTCAAAAAGTTTTTAGCAGGCTCGGCCATAGCCATAAGCATGACGCTTATGGCTATGGAAAGCCCCGGGCAATACAGCAATCCGGTATCAGACAGAAATATGCCGGACCCGTCGGTGATTGACGGGGGAGACGGTTATTACTATCTCTATGTCACTGAAACAGTCAGAAATCTTCCCGTTTTCAGGTCAAGAAATCTTGTCGACTGGGAGTTTGTCGGAACCGCTTTCAATGATTCCACCCGCCCTTCTTTCGAGCCTAAGGCCGGAATCTGGGCCCCTGACATCAGCAAGGTAGGTGACAGGTATGTACTGCACTATTCGATGTCGGTCTGGGGAGGAGAATGGACCTGCGGCATCGGAAGCGCGTGGTCAGATTCACCTTCGGGACCATTCACTGACAATGGCATGATGTTCCGGAGCAATGAGATCGGCGTGAAGAACTGCATTGATCCGTTCTACATTGAGGACGGCGGCAAGAAATATCTGTTTTTCGGAAGTTTCCGTGGAATTTATGCAGTGGAATTGACTGATGACGGCCTGTCGTTGCGCGAGGGAACCCCGGTGGTGAAAGTTGCCGGAACGGCCTATGAGGGCACTTACATACACAAAAAAGATGGCAAGTACTATTTCTTTGCGTCGACAGGAACCTGCTGTGAAGGTCTGAAGAGCACCTACACCACCGTTGTTGGGCGTTCAGACAGTCTTCTCGGTCCCTATGTTGACAAGCAGGGGAAAGGGATGCTTGACAACAACCATGAGATAGTTATTCATAAGAACCGTGATTTTGTCGGCACCGGGCATAATTCAGAAATTGTCACTGACGATGAGGGAAATGACTGGATGCTGTATCATGCCGTCGAGGTCTCGGGACCGAAAGGTCGTAAATTGATGTTAGACAAGATCAACTGGATCGACGGGTGGCCTTCGGTGAGCGGAGGTGAACCGGCTTCGACAGCCAAAGCCCCGGTCTTTTCTCAAAAATAAGAAGCTTTACTCTGTATACAACAAAGATATTTGATTTTATGAGCGTAAAAAGATTGTTTTCAGGTTTTTGTATGACAGCCGGAGTGTTTGGCCTGACAGCAGCACCAGCCGTGACTTCAGGCCTGCAGGCGACCATATCATTGAAAACTCCGGGAAATAAGGCAGTTGCCCACGAATTGTCTTTTACCGACAGAGGTGACGGACTTTATGTGGCACCGGTGTCAGATGAGATACCGGTCAGTGTGTCGCGCAAAGTGACAACCGATGGAACACGTCAACATGTGACGGTAGTCATCAGCGCGTCAGACGATGTCTATTTCAACTACGGCGAGAAGGTGAATACCGGCTTCAGGCATGCCGATAACCAATATTTCATGCCCGGGTTCTGGTACAGACAGAATCTGCGGTCACCTAAAAACGCACCCTCATTCCGTGAGTCGGACAGTTGGCTTGTACGTGAAGACCGATTGAGCTCACCTCTGACCGGAGTGTATAATCCGGATAAAGGTGAATATGTGACTGTGGCCCGTCTCGATTGTCTTGATAAAGAGGCCCTGACCACGCACAAAGAGGGTGAGGTCATCGTGTCGGGTGAAACGTCGATAGGATACACCGGTTTTGAAAATGACGGCGGTCTGACCCGACTTTGTTATGGTTTCCCCTACAAAGAGGCTCCCAGAACTTATATAAGAAAACTTACATTGGCTCCCTCTGTCGAGGCATATCAGAAACTTGGCAAAGGAGAGAAGATCACTTTAAATTGGGAACTGGTTAAAACCGGAGCTGATGACTATGCCGACTGTGTGAGAAAGACGTGGGAATATTGCTATGATACATTCCGTCCGGTTTCTGTGGAATCTCCCTACACGTCAGATCAAGTGAAGGAGGCTTTGAGCCATTTTTTTACGGAAAGCTATGTCGACCGCGAGCCGTTGAAGTATTTCTCGGGTGTCGAGTTGCTCACTGCCACTTGTGAGTCGACCGATATAGCAGAGGTGGGTTTTCTCGGTCGCACCCTTCTCAATGCATTCAATGCCCTGGAGTATGGCGAGCAGAATTCACGTCAGGAATTTGTGGACATGTCTGCCGCTATCTACGACACATATCTTGAAAACGGTTTTTCACCTGCGGGTTTCTTCAAGGAAGTGCTCAAGGCTGACCGTGGTGGAGATGACGGTGTGCGCAGCATTCGCCGGCAGTCGGAGGGTGCTTATGCAATGTTGAATTATCTGATGTATGAGAAACGTCATAAACGCAATCATCGTCAATGGGATAATAAAATCAAAGACTTGCTTGACGCCATGCTGACACTTCAGAACGAAGATGGTAGCTTTCCACGCAAGTTCAAAGATGACCACACCATGATCGACGCGAGCGGAGGAAGCACCCCTTCGGCCACTTTGCCACTGGTCATGGGTTACAAATATTTCAAAGACAAACGCTATCTTGAGTCAGCACGCCGCACAATGGAATATCTGGAACACGAACTAATTTCCAAATCAGACTATTTCTCATCGACACTTGATGCGAACTGCGAAGACAAGGAAGCTTCACTCTATGCCTCGACGGCGGCTTATTATCTGGCTCTTGTGACCAAGGGTGAAGAGCGTCGCCACTGTGCCGACCTGGCAAGGAAAGCAGCATACTTCGCCTTGTCATGGTATTATACCTGGGATGTTCCGTTTGCGAAAGGCCAGATGCTCGGCGATGTTGGCCTGAAGACACGTGGCTGGGGTAATGTGTCGGTCGAGAACAATCATATCGATGTGTTTGTCTTTGAGTTTGCCGATGTGTTGCGATGGCTTGCCAAAGAATATGACGAACCCCGTTTCTCGGATTTTGCCGGAGTGATCTCATCATCAATGAGCCAGTTGCTACCCTATGGCAATCATAAATGTGACATAGCTAAAACCGGATACTATCCCGAGGTTATCCAGCACACCAACTGGGACTATGGCCGCAACGGAAAAGGATATTACAACAATATTTTTGCTCCGGGATGGACCGTGGCTTCTCTGTGGCAGCTTTATACACCGGGACGTGCCGAGCAATTTCTGCTTGGGAAAAAGTGAAAACGACTGATTGGTTAGATTAATTATAGACAAGGTTTCATGTTCCTGTCTGATGGAAACGGGCCGCACCCCTCGAGGATGCGGCCCGTTTTCTGTTCGGTCTATGTGTCAGATCAGCTTTGAATTGTGAGGACGGTGGTGTCACCGGTCAATTCCAGTCCTTTCATGTCGGCCGGAAACAGCCATGTGTCACCTTGGGGAATCGCAGTCTCGGAAAGATTGTCACCATCGGCAAATCTCACCGTGGCATTACCCAAGATACACATCACTATTGTGAAAGAATCGCGGGTGTCGGGAATGATTGCCGGTTCATTTTCAGACGTGGAGATTAACCGGTGAACGGCGAAGTTGGGACAATCTACAAGCAACGGAGATTT
Source organism: uncultured Muribaculaceae bacterium (assembly GCA_910588035.1). Lineage (GTDB taxonomy): Bacteria > Bacteroidota > Bacteroidia > Bacteroidales > Muribaculaceae > CAJUPY01. The sequence continues at coordinate 74,290 of CAJUPY010000007.1, read as the reverse complement.
CACATTTTCCTTGTAACACGAATATACCTGATAGTCTATTGCCTCACGGGCGAGGTCGGTGTGCAATTGACGCGGATTTCCGTCTTTGTCCAACCGGTCATAATCATATATCCGGTATGTTATGTCGCTTGTCTGTTGAATCTCTGCCAGAAGATTCCCGGCTCCGATAGAATGGATGCGTCCGGCCGGAAGAAAATACACATCTCCGGCCGACGAGTCGTGTGATGCAATCACGTCCATGATTGTTTTGTCGGCTACGTGTCGTTCATATTCATCGGGAGTGATTGCCTCAGACAGCCCGGCATAGATCTTGGCACCGGGAGTTGTCTCGATCACATTCCACATCTCGGTCTTTCCGGGGGAGTTGTGGCGCAGCCGGGCAAGGTTGTCATTGGGGTGTACCTGAACCGACAGATCGCCGGCGGTATTTATGAACTTGATCAGCAGAGGAAACCGGGTTCCGTGTTTTTTCAAGTTTGCATCGCCGACGAGATCCGCTCCAAAGAGCTCGATCATCTCGGTCAGAGATTTTCCTTTGAATTCACCTCTGTCGACTATCGAGACATGGCCTGAAACAGCTGAGATTTCCCAGCTTTCGCCAATGTTATGCTGATCGGTTTCAATACCTTTGTATGATGGGATTCGTTCTCCGCCCCAGATCACCGATTTTAGATAGGGCGCAAAATGCAACGGTTTTTTCAACATTGTCAATTGTTGTCGATTTGAGAAAGTGCGTAAACATAGGCACCGGTCGAGATCGATTTAATGGCTCCTGTTTTCGACACTATCACTCCGGTGCGTTTCATTGTGTCGTAAACAGTTGTGTCATCGCTTCCGTAAACCTTGATCTCAATCGGGTTGCCTTTTACGAAAGCGGCGAATTCATCTTCGTTGTCAAGATCGAATACCTCAGGCTGAACGCGCCTGACACATTCGCTTCCGATTGTTTTCAATGTCGAGCGTAACTCTTTGAGCAACGCCGGTTTGATATATTTCATCGCTCCCGAGAGTCCGCCACCGATTACGATCAGCGAATCGGTCAAGGTGGTTGCCATGGCAAATGCGTCGCCGGCGACCTCACCGAAGAGTTCAAAAGCTCTGAGTGCCGCCTCGCGGTCGCCCTCTTTCTCTCCTTCGGCGATCAGGAAAATATCAAGAGGTGTCAGGTTGTGGTCGTGACACCCGGTCAATGCGCCATACTCTCGACGCACCGCTCTTATTGACACGCCGTCTTCGACAATAATTTCACGGCCATGTTTATGTGGCAGACAAAATGTCTCAACACAGCAGTTGTTGCCGCGGTTCAGGTTTCCGTTGATCACCGACCCGATGCCGAGACCGGTGCCTAAGGTGTATCCGAGAAGGTTACGGTAGGTGCGTGTTCCGCCCATCTCTTTTATGCGGCGGTTGATCTCGGGCAGGACTCCGGCCATAGCCTCTCCATAGGCGAAGAGGTCGCCGTCGTTGTTGATGAACACCGGCAGCCCGAAATGTCGCGACAGAAATGGTCCGAGCGCGACACCGTTTCTGAACGATGGGAAATTGGGCAGATATCCGCCGATGATTCCTGCTTCGTAGTCGGCCGGTCCGGGAAATGCAAAACTGATTGCGACGGGCTGTTCGGGCAAACGACTGATAACTTCCTCAAATCCGCAGACCATTGTTTGCAGACACAGGTCGAGATTTTCTGAATTTGATGGATAGCAGACAGGTTCGATTATGAATTCACACCCTTGCATCGCGCTGAACACAAAATTTGTGCCTCCGGCATCGAGGGTGATCACTATTCGTTTGTCGTCTCTATACATTCTGGTGGTGAAAAAATTGTTTAAGAGTATGTTTTTTTGATCACATTTTTAACGATCTCCTTAGAACACAAAGATAACGAAATTTTTTGAAATACAGAAGATTAAGCGGCAGTTTTTTCAACTGTTTCATGCTCTTTCTGTCAGGCCTGCCATTGTGTGGAAACAGGTTCTCACCAAGGGGTCAGAATATGCGGAAAGAGTGTGCCGGAAAGTAACCTGCACACTCTTTTGTCATGTCGTCGGAATTTTATGAGAAGCTGTAAGCCAGATAGGAGAGGGCGTAGGCAAGCATGAGCATTGATGTCGCGGCAAGAATTTTTGTGATTTTTGCTCCCTCGAGTTTAATGAGGCGGTTCCAGAGAATGAGGTGAATGAGCAGGAAGAGAGATCTGATGACAATTGTCCAGCTTTCATCGTCGTTCCAAGTCAGACTCATCAGCAGAAAAGCCGCTATGCCGTTCATCAGGTAAAGCGTTGCGGCGAAGTTGCGGCCAAATTTCACGGCTATTGTGGTCTTGCCTACCGAGGCATCATCAACGGCATCGCGGTAATTGTTGGTTATCAAGACGTTGGCTCCATATAGCCCGATGATTACAGATGAGGCCAGACATTCAAGACTCCAGTGGAGTGTCGAGACATAATAGGTCAGATTGACCGGAATTATTCCGAAAAAGAAAAACACGGCTACCTCGCCAAGAGCATGACGGGACAAAGGGTAGGGGCCTGCGCTGTAGGCGAGTGCCCCGAGGGCGATCGCGATTCCGGCAGCAATGAGCCATAGTCCGCCGTAGAAGACGAGCGACAGCCCGATGACACATGCTGATCCGAGGGTGAAGAACGTGGCTTTTTTCATTGACTGAGGCGTTATGTCACCTTCGGTCACACCTCGGCGCGGACCTTCGCGGCCGGGACGGTCGAGTCCTGCCTTGAAGTCGTAATATTCATTTGCGAAGTTTGATGCGATCTGTGCCAGGACGGCGAACAGAAGACACAAAACGACCGGCGTTACCCTCAGTTCGCCCGAAAGCTGACATTGGGCAGCTGCCGTTATGACGCCGGCGACCGAAACCGGCAGTGTGCGCAGTCTCATCGCCTCAATCCACACTTTAATCATCTGGTTGTTTATAAAATGAATTGTACTTCCTTGAAAGCGAATGCCATAGTGTTGCCGTCGGTGTCGCGCAAGGTGAGCATTCCGTCATCGCCTATGTCGACAATTTCTGCCTCAAACGGTTCTCCTCCCGGTGTTGCATAAGGATAGAAGCCTGAACCGCGCCACAGGTTTTTGAAGTAATCGGCACGCAGGCTACGCCGGCCGCTGTCGGAGTTCAGCATGAGAAGCCTCTTGTCAATCTCGTTCCAGAATTCAGCGAGAAGGGGTTCAAGTGGCAGTTCACTTCCGACAAAATGAATCATGGATACCGGATTGGGAGCGTTAGATTCGAACCTGAGCTGGTTTACGTTTATGCCTATGCCGACAATCGAGTGTCCGATCCGTGTGCCGGTGATCGAGTTCTCGATCAGAATTCCACAGATTTTCTGATTTCCGACATAAATGTCGTTAGGCCATTTGATTGCGACATCTTCAAGTTGATGCACATAGCGTCTGATGACGTCGGAGATGGCGACCGAAACCGCCTGGGAAATCAGAAATTGCTCTGATGCGAGAATGCCTTCAGGCACAATGAACGCCGAGAACGTCAGATTCTTGCCCGCTTCCGATTCCCAGGAGTTGCCGCGTTGTCCGCGTCCCGATGTCTGGTCGACCGCCCTGACAATTGTTCCGTTAATGGCCTGTGAGGCCATTTTCGCCAGTTCTGTGTTTGTTGACTCCGCTTTGTCGAGTGTGATCAGGTTCATTCTTCAGGAGTGGTGACTGTCAATGTTCGCGAATCATCGTCGTTGACTCTGATGTCAATTCTGACCGTGTCGTCGGGCAGAATCTCACCGATGCGTTCAGGCCATTCGATCAGACACAATGCTCCCGAGTCAAAATAGTCTTCCACGCCGATGTCGAGTGCTTCGTCGGTCGATTCCAGACGATAGCAGTCGAAATGGTATATCAGTTCGGCGGTTGTGTCTGAGCGATATTCGTTTATGATTGAGAAAGATGGCGAACTTGTGGCGTCGTCAGTCACGCCGAGACGTTTGACAAGTGCATTGATGAAGGTGGTCTTGCCGGCTCCCATTGTTCCGTAGAAGGCGAAAATGGTGAAGTTGTCCATCAGAGCGATAAATTCACCGGCAGCCCGTTCGAGATCGTCGGTCGAATTGATAGTGATTTCCTTTGTCATGATGATGTGGTTATTTTGCCGTCAGCGTGATCAGCGGAACGAGCATCTCTTCCATCGAGATGCCGCCGTGCTGGAACGTATCGGCGTAATATTGAATGTAGTAATTGTAGTTGTTTGGGTAAGCGAAAAAGTCGTGGTTTCCGGCAAATATATATGCCGAGGATACGTTCGGCGATGGTAGACCGAATGCTTCGGGGCGTTTTATTTCGTAGACCTGACGGTTGTTGTAGCTTAGATTCTTGCCTACTTTGTAACGCAGGTTTGTGTTCGTGTTTCTGTCACCGACTACTTTCAGCGGATTGGTAACTCTGATTGACCCGTGGTCTGTTGTCAGAACGATCTTGTATTTCTTGTCGGCTATCTTCCTGAACAGTTCTATTGCCGACGAGTGGCGGAACCATGATTCTGTCAGTGAGCGGTAGGCGGCGTTGCTCGACGCAAGCTCCCTGATCATTTTTGACTCGGTGCGTGCGTGAGACAACATGTCGATGAAGTTCAGGACAATAACGTTAAGGTCGTTTGTCTCGAGATTTGAGAAATCGCGTATCAGCCTTTCGCCCGAAGCTGAATCGTTTATTTTGTTGTAGGAAAACCTGCATTTGCGTCGAAAACGTTCAAATTGAGTGGCGATCAGGGGCGATTCGTTGAGATTCTTCCCTTCGTCAGACTCTTCATCGACCCACAGATCGGGAAACATTTTCGAGATCTGAAGTGGAAGCAGGCCGGAGAATATCGCGTTTCGCGCATATTGTGTGGCTGTCGGCAGAATCGAGCAGTAAAGGTCTTCGTCAAAGGTGAAATATTCTTTGAGCAGCGGTTTGACGACCTCCCATTGGTCAAGGCGGAAATTGTCGATCAAAATGAAGAACACTTTCTCCCCGTTGTCGAGTAATGGAAATATTTTTTTCTTGAAGATGTCGTGGCTCATAGTCGGACGGTCGGTGCTGTCGGCTGTGATCCAGTTCTCATAGTTGCGTTTGACAAATTTATAAAATGTCAGGTCGGCTTCGTCTTTCTGCATCTCCAGCATCTCGTCCATGTTTGTGCCGGCTGAAGCGAGGTTCAGTTCCCAATAGACAATGCGCTTGTAGAGGTCGTTCCACTCACTGATCGAGTCACAACGGTTAATGGAATCGGAAATCTGCATGAATTCACGCCGATAGTCGTTTGAAGCCTGCTCCGACACCAACCGGTCGCTGTGAAGGTTTTTCTTGATAGACAACAGAATCTGGTTGGGATTCACAGGCTTTATCAGGTAGTCGGCGATCTTGTTGCCGACGGCCTGATCCATAATGTTCTCTTCCTCACTCTTGGTGATCATGATTACAGGAGTGGCCGGAACAGTCTGCTTGATTATCGACAAGGTCTCAAGTCCGGTCAATCCGGGCATGTTCTCGTCGAGAATGATAAGGTCAAATGGCTCTGCTTCCACAAGTTCGATGGCGTCACGACCGTTATTGACCGTTGTGACTTCGTAGCCTTTGGCTCTGAGAAACAGAATGTGGGGTTTGAGAAGGTCGATCTCGTCGTCGGCCCAAAGTATCTTGTTGTTGCTCATAGTCGTTGTCGTTAATCAATTGAGAAGCGGGTCGTCGCCCTCAGATCCGACAGGATAGTCGGGCAATTTCTTTTTCTTAGGCTGTGGTTTAGGTTGTGGTTTAGGCTGAGGAGCAGGTTTAGTCTCTGGCTTTTTCAGCCCTGTTGTGTCGGCAGGTTGGGTGTCAGCGGCTGTCGGTTGCTGCGTTTGTTCAGATTGCTGCTCTGTCGCGTGCGGCTCATCTTCGTCGGGTATGCCTTCCGACGGACCGAATATCTCGGGAGGAAGCACGGCTTCTTCGGTCGCTATATACATCTGTTCACGTGCATACCTGAAATAGTCTTCAAACGAACGTCCCTCTTTCAGAAGTTTGTCGAAGTCACCTGCACTGATGATGACCGGCCGAACTTGTGGCGGAAGCTGCAGTGACTCGCTCGAGGCCATGACGCGGCGGTAGTTGTTAAGTTCGCCGAGATTGTCAAACCCTTTGACAATCAGAAGTCCGAGGCGGCCGAAATTCATCAGCTCGAGATCGAAATCCTTGACTACAAACGATGTGAAGTTGTGGCGTGCGATCTTGAACAGCAACTCGTTTGACGAAACAGTGTCGGTGGGGAACAATAAAATGAAAAGTTGATTGTCATCGGGATTCAGGTTGAAACTTACCTCATTTTCAGAAACGGCAGCCGAGTCTCCGGCGAGTCTTGTCTCCCATAGCATTGACCTCACGTTTGATGTGCCGCTGTGGAGTTTGCGTCCACGTGCGAGTCCGCTGAGATATGACGTCGCGACGGGGGTGATGTCGGTCTCCGGATATCGTTCGAGCAGAGCCTTAAGCCGTTCCTTGAACTCGTCGGGTTTATTCTCGGTCACGTAGGTGAGGGCGTCGATAAACATGAATTTAGGCATGATCTTGCTCATGGGATACCTCTCGGATATATCGGCATATGCACGGTGCACCTCATCGTTCCGGTTGTCGAGATAGGCCTCATAGGCTTTGGCATAGATAGTCTCTTCTTCGTGCTCCATTCGCCTGAGGTTGTCGAGGTAGGCCGGATCGCGCATCGCGATGCCGTATTTTGAGTCGGGAAATTCGTTTACGATCAGCAATCGGTAGCGGTCGGCAAGCGATGTCTTGCCTTCACGCATGAACATGAGGTAGAGATTGTAATAGGTGTCGAGCCGGTATATGTTGTCGGGATAACGGGTCAGCAACCTGTCGAACTCACTTGTCGCGGCAGGGAAATCTTCGAGTTTGTCTTTGAGTATTACTCCCATGTTGTATAACCCCTCCTGAATGATCTCATTGGAGGTGGCACGCTCGAGGTCGGTTTTCGGAATCTGTTTGAGATAGTAGGCGGGGAAATGAGGATCGTCGGCATTTTCTTTTTCTTCGCCGTCGGTCTCGTCGACCGGTTTTCCGGACTCATCTCCTTCTGCTTCAGTTTCAGCTTCGTTCCCGGTGTTTTCGCCGTTGTCTTCGTCGAAGTCATTGAAGTTGAACGACGATTTGTTTCTCCGCCTCCAGTCGTCTTCAAGCCGGCGGCTGCCCCACCGTTTCTGAAATGCGGTTTTACCGGCATTGCGTGTAGCGGTGTTGTAGAAATACCACGATTTGTCGGTGTTGAGGGTGAATGAGTTGGGCGTTGACGCCGAATTGTCATTAAGCCCGGTCCCTGATGCAGCCTGTTGGGCGAGATATTCCTCGCGTGCGGCTTTGTCGGCTTCCTCTTTTTCTTTTTTCTTCAGTTCATCGATTATCTTGTTGACGACCTGACGCTGCTGTTCCGGGGTCATGGCAGACAGTCTCAGCAGTGAATCCTGGAGTGTGACATTCTGGGCGTATACGGCCAACTCGTCGAGAACGTCCGACCGCTTTTTCAAGGTCTCGTAGCCGGGATAGCTTTCCGGAAGCAGTGGAATTGCTTCAGCATAGCAAGGCTGCGCTTTCTCATATTCGTGCCGCTCGAAATAGAGCGTTCCGAGAGTGATCTGCGAAATAGCTTTCTCGACACCCGAGCGAGTGCTCTTCTCAGCGGCGAGACGATAGTTTTCAATGGCTTTGAGCGTGTCTTTGCGCGAGAGATAGAGATTGCCGATCGCGTAATAGATCTGGTCGAGATAGTCTTTGTTTCGGTCATAGCGTGTCATTCTCTTCAGAGCATCGACTTCAGGCTTGATGTCGCTTCCGTCAAATACCTCGCTCTGCTTTATGCGTGCGTTGAATTGAGTGCGGTAGGAGGCTCCTGAGGCTGAACCGACTTTTTTGAATTCTTCGTAGGCGGCTTTCTTCTGGCCTGTCTGTTCATAGATCTGTCCCAACAGAAATCTCAGACGTGTTTTCTGCTGTCCTGATGCGAGATCGACCGCCTCGCGCAGATATCTGACCGCCTCATCAGGTTTATGGCTTTTGATGAGGAAGTCGGCGTAGGTCGATGAGTAGAGCAGTTTCAGTTGTTTGCCGGTCAGTTCGGCCGGTTTGATACGTGTCAGAATGGTCTCGGCCTCAAACAGCCAGTCGAGAGAGCAATAGCATCTCGCCTGCCACAGTTTGGCCTCTGTGACTGTCTCGGGCAACCATTTGAAGTGTTTCGAGATGTAGAAGAATGTTGAGGCTGCGCCAAGAAAATCTCCGTTCATGAACTGCGAGCGACCCATCATGAGCCATGCGTTGTGTAGAAACGGATTATATTCGTCGCGTTTCAACCACTCTTTGTAGGCTGCATCATTTGACTTGCCCGGTTTGCGTGGCGGACGTTTTTTGATCGATCTCAGTTGAATCGCCTTCTGGGCTTTCTCGATCGAACGAGTGAAATCACCCGACGGTTGTGGCGCTTTTTCGTCGGCACGAGCCTGGGCCGGGTGGATGTGGAGCAGACGTGTGTAGTCGTCTTCATAGTTTTTTTCCATCTCGTCGAGCGTCTCCTTGTAGTGGGTGTCGCCGTTGTAGTAGATGTTGTATTTTGTTATGAACGCCTGATACTGACGCGTCGCCGCATTATTCTTCTTTGGAGAGCATGCCGGCATTATCGTCGCGAGAACAATCGCGACAATGGCCTGAATCAACAGAAACTGTGCGGCATGGCGTTTCATTTATTGTGGACGATATATTAATGTTGAACTGAGTTGCGGCGACAATATCTCTCCGGCCGCACGGTTGATGTCTTCGGCTGTCAGGGCGCGGTAGTTTTCCACGTAGGAGTTCAGGTTCTCGCCGTGAATCTCGGCCATTGCCAAAGCTTGGGCGATCGACAGATAGCTCAAGTTGGCAAATGTGTTGTCAGATTCAAAACGATTCAGCGCACGGTCGAGTTCATGTTGAGTCACCCCGTTGTCGGCAATCTCTGAAAGTTGTGAGAGAATCAACCGTTCGGCCTCTGAGACAGCCTTGTCGTCGTTGCGTGTCAGCCGTGCGTTGATCATCAGCAGACCCGGATCCTCGCTTCCGAGAATCGAAGCGTCGGCCTCGGTGAAGAGATCGGTGGCGAGGACGAGGTTGCGGTAGAACCGCGACGAGCGTCCCGAAGCGAGTATGTCGGTCAGAATGTCGGCCGCGCGGTAATCACGGCTTCCATATCCACCCATCTTGAACGCGATTGTAATGGCTGTCTGAGGAACGGTGGCGATTACCTCTTTGCGGCGCGGGGTTGTCTGGGCCGGCTCGACAGGCAGATCACGTTTCACTGTGTCGCGACGGTCTATCGGTCCGAACCATTTCTCAGCCAAATGGAGTGTGCGGTCAAACGGCAGATTGCCTGAAACGACAAGAACTGCATTTGCCGGCGAGTAGTGGTTGAAATAAAACTCCATTACATCGGTCTGTGAGACTTTTTCGATGTGGGCAGGAGTCAGACCTATCACTGGCGATCGGTAGGGATGACGTTCAAAGGCGAGCGATCTCAGGTGGTGCATCAGGTCGCCATAGGGTCTGTTGAGCGTTGTCTGCTTGAATTCCTCGGTCACGACGCTGCGCTGCACCTCAAGCGCTTTTTCGGAAAAGGCAAGTGAAAGCATGCGGTCGCTCTCAAGCCAGAATGCGGTTTCGGCGTTGGCGGCCGGAACGACATCGTAGAAGTTCGTGAAATCGTTGCTGGTCCAGGCGTTGTCGGTGCCTCCGGCCTGTTCGATCGCATAGTCGAAATCAGGAATGTTCACCGAGCCGCCGAACATCAGGTGTTCAAACAGATGTGCCATTCCGGTCATTTCGGGCGATTCGTCACGAGCCCCGACATCATACAGCACATTCAGGGCGACCATTGCGGTCGAGGTGTCGAGGTGGTGGACGACTCTCAGGCCGTTGGGGAGCGTGAAACGGCTTATGTTCATTTGATGACCTTCATCGAGATGATGCGGACATCATCGACCGGACGGTCAGAACGGTCGGTCTCTACTTTCTGAATCTTGTCGACAACGTCCATGCCGTCGGTGACCTCACCGAAGACCGTATATGTTCCGTCGAGATGTGGAGTGCCGCCGACAGTGCTGTAGGCCTCGCGTACCTCCCGGCTGAGAACGGCAGGATTCTGCGCGGCCTCGGCTTCGGTGCGGTCTATAAGTTCGAGCCTGAACTTCTCAAGTGCCTCGTGGTCGCGGTTGCGGCGCATTGCCATTATCGAATCGCGGTTCTCGGTTTGCAGGCGGTTGAAAATCGACTGTTTGCGTTCCATGTCCATGCGTCGTTCGAGCTGTGTCAGAGTCGAATCGTTGTAGGTCTTTCCTGTGACGATATAGAACTGCGAGGCCGACGAACGGCGTTCGGGGTTGACATTGTCTCCCTGGCGTGCCGCTGCCAGGGCACCGCGCTTATGGAAGTGGCGCGGATAGTCGATCTCGGCTTCAAGCGTATAGCCGAGGTCACCCGACCCGAGCATCTTGCCGGGTGCGGCATCCTTCGACTCGGGGTCGCCGCCCTGGATCATGAAGTCGTTGATCACGCGGTGAAACAACACTCCGTCGTATGTGCCGTCTTCGACAAGTTTGAGAAAATTGTCGCGATGTCGGGGAGTGTCGCCGAAAAGGCGCACCGTGATGTCGCCCATTGTGGTCTTTATGACGACTGTCGCGTCGCCGTTGCTGATATTTGTCATTTTAGGGTGTTTTTTAGCGGCCGGCAGCATCAATGGGAGCAGTATGGCCGCGATGGTGAGAAGCAGGCGCATCAGAAGCCCTTTGGAAACAGACGTTTGTAGATGCGGCGGAAGTTGTCGTCGGCATTGCTGAGCTCGACAACATGGTCGGCATAGTCGTCGCCCCAGATTTCGGGGAGCAGGTCGCCGATGTAGCGGTGCTCGCGGTCGCGTTCGATTGCGGTCGCGATCAGACGTTTTATCGCCGGAGCGAACCGGTCGCTGTCAATTGCATTGAGATAACGGGCGGTGCTGACCAGGAACTGCCCGGTCAGGTCGGCACGTTCCATGTTTTCTATGAGGCTGTCGATATCTTCGTGACATGATTCGATGTGGTTGGCGATATATTCATAAGTCAACAATCCGTCGTTATCGCCGGCAAGACTTTTAAGTGTTTCTTCTGTCATGACTGTATTGTAACTTAATTAATCAAGGCAAAATTACGCAAAATTTCCAACTGTTGCAACTGATAGGAGATTTTGTGGGTTTTTGAGTCACGTTAATATCGGTTTCGTGCAACAATCAGACGTTTCAAGATGTTAATAATAGACAAACATTATTGACAATGACTGACTCTGAAAATGACATATTGACGGTCTTGAGGCATTTTCTCGTCATTTTGGCTACGGTGGTGTCAGCGGTTTTCGCGGCTGTGGGGCAAAGTGCTGACTATGACGGTATGAAGCCTCGTGTGGCTGTCAGGGCCAACGCGCTCTACTGTGCCGCGCTGACTCCTGACCTCGGCGTCGAACTTTGTCCGACGCCGCAATGGTCATTTGCCGGTGAGGCGGTGTGGGCATGGTGGAGCCGCCACAGCCGCAACCGCTGCTGGCGTGTTTACGGCGGCTGGATCGAGATGAGACGGTGGTTTCTGTCGGGCGACGGTTCGCGTCTGATGACCGGGCACCATGTTGGGCTCTATGGTTCATATCACAGCTATGATTTCGAATTCGGTCACAAAGGATGGCAGTCTCCACAGACTCTCGGCATTGGCATTGCTTATGGCTACTCGCTTAAAATCAGCCGGCGAATGAATATCGATTTCGGCATCAAGGCGGGATATGCCACGGGCCGGCGAACGGAATATATCCCGCAGTGTGGGGAATATGTCAGCACCTATCGTGGCCGCAACCATTATTTCGGCATTACCGGTCTTGAGATTTCATTGGTGTGGTTTCCCGGAAAAGGAAACGGAAATAATCCGGTTATAAACTTATGAGACGCCATGCCGCACATATCATGATGTTGCTGTCGATGATACTGACAGGTGTGATGACGGGGTGCGACCACAAGGAGATTGCCGATCCGTCGACCGACGAGCGCGAGATAAAGGTTCTGTTCAACTGGGACCGTTATCCCGGTGCCTCGCCCAAGGGCATGACACTATACTTTTTTCCATTGGACTCCAGAAGTAGAATCTGGCGGTTTGACATAGCGGGCCGTGACGGCGGAACGGTTTCACTTCCCGACGGCAACTACAGTCTCGTTGCCTATAACAATGATCTTCCGGCAGTCACCATGTCGGAACAGACATCGGCCGACGCTGTAACTGCATCTTTACGCGTCATCAACGGTGTCGCAGACAGTTCGGGCGATCTCTATTGCGCTACGGTCGACAAGATAAGCATCACCCCCTGCGGAGTGGAATATACGCGGGACAGCGGTGGGTGCAAGGAATGTCCGTTCGGTCTTGTCAGGGCATTGCCCGAGCGTCGCTTCTGCAATTACACGGTCGTTGTCAGGCATGTCGAAGGCATCGGATATGCGCGGCGTGTGGCGGTTTTGCTCGACGACGTCGCCTCCGGTGTGAGAATCGCCAGTGATCAGATGTGTGAACCGGGGGTGTCTCTGGCTGTAGACATGGAGATTCTTGAAGCTGAGAACCGGCTCGAGGGGAAGTCGACCGCTTTCGGTGTTTTGCCGGGACGGCAGAAGTTCATGGCCAGACTTCAGGTGGTGCGCACCGACGGTGTCGCGCTTGCCAAGGAGTATGATGTGACATCTCAGGTCGCCGGAGCTGCTGACCCGCGCGATGTCACGATTGTTATTGACAGTGTCGAGATTCCGCCACCCGGTTCTCCAACGCCCCCCGGCGGAGATGGTGATGATGTCGGCATAGTCGTTGGTGTCGACGGCTGGCACGTCATAAAGATTGATATTACAACCTGATTTATAATTATTTAATCTTTTATTTTATGAAACTACAGACAATTATTCCGGCATCGGCTGCCTTGGCTTTGATGACTGCTCTTGCCGCCTGTTCTGAAAATGACAGGGAGAGCACTATCGCCGAAGACGGTGCGATCAGATTTGCCGCCAACACCGATTTCAATTCGCGTGCGGGCGATGTGACGACCAATAATCTCACGGAGTTCAATGTGTATGCCTACACCAACGGAGGCTCGGCTCCGACTTTGTTCATGGATAATGTGACCGTCACCAAGACAGCGTCCAACACATGGACTTATTCACCTTTGAAATACTGGCCGGCCGGCACAGTCGACTTCTATGCCTATGCGCCGTCATCGTGGATCGGTACGGCCGGCACTCTTGCTCCGGTGAAGTATTCCAACCATGAGGCTAAGACCGACCTGATCTATGCCGTGGCCGCCGGACTGAGCGGTAACGGGGCGGGCGGTAACGCACAGGTGGTGTTCAATTTCCGCCACGCGCTGTCAAAGGTCACGGTGCTCCTGAGTTCGACCAACACCGATCTGAAAGTCAATGTGACAAATGTTGCCCTGGCCAATGTCAAGAGCAGCGGTGAGTTCACATTCCCGAAAAACACAACGTCGGGAGCTCCGACAGATCAGACTGTCGGAACCTGGTCGAACCAGTCTGACAGCTTCCCCTATCTGCTCCACATGTCTTCGACCCAGTCAGATGTGGTGACTCTGACCACCACTCCGGTCGATCTGAGCGAAACCGGCCTCGGCGGACCGAAATTCCTGATTCCGCAGATCTTGAACTGGCGCTCAATGGGTGCGAAAGACGACAACTACATCATGTTGATGTGCTCGGTCTACGATGCCAAGACCAATGTCAAACTGTGGCCTAACGCCAACACTCCCTCAGAGAATATAGTGGAGGGAAGCACAAACGACGATGGCCTTCTCAAATTCCCGCTCTCGACGAGCCAGTTCTCAGAGTGGAAACCGGGCTACCACTACATTTATAATGTGGTCGTGAATGCAAACGAAGATATGGGTGCGATCGAGTTCGGAACCCCGACCGTCGATACCTACGTCGATGTTCAGACAAGCTACAGCCATTGATAACTGACATAACCGCTCTTTGAAAACCCCGGGACACCGCGTTCCGGGGTTTTCTTGTGTTTTATCGCGTTTTTTACAACATAATCGCACAATTATGCTATAAAACAATATTATTTAAATGTTAAATCGTCATTTTCCATAATATATCTTGCTTATAATCGTTAAAAATGTATTAACTTTGCGCGAAACTTTCACTTCTACTTATCAAGTGGAATGCAAAACGTGCTGTTTATCTTCATTTTGACTCAATAATTAATTCTATTGTCTTATTAATAAATTAGTATGAAAAAGCTGTTTCTATTACTCATGACAGTGATGATGACCGCTCTTTGCGCAGTTGCGCAAAACAAGACGGTGTCAGGAACTGTTGTCTCGGCTGAAGACGGCGAACCCTTGATGGGGGCTGCCATTCACGCCGAAGGAACCACTTTGGGCGTAGTCACCGACATCGATGGCCGGTTCTCGCTCAGCGTGCCTTCAACCGTAAGCAAACTTCGCGTTTCGTATGTCGGCTATGAGACCCAGGTGGTCAATGCAGGCACCGATATCCGCATCGCTCTCCGCAACACCACCCAGCTCGACGAGGTGATGGTGGTCGCCTACGGTACAGCAAAGAAATCGGCATTCACCGGTTCGGCCGCCGTCATTGACGCCGCCGAGATCGAACGTGCCCAGGTCTCTAACCCGCTTAACGCTCTCACAGGTAAGGTAGCCGGTGTCCAGATGACAAATCTGTCAGGCGCACCCGGTGCTGACGCACCTTCAATACTTATCCGCGGTATCTCGTCAATCACCGCAGGCACAGAGCCCCTGATCGTTGTCGACGGTGCTCCTTTCGCCGGTTCACTCAACACGATCAACACCCAGGATATCGCCTCGATGACAATTCTTAAAGACGCCGCCTCAAACGCCCTCTACGGTGCCCGCGGTGCAAACGGTGTCATCTTGATCACAACCAAACGTGCAAAATCGGGTGAGGCAGTTGTCACTGTCGATGCCAAATGGGGACAGAACAGCCGTTCTCAGCAAGACTATGTCAACATCAGCAACCCCGCGATGTACTACGAGACTTACTACGGTGCCCTCAACCGCTATGCTCAGGCCAACGGCATGAGCGCTGCCGCCGCAAACGCTTGGGCTAACCAGAACCTCACTTCGACCAATCAGTATGGCCTCGGTTACAATATCTACACCACTCCCAACGGACAGCCGCTGATCGGAACCAACGGAAAATTCAACCCCCAGGCTACCCTCGGCCGTCTGGTAGGTAACTTCTGGGTCACTCCCGACAACTGGACCGACGAGGCCTACGGACACGGTCTGCGTCAGGAATACAACCTCAGCGTAGCCAAGGCAACCGACAGCGACAACTTCTATCTTTCGGCCGGTTACCTCGACAACGAGGGTATCACACCCAAATCGGGCTTCAAACGTTTCACAGGCCGTCTGACTGCCGACACACAGGCTAAACCGTGGCTGAAAGTCGGTGGTAACATGAGCTACACCCACTTCGAGCGTGAGCAGTTCGGTGGTGACGAAGGTTCGTCAGGTTCATCGGGCAACCCGTTTGCAGTGGTGAGCTCGGTCGCTCCGATCTATCCTCTTTACATCCGCGATGCCCAGGGCAATGTGATGCGCGACCAGAATGGCAACATTGTCTATGACTACGGTGCAGGCACCAACGCCGGTATGACACGTCCGGTTCTCGGTGGTAACACCAACGCAATCGGCTCAGCTATTCTCGACGAGGCTTCTGTCAGCGGAAACGCATTCAGTGCTTCAGGCTCGGCAGAGATCCGTTTCCTCAAAGACTTCAAGTTTACCTCAAACAACTCGATGAACTATCTTGACCAGCGTACAACTTCGTTTACCAACCCCTACTACGGAGCGTATTCGAAAAACAACGGTATGCTGACCAAATCTCACACACGCCGCATCAGCTACACCTATCAGCAGTTGCTCACATGGGCTCATGATTTCGGCAGCCACAGCGTCGATGTGCTCCTTGGTCACGAAAGCTACTGGAACCGCTACACCTATCTGTCAGGTTCACGCACAAACATGTTTGACCCGAGCAACATGGAACTTGCCGGAATGATCAATGTCGGCTCGACGACATCATACACCACCAACTACAACAACGAAGGCTGGCTCATGCGTGCCCAGTATAACTACGATTCGAAATATTTCGCATCGGCTTCGTTCCGTCGCGACGCATCTTCACGCTTCCATCCCAAACACCGCTGGGGTAACTTCTGGTCGTTTGGTGGCGCATGGTTGATCTCGAAAGAGAACTTCCTCGCCGACAAAGAGTGGATCAACATGTTGAAGATCAAAGCTTCTTACGGTGAGCAGGGTAATGACAACATCGGTGACTACCTCTACATCAACACTTATGACGTCGTCAACTCAAACGGACAGGTGTCAGTGACCCCCTACCGCATGGGTAACGAGAAGATCACATGGGAGAAAAACGGTAACTTCAACGCCGGCGTTGAGTTCGAGCTCTTCAACAACCGTCTCAGCGGTAGTGTCGAATACTTCTACCGCAAGACATCAGACATGCTCTTCTGGTTCACACTCCCGCCGTCGATGGGCTACACCGGCTACTATGCCAACGTCGGTGACATGGCCAACCAAGGTGTCGAGCTCGATTTGAGCGGAACAATCATCAATACCAAAGATTTCCAGTGGGATATCAATCTCAACCTCACACACTACAAGAACAAGATCACCTACCTGCCCGAAGACAAGAAGACCATGGAGGTCGACGGTGTCTATGGCTACAGCAGCGGCAGCCACTTCTTTGGTGAGGGCAAACCCCTCTACACATGGTATCTGAAACGTTTCGCAGGTGTCGACAAAGCCACCGGTGAGTCTCTCTGGTACAAACATGAGATGGCAGAAGTCGAGATTGACGGCAAGCCCACAATGGTTAAAACAGGAAATCTTGTCACCACAAACAAGTATTCAGAGGCCGACGAGTTCCTCGTTGACGACATGCAACCGAAAGTCTACGGTGGTTTCGGAACAGCATTCCGCTACAAATGGTTTGATGTCAACGCTTCGTTTGTCTACTCTATCGGCGGCAAGGCCTACGACGGCACATACGCATCCATGATGACTTCTCCCGATGCCAGCTCGGGCAAGGGACAGAACATGCACAAAGACATTCTCAACGCATGGACTCCCGAGAATACCGCAACCGACGTGCCCCGTTACCAGTATGGTGACCAGTACAGCAACGCAAGCTCCGACCGCTGGTTGACCGACGCTTCATATCTCAGCTTCCAGAACCTCGCCATAGGTTTTACCTTGCCTGAGAACATCACCAAGAAACTGCAGCTCCGCTCGCTCCGCCTCTATGTCAACGCCGACAACATCTGGTTGTGGAGCAAACGTCAGGGTCTCGATCCGCGTCAGGCTCTCGTGACTACAGAAAACGGTGGCAACCGTTCAGACGCGGGATCTGCAAACAACAGCTACTACTCTCCGATCCGCACAATTTCAGGTGGTATCAACATCACTTTCTAACAACAATAACGACTAAAGGCAATGAAAACAATATATAAAGCACTCCTGTTTGCCGGAATCACCTCTACCGCCCTCACAGGCTGTATCGAGGAGACTATTCCGACCAACATCGTGACTCAGAAGCAGGTCATGTCTTCTCCGAGCGCAGCCAGCTCGTTTGCAATGGCAATGCCTTCAAACCTCAACTCTGTCTTCGTTCTCGGCCGTGACGACCTTCATTTCGACTGGGGTTATGGCTCGATCATGCACATTCGCGACGTCATGACCGCCGACATGCCGGTCAAATACTCTCCTTCGGGCTATGACTGGTATCTGCGTTGGGAGAATAATTCATATCAGGGCGATGGCTATGTCTATTGCCAGTTCATCTGGAACTTCCTCTACGGACAGGTTCTGACAGCCAACAACACGATCGGTTCTGTCGACCCCAACACAGAGCGTGCCGACCTCAAATATTTCCTCGGAGCCGGTTACGCCATGCGTGCGTTCGCCTATCTCGACCTCGCCCGCATGTATGAGTACCTTCCCAATGACGGGACCTCAGCAAGCGCAGGCGGCAACGATGTGACCGGTCTGACCGTGCCTATCATCACCGAGGCCATGACCGAGGCTGAGGCGCGTGTCAATCCCCGTCGTCCCCATGCCGAGATGTCTGAGTTCATTCTCGGTGACCTCGACAAGGCTGAGGAGCTGATCGTAGCCCAGGCCCGCACCTCGAAGACAATGCCCGACCTCGCTGTTGTCTATGGTCTGAAAGCCCGTCTCTACATGTGGGACGAGAACTATCCGAAGGCAGCCGAATATGCCCGCAAGGCTATCAACGAATCGGGTGCCACCCCGACCACCAAAGATCAGTGGCTCGACCGCGCGACAGGTTTCAACACGCTCAGCACCCCGTCGTGGATGATGGGTATGCAGATCGTCAAGGAAGATGATCAGGTTCAGACTGGTATCATCAACTGGACATCATGGATGAGCAACGAGACCTCGTTCGGCTACAGTTCGCCCGAACCTCTCCTGATGATCGATCCGCGTCTCTATGACAAAATGAACGACACCGACTTCCGCAAGCTCTCTTATGTGGCACCTGTCGGAAGCCCGCTCGAATCTCAGGTTCCGTTCATCAACAGAGAGCAGCTTGCAGCAAGCGACATTGAGCTTTGCCCCTATGCCTCGCTGAAATTCCGTCCAGGTCAGGGCAATATGGACGATTACAACATCTCTTGTGCCGTGGCAGTTCCTCTGATGCGTGTCGAGGAGATGTACCTGATCGAGGCTGAGGCTACAGCCCACACCAATGCAGCACAGGGCAAGAGCCTTCTCGAGTCGTTCATGAAATATCGTGACACCAACTACACCTGCACCAACCCTGACATCGTCGACGAGGTCTTCCAGCAGAAACGTGCCGAGTTCTGGGGCGAGGGTCTGATCTACTTTGACTACAAACGTCTGAACAAACCGGTTGTGCGCGGCTATGACGGCACAAAGTTCCAGGAAGGTACCCAGTTCAACACAACCACCCGTCCGGCATGGATGAATATAGTCATAATCCGTTCAGAGCAGAACAACAACCGAGCTCTTGTCGGTTTCAACAACCCCGATCCGAGCGGTGTGTATGCGTCTGAGAAATACTCTGTAACCTATTAATCTATAGTTGACTACAAAAATGAAACTCAATAAATTCATAATGTCGCTCATCGCCGGCGCCGCAGCAGCGGGTTTCACCGCCTGCACCGACGAAGTCGACTATACAGCGGCTGAGCCCGTTGCACCCGCTTCGGTATATTTCTCTACCGCAGTAAACAATGAGATCGAGATTGTCGACGGCATGGACAGCTATGACGTCACGATCTACCGCAGCGAGGCAGGTGCCGAGCAGGTTGTGAACATCTCTTCGTCAGTCTCTCCTGCATGCGAGGGAATCACCATTCCGTCGACCGTGACTTTCGAGGCCGGCAAAAACAGCGCGCCTGTCACAATGTCGTTCGATCTTGACAAAATTACTATCAACCTCGACTACACAATCACCGTCTCTATCGAGGGTGAGGATGTGACAGACACTCCCTACTATGCCAAGACTCTGACATTCAATGCCAAGTATCTCCCCTGGACAAATCTCGGAAAGGCTATCTATCGCGATGACTTCATCGCTTCGCTCTACCGCATCGAGAATCTGCAGTGGGAAGTCGAGATTCAGGAGCACCCTGTGACAAAAGGTTATTACCGTTTGGTAGATCCCTACAAGAATTTCGCCTACAACCACCTCTATGATGATAGCGAGATCCACTATCTCTACATCAATGCCACCAATCCCAAACAGGTTTGGATCGAGACATGGCAGCAGAGCGGCATCACTCTTGATCCCGATCTTGATGGTTTCTATATGTTCGGTTCTTTGATCGGTAATTCTTTGTTACAGGGCCAAGACATCGATCCCGCCAATTTCGGAACACTTGAGAACGGTATAATCAAATTCCCGCCGAAATCACTCCTGATCGGTACTCCTGTCGATGGCAAAGGATACCTTGCAAACGCCCACGGCCTGTTCAAGGTCGTTCTCCCCGGCTATGAAGACGAACCCGAGTGGGAAGAAGTAGGCATGTGCAACTTCACCGACGGATTCCTTTCACCGGCTATCGGCGAGACAGCCCCGGCAATCAGTGTATGGTCATCGTGGAGAATCCCGCAAAACCCGGCGCGATCATGCAGCTTCCCGCAGCTACTCCCCAGAACGCTGTACTCGACCTGAACCCCGTCGAGGTAGAGGAAACCGCTACCGTCGTTCCCTTCAAGGCCGGTCTCGGCGACATGAAGATCGTCAAGGACGGCTCGAAGAAAATCGGTCTGAAGAGCTTCAAGGCCAAAGACATGAACCTCGCACGTTAAAGTGAACTCAAACATCTGACTATAGACGGCGGCTGCACAATAAATGCAGTCGCCGTTGCGTTATTATCTGAGCAATATGTTCTATTAAATTACATTCCATTCATGAATAGATTTTACATTTCACTACTGCTGACACTCGCTGCCGCAGGGTCAGTTTTGGCCCAGAGCAAATTCAACTTCGAGGGGCGGCAGATACTCGAGAAGGTCAAAGCCGAGCCGGCAGCTCTGAAGACAATGTCAGTCGGGCAAGATGAAAACGACATGACCGCCGTTTTGATTCAGAGTGACGGAAACAGTGCTGTCGCCGAGCTTGAGGCCCGTGGCTATGAGACTTTCTATGTTTCTGAGAATTTCTCGATAGTCTACATGCCTGTCAACGAGATCGGGAGTCTCGAAAACATCGACGCTGTTGAAAGCGCGTCTTTCGGCACGATGTCGCGCCCGATGATGGACAAGGCTCGCAATGCCGGATCGGTCAATGCCGTTCACTGTGGCACCGGTCTCGGCGAGTCTATGCTCCAGAACCGTCCTTTCAAGGGCGACGGGGTGTTGGTCGGCATGTTTGACACCGGATTCGATCCGCAGCACGTCAATTTCATGAACGCCGACGGCACGACGAGCCGCATCGAGTCGTACTGGCGATTCACCGGAAGTGGAACCTCAAAACAATATACCGGCGACGAGATCATGACCGCGCCCACCGATCTGACGAGCAAGACACACGGAACCCACGTTGCCGGCATCATGGGAGGTTCCTATGACGGTGAGGCTACGTTCAAGCTGCTCAACGACATGGGGCAGGTCACAACCGGCACCAATCTGCCTTATTTTGGTGTCGCTCCCGAGGCTAATCTCGTCATCTGCGCCGGTCAGCTTTACACCAACTCGATTCTGGTCGGAATCAGGCAGATGATCAATTATGCCAAGGAGGTCAACAAACCGCTGACAGTCAATCTGTCGCTCGGAGACAATTCGGGCCCTCACGACGGCACTGACGCAACCTCGAAGGCTCTTGCCGAGTTGGGTGAGGAAGCGATCATCTGTGTCGCCGCCGGTAACGATGGCGATGCCAACATTCATGCCGGAAAGACATTTACCGCCAATGACACCGAGCTGAAGTTTTTCGCGCAAAATGACACAATCAGAGGCAATGTCGAGATCTGGAGCACATCAAGCGACATGATCAATCTCAGTGTCGTTCTCTTTGACAAGACCGCCAGACAGGTGGTCGAGACAATCTCTGTGCCTGCCGACAAGGCCACTATGCTGAACTCACAGGTATCGCAGGTGTTCGCAAACAATTTCTCCGGTTCGATCACATTCTATCCAAATCTCGACCCGAACAACAACCGCTTCACAATCGGTCTGGACTGCAACAATGTGACCGCCAAAGCTTCAAACAACAATATCCACCTCGGGTTTTTGATCAAAGGCAAGAGCGGAGAGCGCATCGATGTCTACACCTCAAACGTCAATCAGTTCACCAATAACGGAATAGCCGGCTGGGATAACGGAAATACCGACGGCTCGATCAGCGGAATGGCATGCGGCGAAAATATCATCGTTGTCGGTGCGTTCAACACCCGCAACCGGTGGCCGGTGATCAACGGCGATATCTATTCCTACACCTCACCGTTCCCCGTCAACGCAATCGCGAGCTACTCGTCGTGGGGCACTTTGGCCGACGGACGCAATCTGCCGATGATCACAGCTCCCGGAACTGGTATCATATCATCATACAGCACACCCTACCTCAATGCCAACACAGCCCAAAAGGCCACCGCTTCGGCTGTGACAACGTCTAAGGTCAACGGTGTTGACCGTCAGAACTACTGGGTGGTGGAGCAGGGCACATCAATGGCCACTCCGTTTGTGACCGGTACGGTTGGTCTTTGGCTCGAAGCCGATCCCGATCTGACGGTCGGAAAGGCCCGTTCGATCATGGAGTCTACGGCAACCACGACCGGTGTGACATCAGATGTATGGTGGGGTGCCGGCAAGATCAATGCGCTGCGTGGAATCAAGGAAGTGATAGCAACCAAAGGCACGGGTGGCGTCGACAACATTGAGTCTGATGCTGAAAGCCGGCTGAAAGTGATTACAACCGACGGTCGTCTGTTCACGATCTTCTTTGATCAGGCCGACGGCTTCACCGCCACGCTCTATTCGCTCTCGGGAGGTGCCGTCAAATTGGTCGTCACAGGCAGCGAATCGGCCGAACTCGACGCCTCGTCGCTCACCGGTGGCATCTATCTGCTCGAGGTCAACGGCAAGTCGGGACGCGCCACCCGCAAACTGACTGTCAGATAACAATCCGATGTCAATTCGTTGAAGAACATATACTCATCCCTGCAGAGGCTGTGATTTTTGTCACAGCCTCTCTTTTTTACTAATATTCTCGCTATCTTTGCGGTGTGAAAGACGACAATATCATAGTATCAGGATTTGACAGCAGGAACGAGGCGGCTTCGATGGCTGTTGATTTCGCCTTGGCCAAACCATTGGACAGGAGCGGCTCTACGTGTGATGCATATGAGTGTGTGGTGCAGCGGCGGCGCGTTTTCGTCAAGCGGCTCAAAGCCGAGTATCGCGACAATCCCCTGTATCGCGCGGCTTTCGACAAGGAGTACGACCTCGGCGTGACGCTGAGTCATCCGTCGTTGCCCCGCTACGTAGGATTCGGTGGTGATTACATTGTCATGGACTTTATCGAGGGGGATACGCTTGCCGAACTGATAAAGCGCGATGACCCGCGGCTCAAGAACCGTAAGTTTGTCGGTCGATTGCTGCTTGAATTGGTTGACGTTGTAGATTATCTCCACCACCGTAACATCGTGCACTGTGACATCAAGGCAGATAATGTCATCATCTCTCCTTACGACGACCGCCCCGCGACGCTCATCGACCTCGACAAGGCATACACCTCATGGCTCGACTCGACCCACGGCAACACTCAGAAATATGGATGTGACAACTGTGCCGACGGAGCTATTGATTTCCGTGGACTCGGCAAGATAGCGTCACAGCTCGGACAGGACAAGGTTGCGCGACTCTGCGAAAAGGACGCCGTGTCGGTAGAGTCGATCAAACACACGCTTGAGCCAAGGGGCATAAACAATCTTTGGCTATTATTGATAAGCTCATTGGTGCTTGGTTTATCACTGTCTTTATGGTATGTCAATAGCAACCAAACTCCGATTGATAAGCTCGCTGAACCGACTCCCCCGACTGTGATTACTATACCCGATACGACAATCAATATAGCTAAAGCTGATAGCAGTCGTGTGGATACGCCGACCGTGCAGTCAGTAGTGCAGGTGACGCCCCCTACGCCCAAAAAGAAAGCAGTGGAACCTCAGAAGCCGGACTCTGCTTATATAACTAAAATCGGTGATGAAATTGTCCTGAAGTATTACGGCCCTCTGCATGCGGAGTTGGACTATCTGATAGAGTTGGTGAACGACTCCACATCCACCGGAGAGCAACTGGATGAAGCTCTCAGTCCATATGTGGAAAGACAGATGAAGGCTCAGAGTGATATAATCTCAAGTGTGTGCAATCATTTTGATTGGTATGAGGATCGATGGTATATAATGAATGTATTATTCACTTCCAAGGAATGGGGAAAATTCATGCGAAAAGATTCGGAAATGAGTGATTTGTATTTTCATGATAAACGTCGTAGAGGCAAGAAGACTATGCCATGAATATCGACACCGCTGCCATCTCAAATGATCTCCACTCCGGTCAAGCCGCCCTGCTTGGCCGCCTGATAGGAGCCGAGGTGCTTCTTGTCGCGCTCGACGTCACTTATCAGCAATTCAAAACCGACGTAGAAGCCTGCGATGGTGAGAATGTCCCCTTTCATAAGTTTGCTGCCACGCGATTCGTTGACAAGATACTTGTTCTCGCCCATATAACTCAGCACCAACAGCCGGTTGGGATGATAGGTCACCTGTATCTGCTCTCCCGGCATGAGGTCGGCCGAAGCGATACTTTCCACCGCCCGGAAATCAGAAATTTCCGCATCCTCCCCTAAATCCTTTGCCAACAGATTATAGTCCGGATAGCCGAGATACTGCGCCACAATGTCGAGCGACGACGGGCGCGGGTTAGCCGGTCCGTTGACAAAGCCGAGCATGCGCTTCAATGTCGTCGTGCCTAAAGTCTGCCCCGTGGCTTCCTGAATAGCCATGGCAAGAGCCTCGCACTGCTGCGGGTACTGGATTGGAGAATTGAATTTCTCCAGAATCATTTCTTTTATCTTATCATTTAGCATATTTGTTTTTTACGCAAATATATGACGTTTAGTGTTGTAGGTCATAAATTATGAGCGTTCACAGCGTTCACACATCGTCCTCAAATACTCTTAATGCCATTACAACCCGGATAATCAGAGCAACCCCAAAACTCCCGTCCCTGACCTTGCCCTTTCTTTTGCATACGCCGTATCATCGGCTTGCCACACTTCGGACATGAAGGTGCCCCACCTTCTTTTGATTGCTGGCGCTTGGCTTCAATACGTTCCGAAGTCATATTCTCAGTGAAG
Source organism: uncultured Muribaculaceae bacterium (assembly GCA_910588035.1). GTDB lineage: Bacteria > Bacteroidota > Bacteroidia > Bacteroidales > Muribaculaceae > CAJUPY01. The sequence continues at coordinate 49,281 of CAJUPY010000007.1, read as the reverse complement.
CCACCTTGTTGACGAAACCGTTTCAGCAGACTCTGCAACTGAGATTCCAACATGCGGTTGACTCTTGCACAAAGAATCAGCAACGCATTGGCAACAACCGTAGGAACATCGCTATCAATCCATGGGGTAAATTTGGCTTTCTGCTTAAGAATATGCTCAGCAGCATCATGGAAAAGACTGTTGGAATACTGAGGGGTATCCAATTTCATAGTCCAGAGAGTTTCCCGATCAGAGTTTCCTATTGCCCAGACTTCAGCTTTGCAGCGCAGAAGATAATGAAAAAAATCACCCTGCAATTCATCAAGACTGGCGCGGGCAACATCAAGCAGACGCATCTCAGTCTCGATTGAAGTCGAATATCGGGCTGTACCCTCGGCAATATTGGCCGTGCAACAACGGGCAGCCAACACCATCTGGTCATAAAGCCTTCGGCACGGGTCTATCTTATAATCGACAAAACGATCACAAAAACTCACTGTACCAAGCTGTATTATATTGGCCATAATCCAGGAATCAAGCCAGAAATAAGATTGCGAAAACTTGATATCAACGCCCATAGAATTTTATTTTTTTTCAAATATAGTGGTTTTATCCCGTTTTACCGTGATAAATCGCGATAAATCCGGATAATACTTCTTTAATGAACGGAGTGAACGCCCGATTTTTCGGTCGTTTCAAATATAACCGCCATCTTTGCATCGGCAATGCAGAGGCTATTTCAGCTATAAATCGGTAATTAATCACAATTATTCTTGCAGTATAAGAATTAATGATTAATTTTGTCGGCATAACATACTGAAAGCGTTTACTTAACGCTTCAGTTCTGACGATTCGGAACTTCGCAACTTCCCAAATATCCTTGTCAGAATCGGAGCAACGGTAGATGCCATGTTGGATATGTAACTCTATCCGCCGTGAGCCGTAACCCCATGCGTGGGGATGCGGCACATCGCGTATACTTACATATTTCGCGTGGGCCTCTGCGTTGTTTCGTTCCTTACAAGGATAGGCAATGCGAAGGCCTCGAATCGTGGGAACGGACAGCAAGTACGGCACCACGCTTTTTTTATACCCATACTCCAAGGTGCCACAAAGAGAAAGCCGAGGCGCTTGAAAGGCGGTAGGCACCAATCTACATCAATTCATATCACAATGAAAAAGTATGTAAAACCCGCCATGATTGCGAAGAACGCCCCCACCGGTTCTTATGCTGCCGGATGTGGAGCAGGCATGCCTCACCAGGGACATGCGAGCGCAGGTGCTTGCAAAACTTGCGAATGTCGCCAGTAAGACACATCAGGGAACTGGAGAAGTATCAATTTGGTTAGCTCCAGTTCCCTTAAACCATGATTATCACCCATGAAGGTAAAACTGTCAAAAAACACATACGTCAGAATCTATGATGACGGGGAACTGGGTTATATAACAAACCAGCTTACACGTCATGACGCCATGTTCAATAATTCAGGTGCGGCATTTCTCTCCGTGTTATCCCGAGAACCGCAAGAGGAATTGGATTTGGCTAATGAAGTGTGCAAGATGTACGAAGATGCCGACCCACGCGAAATCTATGCCGATTTTGTTGACATGATGATGATTCTTGAGGACGCGAAGTTCGTTTTACGCTCTGAAAGCGAGTCGGATATTGATTCCAAGGATATTGATTTTTCTTATAGTCTGGTTAACCCTAAAGAACTGGCCAAGGACTTCGACCAACGATTTAAACAACTTCACAATTATAGCCCGACCGAAGGTTTTGCTTTCCGTCATGATTCAAAGAATCCGCGAATCACAGTAATCCAGTTCGAGCTGACAAGCAAGTGCAATGAGCGGTGTATTCACTGCTATATCCCTAATCCCAAGAAAAACCACGGAATTAATATGCCTGTCGGGAAAGTCAAATCTATTCTCGATGAATTTGCATCTATGGGTGGTTTTGCGGTGACGCTTTCAGGAGGGGAGGCCCTCTTGCATAAAGATTTAATTGAGATTCTGAGACATTGCAGAAAGAACGACCTTCAGATTACGCTGCTCTCAAATCTGATTTCATTAGACGAAGAACTCATTCTGGCACTGAAAGAAACCAATGTGGCATTAGTGCAGACGTCGCTATATAGCATGGATCCAGAGATACATGACTACATAACCACAATCAAGGGGTCTTTCGACAAAACCAAAGATGCTATTGAACGGCTTGTAGCTGCGGATATTCCCGTTCAAGTTTCATGTCCTGTAATGAAAGCGAACCGGCTCGGTTATAAGGACGTATTGAAGTATGCCCAAAGCAAAGGCATCAAGGCTCAAACAGATTTCATAATGATGGCGAGAGCAGACCTTGATACAGACAACCTCGCCAACCGCATTTCCATTGAGGAAACCGAGGAACTTTTACGTGACATCATCAAATACGATAAGGATTACACCGCCATGCGTCAGGAACTAAATCCGCTCACATCCGATCAGGATGAATTCTTGGATGGTCCGATGTGTGGTGCAGGTTTAAATGACATCTGTGTTGCCGCTAATGGTGACCTTTATCCTTGCGCCGGATGGCAGAGTTTCGTTGTCGGAAATGTCTATAAGCAAAGTCTGAAAGAGGTCTGGGAGTCATCTGAAAAGATACAGCAAATACGTAATGTCACCCGACGCGATTTCCCTCAATGCATAGAATGTGAAGCTGCGGACTACTGTGCCATGTGCATGGTGCGCAACTATAACGAGAATGGTGGAGATATGTTTAAAGTGAATGACCACTTCTGCAAAGTCGCCCACCTGAACAAACGATTAGTGGAAGAAGCCAGAGAGCAAAGTAATGACTGACGCGCATGTGCATATAGGTTGGTTTGTTGACCGCTATCATTCACCCGATGACGTGACTGTGATGTTGCGTAATGCCGGAGTGGATACGATTGCAGTGTCATCAACCTCTACATGCGCGGAGGAATACGACTTGGTAATCCATGAAATGAGCTGGCTGCAAGAAGAATGGGCCGATAACTGCTATCCATTCCTGTGGGTAACTCCAAAGATGATAGAGACAAATGCCATAGACAAGATGCTTGATTCCGGCGTCAACTGGCAAGGGATTAAAATGCATTGGCAGTCACATCCACAGTTCTTTTATGATGAATCGCTTGTTGACAGAGTTATAAAGGATTCCCGATTAAGTCACTTACCGGTTCTGCTGCATACCGGATTATTCCCGGAATGTCATGCTGCTGTGTTCGACAGATTGATACGGATGAATCCTGACCGACAATTTATATTAGCTCATGGTCGGCCCAATGACGAATCGCTGGCTCTCTTGTCAAAATACCATAATACATTTGTCGATACCGCTTTCATGGAGGTATCTGACATAGCGTCTTACGTCAAGAGTGGGTTGGATAAACGTATCCTGTTTGGGTCGGATTGTCCCATAACCGAGCATTTCGGACATAAAGATACAACAGAGTATCTTAAAAGTCGGATTGATTGGCTGCAAATACACTTCTCCAACGACATATCAGATGATGTTCTGACCAACAACTTCAAACGACTCTACCTAACGAAAGCTGTGGGAGAGTCCCAATCATACATAGAATCAGCCGAATCGCTTGAAAGGACGTAGGCACAAAACACCTTAAATTATTAAAATATGGTACTTTACAGACTAACAGTGACTGACAATATCTATTGCAATGGTGGATGTATTCCCAAAGGTGCTTCAGTTGAGGCTCCCAGCAACATGAGTGGCGGCTTTGACTATGACAATGCAAAAGACGCTTTCGAGCGCAAGTATGGTCTGCGTCCTGACACCCAGCACATTCAGCTCAACTGTCGTCGCGAGGAACTGAGATAAAAACTTAATCCAAAGGGTGGATGAAAGGTTATTTTTTAAAGAGAGACCTTTCATCCATCGTTTAGCATCTGAATGTATGAGTGATAAAGTTCGTGTGATGTTTGAGGTTCCACCCGGGACAAAACATCGTGACAGGCTAAGTAAGCCGGTTGAGATACCTATTGAGAAATATATCGAATTCAAAATGGGAATGCGCGATGGCTATAATGGCGAAATGGCTGCATATGTCGGAGAAACATTCCTTAAAGGAACGGTAGTGTCTTCTGATGAGATTAAAATGATAACAGCCGTGGGCAATTCTCAGGCTTTATTGGATATTGACGCTCAGATTGCCCGAGGAGAAAATCCTTTGGCCAACGCAGGCAAAAATTCTCCTCGAAAGGAATCAGGCCCCAATGCGCTCGACAAACTCATCGCACGTCGCTATCCCAAATGGCTCGAACTCAAACAGGAAACGCGTGAATGGATTACAATTGGCGGTGCGCTGCTTGTAGTGTTCATACTGATTGCCATTTTGATCATCTGCCTGGGAGACCCAGAACCGAATGAACATTTTCAACAGATGCACGACTGGGTTAAAAATGTTTCAAAATGAATTAATCATCGACCACAATATGAACAACTTCAGTAAACTTGAGGCCATGAAAGCATGGCTCGAAGAACACGAGGGCAAAACACAGCGCGACTGGCTGCTTGAAGTGCGCTGCCCCGATGAAACCACACGCGCAGCAGCCGCCCACCTGCTTGACACGCTCGAAAAGGGCAATGTCAACTATGGCATCTGTGTGGAAGTGAAAAACTTTACAGCCAAGTATCAGCAGGCTCCTATGTCGGAAGTAGAATTGATAGTTTTCGACCTCATGATTGCCCCGGGCGATGTAGGTCATTGCTGCTATCTGTTTGAGATGGATATGCCCAATGCACTGCTTGGACAACTCACTAAGAACAAATGCGGCGAAGCGATTCCCGAAGATGCTTACAAATGGCTTATCCATCAGTGGTTTCCCGACTTTGACCTAACTTCGCTTGACGAAAAGCAGTATCGCAAATTGATGTGGAATGATCTCGGTGGCCTGCTCGGAAAATACCAAGGAGATCGTGGTTTTCCCTATTGGAAAGACCCTGACTTCGCGACCAATCTCGTTAGCAAAGTCGCTTCACTCAGAGATGCCACAAAGGAATGAAGCATATCGCTAAAGAGTGCAAGAACAAGTCTTGAACAGGCGCATTTCCCGTCCGTTTTGTACGGTATTGGCTATCTTCGCTGATGGTATGAATAACAAGATTTTAATAAGATGTCGAAACTGAGATTACTGACAATGGTGGTGCTGATGTTGGCATTTTTGCTGTCGCTGTGGGGTGTGCCCGTAGTGATGGCCGTAATTGCTGTCACAGTAATCGAGACGCTTTGGATCAAGATTGCACTATGGGTGGCGGCCGCCATGTGGCTGTTGCTGCTTCGCCCCTGGACCATGTTCCGCAATCCCCGTTTCGGACAGTTCATTTCCGACATGCGCCGAGCCTTCATCGCTTTAATAAACTAACCACTATGAGTAACGACTATTCAGAATTCTACTATCACGACATTGACGAGAGTGGGTTGCCTTACAGCTGTCCCGTCAATCCTGTGCATACCATCTTCATCCTCAAAGGCACAGCCGAGGCTATTGAAGCGGCTATGGTTATCGTAGCCAAGGCGCAGATCGAGGCCAACGGCGACAGCGAGAAGCAGTTTGAAAAGGTGGAGCAAAAGCAGCTGCTTGGCAAATTCGTAATCGACATCGAGACCAACAACTACATCCCCCAGCTCTACGACCCCATCAAGGCTATTAATGGGATGGTTAAAGCCGTATATGTAATATATGATGCCGCACACGAAGGTGTTATCACCAACGATGCCTCACGCTCCTACGCTGCTCTCGGGGTGGAGTCTTCACCCGAAGATGAAATCGACGAGGGCGACGACATGTTCCCCGAGGAGTACGAACTCTCACTTCCCTTCCTGAATTAATGATTGACATCAACAACATAAGGCAGGCGTTTATCCCCACCGAAGGAGAACGCCTAATAGCCCTCGACTGGGACAAGGACATCGCGCCCCTGCTTCAAGGAGGCGGCGAAGTGCAATTCCACTCCCTCCAAGGCAACGAGATTGAGGATGTGATGCAACAGTTTCTCGCCCTCCCCGGCCTGAAAGAAGCCTCCGACATCGTTTTCAACCTGTCGGTGCGAGAGCAATACTGCTGCAAAATGTGGCAGATGGCACTCTATGCCAACGAACTCTGCAACATCCCCTCCCAACCCTCCATCGCCTGGGGCTACACCAAGTCCCCCGACCAACCCGTAAATATCAAAATCAACGTAATATATAACTAAATCAATACCATTTACAAATATCTGAACAAGATGAATTTTGTTAACCCTCAGCAATTTATAGACAAAATTGATGATATATGGATGACAGATGAACCGTTACCAAAATTAGATTTGGAAACTGTCATCCCCCAAATGTTTCAGGAAGCCGGGTTCACATACGAGTTCAGCCCGGAAGACTGCTCATTTAAAATCATCGTGAATGATGAACTTCGTATGGAGGCTACAATAGTTCAACACGCCGATGGAATCAAGCGTTATCAAGTGATAATATATGCCGGAGATGTAAGCAGTGATAATAATTGTTTTGAGCCCGACAACTTTTTCTCATATATGCCGAAACTAAGAAAGACTGAAGCATATTTACAGAAACTTAAGGCCAAACAAACCGAAAATGCAGATATGGGCCAACTCATCAGGTCATATCTCGAAACACACAATATGGTGGTCCCGTATAAGTGCCTCTTAGGGAGAGACGAAAATAGAAAACCATGCATAGTGGTGTGTACAGAGCTGTTTCCGACAGTAACACTTTCCTCCTACATCCGGACAGATGTACCAAGTAACTATACTGATGTATTAGATAACCACCTAAGAGTTGTAACCCAATTTTCGACCGAGTTCGGCACCGGAGTCTTTCCTAAAATGGATGGTTTATCGATTGGCTATCGTGGCGGCCGACTGGCGAATGGTCTTAACAAGGACTACACCAAAGAGACAAAAAAATTATTCGGGGCTGACTTCGTGCCGTATTCGATTAAATCACAGATGTATAAGCCAAAGTCAACACAGCTCATAAAAACTTTAGAAAAGCTGAAACTGGAGTATGGCTACACCGACAATCATGAGTTTGTGATTCACTATCCCAATGAACGAAATTATGTTCTGATGTGGAACGAAGATGATTCTAAGTTCTACGATATCCAGTACAATATCACCCCGAAAGGAGAGTTTAAGAGGCGTCGCAAGTCTTTTAAAAATGGGCTCGTTGAAAAACTAACAGAATCGGAGGTTATTAAATTTATAACTCTGGCTTTCCAACATGGTGCATTTCCCCCTGAACCAGGCTCAGACGCAACTTTTCGTCGCATTTTACTGATTGCAATGACTAAAAACATCATGCCCGCCGAAACGCTTCTGCTCTATTCTTCGCAATTAGAATGGTCTGGGGTTGGTATGTTTTTGGAGTTTGCAGTGGGCCTTCCTAAAGGCGGCCTTATCCGAATTCGTTGGAGAAGTCTGAAAGAATTCCTAAACGACACAGACGGCCTGGAGAAAGTAGCTCATATCATCGGCGAACTTTACAAATTAGATTCAACTGATTCGAATGTCAAGATTACCACAGGATAAACTCGAATATAGCAATGTCTCTAAACTATGAACGCAGTGTACGGCGGATTGCTTCGCCGAGTCGCGGGGAATGTCTATCTCTATCCAAACTAACACTCCATAAGTATTAAATGTAAATCAAATGGCAATCGGAATCAGTGTAAAAGAGTTATATGAGATTTTTGAGTCGACACCGGCCGACCAAAATATTATGCTCGTGGGTAGTCACGGCATTGGTAAATCTCGTATTGTCGAAGATTATTTCACAGGCAAGGGCATAACCGTAACCGCTTTGTTTCTCGGACAAATGAGTGACCCAGGTGACCTTATCGGACTCCCTCGGTTGAATGAAACAACCGGGAAAACTGATTTCATGCCTCCATATTGGTTTCCCACAGATGGGAAGCCGATAGTGCTCTTTCTCGATGAGCTGAACCGTGCCCGACCTGAAATGCTTCAGACGGTGATGGATCTTGTGTTGAACCGCAAGCTTGCTGGGCGCAAACTGCCTGAAGGAAGTCGAATTGTTTCAGCTGTTAACGATGGAGAGGAATATCAGGTGGGAGATCTGGACCCTGCGCTGGTATCGCGTTTCAATATCTACAATCTGCGTCCAACGGCTAATGACTGGTTGAAATGGGCCAAATCGCAGGATCTTGACCCGCGTGTTGTGTCATTCATTCAGCGGAAACCGTCGATGCTCGACAGCCGCTTTGACCCTACAGCCAACGCGCTTGACAAAACGCCCGACCGCCGAGCGTGGGAACGCGTGGCCAAAGCCATAGCGGGACAACCGGAGATCACTCCTGTTCTGGCAAAAATGATTGCAGGTATTGTTGGCGCAAAAGCAGCTTCAGAGTTTGTAGAGTCACTGAACGATGGGAGTGTGACAGGAATGGATGTTCTGAAATCTTTTGACGCCGTTCTTCCAAAATTAGAGCAATTCCCGGTGGAGAATTTCACCCTACTCAATGATGATATTCTCGAGGCGCTCAATTCGTTGAAGGGGGTTGCGCAATTCACGGAGCCAATGCAGAAGAATATTTCGTCATATTTCCAATGGTTGCAGGATGCCGGCAAGCGTGAGGCATACGCTTACTTTATCAATGCATTTCTTGGCGGCAGCTATCCCAAAGCCAATGGCTATCTTGCAAAGAAACTACCGCAGCTAATTCTTGAATTCAGTAACTTTATAAAGAGCACTAACTGATATGGCAAAAATAACCGAATCAAATTTGTGGGAGATAATAAATTCTATTGAGAAAATAGAAATACCACTCCCGGACCTATCACAAATTATTCCTGCTCAACTTGAACAGGCAGGATTTGATTTCGAATATAATTATTCCGACAATTCTTTCAAGATAATTGTTGCTGATGATTATTTCATCACTGCAAGTATTCGTTCTACTGAGAATGGGAATATGTATCGCATTGATATGTATGCAGAGAATAAAACGATACAACCGTTTTCATTCGCTCCGGAAGCATTACAAAGTATGATTCCGCGCTTAAAACGTATGGCTGAGGCTCTGGATGCGCTTAGAACTGAACAGGAAAAGGTAATATCCAAGGAGAAACAAAGAGATGTGCTGAAAACTCTTGTGGAGTCTGTTTTATCGGCTGAATTGACAGATGACACTGAGTATAAATGCTATGGATTTATGTGGCCTGACGATACTTTTGGAGTAAGTATCCGCACTGAACTGCTGCCGGGTGTACTGCTGCGTACTAATGTTGGCTCAGACAATTACGAAGAAGGCATAGAGAGAATACTGAGAACCCGTCAACAGATTAATATGTCGTTACTCTCATCGGGGGCTGCATCCTTGATTGGCGCTAACGGTAGAATTCGGGAAGACCAATTGTTTTTTACGGATGGGCTATCTAAAGACTATTCAAAAAAGTTGGGTTTTAGCTCGAAATATACTCCATATACCACCAAGTCTTCAAATAAGCCGAAATCTAAAGAGCTCGTTAAGCTCTTGAAAAAACTTAAACTTTAATATGGCTATACCGATCAAGGAGAGTTTATCATTCGTTACGAAAACAGTGATGATTATGTGATATCATGGAATGAAAACGATCTGTCGTTCTCCGATATTCACTATCGTATTACCAAGGCCGGTTCTTTAAAATGGCAGTCATCCAATAAGCGAGGGTTTATTGAGAAACTTTCAGAAGAAGAAGTAATTCGGCTCATCTCCCTTGCTGCCGCAAATAACGCATTCGATATAAAATTCGCAAAAGAGAAGCTGTTTCGCCAGCGAGTCCTTTCCGCGTTGGCTGCTAACTGCCTGCCCGAGGGAATAATGTTAACTACCAACGTAATGTGGCAGTGGTCGGGTGTTGGAATGTCGCCTCATATAGTCTTTCAGTTGCCACAAAAAGGAAATGTATTAATGACATGGAAAAGTTTAAAAAATTTCCTTGCTGAAACCGAACGACTTACCTCGATTGCTGAATGTTTGAAAGAGTTATATCGCATAGATAAACTGGATTCCGACGTATCATTACTGACCGGTTATAAATTATAAACCTATGGACCTGGGCACGTGTATCACAAAATTGTCAGAGCGTTGGTTTCTCACGGAACCATTGCTTTTCAGTGCGTTGTGTTCTCATCGTGTGGAGGAGAACGCCGATATGTTGTGCCCTATCCGTTCCGGTAAAATGAGGATTGAATACAATCCTGCACTTTTGTCGCTGTTTAGCAAAGTGATGATTGAACAACTGCTTCGGCGTGAAGTTATCCGCATATTGCTCAAACATCCCTACCAACGCCAACCCATCAACGCAATCCGGGAAATCCTTACCGTAGCGAGCGACTATACAATTTACCAACACGGCGCAACGCACATAAATCCTTTCAATGGCAGAACTCCTTTGCTACCTCAAAAAGAGTCTTTTGAAAGATACTACAATATTTTGGCTCATAGAGTTGAGGATTTGACCTCCCGGTCAACTGATACAGGGGACAAGGAAACTCTGTCGAAGTCTGCACAAGATAAAGAATTTGCGTCCAAAGCATATAGTCATCTGATGTCTGACAGCAACCGTGACACGTCTGCTCTATGGGAGGATGATGACTTCGCTTGCGAACGCATGAACTCTATGATTGAGCATGCGATGGTCACAAACTCATGGGGCTCGTTTCCGGGAGAGTTGAAAGAACTTTTGAAGGTATCCATTGAAAAATCTATCAATATACGCCGTCAACTCGGACTCTTCAAGGCTTCGATACTATCGAATGAACGTCGACTCACCCGCATGCGTCCGAGCCGCCGGTATGGCTGGGAGCAGATGGGAGTGATACACCCTTATACAACCCGTCTGTTGATTGGTATTGATGTCAGCGGATCTGTTAAGTCAAGCGACCTTGTGCGCTTCTATAGCCTAATAAACGCCTTCTTCACCTATGGCATAATGCAAATCGACGTGCTTCAGTTCGACACAAGAATTAAACTTCCGGTATTATCACTCAAAAAAGCCGAGAGAGATGTGAAGGTTCTTGGACGCGGAGGCACGGATTTTCAGCCCGTAATCAACTTTTATGAAGAACATAAGGAGTATGATGGACTGATAATTTTTACTGACGGAGAGGCTTCCGAGCCTAAAATTTCCACAAGGCGACGTATCCTTTGGGTGCTACTTAATCGGGAGTGCTACGACAGATTCTCCTTGACCCCTAAAATATATCTTTGAGATGAGTGCCTTAACATTGACACCCCGAAAGTTAAACGCTGATTTAGAAAAGTTAGTTACAGAATCCTGTGTGCAACTCAGGCAGTTTGCCCACGATGCTGAATATATCCATCAGGTATTATACCCCATATTTGAGAAGAATGCGATTCATTTCACTATCGATGCTGAAACTTGTGATCTTGTGATTCCAATCTCAGATGTGATAACAATACATGGAAAGATTTTGGACGACTCACCAGTCTATGATATAACTGTCTCAATTAAAATCAGCAATAATGTTGCCAGTAAAACTCTTGGAAGACTATCACCTGAGGCATTTGAACATAATATGCCATGGCTCAAATCTGTCATAACGAAATTAATGTCGTTGTCACAAACATATATTGGGATGGTCAGAAATGAGAAAGCAGCTTTAACCATAAATTCGCTGGTTCAGATTGAGCTTGGAGACGATATTGAAAGCGTTTCAGTTGTTCCGAGCACTAATAGCAATAGTTGCTTTTTGTTGACAACTGAGATACTTTCCGGTGTAAGACTTTTAGCTCCGTTTGATATATCTAATTATCAAGAGAAATGTGCTCAATTTAAAGAGGCCGTCAAATACCTCCCACAATGTTTTAGGGAAACGGTATGGCAAAACATCGGTTTTGAATACCTACATCCCGAGTTGAACATAAATGAAAAGGGAGATGGAGGACAAGGTATCTGGAATGATGTCAATCCGATGATGTGCTATCCTACGGTTATATCAGGTATCTCTGATGATTTATTTGATGATATTTCGCCAGATGATAGCAAACTATTCAATATCCTCAGAAGAATGGGGTTCAAGTTTTATTATGACAAAAATCAATTTGAAATTACTCTTGATGATAATACAAAATTATGTCGTAAAAATCGAGAATCATTGTTCGTTCATAATAATATCAAATCACAAACACTCAATCTGACAATCCAAGAGTTTACCTTAGTGCTAAAAATGATTGCGATGGCGTCAGCTCGCAAAGGCTATTATTTGAAGTATCTTGAAGGGTTAAACAAAATGGTTCTAAATGATTTTGTTGACGGTTTGTATCCATTCATCCATGAATTTTTACCAGATAAATCCCAGTTTGGCATATGTGCCCAAGGACTCAAAAAGATAATGGTGTATTTTGATAAAACAGCCATCACTATCTGGTTTAAGTCAAATAGACACAACGCTATCAAGGAGATATGGAATATTGTAAAGAACATTCGAGCTATCGAAAAAATCACATTACTGAGCGAGTCTTGCCAAGCGGTCAGAGTTGATTGCTGCGGAAATTTCTCATTCAACCGAAGTTATGCGGATAGGTGTATTCCGATATACACTTCGTACTGAGAAATAAAATCTCAATAAACCAAACAACAGAAGTCGTTTATATTATGGAAAATTTAGAGAATCAACTGAACGTATTAACTACTGAAGAAGTGGTACTTACAGAGAAGTATGCAAATCTTCTTAAAAGTATGATGCAAGAGCGAGGCCTTAACGAACTCCTTGCAGTACCTAAAGATAGTGATGGCGACCTTATGGGTGAACCATCGTATGAAGAAATTACAGGAGAGTGGACTTCCAATCCTTTCTTGTTATCTGATTCGGTAATAGCTCGCTTTGGGATTATCGAGAACAAACTCTGTTATCACACCTCACCATATCAAAAATACTATTACGGAAGAGAGGAACGAGATTCGCCTTGGATTCCTGTTGTGGAATCTCCAAATCTTGAAACAATAAGAAAGTGCACCAAATACTGCATCGAAGCGGAGTTCCCATGGAAGTTTACAGCAACACATCCAGGTTGCCGCTTCCTTCCCTTCTCAATCGATTTTAGGAAATATATCGATTCGATAAAATCCTACAACACCATGGATTATTTGCTCGCAGGATTTCATGAAATGAAAGAAATGAACCTGCAAGTGCTTTCTGGTGTAAAACATAGCAGTATTAAAGGAATGTTCTCCGGTTGCTATGCTTTGGAAACTATTGACCTTTCCGGGTTCATACTTTCCAGCGGCGGTATAGTAGGACCACGTCACGATATTGATGTTTTTGCTCATTGCAATTCGTTAAAAACAATCATCTTGCGCAACTGCAATAGATACACTGTGGAAGGATTCAAAGGAGCTATCCAAATAAACCCGACACCATTGTCTGTCACTCTCACAACTGATTTTGGTGACATTAACGTAAACAACAGAAAATAAAGCAATCGCATTGCTTTCATTAAATCGGAGAGTGATTCATCTCAAAAAAGCCGAGAGTGATGTGAAGGTTCTTGGACGCGGAGGCACGGATTTTCAGCCCGTAATCAACTTTTATGAAGAACATAAGGAGTATGATGGACTGATTATATTCACCGACGGGATGGCTTCCGAGCCTAAAATTCCCACAAGGCGACGTATTCTTTGGGTACTATTTAATCGGGCGTGCTACGACAGATTCTCCTTGACCCCTAAATATATCTATAATACAAAAAATATATGGCAAAAGCAATATTGACAAAAGAACTTATAGACAACGACCTACTTAATCTTAGGCGACAAATCGGAGGAATTAAACCACAGTTTGATTATGTCCGGTTTGTTAAACCCATGCTTGATAAACTGGGTTATGACTATGACTTTAATGAAAAGTCAGGAGATTTCACCATGTATGTTGCTGATGGTTTTCAAGTGAACGGGAAACCCGACTGGCGATATCAAATAAGTGTGACGATATCTTTGAACGGGAATCAAAGTTCGGTTTATATTTTTGATATCAACTTTGGAACTCTTGAATCTTATGAACGTACATTCGAGAGATTGATAGAGCAGCTCTTATCGCTCAAAGAGAAATATTATCAGATGCTTAAAGATGATGCTGATGCCAATCTTTTAAGTACGTCATTTATCGAACCATTCCTGGCCGAGCTTAAGCTGAATAAGGCCGAGGTATACTCGGCGCAGGGCAATTCCTCGGAAATGGTGGTCGAAGTTCCCGTGTTTGCCAATGTAAGCTTTCAAACAATAGTTAACACAGACAACTATCAGGCAAGGTGCAAGGAATTGGCTATGGCTGTCAGGTCAATGCCTAAATGCATTGTATCAGCCGATGCCAAGGAAGTGATGTTCCATGACATATGTGAAATTCCTGCACGTAGATCACACACCAGTACCGGCAAAATTGCTACAAATGCATGGTTCCATAAAAGTGCAGATGGAAGATTATTTAATCCGAATGATTACCCTCGTGTGACATATAACGATGGTACTAATTCAAAGAAGTGGCCGAAAGCACCTGCTGCCATTTCGGACAACCCTCTATACTCCGCCCTTTCAGAAATGTGTTATGTCTATTATCTTGAAGGTAACGATCTCATTATACTGCTTAATGATGAACACTACCTCCGTCGTGATGGCTCAAATCATAAAACGACCTGCCGTCCGTTCGTTAAACCAATGTTTGAGTGGGCCGGCGTTATCCTTCATGATAAAGAATTAATCTATTCTTTGAGAATGTTTTGTCAGGCATCTGCAGATTCTCGCTTTGAGGGTAGTGGTACGCAGGACTTTTTCAACTTTATAATCAAAAGACTCTTGCCTCCGGGAAACAAATATAGTCTTGGAAAGTATGTTAATCCTTACATACAATTAGGGACGACTATTGGAGACAACAAGGTTGTGAAGTTTTCCGGTTATGGAAATAAGATGGTAAAGCGATTGTGGTACTTATTTACCAACTGGACATTCTTCGAAAACTTGGACAAATATATGCTGCAGTACCCCAATCTTCGACTTTCATATAAAATAGACAACGATTTTGATGGGGACTAATTCTTCATACCCATAAAAACGCTTTCTGAACGCAATGAACGGCGGATTGCTTCGCCGGGTCGCGGGAATCGGCTATCTTCGCGTCGGTAATTAACCGATAACTAACCGGGAAGTAAGCTAATAAGAATGAATAATTATTATGAAAAATATTGATGAAAATATTTACAAGAAGGCGCAGTTGGTGTTGAGTCAGTATCATCGTCTTAAGCTTGACGCTAAAAGTATTCTTGATCAAATATTTAAGGCCTCAACTAATTTGGCGAATAAAGATAATGATGCCGCCAACATCGAAAATGTGTTGCGCAAACATGACATCTTATTCAAATATCAATCCTCCACTCAAACGTTTAGACTGACAATCAACGAATCGGACGATTATGCGATTTTAATTACGCCTAATCTTTTTTGCGCAACGATGCCAGGAGCGTTTATAGTAAAGGTTGATATATTTGATAGATATGTCGCAGAATCACCCTATACACATGCTAAGTATAGTTACTCAGCACCATTATTCTCATTCAATGCAAGAGACTGTGAAAATTATTTGCCGGCGATAAAGGAAGCTGTAACCGCTCTAAAGCATGCATACAATCTAATTCAAAATAAGAGAGAGGAGGGATTAGAATTTGTCAAAGTCCCGCCAATGATAATGTGCGAACTGATGCGTTTAATGGTTGCAGACAAAAAGCCGCGAGAGAATAATTTCGATTGGAACGAAACTGAATACTATCACATCTATCCAGCCAAGGAGACCGGGAATCAGGAGTATGTAATGACTGTAGACCTTTCTCATTACATGGTTAATATCAGCTTGAGAGTTGATTTTAACATGTCAAACTACAAGGACGCACTTGAGAAATTCCATAACGTTCGTAAGATATTGTGTAAAAAGTTACCCTCCACATACACCAGTCATTTTTTTGGTAAAAGTATTACTGAACTGTCTTATCAAAAGAATGCAGCTGATTGGGTCGTTAATGTGCAACCGAAAGAACGGGTGAGTCAAATTGTGGAGAAGATTGACATCCCCGACGGCTTTCCGATATCTAAAAACCATCATAATATCGCCAAGTTGCTTCAATTCTTAAATCAGAGTGGTATATCCTACAGAGTTACTTCCGACAACGAAATTATCATATTCTTCAAAAATAACTCCAACTATATTCTTGTCTGGAATAAGAAAACTCATGAAATACACGATGAAAAATATAAGATTAGAGATGGTGTTGTAACCCGACATAAATTGACTAGATCAACAGCCGGCTTTGAAATAAAGGAATTGATAACTCTGTTAAAAGCTGCCATTAATTATGGTATATTTAACGAATGCGTCAAAATGCAACCCTTCATTACGACTTATATTCAAGAAGTTGCAAGGCGGATAATACCTGATGGAACGCCCTATCAACTGTCTCAAATATGGAAAAGCAATGAACAAGAGTTGACATTCTCTGTGCGACTTCCCAATAATGGAGTTATCAATTTTAGTAAGAATCTTAAATCGCTATATACTTTGGGTAGACAGTCCACACAAAAGCATCTGCTAAAGGCGCTTGTTGAAGCCGACACAATGTATCCTTGCGTGTCCGTGGTCACAAACTGGAGACGCCATATTGATTTTCCAATAGAGAGAAGCTCAGTATTTTTTAGTTCAGATAGACTTCGTTCGCTTGCATATGAATATACATGCATGATAGATAATTTTAGTAGATGACTAACAAACGTCTATTAAATATGGCAACAATTAATGAGGATAATCTGCCTGTGATGATGTATCTTCACGGGTTCATGTCGGGGGCCAATGGTGCGAAGCAGCGGCAGTTGCAGAAGCGGTTCAAGGGTTGCTATCGTGTGATTGCCCCGGAGCTGTATGCCGACCCTGTGCGCTCGCTCACTATCATCAATGAGCTTGTCAAGAAGGAGAAACCTGAGATTATAGTGGGAACTTCGCTCGGCGGGTTCATGGCCTTGGAGTGCGAGAGCGGCGATGCCGAGGTGGTTGTGGTAAATCCCTGCATGTTTCCGCAGTGGGAACTGGCGCAATGGCTCGATCAGGAGCTGACATATTTCTGCAAGCGTCTCGACGGCGTGCAGACCTATTGGCTGACGCAGAGTGTGCTCGACAGCTATAAGCCTTACGTCACCATCGCATCGGTGCGCATGAAGCGCGACCGCATCTGGGCGCTCTGCTCCTCCAAAGATGAGATTCTCGGGCTCAACCACCTCAATATCCTTGGCGATCTCCTGCCTTCCGACCGGCTTATGGTGACCGATGATTTCGGCCATCAGTGTTCGGGGGCCGGACTGCAACATCTCTACGAACTGCTCGAGCGTGCCGTGGAGTTGCGCGAACGCCTGCGCACATCCGCGCTCGTGCCTAAAACCTTGCAGGAATTTGAGAACTTTGTCCGGTTACGCAAAGTCTGTGCCGATCCCGGTTATTACAGATTGGAGGTATTGACCTACAACACATCTTATGAGCAGTTTGTCAGCGAGAATATCACTCACGAAATCTGTGATGAGCCGTCTGAGCCGTTGACGTTTGAACGCGTGGAAATCCAGGGCTGTCCGGCCTATCGGGTTCCATTGGTATTGGATGGGAAACAACTGTATGCCGACTTTCCTACCTATCAGGAGGCTTTCAGAGCCATGAAGGATGCTGTGGGTAAGCATAACGTTTATGCGTTCACTATCGAGCGTCTGCTGTTCGGACTCCCTGCTCATCAACCCTACCACACCCAGGCATGGATGTTTGACGCTCAGGGGGAGAAGATTCAGACCGCCGCTTGCTCAGCCGCCCACTACAATCTGCCGGGCATATACGGCAAATTCTTCGGACACTTCCCGGAGGAGATGCCCTATAAGAAGGGTGACATTGTGATGATACCACAAAAATACCCCAAAGACGGTATTGAATACGGCATATTGGGTGTCGTGGTCGGTGAGCCTGACACAATCGAAGAGGGGTATGACTGCTATAAGACCACGATGCGTAAATGGATTCGCCGTAACCGCAAGCCCGAAACTTGGCTTGACATTACGAAGTATCTCGGCTCTGACGATGATGAATATTTCATTCTGATGGGGCCGTATGACGAGGGATTGACACAATGCACTTTCCGTTATCCTATGGGCGTGTTCCCTGCTCCTAAAGACCTCCCCGAAGAAACCGTGGCCGAACTGCGCTCATGGTATGACGGCTATCTGAAATCGCTCGAAGATGAACGCCGTGAAGTGGAGCAAATGACCGAAGAAATCTCTAAATCTGACAACAATATGCTTGACATTGAAAAAGACGACATAACAATGCTGAAAGTGGCACTCAAAGGCTCGAAAGAGGCCTTGGCGACAGCCTATCGCCGCTCCATACGCATGCTGGCCGAATATGACAAGGAATTCGGCACTGAATCCCAACCCGACGAACTCGACTTCCGTTGGGAGTGGATAAAAGGCTACCGTGTGCTCACCGTTATCACCAACGGCGCGGGCATCCACGGCAAGTTCGACGATATCGAGGGGATCACCGAGTGTCTGTGGGCCATCTACGATAACTACTCAATGCTCTACGCCTCCAACGACCGCGAAGGCATCATGCTCAACGACCGCGCCACCTTCGGCATCCCCGAAGATGGACGCTTTGAAATCGACTGAATATGGATTTGGAGGACAGGTTGAGCATTGACGAGGCCTTGGCATTGCAGTTGTATGGGATGCCGGTGGCTGAAATCCGCGAAACGGATTGGGGCCAGTTTCATGTGATGATGTTCTATTACGATGGGCTGCAAGAGCATGTGGATGTGGCCATTGACATTCTCAAACGCCAGGAGGCGATGGGGATTGTCAGCCTTTCGTGCCAGCACGACTTCTTTCCCAGACGCCTGCTCGAAATCGGTGATGACTGTCCCCCGGTAATCCATTGCAAGGGTAATCTCGAACTGCTCAATGCTGAAAAAACTATTGCCATCATCGGTGCCCGTGCTGCCGACAAGGAGGGCTGTGACAAGGCCTACGAACTCGGTAGGCGATATGCCGAAGAAGGCTATGTAGTGGTCAGCGGTTTGGCTCTCGGATGCGACAAGGCTGCTCACGAAGGATGCCTGAGCGTAGGCGGCAAGACAATAGCCATCGTTGGCAACGGGCTCGACATCTGCCACCCCAAGGAGAATAAGGATCTGGAGCAAGCCATACTCGACAATGGAGGACTGCTTCTCTCCGAGTGGTATCTCCGCGTCAAGGCCAATCCCACACGCCTTGTGGCCCGCAACCGCTTACAGGCCGCGATGTCCGATGCCGTCATTCTGGCTCAGTGCCCAATAAAGAGCGGATCGCTCCACACCATGCGCTTCGCCCGCCAATACCACAAGCAATGCCTTGCCGCCACCTTCCCCCATCGCACCGAAGCCAACGCCGGCAACTACGACCTGCTCGACCGCGGACTCGCTTCACCAATATAACATACATAGATAGTTATGACGCAAAATTTAAAACCTCACGAAATAATCTTCGCTAAAATAGAAGAGAATTCACGTCAACGAGAAGCGTTGCTTGCTCGATGTGAAGATGTTTATGCCGAAATTTTCAATAAATTCGGCATAACAGAACTTGCCTTTTCCGAGCCATATAGTGGTATGAAATATTCGCGTTTAAGATATTTTGATTTTGAGCGGAGAGGTCGAAGACTACAATTATTAAGCCCTCGATATGGAATTAATTTTATTCTTGAGGACAATCAATATGAGCCGCTATTGGATGTTGTATTGAATACAATAAACAAATATCTTTCTATTGGTCTTACACCGAGTGAATGGTCTATCGGTAAAACTTCTGAGATAGAGAGCTGTATTAAAGATTATACGCCCGTTGTAGCCAATCTGAAAGGGGTATCAGATGAATTTGAAAAACTATCTGATACCTACGAAAATTGTATTCCTTCAGAGGCTATAAAGATGACCAAGGAATTGATTACAACCAATTGTTTCAAAACACTATACATACCGAAGGGGAAGGTCATGCCTGCAGTTCGCGATTTTACATTTAGAACCAATATAATTGAAATATATGATGGAAAAATGTTGTATTATGCAGAGGAAAATCCTATTTTCCCATGTAATGAAAAAGACCGTCGTGGACCTCTTTTCTACGCACGACTGCTAAAATCAGTATATGAATCAATAGAATATTACCGAGCTAATCCTAACGAAATTCCAGATCAATCTTACGTTGAATATGACTCCAGAAATAACAGAAGCTGACATCAGGAAGGAACTGAATAATGCGCTGACTGAAATTGTAGTACTTCCCAACAAGGATCTTTGCGAAAACTATGTTAAAAGAGCTCTTGATGGAAGTGGTCTCAAATATCAGTATGATAGAACTACCCGTGATATAATTTTCCCATGCGGCGAAGATTGTCATGTGTCATTGACATGGAACCCAAAAGGTTTTTATTCGCCTAAACTTCATATGAAATACGATGGCAAGTCAGTAGAATCAAAGGCATTAGGCTTAGATACCTACAGCCAGATTGCGCCTGGAATGTTAGCATATGTAGCACCCCTAATAAACAATTGTATCAAAAGATTAACCATCATCCAACGCAATTGTAAAGAACGTGCGGTTGGTTTGAACCTTCGTGAAGTCATAAAAAATTATATGAAGCAAAATAATATCACGAAGGTGACAGTCGATATAATTTCGGGAACGGGTGGGGATGTTTGTATAAAAAAACTCATAATCCCCAATCTTAAACTTCGTATAACTGTAAATAAGAAAGACTATAAGAAAAGGTTGCTAAAATTTACAACCGTAGTTCGCCAGTTCGAGGATTTGTTTAAAGTATTTCCTAAAGATATTGCAAAAGTATCAGCATGGAGAGAAAGGTATCAAGACCAAACACCAAGAGAGTTTTTGACAGGGGATATGATAAGAGCATATGCCAATCGGCAATATAATGAAATCAGTGTGCTCTCAAATCATTTCAAGGAGGTGGAAGACCTTGACCAGTTATGTGAAGAAATGCGACAGCTTGCTGATTATTGTATATCTAAGGGTATCAAGTATGGGGTGAGGGAACGACGTGATGGCGTAGCATTGGTTATGGTTTTCTCACCACGCCGAGCAATATGCTATCAAAAAATAGATGGCGAATGGTGCCTTTATGTAATGGCTCGACAACTATATGGAGGATTTTCTGTGAGCGACGACATGGATAATCATCATAATATGTTTAATCAATATCTCAAATGTAATCCGAATGAGGCCTTGAAATGGTTTAGCTTTTTTCCGGATAACTTGGATTTTCTTTCGCAACTCAACGACACCACAACAACCATTGGTTTTTTCCGATTTGCGTTGGCAAAGAAATATCTTGATGATGAAGTGGAGATTGATAATGCTGTGATAAAATTTCGGACTATAGGAGAGCGATGGATTGAACTACGCACATGGGAAATGACTGGCACACCAGAAGACACAATAGCTCTTTTTAAAACATTTTCTACTAAAAATCAAGAAAAATTTATGTCTCTGATGCGTGAGGTGGAAGATGCTCCCTATATCTCGATAGAATCAATGTGCCCTAATGTTGACTATAAATTTGTTATAAAACAAACATCATTAAAAACCTGATCCGCGAATTTTGCTTAGAGAGAAGGTTTGAGGCTATACACTTTTGATAAGGATATTGTAACCGAATGCACTGTTACCTTCCGCACCGAAGCCAACGCCGGCAACTACGACCTGCTCGATCGTGGGCTGTGTCGGGCTTTGCCCGAAGGTTGATTAGGTTGAGAATATTGAAACAGACAAGTATTATGGTCAGAGGAAGCAACGCCTTGAGCACGGTGGCTCGGAATAACGGCAGCAATGCCGGTGTACTGCTGGCTATAATACATCTTACCAAGAAATCATGGGCAGTGCTGCAAGAGAGCGCACGGTAGCGCACGAGAACGATGGCAACATCGAGGGTCGGCTGCCCATGATTTCTTTTACCGACACTATGGCCGGAGCAAGCAAGACTGTGCGTATGCTGCGCGCGGAGAACCCCTACGGGGGAAGTACTGCCGGCCATAGTGTTTTTAATAAAACCCGTAATTGAACAGATGAAACGACAGAAGACAATATTTCAGCTGGAGATGCTCTCCTACGTCAAACGCCGTCGCCGCCATCGCGACGACTATCAGCCGATCGAAATCCGGTCGGCATGGACGCTCACATTCCTCTCGCTCGAAGAAGCCGAAGCCGCCATGCCCGACTTGGTCAATCGGTTCAACGAAGAATATTATTATCCGCTTTATTGTTGCCACATAAGGGAATTCCCGCTTGGGGTGGTACGAAATGGCAGCTATGACAATTATTCCGACCGGCTTTACGACCAAAACGGCGTAAAGCTCGATGAGCGTCTTTTCCCGACATACGAGTATATGAACGCATGGAGCGAAAGCACTTATCTTGGACGCAAGCCCGAGGAGATTCGCTTTAAGAAGGGCGATGTGGTGGATTACGGAGGCGAACTGTGTGTTGTCCATGGCTTTATGCGCCCTTACAAGGAGGGGGCAAAGCCTTTCGGCGACTCGTCGGACGATGGCTACACCGTGTGGTATGTCGATAAGAACGCCGACAAGATTGAGTTTGACGATGATGGCTGTGCGCTCTTGGGCCACGATCACCCGGAGGCCATAAGCCTTCTGCCGCCACGCTTTCCCATCTCGGAGCGCGACCAACAGCGCATCGAAAATATACGCCGATTCCTGTCGGCAACAGACCGCGACTCCCACCAACCGATATAACAATATAAATAATCCAATTATAATACAATTTAAAATATGAGTGAAACAAAAACATTGCCCGAATGGGTGGACAGCTACATGAGTCTTCAGCGAGCTATGCCGGAGGCGATTTGCTCGGCTGTGAAGTATCTAAAAGACCTCGGAGTCACCCAACTTGGATTTTGGTCATACGATTTCATCGCATGCTACGAGAATACACCACAGTATAACGATGAGGACGAAGCTCTTTTCTCGGATTTGGAGCCTGCGTTCGAGCTTGACCTTGATTATGGAGAAAGTGAGTATGAATGTGAAGGCCGCTACGTTGGTGTTCGTATATTCGGGACCGGAGACTGCAAGGAGGATATGTTGCAGGTTATATACTTCTCAAATGATAGCGAACGGGTATATATCAATAAACTCAGCGATTGCGAGAGCCAAAAAACAAAATGGAATATACTACACGCTATCATCAAAAGTGTTGAATTCAACGTCGCCAATAACATTCCGGTGGAGAAATGGGGCGTAATGCATAACCCTGACGTCAACCCCTATACACTCGAATACGTAGGATAAGGTTTGATTTACTACAGGTATTATGGCCGGAGCAAGCAACTCTGGGCAGGTTGGTCCATAAGAACAGTGTAATATCTGAGGTACTGCCGGCCATAATTTTTTACTGATATGGAAACAAAGGAGCTTTTTTATCGAAACATACAGCTATTCATCGACAATGCCGGGCGCATACTCGCCGACCCGCGAATGGCATACTGCCCGGTGGCGGTTGACAACGGACTTGCCCAGACGGGGTGTCTGCCACCTGCCACACTTGGCGGTTACGTTGACTGGTGGATTAACAGTCCGGAGACGTCCCGCGACCGACAGGGGCACCCCGTATGGTTTATTTCCGGTAGTGTGCTGTCGGGCCGTCATGCATGCCTGTGTGTCGATTCTTCGGGCCAATCCGTAAAAGCCGACCTCCCCATCTCCGTAAACACCATTGCCCGTTCCTTCAACCAATCCCAACACAAATACCACTCCGTCCCCACCGACTCCACTCCCTATACACTCCAAGAAGTTATAAATCTTCTAACTGTGGATACAACGTTATAATCCTACTTATTGATGAATACACTAAATCTGTTCTACAAAAATATCCGGCTATTAGTGGCTAATCGGGAGAGGATTTTGTCAGACAGCCGGATGGCATATGCTCCGGGCTATCTTTCTCCACTTGGAGCCTTACTGCAATGGTGGAAGGAGTATCCCAAGGAGTCGCATGACGAAGATGGGAATCCGCTCATATATGTCACAGGCAATTGCATGTCGGGATCCGTGGCAAGTACTTGCAGAGTTGTTACCCCTGATGGAAAGATGCAGAAAAAGTCACTTGGCTATTGGCGAAAAAGCCTCGACACATTCAACAATGTAAGAAGGCAGTGGCGCAATCCCCCCGAAAATCCGGTTACTATCGAAGATGTGATTGTGGAGTTGACAACCACCGGCAACCAATGGCTGGATGGTTACATCGGCCGGTTACGCACCGACCTACATGAGGCACATGTAGCATTACTTGATAAGGACGAGGATATTGATAATTTGCGCAGTTTTATCAACGCCTTGCGCATCGAAAGAATCCGCGATAATGCTTATGTGTGTCTGGATGCTCTCAAACAGGACTTCAACCAGCTTGACATCCTCATCAATGCCCTCAATAGAGCCAAAAATGACTACT
Source organism: uncultured Muribaculaceae bacterium (assembly GCA_910588035.1). Lineage (GTDB taxonomy): Bacteria > Bacteroidota > Bacteroidia > Bacteroidales > Muribaculaceae > CAJUPY01. The sequence goes on along the minus strand of CAJUPY010000007.1, from coordinate 24,695 downwards.
ACAACGAGAAGAAACACAACCCCCATAGCCCATACTTAGCAGAAATGAAAGCAGTCAAAGAGGATCTCTCAACCCTCGTCCGCGCTAAAGAAAAGGATATGACCGAACGCTACAACTGCAACGCCTTTATCGGCCTATCCCTCACAATCGACGAGCTCCGAGGCGCCCTGCACTATCACATCGGCTGACCTTATGACCATAGTTAAATAAAATTGTAAGAATCTTTGCATCGAATAGAATATGGAACTAAAAGATTTACTGAAAATTGAACGTATTCCGAATTATGCGTTTAACGAAAATGGACTTCTCCGGTTGAATATGTCAATCAAAGAGATTTACGACATCCTGCAACCCGAACGATTTGAATTCTTTTCGGAGCTTAAGAAACACGGCGTCATAATTGATGCTCCTATTCTTGCATCGGCAGCTGACATAATGGATTACCGAAACCTTGATGCCAAAGACAATGGTCCGCTCTTGGAATACACAGACTATGAACATGGTTTAGTTAACGTGTTGTGTAACCTTGTGTACTATGAAGAAGAATTTGTTGACGAATCGACAGGGAAACACGGCCTTAAGGACTGTCTGGGCAATATCATTGTTCCGGCATTGTTTGATTCATGCAAGCCCCATACAGGAATATCGTTCATAGACACCCTCAATGTGGTTGAACTTGACGGACAAAAATGGCTTGCAACACGAGATGGTTCAGGCAAATTAGTGACCCCGGAGGGTTTTGACGACATCTCTTGCTCCTATTGCTATGGTTGGACAAGGTGTGGCAACAAGTACGGACTGTTGGATTCTCGCACAGGAGTAACATTAGTGCCATGTAAGATGGATTGGATTAATGATGACCATAGGGCAGGTATGACCAGTCTAATATGCCGTGACAGAAAATTGGGGCTCGTGGAGTACATTAATCCTAAAGATGTAACATATTATGAACCGATGTATGATGCAATAGATCTGGCAACCTGGAAAGTCCTGAAAGATGGTAAATGGGGATGGGTAAATCGTAAAGGGGAATTCTCAACCGTACCGCCCGAATCCCGCTTTGACATTATAATGTTTGAATGGGATCTTGAAAAATATCTGGGAGAAAAGCCCTTGAAACATGGTGAAAAAGACTGGTTTACAGATGATGAGTTGTCAAACTATCTTGAAGACTGCAATCGTGAGTTTGACTCCAAAATGAAAATCAAACCATCAGAAGCTAGTGAGTTGCCGCCGTTGGATATGCCGGATTCGTTTACAGATTTCCTGACTTTAATGGAAGCCATTGAGAGTAATCTAAATAATGGTAATAACCGACTCGTTGTTATACTGCAGATCCCTATAAGATTGCAGGCTCCAATTCTGACAATAAAGAGAGATAACGGCTACATCGTGATTGAATGGTATCCAATATCAAAAGATTCAGCATGGAAAGACGCGGAATCTCCTCTGATAAAATCATGCAATCAAATCATCAGAGCCGGGGCTCAATCATACATACTGTCGTTTGCCAAAGAATTTGCGCTTGACAATATCTCCGAGGCAGCAAAATTTATTGCATATTATTACCACTCCGTTTGGGGACTGAATCAGTCACAAATCGATGTTCAACAGTATAAGTACCCGCAAAGCGTACCAACTAACCAAAAACTAAGCTAATGGTAATGAAAATGCCAATGCGAATGTAAAAATCATAAAATGTTATAGCCGGAGTAAGCAACGCGCGCTGGATTTTGAAAGTGCGAAGAACTCGCTCAAAGCGGGAGGTACTGCCGGTTATACCCTTGGGGACTGGGCATCACAGCTCAGTCCTTGTTTTACAACAAAAAGTTAATCAATGGTGTTAATGTTGTATAAGTAAGGAATTTATCGTACCTTTGCACCATAATGGCAAAACCAATACGAAATACACCGATTCTCAGTGGCCGTGACGCAGTAGTCTTCCATGCAGAGATTTCAAAACTTCCTCCGGTTGCTGACCGCAAAAGGGAGCGTGAACGTATTGCCGCGAGTGTTGAGCAGTTAAAGTCAATGATTGCCGCACTTCCACGATGAGCACACAGTTAGAAAGCATCCCGTTCAAGCGGCTTTCATCAGACTCCGACCTTCTTCCATTTGATTGTGGCAATCCCGACTTGACTGATTTCTTCCTGAATTCAGCAAAGGACAATATGAAGAAATTGTTGTCTGTCACTTACTATCTTGAAGCAGAAGGCAAGACTGTTTTATTCTTCACATTATCCAATGACAAGATTGCGGAAATAGAACAGAAGAATGGAGAACCATTATTCTCGAAAAGTTTTTTCAGGAAACTTAAAGACAAGTTCGGGCGACCCAAACATCGTTCAGATTATCCTGCTGTAAAGATTGGCCGTTTCGGCGTCAACAAGGAGTATAGAGGAACTGACGGCCACTGGGGTTCACGGACTCTTGACTTCATCAAATACTGGATGATCACAGAGAATAAGACCGGCTGTTGTTTCATTACTGTTGATGCTTACGCCACTGCGGTAGGTTTCTATCAGAGAAACGGATTTAATTTTCTCGGAGAGAAGGAGCGCAAAAATTATGAGGTCTGGCTTAAGAATAATCCTGATTTCAGGAGTCGTGAATCAATGGACGACATTCCAACATTTGCCATGTATTTCAATCTCCTCTCGCTGATTGACGAGGCATAGTAAACACCAATCACACGCCCAAAACAATTGCAGGGTCGATATTGAGCTTGGTGCTGATTACACGGGCCTGACGTAGGGTAGGCTCTTTCTTTCCTGAAAGATATTCACAAATTCGAGAGGGTGTGATGCCGAGAAGTTTCGACAAAGCGACCTGTGTAAGCCCCCTCTCGTACATACGCAGTTTGAGCATGTCAACCAACGTCGGATCTCCGATTGAGTAATGTTCGTCGGAGTAGTCGGCAACAAGTCCTGATAACAATTCAAGCTCAATGCTGTAAGGATCTGAGAGTGGAGTATCATCTTTCACCATAGGAAGAATTTCCTCCACACGGTTGAGTGCCCAACGGTACTGCTGTTCGTTTTCAATCTTTGTCATGGCCGGTATAAGACAATAGTATAGGCTATTTAAACAACTCTGAATGTGAGCCAAGGCGATAGACAGCAATCACATCTTTTTCTTCATCATACCACACAAGGAGAAAATCTCCCTCAATGTGACACTCCATACATCCGGCATAATCGCCAATCAATTTATGCGCCCGATACTTCTCAGGGAGCTCGATTTCACGTTTCAGCATATCAAGAACTTCATTCAGCGCTTCCAGTTTCTTGGGTTGGTTCAGAAAACGCTTCAGGTCTTTCTTGAACTGCTTGGTGAATCGAAGTTCTTTCATACCCCGATAGACTTGAGCATAGCATCCACGCTCGACGTGTCAATAGGCCCTTCTGTCCTTCCTGCTTTGGCATCTTCCATTGCTTGTCGTGTCACTTCATTAGGTTCATGATAGACGGCATCAAGCAGCAGCCCTTCCACATAGTTGTTAAGGCTGCGACGGTCTTTGGCGGCAAGTTCCTTCAGTTTGTCAAGGAGATAAGTCGGCAAACGGAACACGTGGGCTTTCTTTTCAAGTGCTATATCCATAGTGATATCATTTTGTTTACAAAGTTAGTTCATTTTATAATCATATACAAATCCCAACGCCAAAAAGTTCTAACCAATCCGCATCGAAATAATCTAAAAGATTGAAACGATGCGAAAAACCTTGTGTCAGGATAACTTTTGCAAGATTAAATTGATACGTTTTTAAATCGACACGGTTACAGCATGAAAATGGCTCGAGGCGTTAATACTCCGGGCCATTTTCATAGACAATCTTCCATCGCGGATATATAACTGGTAAAACAACATCTGTTATAAAACTCAATGGAATCAAATCCCAACTTTAAATTTGACATCACACTCTCCAATGCCTGCTACAAGCAAAAGCCTACCGCTGTTGACTACCGGCGTATGAGCTGGAAGCGTGTCCCCACATCACTCAGCAATTTCATCAACAGCATCACCGCAGGCTATTCGTATTGTCATATTTACCACGGCAACCGCAGAATCAAATCAAAGTTCCTATACACTCAGGTTGTGAGCATTGATGTTGACGATACTAATGTTGAGCTGCATCGGTTCATCAGTGTATGCACTCTCAAACCGACATTCGCCTACGAGACTTTTTCCAACGGTAAGGATGGCAAGTTCTCATATTGTCTGGTCTTTGTGTTCAAGGAACATCTCAACAGTCATCAATTTGTGGAGATGTACGATAAGCTATGCCGCATGACCAACCCTACCGACACAAAGGATCATTGCGGAAAGGTTCTCACCCAACTTATGAACGGCACTACCAAAACAGCATACGTCTATCGCTCCAACAACATATATTCAGCAATAGATGACCTGCCTATTGACTCTTACTCTATAAGCAATCAATCAGAAGCACTATTTACAGAAACCATTGCTCCTATACCTACCAAACTAATTAAATCACCTTTAAATTCTTCTATTCCTTATAATAATATTAATATATCACATAATACTCAAAAACAATATAAACCTAAAGAACCGTTTTGGAAAGAGCTGCATGACAAGTATGGCGAGGCTCTTGATATGTTGCTGAATGACCGACAGCAGTTTCTTGATTTCTATCATCAGATCTTCAAGGTCACTCGGTGGTCAAAAATAGAATACAACGATTCAGGGTATTGTGTGATACCGGACGACCTCTGTCATTATTTGTCAGGTACAAGCGCAGTAAGGGCGAATGTGTGGTCAACAGATTCAGAGATGGAGAGAAGCGACGTAACCGCCTGTTTATCGATGGCTGCATCATCCGGAAGATAAAGCCTGACATCACATTCCTTGAACTGCTTTATAATCTTGTTCATAGGGTTTAGCACTACTACGACAATAGTGACGGAGTCCTGTCAGACATGCTCATTATCCGAAAGGCATACGATGTGATGAATTATGATGTTGAGTCAATGTCGTTTATGTTGATGGATGCCGGTAGAATCACTACCTCTCCCGGGTATTCCATCTGGATTACAAGCGGTTGATCGTCCTTGCTGCGGTTTGTCTTGTAAAGGCGGAAATGCCCTGTCGGTGAAGGTCTTGATGCTTTACCCATGTCGTATATTCTTCCTCTATGGTTTTACACAAAGATACGCATTTTTTACGACAGTTGAAAATTCCGGGATACTCTTTTTTGTTCTAACGTGTTAGTTTTACGCCTGTTTAAAACGCGGTAAAATGCAAAAACAAGCAAGTAAAAAGGGTTGAGCGATCGCGATGCTCAACCCTTTGATATTCTTTGCTTTAAGCGTTTGCGATAGGCTTAATATTCCTCTTCGTTGAAGAAGAAGTCTTCTTTTGAGGGATAGTCAGGCCAGATTTCTTCGATTGATTCATAGGGTTCACCTTCGTCTTCCATTTCCTGAAGATTTTCGATGACTTCGAGGGGTGCTCCCGAACGCATCGCGTAGTCGATCAGTTCATCTTTTGTCGCGGGCCACGGGGCGTCTTCGAGTTTTGATGCAAGTTCAAGTGTCCAATACATAGCTTGAAAATTTTATGAGATTATTGTTTGAAAATCAGATTTTTAAAAAAGCGGTTGCAAAATTACAACAGATTTTCAGATACTAACAATCTTTATCCCAAAAAATTTCGTCAATTTGTTGATTGATATTGTTAAAACGTGCAAAAACGAACAGAAAATCGCTGAGGCGGTTAATGAATCTGATCACGTTCGGGTCGACATATGTCTCGTCAGACAGGGTTATCAGCCGGCGTTCAAACCGTCGGCAGACGGTTCTGCACACGTGTGCTATGGCTGAGAGCCGGCTACCTCCCGGCAAAACGAAGTTTGTCATTGGCGGAATCTCGTTGTCGAGTGTGTCGATTTCGTGCTCGAGCCGCGAGATTGCCTCATGGCCGAGTCCGAGACACTCGGTTATGCTGTTTTCCGTATTGTCGGTGGCGAGATATGCGCCGATGTTGAATAGTTTGTTTTGTATGAACAGTAGTGTGGAGCGAAGTTCGGGCGAGATTTCGGTTGACGAATAGAGCAACCCTACGGTTGAGTTAAGTTCGTCGGCAGTGCCGTAGGCTTCGATTCTGGTGTCGTTTTTGCGCACACGTTTTCCGCCGACGAGAGATGTCGATCCGTTGTCGCCGGTGCGTGTGTAGAGCATGCTTTTTTTCATGATTATGTTGTTTGTCTGATTGTTATTGCGTGATAGCGTTTATGGCTTCGCCGATAGAGTCGGCGATAACAGGTTTTGTAGCGACGTTTTCCCGGAGCATTCTGCTGGTGACCATCGTTTTCAGCTGTTCTATCAACGGGCTGTAGAGGTTGCCGCGGTTGACTATCGCGATCGGTTTGTCATGTCCCTCAAAAGACATGGAAGACCACGTCGATATGATTTCGTCGAGGGTGCCTAATCCGCCCGACAGGGCTATGAAAGCGTCCGCCAGGTTCTCCATTTCCCGTTTGCGTTCGTGCAGATCTCTGACTTTTATTATTGTGTCAGGTAGTTTTGACGACGAAGAGATGCGTCGTTCCGGTACGATTCCGACCACGTTTCCGCCTGCGTTTTTTACCGCGGCTGCCACAATTTCCATCAGTCCCATTGCCACGCCGCCATAGACGAGGGTGTGACCGTTGGTGCCTATCCATCGTCCGAGCATTTCGGCATCGGTCTTCATCTCATTGGTGAGGTCCGGCGAGGCTGAACAGAAAACCGCTATTTTCATTTGCTCTTGTTTAGAATGACCAGGGCTCCTATCACTCCGGGTACCCAACCGCACAGCGTCAGGATCGTGACTATGAGAATAGAGCCACAGCCTTTGTCGATCACGGCCAGCGGAGGAAAGATTATTGAAAGTAGTACTCTGAAAATTGACATGTGTTAATTAGGTTTTTGAGTTGCATAACGGGTGCAAATATACTATTTATGTGTGAGCGGCTGAAATTTTTGATGAAAAAACTCTTTTTCTTTTGCAGACTCACAAATACTTATTATCTTTGCGTGCAATAAAAATATAAGCACTGTTTTTCCACTATGTCTTTTATTGCAGATAGAGTTAAAATGGACGGTCTGACGTTTGATGACGTCCTTCTGATTCCGGCCTATTCAGAGGTTTTACCCTCGCAGGTCAATCTGAAAACACGATTTTCCCGTAACATCACGCTTAACGTACCGTTGGTTTCGGCCGCGATGGACACCGTGACCGAGCAGCAGCTCGCCATTGCCATTGCCCGTGAGGGCGGCATCGGTGTTATCCACAAGAACATGTCGATCGAGGAGCAGGCCCGTCAGGTACATGCAGTCAAGCGTGCTGAAAACGGCATGATCTATGACCCGGTGACAATCAAACGCGGTTCGACGGTGGCCGATGCCTTGAAAATGATGGAAGAATATCACATCGGTGGAATTCCGGTGGTTGATGACGAGAAACATCTTGTCGGCATTGTCACAAACCGCGACCTGCGTTTCGAGCGTGATCTGGCCCGCAAAATCGATGAGGTCATGACCAAGGAAAATCTTGTCACAACAACCCAGTCGACAAATCTCGAGGAGGCAGCGCAGATTCTTCAGGAGCATAAGATTGAGAAGCTGCCCGTTGTCGACAATGACGGCAAATTGATCGGACTTGTGACCTACAAAGACATCACCAAGGCCAAAGACAAACCCAACGCATGTAAAGATGCGCTCGGGCGTCTGCGTGTGGCCGCCGGCGTCGGTGTTACGGCCGACTCCATGACCCGTGTCGATGCTCTTGTCGAGGCCGGTGTCGATGCAATCGTAATTGACACAGCCCATGGCCACTCGCGTGGAGTGATCGGAGTTCTCAGGGCAATCAAGGAAAAATATCCCGATATCGATGTTGTGGTCGGTAATATCGCTACCGGAGATGCCGCCCGCTATCTTGTGGAAAATGGAGCCGACGGAGTCAAGGTCGGCATCGGCCCGGGCTCGATCTGCACCACACGTGTCATTGCCGGAGTCGGAGTGCCGCAGCTGACAGCTGTCTACGATGTGGCCAAAGCTCTTGAGGGCACCGGAGTGCCGTTGATTGCCGATGGTGGAATCCGCTATTCCGGAGATATCGTCAAGGCACTTGCCGCAGGCGGATACTGTGTCATGCTTGGCGGTATGCTCGCGGGCGTGGAAGAGTCACCCGGCGACACGATCATCTACAACGGACGCAAATATAAGGCATATCGCGGCATGGGATCACTTGAGGCGATGGAGAAAGGTTCTAAAGACCGATATTTCCAGGCCAACGAGACCGACACGAAAAAACTTGTGCCTGAAGGCATTGCGGCGCGCGTTCCCTATAAAGGCACTCTCTTTGAGGTCGTCTACCAGATGCTTGGCGGACTTCGTGCCGGAATGGGATATTGTGGCGCACCCGATATCGAAACCCTCCACTCGGCCAAGTTTACCAGAATCACCAACGCCGGTGTGGCTGAAAGTCACCCCCACGATGTGGCGATCACATCAGAGGCCCCCAACTACAGCGCATCGCACAACTGATCGTAGCTTAATCATGATTTCCGGGCCCGTTGCACGCGACATGCAGGCAACGGGCCTTGGTTATCTCTGATGCGGTCGACTCATCTTTTCCTACAAGATATTTTATCGGGTGAAAAGAAAAAATGATCATCTGTTTCAAGTTTAATGGACAAAAATTTGGCCGTTCGAGATTAAAACCTTAAATTTGCACCCGAAAATATGAAAAGTTTTCAGGTCCTATAGCTCAGTTGGTCAGAGCACCTGACTCATAATCAGGGAGTCCTTGGTTCAAGCCCAAGTGGGACCACCTCTTGAAATGAAACATTCAGAAGTATTCAAAGTCTTGATTCAGAAAATCAAGACTTTGTTGCGTTTCGGGGTTTCCAAAAGCGGTGAAGAACGATTAATGATGTAGGTGTGCCAGACGTGGCCGACCTCTCTCAGTGGCTTCTCCTCGGTCACATTGGCATGAAAATAAACCGATGCCGGACGCTGGGTCATAAAGGAATAAACTCCCCTACGCTACGAATATATATGCCCTATTGGGTGCAATAGTTATCTTTTTAAGAAATAATATACCCTTTATGGTGTAATTTAGGATGAATTTGCTATCTTTGCACCCAAAAGGGTATATTATGACTCGATTAGCTCAATATATTAAGGCGAAGCGTAAGGAATTTGGACTTACGCAGGTGGATTTATCCCAAAAATCAGGGGTGGGTCTGCGATTTGTACGCGAAATGGAGCAAGGAAAGGAAACCTTGCGTCTTGACAAAGTAAATCAGGTGTTGGCGTTGTTCGGCGCGGAAATGGCACCTGCAAAAATATCTGAATCATGAAACAAGCGAAAGTATTAGTCGGGAAGGCATTCGCCGGGGTCTTGACAGAAAATGATATAGGCTATGAATTTCAATACAATCCCGAATATCTTTCTTCTGACAAAGCTCTTGCAGTGAGTCTTACTTTGCCGCTGACCGAAAAACCGTATAAAAGCAATGTCTTGTTTCCTTTCTTCGATGGGCTTATTCCGGAAGGATGGCTATTGGATATTGCCGAACAAAGTTGGAAGATTTCAGCAAGAGACCGGTTTTCTCTATTGCTTGCCTGCTGCAAGGATTGCATCGGAAATGTTTCGGTGATGCCATTTGACGTAAAGGAGAATGAAAATGCGTAAGTGTCTATACTGCTATAAGCCGTTGAACGATGGCGAGTTGGATTATCATAAGAGTTGTGCACGCAAGATATTTGAATCCACCGTTGTCCCAGCTCTTCCATATACCCGTAATAATATTAAGGAATTGGCTCGTGAGATTGTGACGGCGAGTACTACCGTGACAGGAGTTCAGGCGAAACTGTCGCTCGACATTGCCAGAACCGGAAAAAATGAGCCGCAACGTTTCACTATCGTCGGTCTGTGGGGGCGATTCATTCTGAAGCCTCAAACCGATAGATTTGCCAATCTGCCCGAAAATGAAGACCTGACAATGCACTTGGCAGAAGCTGCTGGCATAAAAACAGTTCCTCATTCTCTAATCAGATTCGCCGATGGAGAGTTGTGCTACATAACCCGAAGAATTGACCGCACAAAGAAGGGCGACAAAATAGCTATGGAGGATATGTGTCAGTTGTCAGAGCGATTGACCGAAGATAAATACAAGGGATCGTATGAACGTATTGCCAAACTAATACGTGAATACTCATCAGCACCCTTGTTGGATATAATAAACTTTTGGGAGGTAGTTGTTTTCTCATGGTTGACAGGAAACGCCGACATGCACTTGAAAAACTTCTCGCTTTTCAGACCTAAGGGAGTGTATATGCTGACACCTGCGTATGATTTGCTGACAACGGCTATCGTTATGCCGGAAGATGACGATGAATTAGCACTAACGCTCAATGGCAAGAAGAAAAATATAAAGCGTGATGACTTTGAGAAAGCCATGTGGGACAACGGCATGGATGACAAAGCAATCACAAACCTCTTCAATAAGTTTGAGAAAGCACTACCGAAGTGGTTCTCAATTATCGAAGAATCCTTCCTTCCGACTGAACAGCAAACTAAATATAGGAAGCTTATTGAGCTAATGGCTACAAGATTATTTGTTCATTTCAAGGATTCTTAAGTAGAGAACTATTGTAATAACGAAGAAAGAACACTCTATTTGCAATAGAGTTGGACGGTCTTCATGGTTCCGTCTGACTTGAACTCTGCCGCGGAGGCCACTGGAGATAAAGATAAGGCATTGAAAGATGATGAAATCTTCGGGTGAGCGAGAAGTGTCTATTTCCGGGATTTTGAAAATCATCATTTAGAATATCATTCACTTAACTACAATCATGTAGTACTGGTGGGACCACCTCTTGAAATGAAACATTCAGAAGTATTCAAAGTCTTGATTCATAAAATCAAGACTTTGTCTATTTTTGTACTTTTTCGGATATCATAAGGGCTATGATTTCATAAGCAAAAAAATGCTGAAAAATATTGCCTGTTGAACTTAAGTTGGGTTTAGCCTGACGATGCTGAAAACTACATAGATGCCGGTAAAAGAAATAGAGCCATCGCCACTACAGGCAACGGCTCTGTCATAATAATAAGAGGTGAAGATTACATCATTCAACTGCGATATCCTGCATTACAGTGGCATTAAAGGTCGCTCCCTGCTGAATTTCGGGCATGCTGCCTTTCATGCAACCGCTTATCAAACCAAGAGGGAAGAGCAACACTGAAAGAACAATCACACCACCCAGTTTGCTTCCTCCGTTTTTACAACTGCTCAGACGTAGTGATACTCTCTTGTTGTCTATTGTTTTTGTCGTGGCGTGTGTGAGGCAAATTTTTCCTGCCTTTCCCCAAGCACCGTTACTTTCTGCCGAAAATTCGATATGCGCGGGAGTACCGGCCTTGATCAATACTTTCGAGCCATCGGCTGAATAGACGTCAGTCTCTACAATTGAATGGATCGTGCCGGTATCAGCTTTTGAATCTGCCTTAAATCTTTCATCCACCCGTAATAAAATCTGAGTTCCGTTTTCCAATACATAACTTCGGTCGATAGATGATGACTTAGCCATTGCTTCTGTCGGGGCACAAAGCAAAAGCGAAAGTATCAACACACAAGAGATCATGCTTTGCCATAAATTCACTTTGTTTCTCATCGGTTAATTGGTTTTATTTGGTTTTGCGCATTATTGCCGTTTATCATGTTTTTAGACTCGGTATGCGCACCTGCCGATAAAACAAAAGCGCAGACTTTCGTCATACGCAGTCTTGGCTCACCACAAGCCATAATAATCCTATGAGAAAGTCCGCGCCGTATGGCACGTACTCACGGATTATTGTTTTAGCTCGTTCATTGTCGAGGTGGTGATTCAGACTGCGATTGAGCTGATATGTAATTGTTGTGATATTCTGCACGGAATACCACACGGCAAAATTAGTCATAAATCCCCTATTGACAAAGTAATTGGTCCACTTTGTTATTCGGGTTTAAGTCAATCGTCAGTCTTTAGTCCATGGGATAATTTCTGATCGGTGTATTTTTAATGGCACTTTATTTGTATTTATTCCATTTATTTGCCATATTTGTTCCATAGACCGGTAGTAGATTGAATATGTGAGGATTTACAAATAATATTATCAATAAAGAAAAAATATATGGTTTCTGTCGACGGACTTACTGTTGAATTTGGAGGGACAACCCTTTTTAAAGATATTTCGTTTGTTATCAATCCCAAAGACCGCATCGCGCTGATGGGGAAAAACGGAGCGGGCAAGAGCACGCTTCTTAAAATTCTCGCAGGTGAACGGGCGGCCACGCGTGGTTCGGTGACGATGCCCAAAGATTGCATCGTGTGTTATCTTCCGCAACATCTTCTTGTTGACGATAACCGTACGGTGTTTGAGGAGGCATCGCAGGCGTTTGCCCACCTCCATGCCATGGAGGCCGAGATTGACGCTATGAACCGGGAGCTTGCGAGCCGCACCGATTATGAGAGCGACGATTATATGTCGCTGATCGAGCGGGTTGCTACCGCGAGTGAAAAATTCTATGCGATAGACATGACCCATTTCGATGAAGATGTGGAGAAAGCGTTGCTTGGTCTCGGATTCCACCGTGAGGATTTCAACCGCTCTACGAGCGAGTTCTCGGGAGGTTGGCGAATGCGCATCGAACTTGCCAAACTGTTGCTCAGGAAGCCCGATGTGCTTCTGCTCGACGAGCCTACAAATCACCTCGACATTGAATCTGTCGGCTGGCTTGAGGATTTTATAATCAGCAGTCCGATGGCAGTAGTCGTGATCAGTCACGACCGACGATTCATCGACAACATCACGACCCGAACCATCGAGGTGACCATGGGACGCATCTATGACTACAAGGCTACCTACAGCCATTATCTCGAACTCCGTAAGGAACGTCGTCAGCAACAGCAGAAACAATATGAAGACCAGCAGAAACTGATAGCCGAGGCACGTGAGTTTATCGAACGGTTCAAGGGAACCTACTCAAAGACATATCAGGTTCAGAGCAAGGTGAAATGGTTGGAGAAACTCGAACTTGTCGAGGTCGATGAGGAAGACACATCGGCACTGAGGCTTAAATTTCCACCTTGTCCGCGAAGTGGCAATTATCCGGTCATCGCCGAAGGTGTGGGCAAAAGTTATGACGGAGTCAAAGTGTTTGGCAACGCGACGTTCACTATCGAACGCGGCGACAAGGTCGCATTTGCCGGACGTAACGGCGAGGGTAAGTCGACAATGGTCAAGGCAATCATGAACGAGATCACCCACGACGGAATTCTGACGCTCGGGCACAATGTGCGGATAGGTTATTTCGCACAGAACAGCGCGGCTCTCCTCGACGGAGAACTTACGGTTTTCCAGACGATCGATGACATCGCGGTCGGCGATATCAGGCTCAAGATACGTGATCTGCTCGGTGCTTTCATGTTTGGGGGTGAGGAGAACCAAAAGAAAGTCAAGGTGCTTTCTGGAGGGGAACGGGTGCGACTGTGTCTGATAAAGCTATTGCTTGAACCTGTCAATCTGCTGATTCTCGACGAACCGACAAACCATCTCGATCTGCGTTCAAAAGACATTCTCAAACAGGCACTCCGTGATTTCGACGGCACAGTCATCGTTGTCAGCCACGACCGTGACTTTCTTGACGGATTGGTCACTAAAGTCTATGAATTTGCCGACGGGCGTGTGCGTGAGCACCTGTGTGGCATCAACGGTTTTCTTGAGAAAAAGAAACTTGAAAGCCTGCGGTGACCCAATTGCCGGAAAGAGGTCCGCGTGAACAAATGAGTTGGTTCAAATGTTTGAAGTTCATAACTTTAAATAATTGAATCATGGACTTTTTATTGTATATCGCGATCGGCATTTTAGCAGGATTTATAGCCGGAAAGCTCATGCGTGGCGGAGGCTTCGGAATAATCGTGAACCTGCTTGTCGGCATTCTGGGCGGTGTGCTCGGAGGCTGGGTGGTCGGCTTGCTCGGTTTCCATAGTTCGGGCATCATCGGCGGACTGGTAACCTCGGTTATCGGAGCTTGTCTCTTCTTGTGGATTCTGAGTTTGATCTCAGACCGGTCGGGTAAATAGCATAGGCTGCACAAACACAGCGGCGGGTGCATCACAATTTCATGATGCACCCGCCGTTGATTTTTTTGTCTGATCTGATCAGATGTGCAGTTTGAGTCCGGCTGTCAGACTGCGTGGCATGGTGGGTCCATAGATGTAGCCTGAGTCACGGAGATAGCCTTTGTCGAAATCTTTCTGATAGCTGTTGAATATGTTTTCGATTCCGGCATTGATCTGCAATTTCGAGTGATTGAAGATTTTGAAGTCATATGACACTTTAAGGTTCACGTCAAAAAAATCTGGTGTCGTGACGGCAACATCTACCGGCGTACCCGAACTCTCGAGGTGCTGGACAAGCATGGAGCCTGTGTAGGTTCCTGACAGGGCGATCTGGAGCGGTTTCACCGGATTGTAGCTGAACGTGAAATATCCATACAGGCGCGGTGTGCGGAACATGCGGCGCACCGGTGCCACATTCTCGTTCTCGCTCCAGTATTCGGGGCTTTTGTAACGGCTCGACTGCCATGTGGCACCGGCCTGGAGCTGTATGCGGTTGGGGAACATCGCTTTTGCCTCGAGGTTGATTCCGGCCACGCGTGCTCCGCCACCGTTGCAACGTTCGAGCACCGTATTTCCGGCCGCGTCAACCTCATCGAGTTTGCGCAACACGAAAACATCGCGCAAGTCGGTGTAGAAAAGGTCAACCATGAGGTTTGTCTGCACGTCACCAAACCGGTGATAGAGATCGGCCGACGCGCTGATGCTCTGTGAACTTTCCTGCTTCAGTCCCGGGGCAAGAACGGTTACAACACGTTCTCCACCGACAACCGCCACGTGGAAATCCTCATCATAGGCCTGTGGTGAACGGAATCCTGTCGAATACGACAGTCTGAAATTCAGATCTGATGACGGATTGAACCTTATGTTGGCGCGTGGCGAGAATATCGGAGACGAGATTAGCGAATGTTTGTCAACACGTGCCCCGATCAGGAATCCCCATTTGTCGTCGCGCCACTCGTTCTGAAGATATCCGCTGTAGATGTTGATTCGCTGGGTGACATCGTGGTCATATCCGACCGTGACATCGTTGAGGTAATTGTAGTTGTATTCCAGTCCTCCGGTCAGTTCGGCGGGCATGAACCATAATTGGTCAAATGAGTGGATATACTGACCTCCGCCTACAATGACCAGGTCGTGGGTATGCCCGTAGGCATCGGGATCTTTCTCGCTCCCATAGTAGCTCTTGCGTCGGGTGTTCTGCATCGAAGCGTAGACTTGAAAGCGGTTCTTGTAGCCCGGTGTCCAGAATTCGGTCGACAGATCGACGGCGTGAATGTCATGTTCTGTCTGCTCTGCAACCATGGCCTCATGGGGTGGAAGGTCAAGGTTGTCGCCACCGCGGCGATATTCATGAGTGCCGTGATACTCGGCGTTCAGTTTGGAATGGTCTGAGGTTCTGACAAAAGACCTGAATCCCAGTGTCTGGGTTTTCAACTGTGCGATTTCTGTAAATCCGTCTCCATCGTGGTCATAGCCGTCACGGACACGATTCTGTCCGAACACAAACATTCCGATTCGATTGTTCTCTCCGACAACCGAGGCATTGACCGTCGTGTTGTTGTCGAGCGAGCCGGAGATGCCGATCGAGGTGAGTGTGTGTGACGCTTCGGCGCAGTTTTCGAGAGGGTCACGGGTGATTATGTTTATAGTTCCACCGATTGCCGATGATCCGAACAGGGCGGAACCGCCTCCGCGCATCACCTCGACGCGCTCGATCATGTTGGCCGGAATCTGTTCGAGCCCGTAGACGCCGGTCAGAGCCGAGAACACCGGACGTGAATTTATTAGAATCTGAGAATAATGGCCGTCAAGACCGTTGATTCTGACCTGCGTGAATCCGCAGTTCTGACAATTGTTCTCGACTCTGACGCCGGGTTGGAACGACAGTCCGTCGGCAAGAGATACGGCTCCGAGCAGATCAAGCATCGGTGCTCCGGTCACAGTTATGAGCGACGAACTGTTGCGGCGTTTGACCTCGCTTTTGTTTCCGGTGACGACGACCTGGTCAAGTTCGAAGGCATCGGGGTTGACCTCAAAATTGAGTTCGATTGTCTGCGATTTGCCGACGGTCACTTTTTTGCTCTCGGGAATGTATCCGACGCAGGTTGCAGTGACTGTGTATGTTCCCGGAGTGATGTTGTTGATCTGATAATGGCCCGATGCGTCGGTTCGTGCGCCGAGGGTCGTTCCCTTGATCTGAATTGTGTATCCGGCGAGATGTTCGCCGGTCGATTTTTCGACAACATGGCCTATGATGTTGGCATCGCTCGGCTTTTGAGACCAAGCGGAAAGCGTCGCAGCCACCATGAGGGCGACTGACGCAAAAACTTTATGTAATTGCATTGTATAAAAGGGTGATTGAGATTGAATGGAAGATGGAGAGGGGATAGAGCTGTGATTCAATCTGTCACCGGAGGTGCGCGCAGCGATGGCTGTTCTTCGGCAATCCAGCCGACACAATCCTTTACCGGAGTGATGATGACTGCAGTGACATGACGGAACGGGACGTAGGAAACAGCTTCGCCGGGTTCGCAAACAGGAGTCGCAGCCGCCTCTGAGATCAGTTGCAGCTGGGAGGCGGTGTGGTTATGTGATGTGCCGGGAAGGTAGGGGTGGGAGTGTGTGACGGTTCCGTCGCCAAATGTGTGGCTGTGGGGAAAGAGGGTCAGTCCGCAATGGTATATCGCGAAAATCAAAACCAGAACGAGTCCGGCAACCTGCCTGTATTTCCCAAATTTTTCCAAAAGATTCGATTCAGGCCGCAAAGTTAAGCAAAAACTTCGATACGGGCAATTGTGTTGTCAACAGCCGGTGCGGTCTGTTGTCAATTTACGCCGTTTTAATAATTCCAGTCAATATTCTCTTTGACGACTGTCGCCGGATTGCCGGCCACAATTGAGTTGGGCAGACATCCTTTGGTGACGACTGAGCCGAAGGCGATGACTGAGTCGCGGCCGATCTCGACACCTTTCAATATGGTCGCATTCTGACCTACCCATACATGGTCGCCTATGATGATGTCGCGTGGCTGATTGATCTGCTCTGTTCCGCCTTTTGCAAAAATTAAGTGTGAGTCATGATTTCTGACCGTTATGCCGCGACTGAACATCGTTCTCTCGCCAATGTCGATGTCGCTCGATTTCGCTAATATCTCAACACCTCTTATTCCACTGCCTCTGCCTATTCTGACCTTGGCATTCCCTTCCATGATTATGCGGCACGGTCCGAGCAACCTGACACCGGCCTCTATCACAAGCACGTTATTGTCGCCCGTCAGAAAAATCTCGCTGTTTGAGAAGTGGCATGAAGAGTCAATCCTGATGACGTTGTTGTTGCCGGAAACGCGGACGCGACAACGGTTTGTCCTGCACCCGATCTCGACAATATTGCCTGTTCCCCGGCTTCTTACCGGAAACAGAAAAGTGGCGACTGTCTGGAGCAGTTGTTTGATCATGGTCAGCGTGTGTTATGGGTGGTTGATGTTGTGATGGGTCGGGCTCGTCAGTGCCAGCGGCGATAGGCATAGCCGAGCATGTCGAAAGCCGCCCGGTCAAGTTCTTCTCGGAATTCGGGAGCCGCGATCGAGATCAGCAGACGTGCGCGGTCAATCATGTTTTTACCACGCAGGTTTACGGCTCCATACTCTGTCACCACCCAATTGGTCTGAAACCTGGTCGTGACGACACCGGCTCCGGGGGTCAGAACCGGTTTTATCTTGCTGATTCCGCGGGACGTGGTTGACTGTAGGGCTATAAACGACTGACCGCCGACACTGCGCGACGAACCGTAGACAAAATCTTGTTGTCCGCCGACACCCGAATAGATGCGCGTGCCTATCGAGTCGGCGCATACCTGTCCCGACAAATCAATCTCGAGACATGAGTTGATAGCGGCCATGTTATGGTTCTGGGCAATGACAAACGGGTCGTTGACCCATGCGATGTCTCTCATCACAATGTCGCGGTTATGATCGATGAAATCATACAGGCGACGAGTGCCGAGAACCAATGACCCGACCGAGCGGCCCGGTTCGACCTGTTTGCATGAGTTGTCTATGACACCGCTCTCGATAAGATCAATCATTCCCTCGGTCAGGGCTTCTGAATGCACTCCGAGATGACGGTGATTGCCGAGTGAGTGAAGAACGGCGTTGGGAATGCCTCCGATGCCGACCTGTAGCACTGCTCCGTCGGGAATGAGTTCGGCAATCGCACGGCCTATGCTCAGTTCGTCGGCGGTCGGTGCGACATCGCGGGTCTCGGCCAACGGATCGTTTACCATCACCATTGCGTCAAGACGTGAGGTGTGGATGACCGAATCACCGTAGGTGAACGGCATCAACGGGTTTATCTGGGCTATGATGATCTTTGACATCTCGACAGCTGACGGTGTCAGGTCAGACGATACGCCACATGAGACATATCCGTTTTCGTCGGGCATCGAACAGTTGATGAACGCCACATCGAGTTTGATTGTCCCGTCGCGGAAAAGCTGCGGCACCTGACCGAAAAACCGCGGCGTCGTCGTGGCATAGCCTTGATTGACCCAGCCTCTGACCGCATTCGAGACAAAAAACGAGTCAATCAGAAACGAATCTTTCAATGAAGGGTCACACAGAGGCGAGATGCGGCGTCCCATGGCAAACGCATTGTAAAGTATCACATCGCGCAACTCTCCGCCGCGGCGTGCCAGCGCGGCCACCAATGCCTCCGGAATCGAGCTGCTCCCCTGAACGAAGACATGGTCTCCGCTCTTCACCATTTTCACGGCCTCATCGGCTGTGATATATCGGTAGTCATTCATCGCTTTCATGTTCTGGCCCATAGGTAAAGACGATCGCTGGGGCGTATTTTTTCTGCGGTCTTTATAGAGAAACTCTCTCCTTTGACCGTTTTCTGAACAGTTTTCAGATTCACTCTGATCTCGTCGACGGTCATGATTATGGCTCCTGTAGTCGGCCCCGTGATCACAATCTCATCGCCGACATTAAGCTCGCCTGACTCCATGCGGAACTCGGCAACGCCGATGTTGGAGAAATAGCGCACGCCCTTGGCCAGATAGATTTTGGTGCGCGTGGCCGATGACCCATATTTCGATGACCATTCGCCAAGGCGTTGGCCGAGATAATAACCGTTCCAATACCCGCGGTTGAAGATTTTTTCAAGACATGAATCCCATTCCGCGATACGGTCGTCTGTGAAAGTCCCGTCGCAGATCGCAGAGAGAGCCTCGCTGTAGGCGGCGACGGTCGTGGCGACATACTCGGGTCCGCGTGCGCGTCCCTCGATTTTGAAAACCCTGACTCCGGCATCGGCCATTTTGTTGAGAAAATGTATGGTCTTGAGGTCTTTGGGCGACATGATGTATTTGTTCTCTATTGCCAGTTCATCGCCGGTTTCACGGTCTCTCACTGTATATCCGCGGCGACAGATCTGGGTGCAGGCCCCGCGGTTGGCGCTTGAGTTCATTTCGTGGAGACTCAGATAACATTTGCCCGAGACAGCCATGCAGAGTGCGCCGTGACAGAACATCTCGATTCTGACCAACTCACCCTTCGGGCCCCTGATGTCGCGCCTGACAATTTCGTCACTGATGTATCTTACCTGATCGAGCGACAGCTCGCGTGCCAGAACGACCACATCGGCAAACTGTGAATAATATTCGACCGCGTCGATATTTGATATGTTGCACTGGGTGGATATGTGGACTTCGACTCCGACCTTGCGCGCATAGAGAATCGCGGCAATGTCGCTTGCGATTATCGCCGATATGCCGCTGCAGGCCACGGCGTCGATGACCGCATGAAGTTTCTCGGTCTCGTTGTCGTAGACGATTGTGTTGACCGTCAGATATGACTTGACATTGTTGCGGTCACAGATCGCGGCTATCTCGTGTAGATCGTCAAGAGTGAAGTTCACGCTTGAGCGCGATCTCATGTTAAGGCCTTCGACACCGAAATAGATGGCATCGGCACCGGCTTTGATGGCTGCGGCGAGAGATTCGTAGCTGCCTACCGGAGCCATGATTTCAAAATCAGTTCGTTTCATGACTGCAAATTTACTTAAAACGTCGCACAAATTAAGCGTCACTATTGACAAAGAGCACATAATTTGCGTATATTTGCATTGAAATCTCCAATATCACATTTGAAATGAAACATTTTTTAGCACTTGCAACAATCCTGATGCCCTTTCTGGCATCTTTCGGCCTGTCGGCACAAGGCACCCCGGCGATGTCAAAACAATATGTCAACGCTCTCGACCTGCGCATAATCAACAAAGGTTTCAATGACAGCGAGCGCACCTTCTCGCGGCTTCCGCTGTGTCTGCGCGACTCGGTGCGTGACGGCCTGTGGGACCGGCAGCAGTGCTCGGCCGGAATGGGTGTCAGATTTGCCACCGATTCAAGAGAGGTCGGTGTCAGATATGACCTGTTTCTGAACACCCACATGATTCACATGGCTGACACCGGTCTGAAAGGAACCGACCTTTACATTCTCGAAGGAGACTCGGTCTGGCGGCATGTGAACACCAACCGCCCGTATATCAAGAAAGGCACGGAGAAAACGTGTGAAGCGACCTATGTAAGCAATCTCGGTCCCGGCATCAAGGAGTTCATGGTCTATCTGCCACTATACGACGGGGTTACTGATCTTGAGATAGTGGTTGACGGCGGAGCTGTGATCACTCCGGGCAACTCGCGGATCATTGACCGGGATCGCAAGATCGTGGCCTATGGAACAAGCATTCTGCAAGGCGGTTGCGCTTCACGTACCGGAATGGTCGCGACAAACATAATCGGGCGTGAACTGAATTGCGAGGTCGTCAATCTCGGTTTCTCAGGCGAGGGGAAAATGGATAACTGCGTTGCCAGAGCAATGGCCCGCATTCCCGATGTCGACTGCTATGTCCTTGACCCGGTTCCAAATTGCACCGAGATGATGTGTGACACTCTGACCTACGGTTTCGTGAAGACTCTTCGCACCTTGCGTCCTGAGGTTCCGATCGTGATGGTCGAGGGTCCGATTTACCCCTACGCACGCTATGACTCTTTCTTCGGTGACTATCTTCCCAAAAAGAACGCGGCATATCGTAGAAACTACGAGAAACTGAAGGCCGAGAATCCCGATAACCTCTACTATGTCACCTCTGATAATCTCGACGGGGTGGAAGATGACGGAACTGTCGACGGAATACACCTGACCGATCTCGGATTCAAATACTATGCCGAAAAACTGATACCGGTTCTCAGACCAATCATAGATAAAAAATGAAAACAGGAATTATAGTAGCGATGGGGAAGGAACTTGATCTGCTCCTTCCTTTGATGAACGACAGAGCGTCTGTCACGATCAACGATTTCAAATTTCACACCGGCAAGATAGGCAACCGGGAAGTAATCGCCATGCAGAGCGGAATAGGGAAAGTGAACGCGGCAATAGCGACTCTGACCTTGATAGAGAATTTTCATCCGTCGCTGGTGATCAACACCGGTGTCGCAGGCGGCACCGGCAAAGGAGCCGGAATACTTGACGTTGTGATAGGTCGCCGCATAGCCTATCACGATTGCTGGTGCGGACCCGGAACAGAGTGGGGTGAGGCTGCCGGCTGCCCCCGGTTCTTCGAGTCGGTTCCGGAGATCGCCTCGCTCGGATTTCTGAACGGAAAGGAAAAAATCAAACACGGATTGATCGCCTCTGGCGACATCTTTGTCAGCCGGTCTGAAGATGTCGCACGCATTAAATCGCTTTTCCCCGACGCGCTGGCCGTTGACATGGAGTCGGCAGCAATAGCCCACGTCTGCAACATGAAAAATGTGCCGTTCTTCTGCATGAGGGTCGTCAGCGACACACCCGGTGGCGAAGACAACATAGCCCAATATGAATCGTTCTGGGACGACGCGCCACGCGAGACATTCGCCCTGTTGACCGAAATACTTGAAAATATTTGATGAAAATGGAAAAAATAGCAAGTTTCACGATAAACCATGAGAAATTGTGCCGCGGCATCTTCGTGTCACGCCGCGACACGACACCTGCGGGAGATGTGATCACGACTTTCGACATTCGCATGAAGGAGCCGAACCGTGAACCTGCGCTCGATCCGAAAGCCATACACACCATCGAACACCTTGCCGCTACATTTCTGCGCAATCATCCGTTGTGGAAAGATAAAGTCATATACTGGGGGCCGATGGGCTGCCTGACAGGAAACTACTTCATCGTGTCGGGAAACTTTCAGCCGGCCGACATAATCGGACTGATGAATGAAACCTTCTCTTTCATCGCCTCGTTTGAAGGTGAGATTCCCGGTGCCACACCCCGCGATTGCGGAAACTGGAGTTTCAATGACCTCGCCCTCGCGAAAATCGAGGCCCGCAAATTTCTTGATGAGGTTCTGTCTGATCCTGACGAATCTAATCTGAACTATCCGGCCGATTGAATCGTTTGACTGACAAACACATGAAATGACGGTCGGAAGTGAAAGACATCAAGGCTATAAGAGGTAATTTCTACATTCACCGCCTCATAGAAGAGGGGGAGCACGAGCATCAAGATTTCAAATACATGATCTCCGACGCCCGTAAAATAGCCCGCTCTATCTCGGCATTCGCCAACAACGACGGCGGGAGGCTGCTGATTGGTGTCAAGGACAACGGACACATAGTCGGAATAAGAAACGAGGAAGACATCTACATGATCGAGCATGCGGCCGAAGCCTACTGCTATCCGCCCCAGACAGTCGACATGTCGGCCTACGTCTGCGACGGAGGATTGGTTGTGCTGCGTGCCGCGATCCCGAAAGCTACCGCCAGACCAGTTTTCTGTCTTGAGGAAAACAACCGCAAAGTTGCTTACTTCAGAGTCAACGATGAAAACATCGTCGCGCACAGGCTGATGGTGAAAGCATGGCAGATGGCCGAATGCAGCCAAAACCTGTCACAACCTCTGACCGATGCCGAATTTGCTCTGCTGAGGCATCTTGCTGAAGCAGGAACCATGACAACCGAAGAATATATGCTCGCCGCACACCTTTCAAAAATATCGGTAGAGACATCGGTGGTCCGTCTCCTCGCCCTCGGCATGATAGAAATGATCCATGAGCAATCACGATTCTACATCAGATGCAGCGACTGCGAATAGAAAACTTTGAACTAACACAATGGAAAATATAATCAGAGACCTTCTGCTCTCATTTCTGTCTGAAAACATGACTGGCAACCTCATCGTGCCGATATCGATCATAGTCATCGCCCTGCTGGCATACATAGCCTATCTGTTCTGCCACATTGTCGTCGCCGCGATCGTAAACGCCATCACACGAAGCACCGAGACAGAATGGGACGACGACCTGTTCAACGAACGCTTCCTTAAAGCATTCTCGCAACTCGCCCCGGCACTCCTTGTGGCATATCTGCTGCCCGGAGCTTTCCGCAATGAAGAAACAACATATGTCTGGCTCACCAAACTCACTGAATTCTATATATTGTGGGCATTCGTGAACCTCGCTAACAAATTCCTGCAAAACCTGTACGACGCATTTGACAAACGTCAGAAATACAAGATCCACACCCTGAAGGGCGTGTTTCAAATCATGAAACTGTTCTTCATCGCCTTAGGAGTAATAGCCGGCATAAGCATTCTGTTTGACAAAAGCCCGTTCGCCATACTCACCGCCGTCGGTGCCTCGGCCGCAGTGCTTATGCTGGTGTTCAAAGACACAATACTCGGTCTTGTGGCCGGAGTACAGCTCACGGCAAACGACATGCTGAAAAAAGGAGATTGGATAGTGGTCCCGAAATCAGGAGCCAACGGCGTTGTCTCAGACGTTTCGCTGACAACCGTGAAAGTCACGAACTGGGACAACTCTATAACCACAATACCGCCATACACCCTCGTCAGCGAATCATTCCAGAACTTCAGACCGATGCAACAGTCGGGAGGTCGGCGCGTCATGAGATCAATATACATCGACATAAACACCGTCTCATTCTGCTCACAAGACCGGCTTGATCACCTTGTGGAATCGGGATACATCAAACCCGACAGCATTCTGGAGGACTCACGCCGGGTCAACCTTGAACTGTTTCGCATATACCTCGAGCGATACCTCTCATCTCGCAATTTCGTCAGAAACGACATGCTTCTGATGATCCGCCAGCTGCAACCCACACCAAACGGACTTCCGCTCGAACTCTATTTCTTTGTCAACGACACCGGGTGGAAACAATATGAACACCTCCAATCAGAAGTATTCAACCATGTCTATGCGACAATACATGAATTCGGACTCGCGATTTACCAGGCTCCCGCTGGAGATGACTTAAGAAGTATGATCCACGTAAACCACTGATATATCGTCACATATCTACGCCGTTCAACATGCCTGGTAAATAAATTGCAAAAAAACACCACAAAAATTTGCACAATCTAAAAAAAGTCCATACCTTTGCAACGCAAAACCAAAGTTGGTGCCATAGCTCAGTTGGTAGAGCAAAGGACTGAAAATCCTTGTGTCC
>CAJUPY010000006.1 GCA_910588035.1 uncultured Muribaculaceae bacterium | reverse complement strand
TGACCCTCAACGGTTTTCAAGACCGCCGCAATCGACCACTCTGCCATCTCTCCTAAACGGCTTTGTCGTTTACGGGTGCAAAGGTAAGACATTGTTTTTGATTATGCAAATTTTTTTTGAGAAAAAACTGATGTTATTATAACAAAAATTTAACCCAACTTCAGCACATCACTGTGTTACAGGCTGTTACGCAATCAAGCCAGATAACCAAATAATTAAATGATCCACCTGGTTCAAAACCAATCACTAACCGTGTTTGTTTTTTCTATAAACAAAAATGTGTACTAAAATAGTTTTAGATATGAAACATTCAGGATTAATAGCAATGACCCTCTCATTGTTTATGATGACAGGCTGCGTGACACACAAAAAGTACAACCGACTTCAGGCTGATTATAATGCATCGCAGGTCGCATTGGCCGAAAGCCGCTCTAACGCCAAGAGTCTTGAATCGTTGCTTGAACAGGCAAGGCAGAACAATGCCGAATTGAAAAGGAACTACAACGATCTTCAAAACACACTCGCCCAAAGCATCGCCACGAATCAGTCGGGAAATGTCAATATCTCGAAACTCGTTGATCAGATCAATCAGTCAAACGATTATATCAAACGTCTTGTAGCCGCGAAGTCAAAATCAGACTCTCTGCTGATGGTCCTCAGCACCAATCTCACCCGTTCACTCGACACAGACGAGCTTAAAGACGTGAATGTCAAGGTTCTAAAAGGAGTCGTATACATCTCTCTTGCCGACAACATGCTCTTCAAGTCAGGCAGCTATGAGATCAGTCAGGATGCGATGGATATCTTAGGCAAGATTGCCAAGATCATCAAAGACTACAAAAACTACAGTGTTCTCGTCGAGGGTAACACCGACAATGTGCCGATCCACAGAACGAATATAAGAAACAATTGGGATCTCAGCACACTCCGTGCATCATCTGTCGTACAGGTTCTGCAAAATACGTTTGACGTAGATGCGTCGCGTCTGACAGCCGGCGGTCGCGGTGAATATAATCCGATAGCATCAAATAACACCCCTGAAGGACGTCAGCTCAACCGACGCACACAGATTATCATAACCCCGAGTCTCGACCAATTTATGGATTTGATTGACAAAGCCCCCGATTCAGGATCTAAGTAAACGACACTGTTTTAAAGCTCTTTCGGGAACGTGACCTGATTTTTTTAGAAAATAATCGGTCACGCTCCCGATTATTTTGTTACCTTTGCATTGTCATTGAGTTGACACTTTTCCTTAAGATTTTATTACCAAAAACATTCATTCACAAATTTTCAACAGACTATGGGACTTTTTGACAAAATGACAGCGAAGGCCAAAGCTTGCCGCCAACGCATAGTCCTTCCCGAAGGAACCGAACCACGCACACTCACAGCAGCAAACCGCATTATCGCAGATGAGATCGCCGATATCATTCTGATCGGCTCGCCTGAGGAAATCGGACGTCTTGCCAACGAAATGGGTCTTGCCAACATCGAGCGTGCGACAATCGTGGATCCCGCTGATGAAAAAGTGATCGACAAATATGCGCCTCTTTTCTTTGAGTTGCGTAAAAAGAAGGGCATCTCAATGGAAGAAGCCCGTCTGACCACTGCCAATCCGCTCTATCTCGGCTGTCTTATGGTGAAAGCCGGTGATGCCGACGGTCAGGTTGCCGGTGCCATGAACACTACCGGAAATGTGCTCCGTGCGGCATTCCAGGTAATCAAGACACAACCCGGCATCGACATTGTCTCAGGAGCATTCCTGATGTTGCTTCCCGAAGGTCTTCCCTACGGAACCGACGGAATCATGGTTTTTGCCGACTGCGCTGTCGTTCCCGACCCCACCGCTCCCGAACTCGCTCAGATCGCCGTTTCAGCAGCACAGACCGCCCGTGACATAGCAGGCATCGAACCGCGTGTCGCCATTTTAAGTTTCTCAACAAAGGGCAGTGCGAAGCATGAGCGCGTAGACAAAGTCATCGAGGCTACTGAAATAGCACACAAAATGGCACCCGATTTGATTCTTGACGGCGAACTACAGGCTGATGCCGCCATTGTTCCGAGTGTATGCAACTCGAAGGCACCCAACTCGCCGCTGAGCGGCCGGGCAAACGTGCTGGTATTCCCTTCTCTCGAAGTAGGCAACATCGCATACAAACTCGTTCAACGTCTCGGAGGTGTCGAAGCAGTCGGTCCGGTGCTTCAAGGACTTGCCGCTCCGGTCAACGACCTGTCGCGCGGTGCATATCCTGAAGACATCTATAAGACTATAATCATGACCTGCAACCAGGCTATCGGTCTCAAAGAAAACAAATAAGTCAATTTATACTCACATTTCAAAAAAATGAAGATACTTGTTCTCAACTGCGGCAGCAGTTCAGTGAAATATAAACTCATCGACATGACCGACGGCCGTACTCTTGCCGAAGGTGGCGTTGAGAAAGTCGGAATGAACGACACATTCTTAAAATATAAGAAACCCGACGGCTCAAAGGAAATCGTCGAGCTCGGTTGTGCCGACCACAAGGCTTCGGTAAAAGCCATTCTCGACAATCTGACCGACCCTGTCATCGGCTGCATAAAGAGTTTCGATGAGATTGAGGCTGTCGGACACCGTCTTGTTCACGGCGGTGAGACATTCAGCCAAAGTGTGTTGATCACACCCGAGGTGATCGAGAAGGTTAAGGAATGCTATCCTCTGGCACCTCTCCATAATCCGGCAAACATCACCGGAGTCGAGGCTATCGAATCAATCTTGCCCAACGTACCTCAGGTCGGCGTTTTTGACACAGCATTCCACCAGACGATGCCTGCCAAGAGCTATATGTATGCCATTCCATACAAATTTTATGAGGAAGACCACGTGCGCCGCTACGGTTTCCACGGAACCAGCCACCGCTATGTCTCGGCTCGCGTATGTGAGATTCTCGGCGTCGACATCAACACCCGGAAAATAATCACATGCCACATTGGCAACGGAGGTTCAATCACAGCCGTTCTCAACGGCAAAAGCGTAGACACGTCAATGGGTCTCACCCCGACAGAAGGTCTGATGATGGGAACCCGTGTCGGTGACATTGACCCCGGTGCGCTCACGTTCCTGATGAAGAAACACAATCTCACTGCCGACGATCTTCAGCGTGTCATAAACAAAGAGAGCGGTGTGCTCGGAGTGTCGGGCGTATCTTCCGACATGCGCGAGCTTGAAGCAGCTGTCAACCGCGGAGAGGAACGTGCGGTTCTGGCTCTTGACATGTATGAGCAGCGCATCATCAAATATATCGGAGCATATGCTGCCGAGATGGGTGGTGTAGATATCATCGTGTTCACAGGCGGTGTCGGAGAGAACCAGACAGGTCTTCGTTCCAATGTATGCGCTCCGCTCGCGTTCATGGGCGTAAAGATCGACGAAGAGCTCAATGCCAAGACACGTGGAACTGAAACCGTCATTTCAACCGACGATTCCAAAGTCAAGGTTGTCGTAGTTCCGACCGACGAGGAGTTGACAATTGCCCGTGACACACAGGCTATTGTGGAGAAAAAATAACTCCACTTCCCAAAACTTTTCAGAGAGGCGGTTCAGTCATGATCTGAGCCGCCTCTCTCAATTATCTAAAAAACTTACGACATGAATTTTGACAGACATCAACTTGAAATAATCGGCATTTCAGAAGGTCATCATCTGGTTCTTGCACCTCCGGGGTGTGGCAAAACTGCCATTTTAGCCGCACGCGTCGCACTTGCGCTTGAGTCAGGCATCGATCCGTCAGAGATGTTGTGCCTTTCATTCACAAATCGTGCTTCACGTGGAATGCTTGAAAGAATCACCGATCACATCGGAGATGATGTCGCGTCAAAAATATTCATCGGTAACACCCACAGGTTTTGCGCAAGATATCTTTTTGAAAATCAGATCGTGGCTATGTCAACAGGCATTCTCGACGATATTGACACACTTTCAATTCTGAAAGAACTCGGCGGAATGGCCGAAGTCACCACTCTCGACATCAAACGACGGGAATATCTGCATCAAGCGTGCGCGCTGTCACATGTGATTCACCAGTTCAGACATTGCCATCCACGCGACATTATAATGAACGCCGACCACAGTGTGATGAACATGCTTCGGGAACTTTGTCATGAAATGAAATGCGAGGCAACGAAATCTAAAATAGTCGAGATCTTTGACTCCATCGACGAAATTGCCGGCCGATTCGGCTCAAGTCCCTCCCATGGAGAAACGATCTCATTGTTGTCACTTGCCTCACGTTACACCCATTACAAAAAAGAGAACCGGCTGATCGACTTCGACGATCTGCTGCTGCTGACATACGACAGTCTCTCGGTCGACCCCGACCACAAACGCTATCGCTGGGCACAAGTCGACGAAGTGCAGGATCTGAACCCACTCCAGCTTGCCATTGTAAGTCAATTGATTTCTCCCGATAAAAATGTGGTTCTATATCTCGGTGATGAGCAACAATCGATCTTTTCTTTCATCGGAGCACGAAAATCGACACTCGACAAATTGAAACGGGAGTGTGACGGAAACATTCATCATCTCGCACTCAACTACCGCTCACCCAGATATCTTCTCGATGTCCTCAATACTTTTGCATCGGCAAATTTCGGCACTGATCGAAACTTGCTGCCAAAACCCTATGACGATACAGCGGCCGGAGATGGCGATCTAATATTGAAATATCTGCCCGACAACGAAAAGGCTGTCACCGAAGCCGCCAGAATGGCCATGGAAAACTACCGTGATGAACGAACCGCAATCATCGTCGCCACCAATAAAGATGCCGATGCTATTTCTGATTGCCTCGGTGACACACCCCATTTCAAAATATCCGGCACAGACTTCTTCTCGACAACAATGATGCAGGTCATCATCAGCCACCTGAATGTCATTTCCAACGACCATAACCAGATCGCGTGGGCCAAACTGATCAAGAATCTCGGTCTCACAAGACAATCGTCGTCAGCACGTAAGACGGTCATGAAACTCTTCGCCGCTGCCATGACTCCGGCAGATCTTCTCAAATATGAGACCGGGAGCTATCTGACCCGCTTTGTCGAGACTTACGGATCAATGACAACAGTATTGTTCGACACCGAGACGACAGGCCTTGATGTATTCGCTGACGATATTGTCCAGATCGCCGCAATCAAAATAAAAGATGGCCGAATAATCGACTCTCTCAATATCATAATGGAAACCGGCAAGGAGATCCCGCCAATGCTCGGCGACACTCCAAATCCGTTGGTAAAAGCCTATGCAGAGGCTGATAGATATCACCGAAGAGAAGGGTTGAACAAATTCCTTGAATTCGCCGCCGGTTGCACTCTGATTGCCCACAACATCGAATTTGACTGGAACATCCTTGACCGCAACCTGCGTCGCGATGCCTCGGTTGACAACTTGTCGGAACTCTTGCCGGAACGATTCGAC
The DNA here is from genome assembly GCA_910588035.1 of uncultured Muribaculaceae bacterium. Lineage (GTDB taxonomy): Bacteria > Bacteroidota > Bacteroidia > Bacteroidales > Muribaculaceae > CAJUPY01. The sequence continues at coordinate 121,269 of CAJUPY010000006.1, read as the reverse complement.
ACGCTCAAACTCACCCGCCTCGTTCACCCTCGTTTTTTCAGCTACAAACTGAAAGATCTGATCGACGCACTTGCCCTCGACGGTTGCAACAGCCACCTTGCCGATGATGACATAATAGCCACAAAATCGCTTGCCGACTATCTGTTTGAGACAGTGACCCGTGAAGATTTCATGACAAGACATCTCGATACAATCAAAGCATCGATGAAATTCCGCCAGAATTTTTCCGAAAAATATGGCCGGATTTACAACCGGTCACTAAACAGGCTATATGATTACGGTGACAAAGACTCTCTCATAAATGAGCTTAAATTTATTGAACGGCAGTTCAGTGACCGGGAACCGGAAGATACACGGTCTAAAAAATTTGATTATGTTGTTAAATATATCACAGAACAGCTTGCCGGACGCGGTCATTCGGTCATCGAGCAGCTCAGCCTGTTACTCACCGACATAAACACATACCGTGAGTCTGATCTATGTGATGCCGACATCGTCAACGAAAACATTTTCGTCACTACGGTCCACAAAGCGAAAGGACTCGAATTTGACAATGTGATCGTTTATGGCGTTGTTGACGGAACATATCCGTTTTTCAATTCAAAAACTGAAGAAGAACGTTGTGAAGACGCTCGAAAACTTTACGTAGCCCTGTCTCGAACGCGCCGTCGCCTGACTCTGATAGCATACAATTACTACACGTTCACGACTGCATTCGGGCGCAAATCTTTTGAAAAAACGCTGTCGCCATTTTTGCGTAAGGTAACACCTTTTTTCACAACTGTCAACCAACGTTGACTCAATCACTCGGTCAACACACGACGTGCTCCGAGAAAGCGACGGCTGTAATAAGGATCAGAAGTCTTGTCAATTCTGATTCCACCAGTAACCGACGAGTGTATGAAAGTGACAATACCAGATTCGGCATCGTTTTCTATCGCGATGCCTACATGCCCCACCCGTTTGCCAACCGAACGTCCGTTGAAAAACAAGAGGTCACCGGGTTTGATATCAAGATTCTCAATCTCAACGCCATCTCTAAACTGGTCACGCGACGACGCTCCGAGGCTGTAGCCGAACTGACCGAACACATATCCAGTGAATCCAGAACAATCAAACCCTGAAGGTGTCTTACCCCCGCGACGGTAGCGCAGACCGAGATATTTTTTTGCAAACGCAATCAGATCGCGGGCCATTTCCGAGTCTTCACTCCCGAACAACATTTCCATTCCGGCTGCCGGAACGGCATATTGCGGGAAAATCATTTTGTTCTCAGAAAAAAGTTCCGCATCATCTTCAATGATAGAATGCACCGGCTCAACCGCTCCGAGTGTAAAAACCGAAACGGGCAACATCACTATGGAAAATAACGCGGTGCGTAGTATCATGGTCTTGTGATTTATCTCAAAGATTATGCAAAGTTAACCAAAATGCCCCACCATACAAAACCTTTTCACTTAAATAAAGTGAAATTTCATACCTCTTATGGAGATGACCCCATTAGCAGAACGATCTGCTTTTCACAAATGGATGTGGATAATCTTCGCTTTGCATTATCTTTTATATCTCAACAAAACCCACGTTAAATGATAGCTTTAATCAAAAAAAACAAGCAAACAGCGATAAAAAGAAAATAATTTCATAACTTTGCACGGTTTTCACGATAGAACAAATCTGTCAACCGCATAATTTATCACATATCTTTCTGTCTTTATGCGAGAAACGAAACGCGCGGTGCTGATTCTTGAAGACGGCACCAAATTTGAAGGAAAATCATTCGGCCACGATAGTTCGACAGCCGGTGAGGTAGTGTTTAATACAGCGATGACCGGTTACCCCGAGAGCTTGACCGACCCTTCTTATGAGGGTCAGATATTGGTAACCACTTATCCCATTTTAGGAAATTACGGCGTTCCTCCCCGACGGGAGAAAAATGATGTCAGCGAGTTTTATGAGAGCGACCACATTCACTGCAAAGCGATCATAGCACAAGATTATTCGTGGGAACACAGCCACTGGCAAGCCGACCGATCGTTGGCACAATGGCTGGAAGAGGAAAAGATTCCAGGCGTATATGGCATCGATACCCGTGCCTTGACCAAGTATCTGCGTGAAAAAGGATCCATGCTCGGTAAAATAGTCATTGATGACGTTGATGTCGAGTTCTACGATCCAAATGTCGATAATCTTGTCGGCGCGACAAGCTGTCAGTCTGTTGAACATCATGGTGAAGGCGACAAAACAGTCGTTTTGATTGACTGTGGCACTAAACACAACATAATCAGATGTCTTACCCGACGCGGTGTTAAAGTTGTCAGAGTTCCATGGGACTATGATTTCACATCAATCGCCTACGACGGTCTGTTCATCTCCAACGGTCCCGGAAACCCCGATATGGCAGAGAAGACAGTTGAAAACATCCGCAAGGCAATGGAAATCGGAAAACCGATTTGCGGCATATGCATGGGAAACCAGCTGTTGGCAAAAGCGGCCGGTGCCAGGACATACAAACTTAAATATGGCCACCGGAGTCATAACCAACCGGTCAGAATGGCCGGAACCGACACCTGTTTCGTGACTTCTCAGAACCATGGATTCGCAGTCGATTCCGACACATTGCCAGAAGACTGGGAACCGCTTTTCATAAACATGAACGACGGAACGAACGAAGGCATTCGCCACAAGACAAAACCCTTCTTCTCGGCCCAGTTCCACCCCGAGGCCTCTTCAGGTCCCAAAGACACCGAGTTTATCTTCGACAACTTCATCAAACTCCTCTAAGAAAGAAACAATGATCGACAATAACATAAAGAAGGTACTTCTACTCGGAAGCGGTGCCTTGAAAATCGGCGAGGCCGGCGAATTTGACTATTCAGGCTCTCAGGCCCTCAAAGCATTGAAAGAAGAAGGCATCGAGACCATTCTGATCAATCCTAACATCGCGACGGTTCAGACATCAGAAGGTTTTGCCGACAAAATATATTTTCTTCCTGTAACACCCTACTTCGTCGAGAAAGTCATAGCCAAGGAGCGTCCCGACGGCATTCTGCTCGCGTTCGGTGGCCAGACCGCCCTGAACTGCGGTGTGGCCCTCTATGAATCGGGCATACTCGACAAATATGACCTCAAGGTTCTCGGCACACCGGTAAGGGCAATCATGGACACCGAAGACCGTGAACTTTTCGTCAAGAAACTCGACGAGATTGGTGTCAAGACAATCAAAAGCGAAGCTGTCAACTCGGTTAACGATGCACTCGAAGCCGCTTCAAATCTCGGATATCCGGTCATCGTCAGAGCCGCATACGCGCTCGGTGGTCTCGGCAGCGGTTTCTGCGATACCCCTGAAGAGCTCGTCTCACTCGTGGAGAAAGCACTCTCGTTCTCGCCACAAGTTCTGGTAGAGAAATCACTGAAAGGTTGGAAAGAAGTTGAATATGAGGTTGTGCGTGACCGCTACGACAACTGCATCACGGTGTGCAACATGGAAAATTTCGATCCGCTCGGCATTCACACCGGCGAAAGCATCGTCGTGGCTCCGTCGCAGACACTGTCTAACGAAGACTACCACTACCTGCGTCAGCTCGCGATCAAAATCATTCGCCACATAGGCATTGTCGGCGAGTGTAACGTGCAATATGCCTTTGACCCGAAGTCTATGGAATACCGGGTGATCGAGGTGAACGCACGTTTGAGCCGCTCGTCGGCTCTCGCTTCAAAAGCAACCGGCTATCCCCTCGCCTTCGTGGCGGCGAAACTCGGGCTTGGGTACGGCCTCTTCGAGTTGAAAAACTCGGTCACCAAATCGACATCGGCATTCTTTGAACCGGCCCTCGACTATATTGTCGTCAAGATTCCACGGTGGGATCTCGGCAAATTCCATGGTGTCAACCGCGAGATCGGCTCTTCGATGAAATCGGTCGGCGAAGTCATGGCGATCGGACGTACCTTTGAGGAAGCTATACAGAAAGGCTTACGTATGATCGGACAAGGAATGCACGGCTTCGTAGGCAACCACGACCTCAAGATAGCTGACATCGAGAAAGCACTTAAAGAACCGACCGACAAGCGAATATTCGTCATTGCCAAGGCCATGAGAGAAGGGTGGTCGATTGACCGCATACATGACCTGACAAAAATCGACCGTTGGTTCCTGCATAAACTTCATCACATCTATGACACTGCGTGCGAACTCAGAAAGCACGATGAACTGACCTCTCTGCCTCTGCCGTTGCTGAGATTGGCAAAGGAACAGGGCTTCAGCGACTTCCAGATCATTCGTGAGGTCATGAAAGATGATTTCGACGCCGACCGCGACATGAAGGTGATCAGAGACTACAGAAAACGCAATGGAATTGTGCCCGTAGTCAAACAGATCGACACTCTGGCCGCCGAATATCCGGCAATGACAAACTATCTCTATCTGACCTATAACGGCAGCGAGAACGATGTCACATATCTCCACGACCACCGTTCAATAGTTGTGCTCGGTTCGGGAGCTTACCGCATCGGAAGCTCGGTTGAGTTTGACTGGTGTTCGGTCAACGCTCTTATGACTGTCAAAAAAGAGGGTTGGCGATCGGTAATGATCAACTATAACCCTGAAACTGTGTCAACCGACTATGACATGTGTGACCGCCTCTATTTTGACGAACTCACCTTTGAACGTGTCATGGACATTCTCGATCTTGAACAACCCCACGGAACGATTCTGTCTGTTGGAGGCCAGATTCCGAATAATCTTGCAACACGCCTCGATGACGAAGGTGTGAACATTCTCGGAACTTCAGCCCAAAGCATCGACAACGCCGAAGACCGCCACAAATTCTCGGCAATGCTCGACCGCCTCGGCATCGACCAGCCACGCTGGCGTGAACTCACCAGTTTCGAAGACATCAACAGATTTATCGATGAGGTCGGATTTCCGGTGCTCGTCCGTCCGAGCTACGTGCTGTCGGGAGCGGCAATGAACGTATGCTCTAACAAAGAAGAACTCGAAAGATTTCTTCAGCTTGCGGCCAACGTGTCTAAACAGCACCCGGTCGTTGTCACCGAATTCATTCAAAACGCCAAGGAGATCGAGATGGATGCGGTTGCACAAAACGGTGAAATAAAGGTGTATGCCATCTCTGAACATATAGAGTTTGCAGGTGTTCACTCGGGAGATGCGACTATCTGCTTCCCGCCCCAGAAACTCTATGTCGAGACCATGAGGCGCATCAAGAAAGTGTCGCAGCAGATCGCTCGCGCATTAAACATCTCCGGACCGTTCAACATTCAATATCTCGCCAAAAACAACGACATCAAAGTTATCGAGTGTAACCTTCGTGCCTCACGCAGCTTCCCGTTCGTCTCCAAGGTTCTGAAAATAAATTTCATCGACCTCGCCACAAAAGTGATGCTCGGCATTGAGGTTGAAAAGCCCCACAAAAACGCGTTCGATCTCGACTATGTCGGCATCAAGGCGTCGCAGTTCAGCTTCTCGCGTCTTCAGGGTGCAGATCCGGTTCTCGGCGTCGACATGTCATCGACGGGTGAGGTTGGCTGCATCGGCGACTACACCGACGAGGCCATTCTCAAATCAATGCTCTCCGTAGGTTTGAAAATTCCGCAGAAATCGGTTCTTCTCTCTACCGGGTCGGCAAAACAAAAGACCGCCATGCTTGATGCCGCACATATGCTGCACAACCACGGATACCGAATATATGCAACCGGAGGAACGCACCAGTTCCTCAACGACAACGGCATCCCGGCAATACGCGTCTATTGGCCAAGCCAAAGCGACATGCAGCCGCAGGCACTTGAACTGCTTCACAACAAAGGAATCGACATGGTTGTCAACATACCTAAAAACCTGACATCTGCCGAACTGAGCAACGGCTATAAGATCAGGCGTGCGGCAATAGATCTTAACATACCACTGTTGACAAACGCACGCCTCGCCTCGGCTTTTATCAGAGCGTTCACATCACTTCCGGTTGAAGAGATAGAGATAAAAAGCTGGGACGAATATAAATGACATTAATGTCTTGAGACGCAATAAACTACAGGCCGTCAAACAAACATGAACTGCCCCCTGAAAGTAAGTCAAAAGCTTTCAGGGGGCAGTTTACTCCGGCTGTTAAACAGCCACGTCATTCATGTCATTTGATTGTGCCCGATTCATAGAAGATTTTCCCGTTCAGTAATTTCCGCGTCAGTCATGGTGTAGACATCGAGAGAGTCTTCTCTTGCCTGAATGCAGATGTATGTCATCGGTTCTGCAGAGGTGCATTTGATATTGCGGTCACAATTTGTTGCCACGCGGATCACTGAGCCTTCGGCCACATCAAAAACTTCATCGTTTACCTGAAATTTACCGGTTCCGGTGAGTATGATGTAGTTCTCCTCGTTCTCTTTATGGCTATGGAAGAACGGGACGGAAGCTCCCTGGGGAAGAGAGCCGAATGAGATTTCACATGAGGTTGCTCCGTTAGCATCCTTCACGAACTGTTTGCCACTGATTCCGTGCATGTTGCCTACTGAGACATGGGAGAATTTTGCTCCTTTATTCAAAACTTTCACTTCACTCATATTTTCTTGATTTTGCAGGTTGATGATTAATTGTTAACTTTGCTGCGGTAAGCCGCTTTTGTTTCGATAGTGCAAAATTAAAATCTATTCCTGAGCTTCACAAGACGTTACAAAATCGTCAGGTACTTACCTTAAAGTAACTATTTCTGAAAATGAGACCTTTGGAGTTACAAGAAAATTTAAAAAAATTCACGCACATTGAAAAATGTCCGGTTAGAAATGTCATCTCACGGTTTTCCGGTAAATGGCAGATGTTAGTGCTGTGTGTCCTCGCTGAGAATGAGGCTACACGTTTCAACGCGATCGGCAAGGCAATTCCTGATATATCTCCTAAAGTATTGACCGACACTCTGAAGAATCTTGAAAGAGACAATCTCGTAACCCGTAAGATTTATGCCGAGATACCTCCGCGTGTTGAATATTCACTGACTGAATTGGGGAAAAGCCTGATGCCGGTCATCGGCAGCCTAATTTCATGGTCACTGGAGAATTTTGAGAAAGTAACAAATGACAGACATTGATATTGAAGATATGGGTGAGATCGAGAAAATGCATTCTGTCAGACATGCGACAATTTCTGATCTGGAAATAATGATGTCTGTCTTTGATTACGCAAGACAAAGAATGCGTGAATTCGGGAATGCAACTCAATGGGTCAACGGCTACCCGTCAAAAGAGACTATAATCAACGACATCGAAAATGGCAACAGCTATGTGATCGAATCTGACCAAGGTATTAAAGGGGTGTTCACATTCATTGTCGGCGAAGATCCGAATTATTCTGAAATTGAAGGTGAATGGCCTGACAACAATCCCTACGGGACAATACATCGCATTGCCGCCGCTCCAGGAGCAAAATCGGTCGCTGACATTGCCCTTGAGTTCTGCATGAAAGCCGGAATAAACATCCGCATCGACACACATGCAGACAATGCGCCCATGCTCGGCTGGATAGCGAAACGCGGATTCTCATACTGCGGTATAATTCATGTTCAGGACGGTACTCCACGCAATGCGTTCCAGTTATAATGAATATAAATATCAGACTTATTGCGGCATAAGGAAAAATCAGTTAACTTTACGTGTTGAAAGTCAACTGAAACAATCATTAAATCCATCTATAGTCAAACAAAATAGAACATGTAAATTGACATGGCAATTGATATCGATTTAAACATATATAGTGATTCAGCCGAAACGAGACACCTTGGGTGTATTCGTCTATATTTCGGGAAGTCGCTGCCCACCAAATGGAAGGGCTGGGACTGGGTCGAACAAAACGGTATGGCGGTTGACCCACCAGGTGCATTGAATGATAGAAATAAGAAGAGAGGGGTGTCTGTGCAACGGGAAACCTTGTTAAGGTGGATCAATGAAGGCTATTTGAGCCCTGATCCATTCAGGAACGATTCTTCAGGATCGTTCCTTGATAACTTTCCTGAAAACGCGGCCTTCAGGCTTTCGTTTCTTGACTGGAGCTAAATGGATTAGTTTGCAATGAATAATGCCGTTGTGATTGCTAATGGCTATATTTTTTCAGGCCGTATGCCGATCGTGGCCCCACAACAATCAGATATATCATCTTTTAACTCATAGTCCCGGTCAATTCACTGCTTTTGTCGAAGCCAGGCTGATCACACTGATTTTGGCGGAGGGTGCCGAATCGTGGATTGCCTCCATGCAACAAAGCATTGTCGATCCGGTAGTGATCACATCGTCAACCAACATGACATGCGTATTATCAAGGTCAGAGGAGTGTCTGACTTTGAAAATTCCGGCCGAATTGATCCAACGGTCAAACGCACTCTTTCGTGTCTGCGTGGCATGTCCGCGTGTCGCCACCAGATGATCGCCTACAGGAATTCCCGTCACTACCGACAAACCTTTGGCAATCAGTCCGCTTTGGTTGTAGCCTCGTTTCAACAACTTGAAAAAGTGAACCGGCACCGGCAGAAACAAATCTACTCCGCAAAAATAATCGGGAGAATCGTGCAATATCTCGCGGGCATATATCCGCCCGAGCTTCACCCCAATTTCTCGTCGCGATCCATACTTCAATTTATGTATCATCTCGGCATAGGCGTCACTTTTGAAGTAGTGGAAAAATGATGATGCCTTGTCGGCATGCGCCCTTCCCAACAACCGCTGGTGAAGGTGATTGAAATCACTCAAATGAAAAAATGTACGGGGCACTTCAACCAGACACCGTGAACACAGCAGTTCCTCACCCTCGACGAGAGTCTCACCGCATATCTCACAGACACAAGGGTAGACAACCGACAGCAACGCATCGGTCAACGAAGTCACTCGTCTGATAATTCCGGCCATAGGTTCTCACTTCTGATAACTTGTGAAATCAGATCTGACTCAAAACCGCGTGAGGCAGCAAACCTGAATAGTTTGGTCCGTCCTTCAAAAGTATTCCCTTCGGCAATAAGACGGGCTTTTGCTTTCAGCAGTCCCACAAGAACATCGCGGTAGGAAGAATCGTCAATCTCCTCAAGGGCAGCTTCTACGACATCGCGATCGATGCGTTTAGCAGACAGAGACATTCTGATTTTTCGCCGTCCCCACCGTGAGAACCGATATTTGTCTCTCACATAAGCCCCGGCATAGCGACGGTCGTCGACAAACCGACGATCAACCAGACTGTCAAGAATTTCCCGTGCCACATCCATAGGAATGCGCCACCGGGCAAGCTTCGTCAGAATCTCGCCTGAACATTGCTCGCTGCGGACACATAAAGATTCGAGCCTGACCAATGCCTCATCGCGGTCAATGATCTTAACCTGTCTCATGGTTCCGCCACAATAAATCTGCGACGGCCCTGCATATCAGTCAGAATCTCGACATCGTCCCAACCGTCAGCTATCATCTCAGACCTGAGCTCAGTGGCATATACGGGATTGATTTCAAGATAGAGATGACCTCCTTCATTCAATGCTTTAAGCGCGTAACGGCTTATTGGCCTGTAGAATTTCAACGGATCATTGTCAGGCACGAACAAGGCTTCGGCCGGCTCGTGATCAAGAACATTGGCCTCCATTTGCTGCGACTCCTTCAACGCGATGTATGGAGGATTGCTGACAATGATGTCATAGGTCGGATGCTGGTCAGCCGGCAATTTCAAAATATCTTCAAGTCTGAAATTGACATTTACGTTGAGTTTCGCCGCATTTTCACGTGCCACTTCAATTGCACCTGACGAAATGTCGATAGCATCAACTTTGGCAAACTTCAGATTTCGGGCGAGCGCAACAGCTATGCAGCCCGATCCGGTCGCTATGTCGAACACTCTGAGATCGGCAACGTCGCGATTATCGTCGACAATGATGTCGACAAGTTCGGCCGTCTCTGGGCGAGGAATCAGCACATCGGGAGTAACTTTCAGTATAAGTCCGTAGAAATGGGCATTCCCGAAAATATATTGCACAGGTTCGTTGTCAAGAACTCGTGTCACTACCGAGTCGACCTGCTGCTCAAGCCATTGCGATGCCTCCTCATCACCCTTGACAAGAATGTCGGTCATCGACCAATGTTTCAGATTCTCAAAAATCAAAATGACCGTCTCGCGTGACTCCCCGGCACTAAAACGTTTGGCGAGACGTCTGCGTGCCGTTTCAAACAATTGCGAAATGGTCATTTCCTAAGATTTAAAATTGTTTACGGACGAACTTCGTAATAGGGAATATCTACGAGTTTCAAACCGAATTTCAATGTAGAGAACGGCAGGATCACACCAGAGCCGCTGTAGCCATAACCAACATTGTAAGGCATCAGAACCTCGACCGAATCACCGACATGCATGTGCTGGAGGGCGATTTTCCAACCGTCGATTATATCGGAATTGAGACGTGTCCGATAAATGCTGTCTCCATATGTGGCCTTGATGTTATATGACGAATCAAAAGGCACATCATTATAGAGCATTCCTTTATATTTAACATCGACGGTGCTGGTCGACAACGGCACAAGATTGCCCTCTGTCAGCTTGCGGTCATTGAAATAACGGATCAAGACATAGACACCGGGATTCCATGACGGAATGACACGCTCATAGACAGCCTTACCATCGGGATTCTCGAGACGCGCCTGATCGGCAAGATATTGCTCGTTGGTCTCACGCCATTCGGCATATTCTTTCCATGCCGACTCATACTCGTCGTCTTTACATGAAGTCGACACCGACAACGTGACAGCCAGGAGAGAGAAGATAAGCAGGAGTTTTTTCATCTTTAAAATTCAACTTTTGGCGCATGTTGTGCTCCTTCCTCAGCAGCAAACGGCGCACGTTTATCAAAACCGAACATACCGGCGAAAATAGAAGCCGGAAAGCGACGAATTCTCACATTGTAATCGCGCACGACATCATTGTATCGGTTGCGCTCTGTTGCAATGCGGTTTTCAGTGCCTTCAAGCTGAGTCATCAAATCGAGGAACGTCTTGTCGGCTTTCAGTTCGGGATAAGCCTCACGAACAGCGTTGACATAAATTCCGAGCGCGCTCTGCAATTTCTGCTGGGTCTGCTGAAACTTTTTCACTGCGGCATCGTCGGCGGGAGCTCCGGCATTTTCTTTATTGGTCGACTCAGCCGCTTCATAAGCCGACGACAGACCTGCACGCGCTTTTGTCACAGCCTCAAAAGTTTCCTGTTCATGCTCGGCATATCCTTTGACCGACGCGACAAGATTGGGTATCAGATCGAGACGACGTTGGTATTGGTTCTCTACTTGTGCCCAAGCATTGTCAACGTTTTCTTCTTGAGACACCATGCCGTTATATTGCGAACAGCCGGTGAAACCGAGAATAAAGAGAAACACAACCGCGACAATAACAGCTATGGTAGTTTTGCTGATGTTCATATTAAATTGTTTTTTAGTATATTTCAACCGAGGCGACGCAGCAACGATGTCAAAGCCACGCGATCGTGAATCAGTTTGTGGAGATCGGCCACATTGACACGTGTCTGCTCCATCGAGTCTCTTTCGCGCAAGGTGACAGTGTTGTCTTCGAGAGTCTGGTGATCAACGGTGATGCAGAATGGGGTTCCGATCGCGTCTTGACGGCGGTAGCGTTTACCGATCGAATCTTTCTCGTCGTAGTGGGTCGAGAAGTCAAATTTGAGATCGTTCACAATCTCACGTGCCTTGTCGGGGAGACCGTCTTTCTTGACGAGGGGCATGACGGCACATTTCACCGGAGCGAGAGCCGCCGGCAAGTGGAGCACGACGCGAGACTCACCGCCTTCAAGAACCTGCTCCTCGTAGCTTGAGCAAAGAACCGACAGGAACATGCGGTCTACACCGATTGAGGTCTCTATCACATAGGGAACATAGCTTTCATTCAATTCGGGATCAAAATACTGTATCTTCTTGCCTGAGAATTTCTCATGTTGCGAGAGGTCGAAATTGGTGCGCGAGTGAATGCCTTCGACTTCCTTGAAACCGAAGGGCATCTCAAACTCGATGTCGGTTGCGGCATTTGCGTAATGTGCCAACTTCTCATGATCGTGATAGCGATATTTCTCATCGCCCAGACCAAGTGCTTTGTGCCAGCGCAGACGTGTTTCTTTCCAGAACTTGAACCATTTCATCTCGTCGCCCGGACGCACGAAGAATTGCATTTCCATTTGCTCGAACTCGCGCATGCGGAAAATAAACTGACGTGCGACGATCTCGTTTCTGAAAGCCTTACCTATCTGTGCTATACCGAACGGCAGACGCATGCGGCCTGTCTTCTGAACATTTAGGTAGTTTACAAAAATACCTTGTGCGGTTTCAGGACGCAGATACACGGTCATAGCACCGTCGGCTGTCGATCCCATTTCGGTTTTGAACATGAGGTTGAACTGACGCACATCGGTCCAATTTCGTGTACCGCTGATGGGGCATACGATTTCTTCGTCAATGATGATCTGTCTCAGTTCCTCGAGGTCATTGTTGTTCATAGCGTCAGAGAAACGCTGATGAAGTGCGTTGCGTTTGTTGACATGTTCAACAACGCGGGGATTGGTCTGGCGGAACAGTTCTTCGTTGAATGACTCACCGAAACGTTTTGCAGCCTTGGCTACTTCTTTCTCGATTTTCTCATCGATTTTGGCGATCGCATCTTCAATCAAGACATCGGCACGATAGCGTTTCTTCGAATCGCGGTTGTCAATCAACGGATCGTTGAAAGCGTCTACGTGGCCTGAGGCTTTCCAGATTGTAGGGTGCATGAAAATAGCGGAGTCGATGCCCACTATGTTTTCATGCAGCAGTGTCATCGCGTCCCACCAATAACGCTTGATATTATTTTTAAGTTCCACGCCGTTCTGACCATAGTCATATACGGCTGCGAGACCGTCATAAATTTCACTCGATTGAAAGACAAAACCGTATTCCTTGGCATGTGAAACGATTTTTTTAAATACATCTTCTTGCTGAGCCATTTTCTGTATGTTAAGTATAGTTTGTTCAAAATTGCCACAAAGGTAGTAAACTTTTTGCTTATAAAAGGTTAAAAAGTCAAAAGAATAACCTAATCGATATTGGCAGCCGGATCAAACAGAGGCAATGAATGTCGTTGCATCTGCTCGATGCGCTTGTTCCGCCAACATTTGCGGCAAACGGCTATATAGCGGTCATCACCACCGATTTCGACCTGGGCACCGTCTTCAACAAAATCGCCGTTGGAGTCAATGCGGGCATTGATTATGGTTTTGTGGCCGCACGTACATGTCGATTTGATTTCATCTATTGTGTCTGCAATCTCAAACAAACGCCGGGAACCCTCAAAGAGATGAGACTTGAAGTCGGTTCTCAGTCCATAGCAGATGACATTGCTGCCATAGTCATCGACAATGCGTGACAACTGATCGACCTGTGCCTCGGTAAGAAATTGGGCTTCATCGATCAGAAACCAGTCCACGACCGCGAGATGTTGCTCAAACCAATCCTGGGCAAAACTGTAGAGATCAGTGTCGGAATAAATCCACTGACATTCGCGCTCTATTCCGATTCTTGATCTGATGACATTGCTTTTCTCCCGGTTGTCAACCACCGGTTTCATGCACAGATAGCTCAAATTGCGCTCCTCGAAATTATATGCGGTCGTCAGCAGCAACGCCGTCTTGGCCGACCCCATGGTGCCATATCTGAAATAAAGTTTTCCTTTGCGGTTCATTTCCCATGTTTTTGTTTACAAACAAAGATAAGCCATTTGTTTCACCCGACAAAAAAAAGTTTTCAACCGCCGGTTAATGTTTGACAACATTTTGATGAACCTCGGCCATCTCATGTGGGTTTCGAGTTTAAGTTTCCATGACAGACTCTGCGCTTTGAAATGGGGGTTCCTCCTGAAATCTGTTATGTACTCCCCTATTCCGTCTCTTACCTGAGCGATGCGGTCTGTCTGCACACGGTCAAACCTGTATATCGCCCCAAAGACCGTGTGTACAAGATATTGGTTGATGAAAATGAAGTCTATGTCATCGGCATATCTGTCATATAAACCGAGACGTTTGATGTGGCCGAGCAAAAGTGTGGCCGAGTCAACGCGGTCAAAAAAGCGCATGTTGTTTGACGATCTCGTCACAGAAGGATTATCACACCGGTAGCGGTAAAGCGGTTTCCCTATGTGGACAGGATTCTCCGCCACCAACTGTAGCGCCAGTGCGACGGCGTTGTCTTCATAGAAAACTTTTTCCGGGAAAAACAGGGTATAGTCGGTAAAGAGCCGCCGCGAATACATGGCGGTCCACACTGGCGTCGGCCGCATCGGATGTGTCAGAGACGGGACAGCGGTTCGTCTCTGAGTTTCTTTTCCTGTCGATGGGGCGAATTCAAGATAGTCGAAAAAAACAACTTCGGCATCGGTTCCGCACGCCGTCTCATGCAGACATCGCAATGCACCGGGCGACAAAGCGTCATCGGCATCGAGAAACAACACATAACGGCCACGGGCCTCCTTTATGCCATGATTTCGTCCCGCTCCTTGTTTTACATTGACCGGCGAATCTATCACCTTGACTCTCGGGTCAATAGCGGCATAGCGATTGAGTATTTCAAGACTGTTGTCGGTTGATGCGTCATTGAAACATATCAACTCGAAATCGGGGAAGTTCTGGGCGAGTACCGATCCGATCGAGTCACCAAGATATGCAGCGGCATTAAAAACCGGCATGATCACTGACACATAGGGTGATGAACCAGACATTTTATTATATGATTGGAAATTCATGATCTCAGCATAATACTATCTCAGCACAAAGATAGCTTTTCTAATCGATGTTCTCTGATAAAAGCATCTTAAAATGAATTTTACACATCTGATATTCTATGTTTGAACTAATTTTTCTACCTTTGCCAGAGAGAACAAACCTTAAAAATCACATATTGAAATGCAAACAAATTCGAAAATCACCCGCGAAGAAGCGGAAAAATGGGTTGAAAGCCGAGTCTGGGATAACGGTTGGAACGTGAATCCCGATAAAACAGTTGACTGCGTTGAATTCGCGACTCAATATGAACGTAACAAACCATTGTGGGACAAACTGCTGAAATTCATAGCTGAAACAGATCTGACGACCCTCGAACCCGGAAAAATAGTTCTGGAGGAAGGCCGACTCTGGATCAACGTTCTCGAATACACACCGAAATCTGCTGAAGACACCAAAATTGAGGCTCACAGAAACATGATTGACCTGCAATACACATTTGAGGGCAATGAGATCATGGGTCTTGCTGGCCACGTGACTCCAAAGACCGAATACAACCCGGTGAAAGATGTGACATTTTACACTACTGACGAACCGGTCTCATATGTTCCCGCCTCACCCGACCGATTCTTTCTCTACTTTCCCAAAGACATGCACCAACCCTCGGTCAGAGCTGATGAGAACTCCGGTGTAAGCCATAAGATCGTTGGTAAAATCGAGTACGCGGAATGAGACTTAACAATCTATTCAGAGCAGTCGCGTTTTTTGCAATTGCCTCGTCGTTAAACGCTGTAGGCCAGACCACAATAAGTGTCGATGGCCGACACGAATCCACGCCTGCGCGTCAGCAGGCTGAGAAATGGGTTGAAGGCCGCCAGTGGGACAACGGTTGGACTGTCAACCCCGACAAAACTGTCGATTGTCTGGAATTCGCCACACAGTACAAACTCAACAAACCGCTGTGGGACAAGCTCTTCAAATTTCTCGCTGACAATGATCCCAAGTCATTAAAGCCGGGCAAAATTGTTCTTGAAGACGGACGCCTATGGGTTGTCGTTCAGGAATACACTCCGGCGACAGAAGAGGAAATGCAAATCGAATCACACAAACGGATGATCGACCTTCAATACACCTTTGAGGGTAATGAGAAAATGGGGTTGGCATCAGACGTAAAGGTAAAGACTGAATACAGCCAGGCCAATGACATCGGTTTTTACACTACCGACAAGCCTGTCTCATACGTTCCGGCTGCCCCCGACCGTTTTTTCCTCTATTTTCCGACCGACATGCACAAACCGTCGGTGCGCACGAAAGACAACCCCGGAGTCAGCCGCAAAATCGTCGGTAAAATCGAATATGCCCACACCGGCCTCGAAGGCAAGACACTGTGCGTTTTAGGCGACAGCTATGTCAGAAACCACCGCCGTCCGTATGACGAAACGTGGCATGCCAAGGTCGCCGAACGCCTGAAAATGAACTATGTCAACTTCGGACGCAACGGCAGCAGCATAGCGTTTGACCGCACTAAAGACGGCTTTGGCCCGGCCATGACAAAGCGTTATCTCGAGATGCCCGACTCAGCCGATGTCATTCTTGTAATCGCCGGCCACAATGACGCAGACTACCTCAGAAAGCATAGCGAAGTCTCATTAGATGATTTCACTGACGGCCTCGACTCGCTCTGCTCGGGCCTGAGGGAAAAATATCGCGGCAAACCGATCGGATTCGTCACTCCGTGGGGCGTTGACCGACAATGGTTCAGTGAAGTGATCGCACAGATCAAGAAAACATGCGGAAAATATGACATTCCGGTGTTTGATGCCGCGACAATGAGTGGAATTGATGTCAACGATCCAGGTTTCAGAGCCAAATATTTCCAGAAAGACACCGATACAGCCCACCTTAATAATGACGGTCATGACCTGATGGTGGACAAGGGTGAAACTTTCCTGCTTGAAATAGTTAAGTAGAGCATAAACCATTCGAATTTTATAAAAGTGAAAGGAAACGGCCGTTTCCTTTCACTTTTTTTGTTTTAGTGGGTTACAATGATGGGGATTTTGTCATAGAAAGACAAACGACATAAAAAACACATCACGATGACACGCTCCAAAGACAAAAGACAACCGGCCGGTGACACAAACCTGATCAACTCACTTAAAAGGGGTGAGCCTCAGGCAATAAAACAATTTTTCTATGATGAACTGTCTTTTATAATCAACCATATACGTCAGACAATGTTCGACGGACGTGCCGACTACGATGAGCTGGTCAATGAACTCTACATCTACATGTCGCGTGAAAACTGGAAGAAATTTGACAGTTACGAGGCCCGTAACGGAAGCCGGCTTAGAACATGGATGATTCCTGTCGCCTGGCGTTTCTTTCTGGGTGTCCGCGAACGATTGGAGCAGCCCCAGTCAACAGCCGACAAACTCGCCTGTATTGACGAGACAGACGAAATCGACCAACGTATTCAAATAGCTATAGACGTGACCGCCACCCTGTCAAAAATGACAAACAAACGCTATGCACAGATACTCAACCTATTGTATCTCGAGGGACATAGCAATGACGATGTAGCACAGTTATTGTCATTAGACAAATCAAACCTCTACAATCTGAAACACCGCGCTATAAAACAATTTATCGAGATTTATAAAAAATATTAAATTAAAGTGGTGTATTGATAGTTTTTCGTAATTTTACCGCTCAATAGTGTATAACCACTTTGATTATGAAACTATGACAAGCAATCAATTCACCAATCTTTCAGACAATCTGTTGGCTGAATATCTTGAAGGGCATTGTTCTTCTGCTGACATGGCGGCAGTCATCGGCTCTGTCTCTTCATCGACCGACCTATGGCTGTTGGCACAAATGAGCCGGAGTTACAGCAAGATTGAGAATGAAATCGCAAACAATATGATTGCCGGACATGATAACGACGCTCTCTTTCGGGTTTCAGAAGCCTCGAACGGGAGCGTTGAATTTGATAAAAGAAACTCGTTGAATTAAAAGCATTGATGTTCCGCCGCGACAAAAAATCAGACCTCAGCGATGCCTGTGTCATCAATGCGTTCAAAACATGTGATGAGACGGTACAGTTCAGGTGGTATGATCATTGCCGCGAAAAAATGGATCGCGTGACAAAAAAATGGCTCGGAATTACAGACAGTGACCGCGACGATCTGTTTCAGATGTCAATGACGCTTCTATGGCGGAAGATTGAGGACGGCGGAATTTTTTGCATGGGAACAACTGTCTATGCCCGCACACGCCGTGGAACAACCGCAATAGAGAGTCTTGAAGGATTCTTTATGAAAATCGTAAAAAACTATTACTATGAGCTCATTCGCCAACATGGCCGCATGATCGGCATAGACGACATTGGCGTTCAATTTCCCGATGAGAGTGACTCTATCTATGACTCTGACACAGAGGTCACCAAAGACATGATTGTCGGCGAATGCCTGATGAGGTTGCCCAAAAGTTGTCTTGAAATTCTGATTATGTTTTACCATGAAGGGAAAACGCTTGAGGAGATTTTACAATCAAGGCCTGAAAACACAAGCTACAACGGTCTGAAAACAAGAAAATCGAAATGTCTCGCCAATTTGAAATCAATGGTAACCGAGGCTTTCAATAAAGCCGGACTGAAACCATAATAAAAACCTGACATGATCATGGATAACCGACAAGACAGAATAGACCGCTATATCAAAGGTCAGATGAATGATGACATGCGTCATATTTTCGAAGCTGAAATGGCCTCTGATTCTTCTTTGCGCGATGATGTTGACAAAACCCGACGCTTGCTCAGCCCACTTGGAACCGTCGCCAGATCTCAACAATCTTTTGCACGGTGGGAGTCGCAACGCAAAAAAAATGTTCCCACCGGTGTCATGACAAAAGCAAACGTTCTATGGTCAATCGCTTCATTTGCAGCCGCGGCATGTCTTGTCATCGGATTCTTTCTGATAACACCGTCAGATAAAAGTGATGATCTTGCATATTCAGCTTTTTACGACTCACCCACTTCTGTCAAACCCAATCACACCACATCAAAACCTAATGGAACCCAAATGAAGGGGGACCCCGTCACTAACATTCAAGATCATGAGATAGCTCTATCGGCAGAAATATACACCGGTCCGTCAGATGATCTCCAATCTGAGATCAATGAATATGAATTAAAATGGTGCGAGATCAACCGCATGATCAAACACGACAGCATTTCTGAGGTTCTGCCCGTTCTGATGCAATTTGCCGAGATCACGGGCAAATATCAAGATGCAGCCAAGCGTCTGATCACTGAAATCAAAGACGGTGATACAGGCTACGATAAATAGTTATTTCAGTTTTTCAGAGTCAGGGCAATACATCCAGTTCCGCTTTTATTTTCTTCGGAAGCTTACCTCTCACATAGTCATATGAGCGGTCAATAAGGCTCATTACAAGAGAATCATGAACGGGTGCATCATCAAAATCAAATTGAATCATATGACGCTTATGCCAGTGCCACGCCTGATGCAGGAATGAGTGACGTTCTACGATCTCGTCAAATTCATCAGGATTCCATTTAAGTTGAACAACATTGCCACGGACAAGCGCGAGACAACAGAATATCTTTCCTCCTATCCTATAAACGACATAATCAGGGCCGAACGGCATATCTTCTGTCGCCTGTGGCTTTGTCAAACAATAATTTCTTACGTCCTCGATATTCATAACCCTATTATGCTGTTGAAAGAATCAACCATGTAGTCCGGGCCGGCAGCCCTGAGTGTATTCAAAGATCCGTTTCCGTAAGTTACGGCGCAAGTATTGCAACCTGCGGCATTGCCCATCAGAATATCGACATCGGCATCACCCACCACCAAGGTATCTTCAGCTTTCCATCCGAGAGCGGTCAGAATTGTCAACACAGGTTCGGGATCAGGCTTGCCTTTTTTCACGCTATCGGCTCCGACAATAAGTTTAAACCAATCTTTAATGCCAAGGCCGTCAAGATAATCTGTGAGCGAAGCAAGACGACGGCTTGACGCGATAGCAAGGCCATGTCCGCCCTCGCGCAGCTTTGTCAAAGTCTCCAGAACCCCGGGGAAAGTTTTCTCATGGGCATTCTTCTTCAATCTATCGTAATTCGACCTGAAGACCTCCGCAAACCGACGGTTTGAAATATCAAGATCGGGATAAAGATATTTACCCGCCTCATCGGTGCGGATTCCGATTATTGAACGACACTCATCGTCGGTCTTTTCAGGCAGGTTCATCTCCTTGACAGTCGCTTTAATGGTGGAAAGTATAACTCCCGACGTATCCATCAAAGTTCCGTCAAAATCAAATATATAGTTCATTTCGCTTTGATCTGGAACAGTATCATTCTCCTAATTTGAAAACTATGCGCTGAACACCGTCTTGCCAACGGCTGCTGGTTATGCGGAAGTGCCCTATTTCACCTGTTCGCTTGACATGAGTTCCGGCACACAGGCATCTGTCGTAATCACCTATAGACACCACCCTCACCGTGTCTGTAGCCTCTTCGGGAAGACGACTCATGTCAAAACTTTTCATAGCTTCGGCCTGTGAAATATACTCTTCGGTTATCTCGACATCGGCTCTGACAACTCCATTTATGTAATCTTCAAGAGACTTCAGTTCTTCTTCAGTCAGCTGCTGATGAAGATGATAGTCGAGTTTTGTCTTCTTGCGCTCAACATGTGCGCTGAACGCGCGGCCCTGACCATAACGCCGTGCCATTTCTCCATTGAGAAGATGTTCGGCCGAGTGCATGGGCGGATACTCCTGCTTGTTGTGTCCGTTTATCAATTGTGGTTCCATCGTCACTGTTTTTTTCTATCACGCTCGATAATATCAGCAAATGATTTTGGCAACCGAACATTATATAGGTCATAGGCCTCGTCAAAGAGAGGCGCGATTTCTTCATCGGTGAAGCCGGCTATTCCACAGCCTATCCGTGTGACATAGAACGTATTCTGATCCCATTCGCGTGCGAGTTTAATAAAATCGTCGACATAGGGTTTTATCGTCTCCACGCCGCCTTGCATAGTCGGGATAGCGTATGACTGACCTTGTATTCCGACACCCTGACCCATGACTGCTCCAAACCGCTTGAGAGCCACACGTGCAGCTCCTCCGCAATGACTTCCCATTAGATTACTGCCGAACACGAAAATATCGTCAGGACCAAGATGTGTTATGTTTTCCGGTGTATATTCCATAATTATGAGTGTTTTGCAAATATAGTCAATATTTATCGGAAAACCATAATTAAAAAAACATTTAAAAGAACCGCAGTATGAAAATTTGAAAAAGAATACGAAGTAACAGATTCATTGTAAAAAAAAGATTAATTTTGCAGTTAAACTACAAAATAAGAAAAAAATGAACCTGTTTGACGTATATCCATTATTTGACATTGAAATCGAGCGTGGCAGAGGCTGTCATGTCTGGGACACGGAAAATACAGAATATCTTGATCTCTATGGCGGTCATGCTGTCATCTCGGTCGGTCACAGCCACCCACGTTATCTCACCGCACTGAACGAACAAGCTTCAAAACTTCTTTTCTACAGCAACTCTGTGATCAATTCACTACAGCAGAAACTCGCGGCCAAACTCGGAGAAATGTGTGGTTACGATGACTATCAGCTGTTTCTGATAAATTCGGGTGCGGAGGCCAACGAAAATGCCATCAAACTGGCATCATTCGCGACTGGCCGCAAACACATAGTCGCATTTGACAAAGCTTTCCACGGGCGCACTTCTGCCGCTGTTGAAGCCACCGACAACCATAAGATACAGGCTCCTGTAAACGAGAACGGCAATGTCTCGTTCATTACCCTTGGAGACATTGACGCGGTCAGAGAACGTCTCTCCAAAGGCGATGTGGCAGCTGTAATCATTGAAGGCATTCAAGGGGTCGGTGGAATCAGGATTGCCGACGATGAATTTCTGCGCATGCTACGCGAGGAGACACAAAAAACAGGTACTGTTCTGATTCTTGACGAAATACAGAGCGGATATGGACGTTCGGGGCGTTTCTTCGCCCACCAGCACAGCGGCATCAGACCTGACATGATCACTGTCGCCAAAGGTATTGCCAACGGCTATCCAATGGGCGGAGTGCTCATCGCTCCGCAGTTCAAGCCGGTCTACGGACAACTCGGCACAACATTCGGCGGCAACCACTTAGGGTGTGCAGCTGCAATGGCCGTTCTCGACATCATGAAAGATGAAAACCTGATTGCCAATGCCGAGAAAGTCGGAAACCATTTAATGGAAAATCTCAAGGATCTTCCCGGAGTGAAGGAGATCAGAGGCCGCGGTCTGATGATCGGCATAGAAATGGAAAAACCGGCCAAGGAACTTCGCAGCCGCCTGATTCATGATCATCATGTCTTCACCGGAGCATCAGGCACTAATGTCATTCGTCTTCTGCCGCCATTGTGTCTGACCATAGACGAAGCCGACGAATTCATCAACCGTTTCAAACAGGCACTGAGCGAAGAGGGTTATGTCGGTTAACCGCGTGATTCTGGTAGGCAATGTCGGAAGTGATCCGTCGATGCGCTACATCGACGGCAAACCTGTGGCAAACGTCTCTCTCGCGACTAACGAACCTGCAGTCACCCGCAGCGACGGCACAGTGATTCCGGAACGTGTCGAATGGCACACTCTGGTAATGTGGGGTCGCAATGCCGAACTTGCCGAACAATATATCAACAAGGGCACCAAGCTCTATGTCGAAGGACGTCTCCGCACACGCACATGGCAAGATCAAGCCGCAATAAAACATCGCGTGACAGAAGTGTGGGTCGATTCTGTCGACATCATTCTCAGAGGAAACAAATAATCACCAATCATTTTTTTGCAATGAAACAAGACAACATCGGAACCGGCCTGAACGAAAATGACATCGATCCGGTCGAACTGCCAGAAAACGCGTTCCGTGAACTCGCCAACGACGAAAACTACCGTCCGCTGATGCACCCGGCCCGCGACTATCGCGAAGTGACTCCATACTCAGTGGGCATGGGTCTTCTGTTAGCAGTCATCTTCAGTGCCGCAGCCGCATATCTCGGATTGAAGGTAGGCCAGGTATTTGAGGCGGCTATACCGATCGCCATCATCGCCGTCGGCGTATCGGGCGCGCTCAAACTCAAGAACCCGCTTGGACAAAACGTGATAATACAATCAATCGGGGCTTGTTCGGGTGTGATCGTCGCCGGCGCGATATTCACACTTCCGGCACTTTACATTCTTCAGGCCACATATCCTGAGATCACGGTAAACTTCATTGAAGTCTTCCTGAGCTCGCTGTTTGGTGGTATACTCGGCATTTTGTTTTTCATTCCTTTCAGAAAATATTTCGTCAAGGACATGCACGGCAAATATCCCTTCCCTGAAGCCACTGCCACAACCCAGGTACTTGCAAGCAGTCAGGCGACCAAAGACAACGGTCAGGCGAAGACGTTGCTGACAGCATCGCTAATCGGCGGTATCTATGACTATGTTGTCGAGACTTTCGGTTTCTGGGCAGACACAGTGACGACATACGCAACCGGCTGGGGACAAGCCATAGCAGCCAAGACAAGACTCGTTTTGAGTTGCAATGTGTCGGCAGCCGTGCTCGGACTCGGTTATATCATCGGTCTGAAATATGCGTTCATTATCTGCGCCGGTTCTCTGTTGGTCTGGTGGATCATCATTCCATTGCTCGGAACATATGGCAATGAGACACTTGTGGCAATGACTCCACAGGAGATCTTCAGCGAGTACGCACGCATGATCGGCATCGGCGGCATAGCTATGGCCGGTGTTCTCGGCATCATAAAGTCATGGCCTATCATACGTCAGGCTGTAGGGCTTGCACGCAACGAGTTCAAAGGATCGGGCAATGTCAAACAAATAAGGTGGCAGACCGACATTTCGATGAAGCACATTGTGTTTTTCATAAGCATCGCACTCGTCGCCGTCTTCATCTTCTTCTACTTCGGCGTTATCCATAACTTCATTCAGGCAGTCGTAGCCTGGGTTGTCGTAGCCGTGATAGCATTCCTGTTCACCACTGTCGCCGCCAATGCCATCGCCATTGTCGGCTCGAATCCGGTGTCAGGCATGACGCTGATGACTCTGATTGTGGCGTCGGCAATCTTTGTTGCAGTCGGTCTCAACGGCGTCTCTGGCATCGTGGCCTCAATGGTCATCGGCGGTGTCGTGTGCACCGCACTGTCAATGGCCGGCGGTTTCGTGACCGACCTCAAAGTAGGCTACTGGCTCGGTTCGACACCCAAGAAGCAGGAGCAGTGGAAATTTCTCGGCACATTGGTCTCGGCTGCTACAGTCGGCGGTGTCATGCTTGTCTTGAACCAGGTCTATGGCTTCACTGGCGAGAATGCCCTTGTTGCTCCGCAAGCCAATGCAATGGCCAAAGTAATAGAACCGCTGATGATGGGAGGTGAGACTCCATGGATTTTATATCTCACAGGTGTCGTTCTGGCACTGCTTCTCAACTGGCTCGGTGTCCCGGCACTCGCTTTCTGCCTCGGTATGTTCATTCCGCTTCACCTCAACACACCGCTTCTGGTCGGCGGAGCGATCGCGTGGTTCATCGAGCGGTCATCGAAAGACAAAGCCGTCTGTGAGGCACGTCGTGACCGCGGCACCTTGATTTCATCAGGACTGATCGCAGGAGGTGCCCTGTTCGGTGTCTTTGCCGCTCTCACCCGTTTCTTCGGTTTTGAATATGTTGCCGGTATCGATGCTGTGAGCCTGCAGATCTATGGCTGCATCGCCTACGTTCTGTTGATCGCCTATCTTGTCTGGGACAGCTGCCGCGGGAAAAAAGCGTGAGACTATCTCCTGTAAACCGACAGATTCTGGCAATAGGCATTCCGTCTATCGTCACTAACATAACCACTCCCCTTCTGGCTTTGGTAGACACTGCTATCGTAGGCCACATGGGGAGTGCGGTTTATATTGCCGCAATTGCCGTAGGAGGCTCAGTCTTCAACATGCTCTATTGGTTGTTCGGCTTCCTCAGAATGGGGTCAAGCGGCATGACTGCGCAGGCTTGGGGCAAGAGAGATAAAAAAGAAACCGACCGCATTCTGCAACTATCGCTGATTCTCTCGCTTTGCGGCAGCAGTGTCATAATACTGTTCCAGCTGCCGATCATAGATCTGATTTTGCGCTTCATGCAGACCGACGCCATGACATCTGATTTAGTGAGACAATATTTCAGCATACTTGTCTATGGAGCACCCGCGGTGTTGATGACCTATTCGCTGACCGGGTGGTTTATCGGAATGCAGGATTCGCGCAGCCCCATGTGGATCTCGTTCATCATCAATATCGTCAACATCTGTGTCAGCCTCGTTCTTGTTCTTATTTTAAAATGCGGAATCAAAGGTGTGGCCACCGGCACCCTTGTCGCCCAACTGACAGGCTGCGTCATAGGTCTGATAATGACTCGTCGGCACAGGTTCTCATTTAAAGGAACTTCTCTAAATTCAATTCTTTCCAAACCAGAACTGAAACGGTTCTTCTCAGTGAATGTCGATATTTTCCTGCGCACTCTATGCCTGATAACCGTGACAGTCTGGTTTACCCGAATCGGAGCCCGTCAAGGCTCAGTCATGCTGGCCGTCAACACACTTCTGATGCAGTTTTTTGTCATGTTCTCATACTTCATGGACGGATTTGCTTTTTCTGGAGAGGCTCTCGCCGGACGCTATATCGGGGCCCGCGATAGAGAAAAGCTGACCACGACAGTCAAAAGTCTGTTCAAAATAGCTGCGGCGATCGCTTTGATTTTCACCATTCTTTATGCCGCAGGAGGAACATTAATCCTCAACATGCTCAGCGACAACAGAGAAGTCACAGACGCTGCCGGTGAGTTCAGGTGGTGGGCAGTTACAATTCCAGTAGCCGGCTTTTCGGCCTTTGCCTGGGACGGCATCTTTATTGGAGCTACACAGACACGCTCGATGCTGATATCAATGGCCATCGCGATGACATCTTTTTTTGTCATTCTCCACTTACTTTACCCCTCGTTGGGAAACCATGCGCTATGGCTGGCATTCATTGTTTATCTCTTGTTAAGAGGACTGATTCTCGCTATTGAATATATAATTTGGTTAAAACGTGTTAATTTATGACTTTTTCTGTCTAAAAATTATGCTGAATAACATAAAACCATTACCTTTGCATCAGTTTTTCATGGTATTAGATTTAAGGTAAGAAGATTATTCGTCGTGATGACGGATAATTTTTTTTTATATAAACGGTTGTGACAGCTGATAATGAAGATCATTCCGCCCGATGACCGGTGTTTTGAATGATCATCAAGACATACATAATTGACACTGAGGCTGCCTTGAAAAGATCGTCAGGCAGCCTCAGTGTCAATTAAATCAGATTATATTCAAGAGTACGTCAAAGTGACTTTTAATATTGGTGTCCTCCCTCTGCGATCTCATCAGGAGTGATCGGCCTGGCATCCATTTTGTGCCATACATAAGCTATGTATGCCACTACAAACGGAACGAGAACCGAGACATATGTCATAACTTTGAGAGTGAACAGCGAAGAAGAGCTGTTTTCGATTGTCAGCGAACACTGCGGATCGATCAATGACGGATAGTAGGCGGTTGAATTATATCCTAACGCGAAAAAGAGAGCGAGAATGACCAGAACCGTCCCCACGCCTGTGAACCATATTCCGGCACGCCATTGAGGTCTGACCATAGCTATGGCAACGGCATAGAGCACCAATACGACTCCGACCACAAGCATAATGCCGGCCCACCACATCTCGACCAGATTGGTCAGATATTTGTAGGGGGTAAGCACGATTTTTCCGTCAGCGGAAACGCTGTAACCGTCGGCTGTGAAAAGAACTGCGGCGAAAGCTAAGAAAAGTACCACGAAAATAACCGAGTTCCAGGTCATCTCCTTTCGGCAGCGCAATCTGACGGCTTCATCACCGGAAAGATTGTTCAAGAAATAGAACGACGCCTGCATTCTGGCCAGAAACAGCACTGTGAATCCGAGCAGAAGATTTGGCCATGATAAAATTGCTTCAAGTCCGTGGGTCGGTGCCCATTGTGAGATCACCGGCACTCCGTTGTCGACAAGATTGCCTTTGGTAACAGTGAATTCTGCTCCGAAAAACATTGTGGCGACTGCGACCCCGAGCAAAATGCAGCCGAGAGATCCGTTGATGAAAAGCAACGTGTCATAGAATCTTGTGCCGAAAATATTGCCTGGTTTACGGCGAAATTCATAACTGAATGCCTGAATGATGAAACTTAGAAGAATCAGAATCCAAAGCCAATAGGCACCTCCGAAACTTGTTGAATAAAACAGTGGGAAAGAGGCGAAGAATGCTCCGCCAAATACCACAAGTGTTGTAAATGTCAATTCCCACTTGCGTCCGATCGAGTTGACCATCATCTGACGGGCAACATTGTCGCGGGTACCTAAAAACATTGTCTGTCCTCCCTGAACAAACAGGAAGAAAACAAGCAGTGCGCCCAATACCGAAATGAGCAGCCACCAATATTGTTGAAGATGTAACAGTTCCATGTTATTGCGTTCTTAATGGTTTGGAAAAAGGTGTCATTTTATTTGAGAATGTCATTTTTAGACGCTTTTGCAATCTCATGCACCATAATGCTTATCTCGGTGACGAGCAACACGGTGAATATGACGGTGAAAATCCAGAATGTGGTCTGGACAGAGCCCGATGACACGGCCGAGACTGCGGCACGCGTCGGCATGAGGTCTTGTATCACCCACGGCTGACGGCCCATTTCAGCGACTACCCAACCCGATTCGCTGACGATCCACACAATAGGAATTGAGATCAGACCGGCCCATGCAAGCCATTTCCACTCAAATGCCTTTTCACGACGATATGCCACAAACAGCATCACGACAAACAACAGGAGCAGCCAGCCGCCGCCCATGACCATCACGCGAAATGAATAGAAAGTAAGTGCCACAGGGGGGATTGCCTGTGAAGGTTCGTCAAAGTAACCGTATCCGAAATAGGGAAATGTCTCTTTAAGTTTCAAGCGGGCCAGTTCCATAGTGGCTGTGTCTCCTGCCTTTTCAGCCTCGCTGAACTGTCTCAAAGCCTCATGTGATTGTTTTCCAAGCAAGATGCGGTCAGCGTAAGAGACCGTATTGACGGTATCTCCGTCGGCATTGACCGAGATGCCGGCCATAATGTCATTGATGCCGGGCACGAATGAATTGGCATCGTGGTTGGCGAGTATGCTCAGCCCGCAGGGAATGTCGATAGACATCAACATTCCATCGCTGTCATCTTCAAGCGATTTCTGTGGATCAAGAATGCCGAACGCAACAAGGCTCTGTCCTTTCTCTCCGTTGTAAAGGGCTTCCATAGCCGCAAGTTTCATCGGCTGGCATCTGGCGACTTCAACAGCCGAACCGTCACCGGTCCACATTGTGAGTACAATGCCGGCCAGTCCGACCCATGACGCGATTTTTATCGACATTTTGGCAGCTTCGATATTGGTTTTACGCAGAAGGAACCAACAGCTGACACCTATCACGAATGTCGCTCCGAGAACCCAACCGCTCAAGACGGTGTGGAAAAATTTGTTGACGGCAACAGGCGACAGTGCAACATCGGTGAAGCTGACCATTACGTTTCTCATCTGCGAAGGGTCAAACTCCATTCCGGCCGGATATTGCATCCATGCATTAGCCACCAGAATCCATAGTGCGGAGAGAACGACACCCAGAGCGGTCAGCCATGTCGAGGCGAGATGGAATGCAGGGCTCACCTTTTTCCACCCAAAGAACATTACTGCGATGAATGTCGACTCCATGAAGAATGCGAGAATGCCTTCGATCGCCAACGGCGCACCGAAAATATCACCTACAAACCAACTGTAGTTCGACCAGTTGGTGCCGAACTCAAATTCAAGTATGATGCCGGTTGCGACACCACAGGCAAAATTTATGCCGAACAAGGTCATCCAGAACTTCGTCAGTTTCTTCCATTTCTCCTGACGCGTGCGATAGTAGATCGTTTCCATGATTCCGACAATCAGAGAAAGTCCGATCGTCAGAGGAACAAACAGCCAATGGACGATCGCCGTGAGGGCAAATTGACCTCGCGACCAGTCGACCATACTCATAAAATCATTCATAGTTTTTCAGATATAGTTGATAATAAATTAGTTTTTTAGGAGATTAGTAATTCCTGTTTGAGTCGAGGAGTTCGTTTCTGACATGGTCGGCACACTCGCTTTCGGTGTCACACCTCGACTTTATGAAGTCTGGAAAGAAAAACAATTTCAAAACCGCAAATATTATGATCAGTTTGATAATTATCAATGCCCATAATTTCCGTCCGACAGTCATCGATCTGAAGCCGTCGAGGTAAAATTTGAAAATGCTTTCGAAAACTGACATAAAAGTAATGCTAAATTAATTGAACAATCAGACTCAACAGCGACCACTGCTACTGAATATCAGCAGATTCCACGTCTTCGTCCCAATCATAGCTGTCGTCATCGTCCCACTCTTCATCGTCAATGAAATCATCGTCGGCCTCATCAACAGGGACATTCTGGAAAATGAACTCATCTTCTTCCCTGACCCGGTGATGACCGTCAAGGGGACGGTGTGTGATCGGGGTCACCTCAATGCGGTTGTTCTCATCATTGATCTCGTTCCACAGAAGGTCTTTCAATTTGTCAAGACCGAAGCCTGTTACAGCCGATATAAAAATGTGTGGTACTGACACGGGTAAAGTCTTGGTGATTTCTTCAATCAACTCGTCATCGAGCATGTCACTTTTGGAAATGGCAAGCACACGCGGTTTATCGGCAAGTTGTGGATTGAAGCGTTTCAGTTCTGAATCAAGAATCTCATAGTCGCGGGAGATATCATCTGAATCGGCCGGAATCATGAAAAGCAGCACGGCATTCCGCTCTATGTGGCGCAGAAATCTGAGGCCCAGGCCCTTGCCTTCGCTTGCACCTTCGATAATACCGGGAATATCGGCCATTACAAACGATCGGTTGTCGCGATACGCGACGATGCCGAGCTGTGGTTCCATTGTTGTGAACGGGTAGTCGGCGATTTTCGGACGCGCAGCTGACAGAGCCGACAACAGAGTCGATTTTCCGGCATTCGGAAAGCCGACAAGACCGACGTCGGCCAGCAGTTTAAGTTCAAGAACAACACTTTTCTCAACAGCAGGTTCTCCAGGCTGGGCATAACGCGGGGTACGGTTGGTCGACGATTTGAAATGCCAGTTTCCGAGGCCGCCACGCCCACCGCGCAACAGTTTCACCTCTTCGCCATCGGAAGTCACCTCACAGAGATATTCGCCGGTCTCTGCATCGAATACAACAGTTCCGCAAGGCACATCGACAACGACATCTTCCCCATCTTTTCCGAAGCTCCGGCCACCAGAACCGCTTTCACCGTTTCCGGCAAAGATGTGGCGGCGATATTTCAGCGGTAAAAGTGTCCACATGTTTTTGTTCCCACGGAGAATTATGTGACCTCCACGACCTCCATCGCCTCCGTCAGGTCCTCCTTTGGGTATATATTTTGCACGGTAAAAATGACGTGATCCTGCACCTCCTTTTCCCGAACGACAAAGTATTTTCACATAATCTATAAAGTTGGAATCTGCCATATTAATCAGTTTTTAAGTTTCAAATTGTTGTGGTGTCTCATCAACTCCTCAGCATGCCTGAAGTCGGCCGGCGAACCTACGTCAATCCATGTTCCGTTGATCGGAAAGTATGTCACCTTCTCTCCTGAGGCAACAGCGTCTTCGATAAGGGTGGTGGCATCGGTGCGCACACCTTTCCTCAGTCCTTTCAGCAGTCGGTTGTTTATTATGTATATACCGGCGTTTGCATAGTGGGAATAAGTAGGTTTTTCCTCGATCGAAGTCACATTATGGCCGTCGGTGGCGAGAATTGCATATGGCACCGAGACCACATATGGCACCGATGCAATGGTTATCGCGGCATTCTGTTCAGAATGTCTGAGATACATTTCTTCAAAGTCTATTGACGTCAGCAAGTCGGAGTTCATCACAATTGTATTTCCTTCATCGGGAAGATCGACAAGCGTAGCCGCCCCGATTGTTCCGAGCGGAATTTCTTCGGTCACACATTTGACCGACACGCCGGCTACCGGACGGCTGAAATGATCATGAAGCTGTTCCGACAGATAGCGTGTGGCGACAGTGATATCGTTTATTCCGACAGCGGCGAGAGATTCGACATTATAATCTATGATCGCTTTTCCGTCAATTTTCAATAATGGCTTCGGAGTGGACAGTGTCAATGGTCTCAGGCGTTCGCCGATGCCGCCTGCCATCAGAATCGCACTCATAGGCAGCATCGAGCGTGTTTTTGTCAAGTCTGCTATAGAGACAATGTGTCCGTCACTGTCGAGAGTGGGAAGCAAGGCTATGCCGCGGCGTCTCATACTGCGTATTGAAGCCACATCGGTCTTGTCGACCGAAAGTGCGCTGAAGTCTTTTCTCATTGCCTTGGTGACATTGTCATTGACATCGGTTCCGGCAATGAGGGCACGTCTGATATCTCCGTCAGTGACCGTGCCGGCCATCACTTTGTCGTCATTGACGACAAAAAGTGTCATCACTTCGCCGGAAAGAGAGTTGAGCCTGCGGAGTGCCTCTATAATCGTTGCTTTTGAACTTATGATGTGTCGATCCATTTTTATTCAATAAAACGTCAGGTGACGGCGTTTGTTTATTTTAAGTCGTCATTGTTTTTCATTATCATTTCTGCCAATGCCCAGTCCAACGGCGTATCAAGATCGATCGAACGGGATCTTGGCATCTCGAAACATTTCCGACGTGGGAATTGTCCGATTGGCATGTTTCTGATTGACGAAGGGTTGATTACATATACCGCGCCATTGAATTCCCAGACGTGAGGCGCATCTTGCCGCCGGGTCAGGTTGCCGTTTCCTTTAGATATGTGGAGCATGCCGTCTGCATCGGTTTCATAACAGTTGTAATAGGGGTTACTCGATGATTCGACGACACTGACGACCATGTCAAGCGTATTGTCATACAACGACAGGCCTGTTCTCACGTCATCGGCTGTCCTCATCGGTGATGTCGGCTGAAGCAAGACCACGTTGTCATAGACAATGCCATGGCTGTCGGCCCAATCCATTGCATCTATAATCACCTCTCGCGATCCGGCTGTGTCAGTGGCAAGCCGCGCCGGTCGCTTATAGTCGACTTTCAATCCGGTCGTGCGTGCGGTCTCGGCGATGCCGTCATCGTCGGTCGATACGATTATGTTGCAGTCAGGAGCCAGTTGACGGGCTACGTCAATTGAATAGTGTATCAGTGGCTTTCCACACAACAGTTTGATGTTTTTGCGGGGAATGCCCTTGCTGCCTCCACGTGCAGGTATGATGAAGAGTGTTCGGTCGGTCATTTCAGTCATGGAATTTTTTATGTTTCAGTCGCTCAACCGGAGTGCCAAGTATGGCGTCTGTCATAAGTTGCAGTGTGTCAGACTTGAAGTAAGGATTTGGCGTATTCTTCGCCTTTGCTCTGAAATCATCGGACAAAGCTGTTGTGATTGCTTCGGCAATTGAGTCGACGTCACCGTCACATGTGATCACCGAGTCGGCAGCCATGCGGCCATTTTGCCGAGGTCTGATGTTTACTGTAGGTATGCCGGCAGAAGGCACTTCCACTATCCCGCTTGATGAGTTGCCGACAACCGCTCCGACAAATTGAAGCGCCGACAGATATCTCAGACGTCCGAGCGACGGAATTACGTGGACACGGTCAGCATGACGAGAGGCGTAATCATCGATCATTGAGATGATCACACTTCCGTTGGCATCATTGTTGGGATATGTTATCAGCAGCCTCAGTTCAGGAAAACGGTCAAGCGCATCAAACAGTTGTCTCACTGAAATTTCTGTTGGAGTAGTGTCATCGGTGGTAGCAGGGTGCATTGTGACTATCAAGGTGTCGCGATCGAGAATGAAACCGACCGACTCTTCGAGTTCCTCACGGTTCATCAACTCAAGATTCATGATGTTATAAACACCTATGGCCCCTGTGTTCACTACCATCTGCGGATCTTCACCCATTGAGATGACACGTTGGCGATATCGCTCGGTCTCTGTCAGGTGAAGCGACGAAAGTTTCGTGATCGCATGTCGGATGTTATCGTCTACAGCTCCTTCTGAAATCGCACCTCCGGCTATGTGGACAATCGGAATTCTGAGCAGTGTGGCGGCTGAGGCTACGGCGAGCATCTCAAATCGGTCACCGAGAATTATGATCTCGTCAGGCGAGATCTTTGACAGAGCGGCAGCCATTCCCGACAGGCAACGTCCCATGGCTTCAGCTGCCGCTTCTGGTGTGTCGTCGGAGGGTGTCATTTCAACACATGCCTCGGGAGTGAATCCATCTGCGATGATCTCGTCGACTGTATGTCCCCTCAATGGGTCGAGATGCATGTTGGTAGCGATGACCGACACTTCGACAGACCGGTGTGTTCTGAGCGCATGGGCTATCGGAGACAACAATCCCCAGTCGGCCCGTGTACTTGTCGCAATTGCTATTTTTCTCGGTTTCATGTCTGTCATGATTATCAAATAGCAAAATTAACAAAAAAACATTATAACCTTGTAAAAATTGCATAAAATGTTCCGTCAGCTTGCTGCAGACGATTTTTGCCGGTCTGCGATTTTCGTTTCTTCTTCTTCGTCTGTCTTCAGAACGGCGTTGGTGATATAGACCGTGAAGACAGGAAACAAGATCAATCCTTCTCCCGACAAAATGACGGCCAAAGTCTTGCCCGTAGTAGTCATGGCGTTGATGTTGCTCCCGACTGTTGTCATGTCGAGCGCGGCCCACCACAGTGCCGTCCAGAAAGTGTCAACCTGAGGGTTTATGAAATGTTCCTCGACAAAGAACATCAGGGCGGCTATATAAATCGAAGCTGTCACCCAGATCAGATACACCCAGAACATGCTTAGTGCGGCGTTTTCTGACAATGCACCGCTCACCATGGCCAACACATAGCCGGCTCTTATCATCGGTACAAAACGCAGCAGGTAGAGCGTCTCTCCCGAGAGTTCGACATGGAAATAGTCGATGATGTTAAGATAAGGTATGCTGATCAGCAGAAAGAAAATGTGGGTGCAGATGTACTTCCATTTCTTTGGTGCATAGAACCATTCGACAACTATGTCCACAAGAAACAGCAGGCAGACCCAGAATTGGAACTTCAGATAGACGCTGTCGACAAGAAACGACATGTTGCGTAGTGTCTGACGTGTAATCCAGACAATCATGATACATGATGCGGCGATTACAAGCAGGTGAAGCGTGTAAAGCAATATTTTTGAAGGACGGGTCAGCTTCTGTCCGGGAGCGATTGTTGCGTTCATTGTGTGGACTGTTTGTTGAAACGATACTATCATTTCAACAATCGCCCGGCTGAAAAGTTTTTCAGTGTCTGTTTGACCGAGCCGTGGAACTCACCGCTGCATTTTCCTCTGACAGCTGTCAATTGGTCCATCTGCGTGACAAACAGACTCCAGACGCTGTTTTTGTCAGCATAGTCTATCGATGATTCAAGAAACTGGAGCATTGACCGCTGGAAAGTGGCTGTGGTGTGATAAACCCATGTGGTTTCCATAGCGAGCTTCATTATGAATGTCATCAGGGTCACGACCGCCGTGGAGTCGACGTTAAACGAGATAAACTCCCTGACCATGCGTTTGATCACGGTTATGCGTGCTTTAGACCACCGCCTCTTGTTACGTGAGAATTCCTTGACAGCGAGATTGCGATAGCGGTCAAGGAGTTTCTCGACATCGGGGTTGAGAAAGAAATCAAAATACTCCTTGGCATCTTTGCGCGACGAGTATATGTCGAGAACAACTTCAATGATCTGTTCTTTCGACATCGTCTGCAATTCTTTTTTCAGTAGGGTCTTCGACATAGATGAAAAAATAACGGCCCGCCGTTTGTTTTGTTGTGGCGGGCCGTCGTTTATTATCAATTATTTTTCTTCTGAAGCAGGATTGTATAGCGGCGGATTCTTGTAATCAACGCCCTTCAGCCATTTGTCGAGCCAACGGAAGAAGACACGTTGCCAGAGAACGGCATTCTGAGGTTTCTGAATCCAGTGGGTCTCATCAGGGAAGATCAGCATCTCAGCCGGAACACCGCGCAAGCGTGCAGCGTTGAACGCCATCTCTCCTTGCGAAGAGAGAATACGGAAATCATATTCACCGTGAGTGATCAGAATCGGCGCGGTCCATTTGTCAACGAAACGGTGGGGCGACGTTGCGAAAGTGCCCTGAGCGGCGGCGTTGTCTTTTTCCCAGAATGCTCCGCCCATATCCCAATTGGCAAACCACATTTCCTCGGTCTCGAGATATTGAGCCTCGGTGTTGAAGATGCCGGCATGTGCGATCAGACATGCGAAACGGCCTTCATGGTGTCCGGCGAGCCAATAGACCGAGAAGCCTCCATAACTTGCTCCGACAGCTCCGATGTGATCGGCATCGACATAAGGCTCTTTCTTCATGTCATCGACTGCGCTGAGATAGTCTTTCATGTTCTGGCCACCGTAGTCTTTGGATATCTGCGCATTCCATTCGGTTCCGAATCCGGGAAGACCGCGACGGTTGGGACAGATGACAATATAACCTTGTGCGGCCATAAGAGCCACATTCCAACGGTAGCTCCAGAATTGGCTTACCGCGTTCTGAGGTCCGCCCTGGCAATATAGGATAGCGGGATATTTCTTCGTCTCGTCAAATTCAGGCGGATATACGACCCATGTTGTCATCGTCTTGCCGTCGGTTGTCTTGACAGGACGGTTGACCACTGTCGGCATGTCGACTTGAGACAGAAGCTCGTCATTGACGGAGGTTAGTTTCTTTACTTCACCGTTTGTCACCGAATAAACTTCATTGGGATAGACCATCGAGTGACGCATCGTGATCAACGTGGTGTTGTCGACCGGGGCGAGACCGGCATAGTCACAGACTCCGTCGGCTACAGTCTTGACCTCTTTTGTGGCAGTGTCAATTGAGAAAATAGGTGTCGAACCAAGATAGGGGGCGATGAAATAGATCGATTTTCCGTCAGGATTCCATGCGATTGCATCGGCAGTATAGTCCCAATCGGTTGTCAGATCGGTTTTCTCGCCGGTAGCCATGTTCATGATGAAGATACGGTTCTTGTCGCTCTCATATCCGTCATGTTCCATGCTCAGCCATGCGATGTGGGAACCATCGGGCGAGAATGCCGGATTGGTGTCATAGCCCATCATGCCTTCAGTCAGTTTTTTTGTCGATTTGCTTGAGAGATCATAAAGATAGAGGTCGCTGTTGGTTGACAAAGCATATTCCATACCGGTTTTCTTACGCGAAACGTAGACAAGTTGTTTGCCGTCAGGAGACCAGGCAAATGACTCGATGCCACCCCACGGTTTCATCGGAGACTCAAACGGTTCATCGGCCATTATATCAACTATGTTGCTCACGGATTTGCCATCGAAATCAGCGATGAAGGGGTGAGGTATGGTGGTCACCCATTCATCCCAGTGTTTATACATCAAGTCGTCGATTATACGACCTGTAGCCTTGGGTAGATCGGGATAGACATCGTCGGCCTTACGTTCATATTTGACCTGGGAGATAATGACGATATGTTTCTCATCGGGAGAGATGACAAATCCGTCGACGCCGTTCTCGACTGATGAAATGCACTTACGTCCTGTTCCGTCGGCATTCATCACCCAAATCTGGGCTGTTCCGTTTTCGGCCGAGATGAATGCGATCTGCTTGCCGCCGTCAAACCATGCGGCATTGTTCTCTGATTTTGCAGATCGGGTCAGACGCTGTTGCTCTGTGCCGTCTATGTTCATGACATAAAGATCGTTGTTACTCTTGTTCTGCTCCACACTCTCATATGAGATGCCATAGAGAATCTTCTTGCCATCGGGCGAGACGACTGGGTTGGAAACTCGGCCGAAGGCCTCGAGCACATCGATTGAATAGTGGCGGTTTTCAATCTTCACATCGTGGCGGTCGATGATGTTTTCATCGGCCGATGTGTCGCCGGTCGAACATGATGTTGACGACAGAATCAAAGTTGCCGACATTGCGATTGGGGTGATGAATTTGTTCATTTAGATTGATTTTAAGAATTTTATCGCAAATTTAATAAATTTATCGCCTCGGTCGAAAAATAATGCCTATTTTTGTGGTTGATGAAATCAAGGTTTACAAATATCGAACGCCGGCGACTGATAATTCTGTCGTTTGTTCTCGCCGCGATCGTGGCTGTCACGACTGTTAACAGACGGTGTAAGCCTGCTGTTGACATCAACGACGCGATTAAGATCAGAACAGTGTCGGTCGACTCTGTAAAATCCACTACAGACAGTTGCAAACCATCCGTTTCAGACAAACGGCACAGAAAGAAAAAAGGCACTTCTGCAAACACTGCCAGTACGACCAGCGAGCCGACAGAACGCGACCGACTCGATGAACCGGTCAGGAAACGTTGATTTTTTCACAAATTCGATGAACCATTTTCCAACTGCCTTTGTTATAATGGCACAAATGTGATAATGATTGGTTTATAACGAATAAAGGCTGTCGTGAGACAGCCTTAGTCGTGTTTATTGTTTCATTATAATTCAATATTGTTGTAAAACAAAATATATTTTTTTAAATTTGTCGCTAATTAAACCACGTACCATAAAAAATCATTCTCTTCAATGAAAAAAGTAACTATCCTGAGTTTCGCGGCCGCAACCATAATTGCCGGCTGCTCTGCCGAGAGGCATAACAGTTTGACCGAAGCAGAAGTTGCCGACGGTTGGGAACTTCTGTTTGACGGTGAGACACTCAACGGTTGGAAAGACTACAACGGAGACTCGCTGACACAACCATGGCATGTCGTCGACGGTTGCATTCAAGCCAATGGCGACGGAAGTGATCTTTCCGGCTACATTGTCACCGACCGTAAGTTTGACAACTTCATTCTCGATTGGGATTGGAAACTGTCATATGGCGGCAATTCAGGTATGCTGTACCATGTCGTGGAAGATCCATATTTCGCCGTACCTTACGTGACCGGCCCCGAATATCAACTAATTGACGAAGAGGGCTGGGAAAAGACAAACGCACCGACTAAACTCGAACCGTGGCAACGGCTTGGAGTCGACTATGCCATGTATCTTCCTGATGCCGACTCTATGTTCGTAAACCCGCAGGGGCAATGGAACAACTCGCGTATTGTCTTTGACAACGGACATGTAGAGCATTGGCTCAACGGACACAAAATACTCGAATTTGAAGCATGGACTCCCGATTGGTTCACACGCAAGAACAGCGGTAAATGGGAGAACGCACCTGAATATGGTCTCGCCCAATCGGGAGTGATCTGTCTTCAGGACCACGGCTATCCGGCCTCGTTCCGTAACATAAAGATCAAGCGACTGCCGAAAAAAGAAACCGAGGAAATCTCGCTCTTCAATGGCAAGGATCTGACAGGTTGGACGGCCTATGGAACAGAAAAATGGTATGTTGACAACGACGGTAATCTCGTCTGCGAGAGTGGACCCGACAAAAAATACGGATATCTGGCAACTGACGCCTACTATAAAGATTTTGATGCGACCTTTGATTTCAAGCAATTGGCAAACGGAAATTCGGGAATCTTCTTCCGCTCGTTTGTCGAACCACCGGTGAAAATTCACGGTTGGCAATGTGAGGTAGCTCCGAAAAACAATGATTCAGGCGGCATCTATGAAAGCTATGGCCGTGGATGGCTCGTCCAGATTCCCGATGAAAAAGAAAACATATTGAAAGAAGGTGACTGGAACACAATGAGAATACGCGTTGAAGGCGATCATGTCCAGACATGGCTCAACGGAGAGCCTATGGCCGATTTCAACGATGAGAAAATCGGTGACGCACAAGGCCGTATCGCTCTCCAGATTCATGACGGAGGCGGCATCAAAGTGCTTTGGAAAAACCTTAAATTGACAAAACTCTAATCTCCAAACTTTCATTCATCACAAAATGGATAAAGAGAAAAACAACAGCAGGCGCAATTTTCTCAAGACTGTAGGACTTGCAGGACTGTTCACCATCGTTCCGCGCCACGTTCTCGGCGGACCGAAACACATCGCCCCGAGCGATCAACTGACCAAGGGAATCATCGGAGTGGGCGGAATCGGGCGCAGCAGCTATCATTTCACGAGCAATGATTCATGTCGCCTGGTGTCGGTCTGCGATGTAGATTCGTCGCATCTTCAAAAGGCTCTTGATCTTGGCAAGAAAAAATTTGATCAGCAACTGAAAGCCTATCACGACTACCGCGATCTGATCAACGACCCAAATATCGACATAGTGCATATCGCGACTCCGCCCCACTGGCATGCGATAATGGCTGTTGAAGCAGCAAACGCAGGCAAGGACATATGGTGTGAGAAACCCATGACACGAACAATCGGCGAAGGCAAACGGCTCATTGAAGCTGTCAGACGCAACAACCGCATTTTCCGTCTGAACACATGGTTCCGTTTCAAAGACAACTTTTATGGTCTCGGCACAACAGTCGAACCGCTGAAAAAGCTTGTTGACAGCGGCATGCTCGGGTGGCCGCTGAAGGTGACGATCAGCGGAGCTACCGGATTTGCATGGAAATTTTTCTGGACCGGAAAAGAGAATCTTCAGCCGGAAACCGTCCCTGCCGAACTCGACTATGACTTCTGGCTCGGTCCGGCACCCTACAAACCTTATAACAAACATCGCGTTCACCAAACCTTCAGAGGTTACTGGGATTATGACGGCGGCGGACTCGGAGACATGGGGCAACACTACATGGATCCGGTCCAGTATATTCTCGGAAAAGACGACACATCGCCGGTAAAGGTAGAAGTCGATGCCCCTCAGCAACATAGCGATGCGATTGGCATATGGCGCAAAATCACATATACCTATGCCGACGGTTGCCAGATCGTACTTGAAGGAGAAGGATTTGAAAGCGGAAACAAAATTCCTTACATCGAGGGACCTAACGGCAAAGTTTTCAAAGGATTTGAATGTGAGATCAACGGAGAGACCCGTCCTGACATCATGAGCGTCATCGCAGAGTTGCCCGATCCGGAGCCTCAGAACACAGACTTCATCGAATGTGTCAAAAGCCGCGAACTTTTCGCTCTTAACGAAGGAAACGGACACCGCAGCGCGACAATCGTCAACATGGGCCTCGCGGCACTGCGTCTGAACCGTACTCTCGAATATGATCCGGTCAACGAGATGTTCATCAACGACGAGGCGGCAAACCGGTTGATAGATCAACCGATGCGCGGTCAGTGGAAAATATAATTTGTCAGTCACAATGAAAAAATCAATCATATTATTGCTGTCGGCACTTGCGTTCAACGTTTCGTCGGCTCTACCTCAAGAAGACTCGCGAGGCAGAAATGCCGCGACTATTGTTGCCGACGCCCTGGCTCAATTACCGGCACAGAAACAAAAAAGTTATGATAACGTAATGGCAGAACTGGCCACAACCGGTGCCGCCGGAGTCGTTCAATTGGCCGAAATGCTCGTCCCGGCCGACAAGGGAGAGAACGCAAAAATCGAATATGCCCTCAATGGTCTGGTCTCATACGTCACATCGCCAGGCAAGACCGATGACCGCAATGCAGTCAGAGAAGGTCTGAGAAAATCAATAGAAAAAATCACCGACAATGCCAACAAGGCATTTCTGATGACACTCCTGCAACGTTGCTCGACAACTGACGATGCTCCTTTCTTCGCCAGATATGTCTCAGATCCCTATCTCGCAGATTGGGCTATGAACGGTTTGATCGCGACACCAGGAAGCGAGAATGAAGTTCTCAGACTGATATCTGAAGATAAAGTTCAAAGGACATTGCTTGCCAATGCAGCCGCGGCCATGAGACTGAAGCAGGCGGAACCGACACTGATGAAATGGACAGCCGAAGCCGGTGAGAACGACATACGCGCCTGCTACATGGCTCTTGCGGCCACCGGTTCATCAAAATCACTCTCTGTCCTTGCCAAAGCAGCCAAAGAATGTGACTACGCATGGTGTCCTTCTGGAGCAACCGAGGCTTACGTCTCTCTGATAGAAAACCTGTCTACAACTCCAGGCGAGGAAAAAGCGGCTCTCGATGCGGCAAAAAAGCTGATTTCGTCGACAGACCGCACCAATGTCAGAGGTGCCGCCCTTAACGTGATCTTCAACATTAATGGGAAGAAAGCAGCCCCAATGCTTGTCAAAGCCATGGGAGACAAAGACCGCGCATATCGTGTGAACGCCCTCAGACGTGCACAGCCGTGGGCCGACGATGATGTCTGCGCATCGCTCGGAAAGATAGCCACCTCCAATAAGAATCCACAGGTGAAAACCGATATACTCAACTGGTTCGGAGCCAACAAAACAGAGAGTCAGACCGACGCCGTTATAGCCAACCTCAACGACAAGAATTCAGAAGTGAAAACCGCCGCTATCAAAGCGGCAGGCAGAATCGGAGGCGACAGATCGCTTGAAGCTCTTGTCGCGAAACTCGGGTCTGATGTTTCCGATAAAGCAGAATCAGCACTGTTGGCGTTCAACGGAAAAGTAAATGGGGGCATCATGAAAGCCCTTGACGGAGATAAAAAAATGCAGATTCCCGCTCTGAGAATCGCAGCCGCCCGAAAAATGACCGCAGCATCCCCAAAAGTATTCCAATTGATCGAAAGCGAGGATGCAGACCTACAGACCGCGGCCTACAAAGCTCTTGCCGGCGTTGTTACAGCCGATGATTTTGCAACTCTTTGCGCCTTGATAGAGAAAAATGCGACCGACTGCCGCAGCGAATTGACTGACGCTCTCAGATCATCAATCGCCAGAGAAACACCGGCCACGAGATATGACAAGCTGATGAAGCAGATCTCCACATCTAAAGTACCTGCCAACTATTATGCTGCTTTAGCCGAAAACGCTTCTCAGAGCGCGGTAACCGAACTCTTACGACGCTATGACAACGGCATTGACAAAAACGCCGCTCTCGATGCATTGCTTTCTGCCGATACGCCTGAAATGATAGGCATATTGCACCGAATAGCTGAGAACGCCCCCGAAAGCCGGACACGTGCCCTCACACGTTATGCCGCCCTGGTGTCCAAAGCCCAACTGACTCCGGTCAGAAAATATCAACTCTATCGAAAAGGTATTGAACTCACTGACGATGCCGTAGTCAGAAAACTGATGTTGAAAGGTCTCGGATCTACCGCTACACCGCAAGCTCTCTTCACATCCGCACAATTTCTCGATGACAGAGAGGTCGCACCGGCGGCCGCAGCTGCGGTCAGAACCATTGTCTCGAAAAACAGCGGCTCCATTGGCGGGAAAAACGTCAAGGCTGCACTTGAGAAGGCACGTGAGGTTTACAAACGTGGAACAACAGCCGATGACGGATATGCAGTCGATGACATAAACGGATTGCTAAGCAAACTTGAAGACAACGGTTTTGAGAACACTGACACCTATGCCGCAGAAAAGTTGTCGTTTGAGAAACAGGCTGAGAACTTCGAGATGATGTTTGAATGGACAGGAAACGGCAAACTCTCCGTCAGATCGACTCCGGTTGCGTCGCTCGGAACCTTGGCTGACACATTGCTGACCTGCCGTGAAGCCTTGGCACAGAATGACCATTGGAACAGCACATACATCAAAGTGGTCAATGACCGCCTTACGTTGATCAATAACGGCATTACAATCGCCGACAACAAGACTATGGTTAACAGTAATGACCGCGACATTCCGGTTCCGTCATCGGGTCTGACCTGTTTCACTCCTTCCGACGGCTCATTCAAGGTTCGCGATGTCTATGTACGCGAACTTCCGTCGACACCACTCTTCACCCTTTCACCTGAAGAGGAAGCAGAAGGATTCAAAAACTTGTTTGACGGACGATCGATGCATCATTGGACAGGAAACACGACAGACTATGTTCCGGTTGACGGTAATATTTATGTCACAGCCGCATACGGCAACGGCGGAAACCTTTACACCGTCGACCAATATGGCGACTTCGTTCTTCGTTTTGAATTCTGTTTCGAGCGCGAGGGAGTGAACAACGGTGTAGGCATACGCACACCGATGGGTGTTGATGCCGCATACCACGGAATGGAGATCCAGATTCTCGACCATGATGCCCCGATTTATCGCAAACTGCGCGAATATCAGGTTCATGGGTCTGTCTACGGGGTGATTCCAGCCAAACGAATCAAACACCCGAAACTCGGCGAATGGAGCACTGAGGAAATTCGTGCTGTCGGCGACCGCATCACAGTCACTGTCAACGGAGAGGTGATTCTCGACGGTGACATCAGACTCGCATGCCAGGGCAACCATGTCGCACCCGACGGTTCAAACAAAAATCCTTATACAGTTGACAAAAAGAACCACCCCGGTCTATTCAACAAAAAAGGTCACATCGGTTTTCTCGGACATGGAGCCGGTGTCAAGTTCCGCAACATCAGAGTAAAATCTCTCGATTAAACCTTAATGGATTCAGAAAAAGCTACATCTC
This sequence comes from uncultured Muribaculaceae bacterium, assembly GCA_910588035.1. Classification (GTDB taxonomy): domain Bacteria; phylum Bacteroidota; class Bacteroidia; order Bacteroidales; family Muribaculaceae; genus CAJUPY01. The sequence goes on along the minus strand of CAJUPY010000006.1, from coordinate 77,817 downwards.
CGGTTTCTGTCGTCATTATAGGCGCCGGAAACCGTGCTTGGAAATACCTTAGATACATTCTCGACAACCCCGACAGAATAAAAGTGTCGGCGGTTGTCGAGATTGTCGAATTACGACGCAAAAAAATGGCCGAGGCCGCACACCTTTCCGACGAATGCTGTTTCAGCGATTGGAACGATTTTTTCGCCTCAGACATAAAAACCGACGCGGCCATAATATGCACTCCCGACGACATGCACTACGAGCCTTGCCTCAAAGCACTCAGACACGGCTGCCATGTCTTGCTTGAAAAACCGATCGCCTGCACTTCAGACCAATGCGATGGAATCGCAGCCGAAGCTTCTTTGCGAGGGCTGTCGGTCGCCACATGTCATGTGTTGCGCTATCATCCCTATTTCATGATGATCAAGGAACTTGTCAGTTCAGGCGAACTTGGTTCCCTTGTCAGCATAAGCCACAGGGCATCAGTCGGGACCGACCGCTCCACCCATAGCTATGTGAGAGGAAAATGGAGCCGTACGGCAAATTCAAATCCAATGTTTCTGAGCAAATGTTGTCACGATGTCGACCTGATGGTGTGGCTCACTGAATCACGATATGCGAAACTTTCTTCTTTCGGGTCGCTGCGTTGGTTCAGAGCCTCGGAAGCACCTGAACTGTCGTCGTCACGATGTGTTGACTGCGCTATAGAACAGAAATGTCAATTTTCTGCCGTTGACCTATACAAGAGACGTCGTGAATGGACTTCCAATTTCGATATTCCGGAAGACATGACACTTGAGCAAGTGATAGACCGTGAACTTTCCGACGGTCCGTTCGGAAGATGTGTCTACCGGTGTGACAATGATGTTGTCGATCACCAGATTTTGGCAATGGAAATGGAAAACGGAGTCACTGTCGAGCTGTCAATGGACTGTTTCACTCTTGATGACAACCGGGTCACTCACATCTGCCTTACCGGGGGCGAGATCAATGGGGACGAACACACCATCGAAGTCAAACGTTTCAAAGACCGCTCACGCCGCGTCATGGATTTCTCACACCTTTCGGAACAGAAATTCCATGCCGGAGCGGATCTTCGTCTGATTGAAGACTTCACTAACTTCATATCAGGCCTTAAAAACAGCCTGACGACCTCGATTGAGAATTCGCTGGAAAGCCACCACATCTGTTTCGATGCAGAGGTCAGCCGACTACAAAACCGAATGATTACCCGCGACAACTGACAACCATGGCCCGTCACAACGAAATAGGTCAATGGGGCGAGAATATCGCTGTAGAGCAGCTGATCGCCTCAGGCTATGCGATCAGGGAACGAAACTGGCGTCTGCCACCCTATGAAGTTGACATTATCGCCATGAAAGGCAACCGTGTAGTCTTTGTCGAGGTCAAGACCAGAACTGAACCGATCATCGATGTCACCCTTGCTGTCACAAAGGCGAAACAGGCCCACCTGGTAAAATCGGCAAATGCCTACATGATCGCCAACAGCCTTCCTCACGAAGTGCAGTTTGACATTGTGATAATCACAAGAACGGGCGACAGCTACACAGTCGATCACTTGTCCGATGCATTTTTTCCTCCGTTGAAAAGTTACAGATGATTTCACAAACATCACCCGACAATCTAAACTTTTTCAACCGACACGCGTCTTATATATTACTAACCTAATTCAGCAAACAATGAAAGAAACGATAAAGGTCACCGATGATGACCGAAAATACATAGATTTAGCCTCAAGACTTGCAGAAGAGAATGTAGACCGAGGCGGGGGCCCGTTCGGCGCAGTCATTGTTCGTGACGGAAAAGTAGTCGCGACAGGAGTCAACACTGTCACCCTCAGCAACGACCCGACAGCCCATGCCGAAGTGAATGCTATCAGAAATGCGTGTCAGGAAGGTCAGACCTACTCTCTGAAAGGGTGTGTCGTCTACAGTTCATGCGAACCATGTCCGATGTGTCTCAGCGCACTCTACTGGGCCGGTGTCGAGAGAGTCTATTATGGCAACACCCAAGACGATGCCGATGCCATTAATTTCAGCGATAAATTCATCTACCGCGAGTTTGACAAACCTAAAGTCGAACGGGCCATTCCCTGCATTCATGTCGACCGCACACGTGCAGGTGAGGCATTTAGAATGTGGGCAGAGAAACCCGACAAAGTCGAATACTAACAATCAAATAAATTCAACATGAAAAAACTGATCATCGCCATTTCGCTCTTGATTGCAGCCGGACATGCCCTGACCGCAGGTGTGCCCATAACCAAAGTCGACAAAATAAATCCGACCGATATGGTCTACATGGACATGGCGACAGAGGCAGCCAATGCAAGTATCAAACAACAGGGCACCCCTGACGGTGCCGTCATCATTCTCAACGGCGCATTCAGAAGCAGCGGACGTCCGTCGGCCAATGCAACGGCAGTCTCATCTGCAATTGCCAAATCGCGACTGAACTCACTTAAAAATGCTGTGGTCTATGTTGTCAATGAGCCTGTCACAGCCGACTATATAGCACTCTGTAAACTTGGTGCGGATGCCATTTACTTCGTGAACGGACGCGATGCAGTGGTGGCTGCCGGAATAGTGCCGGCATCAGAATATGACGATTCGAAAATACCCGAATCAGTGACCCGGGTTCCAATGAAATCAATGGAGTATCCCGACGCACAGAAATTAGTCGGGAAATAAACCTGCGTCAAAGTCTGACGTGCGTACCCTTTGAAAGATCTGACAGCGAGTCGGCCGAGGTGATTATCACCTCACCTACCCCGCTTCTCAGGGCTTCAAATGCGTTTGTCAGTTTCGGAATCATTCCTCCACAAACTACGCCCGACTCCGTGAGCTGTCTGAACATGTCGGGTGTCATCAACGGAATAACCGAGTTATCGTCATTTTCATCGCTCAGCACTCCTGGTTTCTCGAAACAGAAGACCAAGGTGACGTTAAAAAATGGCGACAGAGCCTTGGCTGTCTCTCCAGCAATAGTGTCGGCATTGGTGTTGAGCATGTTGCCTTTGGCATCGTGAATCAGGGGAGCCATTACAGGCACCACGTCAGTCTCGATCAATGAAGCGAGACGTGAACCGTCGGCACGGTCGACATCGCCTACCATTCCATAGTCGACCGTCTTGACATCACGTTTGTGTCCGGTCAAAACATTCATGTCGGCTCCGGTCAACCCGAGAGCATTGATGCCTCTTGCCTGAAGCCCTGCGACAATATTTTTGTTGACAAGGCCACCATAGACCATAGTCACAATTTCCAGCATCTCGGGAGTCGTCACTCTGCGACCCTCGATCATGACAGTCTCGACGCCGAGGCGTGTCGCCATCGCCGTCGCAGAACGTCCACCGCCGTGAACGAGCACTTTTTGACCGTCAATATGAGCAAAATCGTCGAGCAACGAGGCCAATGAGGCCGGTTGCTCGACGATTTTACCTCCTACTTTGATAAGTGTAAGGTTCTGTTTCATTTTTCTTCATTTCCGGCAAATTCCATAAGATATGCCTTTATAAAATCATCGATCTCACCGTCCATGACACCGTTGACATCAGATGTCTGATGATTGGTGCGGTGATCCTTTACACGTCGGTCATCAAACACATAAGAACGTATTTGTGAGCCCCACTCGATTTTCATCTTTCCGGCCTCGACTTTAGCCTGTTCTTCAAGACGGTGTTTCAACTCTTTATCATACAGAATCGAACGCAGCTGACGAAGAGCGTTTTCCTTGTTCTTAGGTTGGTCACGTGTCTCGGTGTTCTCGATCAGAATTTCCTCTTTCTCTCCGGTGTAGGGATCAGTGAACTGATATCGCAGACGCACACCCGACTCCACCTTGTTCACATTCTGTCCGCCGGCGCCTCCGCTTCTGAAAGTGTCCCATGACAAGAGAGCCGGTTCGACCTTGACCTCGATTGTGTCGTCAACAAGCGGTGTCACAAACACCGACGCAAATGAAGTCATGCGTTTGCCCTGGGCATTGTAGGGCGACACTCTGACAAGACGGTGCACACCGTTCTCACTCTTGAGGTATCCATAAGCATAGTCACCCTCGATGTTTATCGTACATGACTTGATGCCGGCCTCATCACCTTCAAGCAAGTTGGCGATTGACGTTTTGTAGCCGTGTTTCTCGGCATAGCGCAGATACATGCGCATCAGCATTGACGCCCAATCCTGGCTCTCGGTGCCGCCGGCACCTGAGTTTATTTTCAAAACGACGCCAAGTTTATCTTCCTCACGGCGGAGCATGTTACGCAACTCAAGAGCTTCTATCTTGGCAATAGCGTCAGCATACAATGCATCAAGTTCTTCTTCCTCGACCAGGCCTTCCTTTAGAAAGTCCCACCCGTTCTGAAGCTCTTCCACTGCCGAATCAACCTCTTTGTATCCGTCGATCCACGCCTGAATATCCTTTATTTTTTTCATCTGTGCCTGAGCCTCCTTCTGGTGTTCCCAAAAGTCAGGCACGTGGGTCCGGAGTTCTTCCTCTTCTAATTGGATTATCTTACTGTCGATGTCAAAGATACCTCCTCAACGCGAGCTTGCGTTCAAAGGTCTCTTTTAGCTGTTCCTGGGTAATCATTGTTATCGTCAGGTTTTGAGATGTTAATACTTAATTATTATCGTCGGCAAAGGTAGCAATTATTTGCCGAACGGCAAAATGAGTCATAACGTGAGTGATGCTCCGATTACACGCTCCTCAAGGTCAAGCAGCTGTTGCTTGACATCCAATCCGCCCCCATAGCCTGTCAACTTATGGTTGCTGCCTATAACCCGGTGACACGGCACTAATATTGAAATCGGATTTGTCGCGTTGGCTGAAGCTACCGCACGGACAGCTTTCGGATTATTGATGCGTTTGGCAAGTTCGGCATACGACATCGTTGTGCCATATGGTATCTTCATCAGTTCAGACCACACACCACACTGAAAAGGAGAACCGGTAAATACCACCGGAATTGAAAACTCCCTGCGCTTCCCGGCGAAATACTCATCAAGCTGTTTCACAGTGTCTATCATGACATCTGACATGCCCTCATCGTAGATTGCATTCAGATGCCGGCTTATGCGTCGGTCGATCACACCACGCCGCGGATTGATCTTCCAGTCGCAGATGCAAATCTTTTCGCCATAGGAACCGAGAAGCATCTCACCAACCTGAGACCGGTAATGTGATATTTTTATGACTTCCATTCTGTTCTACTGTTTTCTCTATTTGATCGGGAGGACATTTAATTTATAACATCGGTGACTCCACCTCCAGAGACACCATTTTACACCCTGGAAAACCAACTGAAATCAGCTTGTTGCAACGCGCAGTGTCGGCCAACGCCTCGTCGGGGGTCATCGGCAGAGTGACAAAAGAAGTGACACGAGCTTGCCCGATGACCGATTTCATAAGTTGATCTGGAGACGGAGGTGTTTCAAGTTTGGAATAATTCTCATAGGTCCACGTCAGAAACGCGGTATTTCGTCCGATCGATCCACGGCGGTCAAGCAGCCAACCGTCAGATAGTTTGACCGGGTTACTAAAACTCCCGACGTCGCCCGGGGCTGGAAAAGACACAAGAGAACGACGGTTTTGTGTCAATGTGACCATTACATTATCGTCATAGTCACCGTTTGTCTTATAGACAACGGCACGTGGCATAATCATCACCTGACGCGACGCTTCAATCTCGACAGGAGCCGGTTCAGGAGCCGGTTGATCTATCTGTGTGACACCGCTACGCGGTGATGCATGACACGAGCAAAAAAGAGTCACCGCCATAATCATAGCGATGACTCGAGAAATCGTTTTATTCATTTTACAGCGACCCGGCGGTTTTCGACAGAACCGTCGTTGTAATAGGTGCGGACGACATAGAAACCGGGGAGCAGTTCCTCACCGGTCACATTGATACCCGACAGGTTATAAATCTCGATATTTTCCACCTCTTTGTCAGTTTCGACCGATTCAACCCCGGAGTTCTTGTCAAACTTGAACAAAGATCCGTTAACGAGCCATTTTGTGTTATCGTGATTCCTTATTGCCACAAAATATTGTTTGTTGAAATCGCCCTCCGGATAAGATGCGTTGAAAATTGCCTTTGTTATCTGTGACTGTTCAATGAACAGTTGTTCGCTATAGAAATGCTTCAACGAACTACCACCTTCGGCGTGAAATATATAACTGTGGAGACGTCCGGCGAAATAACCGGCCGTACAAGTCAAATCAGTCGAGAATTCAAATTTATCACGATTGACTTTGTTTGGAGCACCACTGACGTTTATTTGCGTTGCAGACAGCGAAGTTATGGCAGGTTTGTCGCGGAGATATATCTCGGTATATGAGAGCACCTCGCCCGTTGTCGGATTGCAGAATCCGAAATAATATGTTCCTTCAGTTAATGTCACACCGTCAACCGGAGTGAACGATCCGTTGTAGTCAAGATCTAATTCCTCACCAGGAAGAAGGTCGAGCATGATATCATCGCCAAAAGCCACCGCTTCTTGCGTAGACTGATCCATCAGGAAGGCACAAATAGAACCCAGGAACTCAGAATCTCCATCATTGATGACCGGGGCAGAAACCAGATACTCATTGCCAATGTAGAACGGAGACTTGCAGTCGATATCTCCTACACTCAACTTTGGAGCATCTGCTTTTGTGAATTCCGCAGTGTTGCCCGACACAGTCATAATAACATATTGAGGATATGAGATTTTGATCGGCACCTTATTCCATTCTCCTCCCGTCAATCTAAAAACCGGTTCAACCTGATATGTACCCTCGGCAAGAGTCTTTGGAAGTGTTACGCGAAACCAATTCCAACCATAATTCGGGGAGAGTGTGGCACCCGTTCCGGTCAATATTGTCTCACTTCCATCGGGAGCAGTGATTCTCAGACCGACATAAATAGCCATTGATCCGGCTGCACCGTTGTAAAAACCTCCCTCGACGGTCACAACCGATCCGAGAGACGCTTTAGTCGGAGAAACGGAAAATTCGCCGGCACAAGTGAATTTAGGCGACAACGTTCCACTTCCCTCTCCCGCCTTGCAGATGTTGGCAACCATTCCTTGATTGATGTTGTAGCCTGAAGAAGAACCGCCGATGCCCTGTGAATCTGGATCAAGTGCCGTAAGTTTGAAATAGCCGTCGCTTAAGCCTCCCCAGCCCCAGTTGATGTGGAAAAATCCGTCGCTGTTGTATCCGTCGCAGACAAACGAGTGTCCACCTTCCGAGTTTCGTCCTGAATACTGCACCGGGCCAAATTTCTCAAGCTGACCATAGACCATATCTTCCCATTCGGCAATACCATAGAACTCGCGGTTGTAAAAAACCGCTCCTTTATCGTAACCGAAGTAGGTTGAAAGCGCAGTCGCCACATTAGCGGTAACAGCACCGCTCGCGCTTGAGCTGTAATCCATGTTTACCGACACTCCGCAAGCATACATCAGTTCAGCGACAGCCTCACGGTTGACGGCCGGATCAGAAGTGCCGTCATATTTGTCAAGCATGTTGTCCCAGTCAAACGTGATCGTACTGAAGTCGAGTGACAGCGTCTTGCCGTTGCTGGTATATGTGTTGGAACCTGTGCCTCTGACGGGCCAGTTATGATATTTCATAACCTGGGCCATTGCCGTAGCCACACACCCGGTCACGCTGAGCGATGAACCGTCCATCGGACATTTGGCATTGTAAGGCGCAGACTGACTCCATTTTGTTGAAATCAACGGTGCTATCGGTTGGCGGTTGACACTCTTGACTAAATATTTTGTGTCGCTCTGATGTTCCCGCTGCCATGCTATCTGGTCGGCATAATCCTCGATCCAGTCGACAAACGCCGGTGGAAGCCCGTTGTCGTCGGAAACGAATGCTTCCCCATATCCCAAAATCGTGCTTGAAATGCAATCATCGGCCGGCATCACATAAAAACAAGACGATTCTTCAGCAGAAAAAAGATAAACCGCCGGTTGAGACGATGCCTCGACTGTCTTGACCAGTCGGAGATCTTGATGCCTGTTTGGTGTCAGTGTTCTCAATTTACCTTTATCGGCCATGAATGCGCGGTCGATGGCCTGTTGAGGAGTAATGACTTCAGCCATTGAGGGCAAGGTCGACATCAGCAGTGTCAAACCGAGATAAGCACTTTTTTGCATAGTATGTTTGAATTTTATATTGTTTATTGCGCAAATATACTGATTATAAATTGTTTTAACAAAATAAATCGGAAATTGGAAATCAAATGTTTCCAGCCTCCGATTTATTTTTTTAAGGTCTTGTTTAAACAGTTATCGCAGTTTCAACGGCAGCGATCACCTGACCACTACTTTTGTCACGTTACCGTCGACATTGACAATGTAGATTCCGGCCGGAACATTGAGTGTGTCGATAGCCATGCCGGAGATGTCATGGACACTGACCATGTCGTAGTCACCGGCTATCACGATCTCTCCGATGCCGCCATAGACTTTAGCCGGCGTTTCGTCTCCTGAGATATTGTCGATTCCGGCTACCGAACCGGAGCCCAAAACGACATATGAGTTAGAGGGAACGGCAAATGAGACTGATCCGTTGGAGACTGAAGGCATCGCGGCATCGCTGACACCCTCAGATTTGGAGAGTATTTTCACATTCGACGCAGTTATAGCACTTACCGACGAAGAAACAGTCTTTGCCTGTCCGGCAAGCGACGGATTGATCAGAACAACAATCTCGTCATTGCCATTGACCAATCTTATTGTCCTGACTGAAGAGAGAGACGTGGTGAAACCGGTTCGGCTATACGTTGTCGTCTCCGATTCAAATATCGCCGGATTAGAGCGGCGGATGCCACACAGTTCGCTGTAGTTGTCGTGCAAAGCCTTGCGATATTGATCGTCAAGCATTGGCCAGCAGACAATCTTCGGGTCGGTGTTGTTATTTCCTCCGGTTTTGGTTGTCTCATCGGCTCCAAGTTCACCGAATTGCCATATCATTTTCGGACCCGGTGTCATAAGCATGGTAGCAGCCACCGATCCGAGACGACGCATGCGCATCGGAATCTGAGCGCGTAATGCAGCCTGTTGTGTAGCTACATAAGATATGCGTTCCTCATCGTGACTCTCGGCATAGCTTACTGTCGAGAAATCGGTGCGTCCCCAGTTTGATGCATAGAAACCGTCCATGAGGTTTGACGTCGCTGCGGCACGTGCGAACGAAGCGGCATCGCCATTGACGTTTGACCAGTTCAACTGTCCGTCGGCCGCCATTTCATTTTCCTCACGGGTGCCGGCAAGATTTTCATTGATGTGAATGCCATCGGGTTTCACCGATCTGATCACCTGATGATAGCGTTTCATGTTGGCAACCCTCGAGGCGTTGTAGGCCTCGGTTCCCGAACCATAGCTGTCATTGTCTCCCAGACCCTTCACAAGATCGAAACGGAAACCGTCGACATTATATGCCGTCATCCAATAGCGTAAAGCATCGTCCCATTGACTCTTGACAAGTTCATTTGACTGATTCCAGTCGTTCAAGACACTGTAGTCGTGGGGAGCGGTCGCGTTATAGAACGGATTTTCTGAAATCGGATACATCTGATACCAGGGGTGCAGACCGTCACTCTGATTGAATACAATGTCGAGAATTACGGCGATACCCGACTGATGACAAAGTTCGACGAAATCGCGAAGATCGTTTGGCGAACCATACGCCTTGTCAAGAGCCATGTAGAAGTTTGTGTTGTAGCCCCACGAATTGTTTCCGTTGAATTCCATGACAGGCATAAGTTCCACACAATTGACCCCGAGTGAGCGCAGATAGGGAATCTTCTCAATTGCCGCCCTGATGGTTCCGTCGGCGGTTTTGTCTGTGCCGGTGAAATCGCGGAACAACATCTCATAGATTATGAGATTTTTATGATTCGGAATCTTGAACTCGCTGAACTTGTAATCGTTCATGTCTCCGCGGTAGACTGCCAGCTGAACATCGTTGAACTTGTCGTAGGGATAAGCCGGACGGTCGGCGAAAACATCTCCCGGCAACCATTTGTCGCTATATCCGTCAAGCACAAGGTTGGCATAGGGATCGCCGACCCTGAGTGTACCGTCAACAAGATAGTAATAAGGATACCAGGTTGAATTGTCAAGACCCGAGACTGTGGTCAAGAAATAACGATTTCCATTATAATCTTGATAGTTCATCACATTGTGGTCAAGGACCTGATAATCGTTCCACGACGGAACGAGAATCACGCTCGATTTCATCGGAGCAGCGAGACAGAATGTAACCGTGCCGTCGTTATTTTTTACCGCACCCTGTCGAGGAATGCCTCCGGGATAGTTTTTTTGTTCCGACGGCGACGGATATGCTACAGTCAATGTCTCAGTCAATGTATTTCCCCCATTCGTGGCCGTTGCCTTTACTTCATAGAAACCTTTGTCTGTGAACCTATGGGTTGCAGTCAGCTGCATCGCGTCTGCAAGCGAGGCGACAGTCTTTCCGTCTACGCTCAGCGACAAGTTTGCGGCATCGGTGGAATTAACCGTGAAAGTGATGTCGGTGGGTTCTGAAATCACGCTTGAACGAGCATCTGACATAAGCGAGATGCGGAATCCGGGCTCAAGAACGTCGATGAAAATGTCTTCGGTCTGCGCCACGCTCGCCGATGGGGTTGCCGTACGGACGATGAAAGCGATTTTAGTCACTTTCTCTGATTCATCGGTCAATTTAAAAAATGAACGGATGTCTCCGATTGTGAACGAATAGGTATCAGGAGCTACATACGTCAACCGGTTTGCATCGTTGCTTGTATTCCAGTCTGTGACAACGTGATCCCATGAACCGTTGCTCTTGTTGGTCAACACTCCTATGTGGCAATAAAGCGGTGTTGACGACGACAGACCTGTCAGACCCGGAACGCCTGAACGATCGGCATGAAACGTCAATGTCACATTTTTGCTTGACTCCTGCAACAAGGCGGGGGCGGTAGTGACAATCTGCGACAATGCAGAGGTGAATGCAGCCACCATGACTGCTAAAAACAAAATCAGTTTTTTCATTTTGGTGATTGGTGATGTGAAAAACAATTGTGTATATTAAGTATGACTCCGCGAAGATATGAAATTATAATCTGATTTGCAACTCTATCTGGTTCAAGCGACTTTTTTAATCATATGTTCTGTATTTTAACAATAAAAGAGAATTAAAAACACCAATTCATTACAAAATTGTTTAACTTTGCTGTCATAAAGAATTCTTACTTTTAAAATAAATAATCATGAGCAAACCATTTGTTGTCGGAATCGACATCGGCGGAACCAACACAGTGTTCGGCATAGTTGACGCACGCGGCGTCGTGATTGCCAGTTCCTCAATCAAAACAGCCAAACACAACAACATCACCGACTATATCGACGAGCTCCATACAGAACTCACCAAGCTGATCACAGAAAATAATGCTGTCGACAAAATTCACGGCATCGGCATCGGCGCACCAAACGCCAACTATTTCACCGGCACAATTGTCGACGGCGTGAACCTGCCCTGGCCCACCCCTATTCCTCTGGCGCAACTTGTCAGCGAGAAATTCGGAATTCCGGTAGCGATCACCAACGACGCCAACGCCGCAGCCATAGGCGAGATGACCTATGGTGCCGCCCGCGGAATCAGAGACTTCATCATGATCACTCTCGGAACTGGTGTCGGAAGCGGAATCGTCATCAATGGCAATCTCGTCTACGGTCACGACGGATTTGCCGGTGAGCTCGGACACGTCATCATGAAACGCAACAACGGCCGTCTCTGCGGCTGCGGACGCACAGGCTGCCTCGAGGCCTATTGCTCCGCTACGGGTGTTGCCAGAACGGCACGCGAATTTCTGGAAATCAGAAACGAACCGTCATTGCTGCGTAACATTCCGGTCGACGAGATTACATCGAAAGATGTGTATGACGCCGCCACCGCAGGTGACAAACTTGCAAAAGACGTTTTTGACTATACAGGCGACATTCTCGGACAGGCACTTGCCGATTTCACCACATTTTCCGCTCCCGAAGCATTCATTCTTTTCGGTGGACTTGCCAAGAGCGGTGATTTATTGATGAAACCACTGCGCAATTCAATGGAGAAAAATATGCTGCCGATCTGGAAGGGTAAAGTAAAGATTCTGTTGTCAGAACTCAAGGAGGCTGACGCTGCCGTTCTCGGTGCATCGGCACTGGGGTGGGAAGCCAAGACTGCCGAAATGACAATAGTTCCTCCGGCTTCTGCATCTGCTGTAAACTGAACTGAATTTCAAAACTCTCTCAAACAATGAATATCAAAGAACTGATCAACGGAGTTCAGCATGTAGGCATTCCGACCGACAATCTCGACAAATCAATAAAATTCTATGAGACAATCGGCTTCGAGGTCATCTACCAGACCGTCAACGAAGCTGCAGACGAAAAGGTGGCATTCATGCAACTCGGCAATCTCGTAATGGAAATTTACGAAAACCACCGGGCGACCATGAAGACCGGTTCGATCGACCACGTAGCTCTTGATGTCAACGATATTGAAAAGGTATTTGAGTACATCCGGACAACGTCAATTGAAATGATCGACGACAAAGTCATGTCACTTCCATTTTGGGAAAACGGAGTGAAATTTTTCACAGTGAAAGGTCCCAACAACGAGAAGATCGAGTTCTGTCAGAAACTCTGACCGAATTTTGTCATTCCTCAAAAATTATAGTCCCCGCAAGATTTGAAGTAATCTTGCGGGGACTGAGTTTATAAAGCAAATTTTGGTTTCTATGAAAGGCGGGTGTGGAAATGCGTCATAACCGACACCCGCCAAAGGTATTAGATTAGGTAAGCAGCCTTTAAATAAAGGTTTTTTCTTTTCAACTGCGCACCGTTGTCCACAGACCGCAATCGACTCCGCAACGCGATCTCCGCAGAGCGAAACACAAACAATGGCGATTGCAGCCGCGGTGCAGACAAAATCGAGGCAGTTACACGAAACAGGGCGTTAACGTGAAAGATGCTATCCTTAAGGTAATAATCCAATACCAATTCTATTTTTTGTTCCAACGTAACAATGCCGCCAAAGACATTCAATAAAGAAAGACTCCACGACGTATGTCACATCAGAACGTTGAATTATAATGTTGTTTCGGGGTGTCGGAGAGAGTCGAGAGGTTAAACTGTCAGTAAATAAGTTTTTAAGATCCTATAAAAAATAAACGATATCTGCCTCTGATTTGAGACTGACATCGTTTCAAATCTGTTGCAAAGATAAAAAGTAATTTGAAATTTTAAAAGACTTTGCAAAAGAAAATATTTCATTTTTTGAGACCAAACATCTCAAAGCGTTTATTTATGCGGTTTCTGACCAACATAAAAAATCATGGCACATAGAAACATTTTATTGTTCCGACCGGCAACTTTCCCTGCAACTTGATCGGAATGCGCTTCTCACATGTCGAAATCCAGGCGTAAAGATCATCGCTGGTTTTCTTGACACCGTCAGATGTGAATGTGAACGAGATTTTATAGCACTCGCTATCGGTGCCTGCATTGTCAACCATTTCGCGCCCACGATAAGTAATGGTCAGAATCTCCTTGCGTTTTCCTGAGAAAATGTTCATTGTTTTAGACTCTCCTGCGACCATTGACTTGAAATCGAGACAACGCATGTAATAAAACGCACTCAACATGTCTATCGTATAGCCTTCGGCAGTCAGCAGTTTCTGAGAGTGAATGACAGGCTTGTCTTTTTTCTTCTGATGATATCTGTCACATGTAGCATTGACAAGATTGCCGGTCCGCTCATAGGTGATTATGTCTCGTTTGAACTCTCCACCCTCATGTGATATTTTCTGATAAGAGAGTGGCACGAGTCCGTCGGTCACGATAGAACCGGTCAAGGTATCTCTCACAGAGTAAAATCTATCGGCCCACTTGGCTGATTTACCGATGAGCATCGATGTGAAAGTGCCGTCAGCCTTATTTTCAGTCTCGATAGTGACCTCCCCTGCTTTTTTATTTATAAGTCCCCACTTGAACATCACGTCGTAACGCAGAGTCTCGTCGCCGGGAAATGCCCCGTTTGCAGCTATAGTCGAGAAAATAGCAAGAATGGGCAGAAGTATGTATTTCATTTTTTGCATAATACTCTTTGACTATGACAGGACTAAATAGTTTAGAGCCGATATAATAATATTTGTTAACTTCAGTCTACATCAACACCATGATCACGATCTGAACCAACAACACTCTGGCGAACATGCTGAGCGGATAGACCGTGGCGTACGCAACTGACGGACGGTCACCAGGCAGCGATGAGTTTGCATACTCGAGTGCCATCGGATTTGCCATTGATCCACACAACATGCCGGTGGCAGTGCCGAAATCTATTTTCATGACCTTTACCGCGATCAATCCGAGAATCAAGACAGGAACAATCGTGAGCAACACACCCAGACCGATCCACAACAGACCTTCTGAACGGAACACCGTCTCAAAGAAATGTGCACCGGAATCAAGGCCGAGACATGCGAGATAAAGCGACAGCCCTATCGCCCTGAGCATCAGATTGGCACTCGCAGTCGTGTAAGTCACCATGTGCAGACGCGGTCCGAACGTGCCGACAAGAATACCCATGATTATCGGACCTCCGGCCAGACCGAGGCAAACCGGCATTCCGACCCCTGGAAGAGTGAACGGAATCGCCCCGAGCGTGATGCCCAGGACTATGCCGATAAAAACCGCGAAGAGATTCGGTTCGTCAAGAACCTTGACTGCATTGCCCAGCAAAGGTTCGATTTTGTCAATCGCTTTCTGCTCGCCTACAACTATGATTCGGTCTCCAAGCTGCAAACGCAGGTCGGGAGTGGCCAGCAACGGAAAGCCACTGCGGTAAACGCGGCTTATATTAACACCATAGAGATTTCTTAGCCGAAGCGATCCGAGCGTTTTTCCGTTAAGTTTAGGTCGCGTGACAATAAAACTCTGTGAGGCCAGCTGTCTGTCGACTGCGTTCCAGTCTATGTCTCCCTCATTCCAGTTTGTTTTCTCCTGCTCACCAAACAACATTATCAACGGACTGATGTCATCTGGAGAACTGACAACCAGCAGACGGTCTCCCTGACCAAGCGTAGTCGACGAGGTCGGGATTGTAACAACACCATCGCGCCATAGCCGGGAAATAACGAAATGAAGGCTTGATGCCTTGGCGACCTCCTCAATAGATTTTCCAAATATACCGGGGTTACACACCTCAAACTCAGTTATACGCGGTTTGGGCACTGAGTTCACCGGCGCATCAGAGATCTCATGTGTCTTGATGAAAAATTTTCTCATCACAATAATCGCAAGTATCACCCCAACCACACCCAACGGATAAGTAACGGCACATCCCAGAGCAGGAGTGCTCGAAGGAATGCCAAGCTGGTCAAGCGTTTGCTGAACACCGCCGAGCGCAGGAGTGTTGGTTGTCGCGCCACAAAAGATTCCCATCATGTCGGGGAGTTCAACATCTGTCACAAATGACAATGCTACGGCTAAAAAAAGCGTAACCAGAGCAAGTGAAAGTCCGAGCATGTTCAGTTTCACTCCCCCATGGGCCAATGAGCTGAAGAAACCGGGACCGACCTGCAAACCGAGGGCATATACAAATAACACAAGTCCGAAGTTCTGGGCATACAGCAACATGTCGGAATCTATTGTAATGCCGAAATGTCCGGCAAGAATTCCGACGAAAAATACGAATGTGACGCCAAGAGCCACACCTCCGATTCTGATTTTTCCCAAAACCAGACCGGCTGCACAAATCAGCGATACGATGACAATAGCCTGCATCGCCGAGTGGTTTAAAAAGATAGACTCTAACAAGTTCATAGGTAAAAAAAGCATGTCGCCGGATAAAAGAATGCCGGCGACATGCATCTTGAAAAATTCTGTAGTGTTATCAGATCACTGAAGAGAGATTGAAGTTTTTGAACTCAAGATCTTTTGCTGCCTTGACGGCGAGTTTCGGATCGAGTTTGATTGCCTGTTTGAGGTTTGTCTTGACCATAGAGTCATTGTTTGTTCTCGCACCGAGCACAGCCATCAGATAATAGGTGGTAGCATCGGGTTTAGAGATAGCCGACAGAGTAGATTTAGCCTTGCTGTAGTTCTTTGCAAGAATCTGAGCGAGGGCGGCATTGTTGCTCTTTGTGTCACCAAATGCCTTGACAGCGGCGTTGGTGTCACCCTGAAGCAGATAGAGAGTACCTGTGGCCTCACCAAGTTCGCCAAGACCGGCAGCATTGCCGAATTTCTGTTTGGCATCGCGGTAGTCTTTGTTAACCATTGAAGCTACACCAAGGTTGAGCTGGGGTGCCGCTTCGGCGGGAGCGAGACGGGCAGCCTGTGCGAAGTTGGCTTTTGCAGCCGCGAAATCGCCGGCCTTGAACTGGGTCACACCGAGGTCATTGTATGTGCGGTAATCTTTTGGATAGAGCTCTGCAGCCTTGTTGTAGATCTTCATTTTCTGATCATTATTGTCGGTCAGGGTCGCGCAGTAGAGAATCTCATCAACCGACAGTGCCGAAGGATTGGTAGAGAAAAGCTCCATGATCTCCTGGTCGCTCTTGCCGATCACATTGATTGATGCTGTGATGCGTGAGTAACGGAGCTGGGGAAGAATCTGCTCTGCAAGCTGATCGAAAACTGACGAAAGATTGCGTATCTCTTTCTCGCGCTGCTCTGGATCTTTATACATCGACAGAACGCTGAGAATCAGCTCTTTGTCTTGAATATTGCTCTTTGACACGAGTTCCTGGAAACCGGCCCAGTCTTCGGGGGTGAACTGGGCTGTCAGTTCGCCAAACTCGGTGATGTTATCTTTCTTGAGCTGGTCTTTAAGATATTTAGACGTATTGGTCTCGCGCTCTTGTGCAAGACGGGTGTTGAAATCGAGAGCACCTTCGGGAGAAGCGTAAGAAGATATGTTTATTTCCTCGATCTGACGGTTGGGAGCTTCGTTTGCGCTGATGATCTGTTGGTTGAGATCGATCATCTCACCGCTCTCAAGCTGGTCTTTACGAATGTTGGCACGGTTTACGAGGAAGCGGATATCCGCAGCATATTTTTCGTTGATAATGCGTTGGAAACGGTCGGGCGCGATAGCCGGATTTACGGTCGAGGCATCAGCCAATGCGGCCGTAGCCACAACACCGTTTGCAACAACGACGCGGGGAAGGACATATTGTTTGCTTCCCTGACGAACCGTAAATGCAAGAGCCAACTCGCTCTTGATCATCTCGGGTTGATAGTTATACATGACCGGGATTGTCACGGAAGAACCGCGGTCATAGCTGACTACAGGGGCATTTCCGCGAACTTTCTCACCCTGGAAGCTATAGCTCTGAGAAGCGACTTCCTGTCCGTCAAACACCAGATAGGGAGTGACAGTCACCTCTGCATTCTTAAGAAAGAATTTTGCAGGAATGTTTGCAGTGACGGTTGCCGGCACTCTTTCGCCGACCACCTCGAGCGGATTAGGGTTAACTGTGAAATAATCAGCACTGAACTGATTCATCTTTTTGCTACAGCCTGTCAGCATGAAGGCACCGCACGCACCGTAGGCAATGATTGATTTAAGATTCATAATATTGCTAATAATTTTGCGATTATAAAAGCGTGGAAAATATGTCGCAAATTTAAGCAATTTACTTCGGTTATCCAATCAAATATGTGTCAATTTTGCAAATCATGCTTTTTTATCGTCAACCGACACGTAATCATGCGTGTTTGAAGAGTTTTTTTAACTTTACAAACATTCTGAAGGCGAGGACGCCATAATTGACAGCAGCCATCATGCCGTTGAAATTACGCCATATTCCCGATGTCATCTTCAACTGCTTCGACTCTTTGATGTTTTCATAGGCGGACATCAGACGCTCAGTGACAATGTCTTGCTTCACCTGGTTTACCTCACGCCTGTAATGCAACTCTGAAAGAGTGTATCCTTTCCAATCAATATCGCCCGGTTCAGGACGCCGTTTAGTGACTTCCATGTCTTTTTCCTTATTTTCCTTATTCTCCATGATCTAACCGTGATTGAATTAATTAAAAAACAGTCGTGAGAGGAAACGTGCCAGAGGGTTGAGTATCAGAACTCTTCTTAGCAAGCAAATCAACACGAAGATAACCGACAGAGCACCACTGACAATCAACATCGCGCCATATTTCGGCATGAACTGAGATAAAAATTCGGTCAATGCCAGCGACAGAAACACCAGAATAAGAACAAGAGCAAACATAGCTATCATAGCCAACGCAAAAGCTCCCAGAAATATCGTGAGTTTCTCTGTCGTCAGCAATTTGGCACTCTCAACTTTCAGTTCAAAAAGCCTGCGGCACAACAGCCACAGAGGTCTCAAACTGTTTTCATTGTCATTTTTTGTCATTTGTGATGAGTCATTATGTGATGATTAATATTCATGAAAAACAGAGTCAGACCGGTTTGGCCGGCCTGACTCGTTTAACTTTCAAGCCTTGAGCTCGGCGTTGATTTCGTCAACGATTTCTTCAAGCTCATCGTCTTGTGCGATCAATCCATGCTTCTTGAGCATCAATTTGATCCGGGCACGGGTGTCGACACCTTTTTCGGGTGCCATCAACAGAGCTGTCGCCGCTCCGATCAGCGCGCCTCCGGCAAATGCAAGTAAATATTTCATCTCTGTTTCAGCTTAAAACATTTATTATTTTTTAATTTCGGCAGCAATTTCATCGACTATATCCTCAAGACGATCTTTTTTCAGACACGGACATTTAGACTTTACGAAATCGCGAATTGCCTCACGGGTGTCCTCACCTTTTTCAGGTGCGAAAAGAAGCCCGAGGGTCGCTCCTACAGCGGCTCCGCCTAACGCGGCAAGAATAATACTTAAATTTTTCATTTTATTTAATGGTTATAAGGGTGATGTTTATAATTTACACTGTATTAACACCGTTGATGCCCTGTTGGTTCACCCGGATATCATCGTTCCGGAACCTGCTTGTTAAAATTATCAAATTGCAATGCAGATTAAAAATAAAAGCGTTATATTTGCCTGATAACCTATTAAAACAGCCATGAACACAGACTTTTCATTAAACAAAAATCCACTCGTGCGCTTTCTTCAAAAGCCCGCGAAAGACTTTACAAAAGCAGATATAATCAGATATGTGAACGAGAACGCCATAGAAATGATCAACTTCATGTATCCGGCCGGTGACGGTCGATTGAAAACCCTGAATTTCGTTGTCAATGACAGCGAGTATCTGAACACGATTCTCACGTCGGGTGAACGTGTCGACGGCTCGAGCCTTTTCTCTTTTATCGAAGCAGGCAGCAGCGACCTTTATGTCATTCCGCGTTTCAAGACAGCATTCGTTGATCCGTTTGCCGAAATTCCGACCCTTTCAATGCTGTGCTCATTTTTTGACAAGGATGGACACCTGCTTGAATCTTCGCCTGAAGCTACCTTGCGTAAAGCCTGCGAGGCGTTCACCGCCAGGACAGGGCTCCAGTTTCAGGCTATGGGAGAACTTGAGTATTATGTAATCGCACCCGTAGACGACCGTTTCCCCGCCACAGACCAGCGCGGCTACCACGAGTCGGCCCCATTCGCCAAGTTCAATGATTTCAGAACCAAGTGCATGTCTCTGATTGCCTCGACAGGAGGCCAAATCAAATACGGACATTCCGAGGTGGGCAATTTCACACTCGACGGCATGAACTACGAGCAAAACGAGATTGAGTTTCTTCCGGTGGCAGCCGAAGATGCGGCAGATCAGCTTGTCATAGCGAAATGGATCATCAGAAACCTCGGCTACAAGTCGGGCTATGATGTCACTTTCGCACCCAAGATCACAACCGGGAAAGCCGGATCGGGACTGCACATCCACATGCGTCTGATGAAAGACGGTCGCAATGTGATGCTTACCCCCGACCATGTCTTGAGTGACGACGCACGCCGTCTGATTGCCGGCTTGATGAAACTTGCGCCGTCATTGACCGCATTCGGCAACACAAACCCGACATCATATTTCCGTCTTGTGCCACATCAGGAAGCACCGACCAATGTATGCTGGGGCGACCGCAACCGTTCTGTCCTTGTCAGGGTGCCTCTGGGCTGGACCGCCCAGAGCGACATGTGCTCTCTCGCCAATCCGCTCACACCGCCATCTTCGTTTGACGCGTCACAGAAACAGACCGTGGAGATAAGGTCGGCCGACGGCTCTGCCGATGTCTATGAACTTCTTGCCGGGCTTGCAGTTGCCGCACGCTATGGATTTGAAATGGACAACGCGCTCAAAGTAGCCGACGACACCTACGTCAGCGTAAACATTCACGACTCGGCCAATGCCGACAAACTCGCGACTCTCGCACAATTGCCGGCAAACTGCAGCCAATCTGCTGATGACCTTGAAAAAATGCGCCACATATATGAAGCTGACAATGTTTTCTCCCCACGTATGATTGACGGCATCATAAAGCAACTCAAGAGCTACGAAGACTCAGACCTCGCCCAACGTGCCAACCATGACCGTCATCTGATGCAACAGCTGGTAAGCAAATATTTTTATTGCGGCTGATTTTTATCGGCATAACCATTGTGCATCACAAAACATTTTTCTAATTTTGCCGCTATCTAACAAACAACTATTGATATGTTAAGCAATAAAGTACAAGACGCGCTTAACGCGCAAATCAATGCAGAACTCTGGTCAGGTTATCTCTATCTGGCCATGTCAATGCACTTTGAGGCTGAAGGACGCTCAGGTGTCGCAAACTGGTTCAGAATCCAATTCAAAGAAGAGCAGGCCCATGCAGAAATCTTCATCAACTATATCAACCAACGAGGCGGACGTGTCGTTCTCGAACCGATCGCTGCCGTTCCCCAGACATGGGACAGCCCGCTGGCTGCTTTTGAAGACACCCTCGCACACGAGCAGAAGGTGACTGCCATGATCAACAACCTCTATGCTATCGCCGAGGCTGACCATGACTATGCCACCCGCGACCGTCTGACCTGGTTTGTATCTGAACAGGTTGAGGAAGAAGACAATGCACGTCAGCTCATCGACAAATTCAAACTTATCGGCAACGACGGCATGGGAATCTACATGCTTGACCAGGAACTTGCCGCCCGCACCTACACCACTCCATCTCCTCTTGCAACAACTGCCGAATGACAAAATCGGCATCACCTGATAAAAAAGAAGACAGATCTCACAATTGAGGTCTGTCTTCTTTTTTCATATTCATCAGTCTGTTTCTATAAACAAGGAGCAATTGCCCGCTCAACCTGTGGCAGTAATGGAAGCACACTGTCGTTGATCAATTCAATAACCTTGCCGTGGGGCGAAACAGGCTCATAATGCTGTGATTCTATGCGGGCGACCACGTTTTCACGCGAACACCCGTTACGTTTCATAACGCGCTCAATTCTCAATTCCTCAGGGGCATTGACGCACCACACTTCATCGACAATCAAATCAAGTCCGCTCTGATAGAGTATCGCAGTTTCCACAAACATGACACAATGTTCCGGCATAGAAACAAAACGCGCGGTCACATCTTCTCTAACAGCAGAATGAACAATTGAATTCAAGACTTCAAGTTTCACATTGTCTTGAAAAACAATATCAGCCAACAGAGTACGGTCTATCACACCTTTTCCGTCAACCACTCGGCTGTCAATCTCACATTGCAGACGCCGTTTTATCTCACAAGATCGGTCCATCAATTTCTTCGCCTCAGAGTCACAGTCATAGACGTAATGGCCCATCGCTCTGACAATTTTACTGACAACCGATTTTCCGGCACCAATGCCGCCGGTTATGGCAATCATCTTTCTCATTGTGATCAGTCTTGTTGCACTATAAACTCGACGCTATCGACTGAAATTTCCACATTGTGACATTTATCGGACACATCAACCAACCGCAACGGCATTTTACATGACACCGACGACCGACGGCGAAAATCGGCATGAACCTCAAACAGATCTTCATCGCCTGACAGGCTCATCGGAACGAGATAACTGACCTCAACGTAATCGGGTATCGCGATCACACTCTTTCCGGCGGGAACATTGACAGTCGAAATCTTAACTTTACGCTGACGAGCTATGAGCGGTTCCACCGGAATCCTGATTCTGACACTGGCGGGAACAGCACGCATTCCGTCAGGCGGCGAAAGCGGAACTTCAAGCGTAACCGAATCGGTAAGGTCTGTCGCGACAACCGGAACTGTCTTGACCGATGTCACAGACCGTGACAATCTTGTAGCTGAATAAAGTTTGACCGAATCGGTCAGCACCCTGACCTGACCAGAAATAATATATCGGCTGTCGGCTGAAATATCACCGGTGACGACATCGACCGAGACATTGCGTCCCGGACGTCGTGTGTAGTGAATGGCAAGTGAATCGGGGTTAAGGCTCACCACTGTCGCCTGCTGACCAAAAATCGATCTGATGGCATTGTTTGCTCTCTGAGGTGTTATCACAAGTTTACCCCCGGGAGAATTAACCTCCTCGAAGTTAAACTTCAACTGCGGCGGCTTGCTCCAACGGTAACGCAGCAACGCGCTCCCCTTGTCTTTTATTGTGAGATCGACCATTATCGGTTCAGGCACAAGCAACGTGACATCTTCCGGCTTGTTCTCAAAAGCGACAGGCAGCGACATGTCGCGCTGCAACTCATCGTTCAATGCCATCAGAAACCAGAAAAACGTCGATATCAATAAAAAAATAAGAAATGTTACCACATTGCGCCCGCGCGCAGTGTGGTACATTTCAACAATTTTTTCTTTTGATTCCTTAACTGAAAGCCGCTGAAACCGAATGTTCATCTCTTCGGATTTGTCAAATCCAGATCAATTCAGGCTTTCTTAGATTCATCGGCTGCAGCATCTTCAGGAGCTGCGTAGATTGATCCTTTGTCTACTCTGATAGAAATGCCTTTATCAACCTCAAGAATCACATAGGTATCTTTGAGTGTGCGAATGGTTCCGTAGATTCCTCCTGCCGTGATGACATTGTCTCCGACTTTGAGAGCCTCACGGAAATTTTTTATTTCTTTCTGTTTCTTCTGTTGCGGACGAACCATCATGAAATAGAAAATCGCGAGCAAGACCACGATCATGAAGATTCCCGACCAATCGAAACCGCCTGCAGCGGGAGCGGATGCCTGAAGTAAGATAAAAAGGGTAGACATAGTGTTTTTATTGTTTAATGCGTTAATAACGCAAATTTAGCGATTATTTCTGAATTAAGCCTTCTTCTTTCAGATATTTGATTACGTTATACATCACTCCGTTGATAAACTGGCCGCTCTTAGGGGTGCTGTAACGGTTCGCGATGTCGATATATTCATTTAGAGTCACCGGCACCGGAATCAACGGAAAGTTTATCAACTCTGAGATGATGACAGACATTATCACGATGTCCATGAAAGCAAGACGCTCCGGGTCCCACTGTGTGCTGTCGATGAAACGATCTACATAAGAACGGTATAGCTCGCGGTTTGCAACAGCGTCAGTAAACAATTTGGAGCCGAATCTGGCATCCTCATCGTCTTTATACATCGGCAACAGGCCCGGAGCCGGAGAACCGGCGGCAATCCATTGCTTTATTGTCTTGATTACAAATGTGCTCATTATGTCAAGATCATCGTTCCAATAGACCGACTTTGATTCGAGAGCCTCAGCGAGTGCATCAGAGGGCACTATCACGTTTCTGAAGAGCTGACGCCACAATTCGCAGTCATCTTCAAACGAGGGTTCTACCGGTGCCTCCATGTAGCGTTTGTAAATCTGACTCGAAAGAATCTCATCAAGAAGATCACGGAGCATATATATGTCTTGTTCCCATGATATCGGAGTCTGTTTTGTGTAAGCCTCGATCTGCGCGCTCTCCTGAACTGCCTTTATAAATTTATTGTTTACAAAACGCAGGTTGGGATTCAGGTCTTCGGCCGAAGGCACGAACTTGTCTTTGGCAGCCTCGAGACGGTCGGCCTGGGTGCGGGTGAGTTCAACCATGAGCAGCAGCAAAGCGTGATACAACTCATAGGACTTTGCCAACGAGGCATCGAGCGAACGGCGGGCATTGAGCAGAGTGGTCTTCGTGTCACTATAGTTGGCCAAAGTTTCGGCCGCCATTGAAACAGCCCGGTCAAACCCCACTTGAGTGAAATCGGGCAACGTTCTGGCTGCGGCAAGCACTTCACCGTCTTTAGCGATTATGGATTTGATTATAACTGTCCACAAATCGACATCATCTTTGATCTCAGGAGATTTGATCTTGAGATAGTCGGCAAAAACAGTCGATGAGGTAATCTTCTGATATAGAGACGCAAGGACACCATCAAAAATGGCTATCGAAGAAGACCCTTTGACAATGACATCACGGATATCGCTGTCAGTAGCAAGCGATTTTGCCATTTTCGTCGACGAAAGCCGCGGATTGTAATTTATGCCCGAAAGAGGATTGGTGCGTTCGTTCTTGACGTTGTAGCCCGACAATTCGAGAACAAGCAAGATCAAATCGAGATAAAGCGCGTAGGCGACACGGTTGTCGCGTGATTGTTTTTCCGGCGGTGGCATCAGACGGAACTCACTGCGGGTCAACAAATAGGAATATAACATCTGAACTACTTTCAGTCTTATTAATGTGCGATTTATCATACTTAACTGATTTAATCTGTTGTTTGACGCTGCAAAGTTATGAAATATCCACCATACTGACACAGCATTTTGCCGTTTTTTTTCAGACAAGCTGTCATTACGTATCACTACCGCCGGTCATCACCACCTGCCACGTTCACCGCAAAACCGTCAATCAGAAGAGTTCAGATGCCCTTTCCCTTCAAAAATCCGCCGGTGTAACTTGACTCACACTTTGCGACCTGCTCGGGTGTACCCGTCGCCACAATCATGCCTCCGGCATCACCACCTTCAGGACCCACATCAATCACATGGTCGGCAGTCTTGATCACATCTATATTGTGCTCTATTATGACGATCGTGTGGCCCAGTGAAATAAGACGGTCAAACGAGGCAAGAAGAGTCGAGATGTCGTGGAGATGCAGTCCGGTCGTCGGTTCATCAAACACAAACATGGTCGGTTGCGGCCGTTCATTTGACAGAAAATAGGCAAGTTTCACACGCTGGTTCTCACCTCCCGACAGAGTCGATGACGATTGTCCGAGCTTGATATACCCCAATCCGACATCCTGCAACGGCTTCAGCCGTTTGACAATTTTCCGTTCACTCGCTCCTTCTGTCTCAGAGAAGAACTCGACAGCCTGATTTACAGTCATGTCGAGCACATCGCTGATATTCTTGCCACGGTATTCGATTTCAAGCACATCTCTCTTGAAACGTCGTCCATGACATGATTCGCAAGGAATCGTTATATCTGCCATGAACTGCATCTCGACGGTGATGTGTCCCTCTCCTTTACACTCCTCGCATCGCCCGCCTTCGGTATTGAAAGAGAAAAAAGCCGGTTTGAAGCCCATCTGCCTTGCTCCCTGCTGGTCGGCAAACAGTGATCTTATCTCATCGTATGCCTTGAGATATGTAGCCGGATTGCTTCGGGAGGATTTGCCTATCGGATTCTGGTCAACAAATTCTATCGCCGAGATGCGGTTGAGATCTCCGTCAAGTTTCAGAAACGCACCCGGAGCATCACCATTTTCTCCAAGATGACGCAACATCGCCTTGTAGAGAATATCACGCACCAATGTCGACTTTCCAGAACCGCTCACACCGGTTACCACAGTCATGACTCCGAGTGGAAACTTCACATTGACATTCTTCAGATTATTTTCTCTTGCTCCGACAATCTCGATGTAGCTGTTCCACTTGCGTCGGTTACGCGGCACGGCAATAGAGAGATCTCCCGACAGATAACGTGCCGTATAGCTTCGATCGGCTTTTGAGATCTCATCAACCGGTCCTTGATAGACAATCTCCCCGCCATGACGTCCTGCGTCGGGACCGACATCTATTATATAATCGGCAGACCGCATGATTTCCTCGTCGTGCTCAACTACGACGACGGTGTTTCCAAGCCGTTGCAGATGGCGTAAGACTGAGACAAGACGCTCCGTGTCGCGCGGGTGTAGTCCGATGCTCGGTTCGTCAAGAATATATATCGAGCCGACAAGACTGCTTCCGAGCGACGTAGCCAGATTGATACGTTGGCTCTCGCCTCCCGACAAAGACGATGAAAGGCGGTCAAGAGTCAGATATCCCAATCCCACGTCAAGGAGGAAACGCAGACGGTTTTTAATTTCGGTCAGCAGACGTGAGGCTATGAGCGAGTCCTGCTCATTGAGTACCAATGCTTCAAACCACTCAGCAAGTTTTTCGATCGGCATTCTGACCAGTTCGGTTATTGTTCTACCGCCTACCTTGACATATCCGGCTTCCTTTCTCAAGCGTCCGCCGCCACACTCGTGGCAGGTGGTCTTGCCTCTATAACGCGCCAGCATTACCCTGTACTGAACCTTGTAGAGATTTTCCTCAACCATTTTGAAAAATCCGTCAATGCCTGTGAAATCTCCTTTTCCATGCCACAGAAGATTTTTTTCTGATTCGGTCAGCTCACAATAGGGACGGTGAATGGGGAAACCAAACTTCGACGCACACGCGATGAATGCCCGTTTCCATTCACCCATTTTATCTCCTCTCCAACATGCCACGGCATCATCATAGACCGACAGTGCCATGTTCGGAATCACGAGAGCCTCATCAATGCCCATTGTCTTTCCGAAGCCTTCACACACCGGACATGCACCATAGGGGTTATTGAAGTTGAACAACAAGTCATTGGGTTCTATAAACGTAATTCCGTCAGCTTCAAATTTGCGTGAGAAATGGTGAGTGACAACCTCTCCATTCTCTTTCCAGACCAGAAGCTCAAGTGTGTCGCCACCCTCGAAAAATGCTGTCTCAATCGATTCGGCAAGCCGGCTGAGGTCGTCTCCTTCATGACAGACAGAGAGCCTGTCTACCAACAGCCTGTAACCGCTGTCGTTGGCAACCAACGTTTCACCACTCAGTATTTCCGAGATCGATACAAAACGGTTATCTCTGTCAACCACACGCGAATAGCCCTCCTTGACATACACCTCCAGCTGGGTCGAGAAAAGACGTCCTTCGGGCATATTGACAGGTGAGACGACAGCGATTCGCGTGCCGTCGGAATATCTCAACGCCTGTTGCAGCACATCTTCTATCGTATGCTTTTTCACCTCAACACCGCTGACCGGTGAATAAGTCACGCCTACACGACCGAAGAGCAATCTCATATAATCGTATATTTCCGTTGAAGTGCCCACAGTACTTCTCGGGTTACGTGTGTTCACCTTCTGCTCAATGGCAATAGCCGGAGGTAGACCCTTGATGAAATCCACCTCTGGTTTCGCCATTTTGCCGAGAAACTGACGGGCGTAGGCCGACAGGCTCTCGACATAACGACGCTGCCCCTCGGCATAAACCGTATCGAATGCAAGCGAAGACTTACCCGAACCTGACAGTCCGGTCACGACAATAAATTTATTTCGAGGAAGCTCGACATCAACGTTTTTCAGATTGTTGACACGCGCCCCTTTTATTATAATTGAGTCTTTTGACATTTATTTCTATTCCTTATTGTGTGTCAGATCATTTATCAGTGCAACATACAAAGATAAGAAATTTTGGCGAAAAATGCAAATTCCAGACAATCGACAAACTACAGTCTCACACATTTCAGTTCATTTCCCAAAGCATCAAGAACCCTCACGGTTACATCATCGCCATGACGCTCAAGAACTATCATGGTCGCTTCATCGATTTTCGGGCCGCCACCGACTACCACCGGCATAGGATTCGCGTCGCAACTGCCTTCAGGATGAAATCTGTATTCATGGGTATGGGCTGTCAGATCGATGTCAAAACCTGCGTCTTTCAAAATCGGTGCCCACAAGTTGGTGCACGGGCGATATTCGTCGGTGTTCCCCCAAACCGGCACATGGTGCAGCAATATGCGCCGTTTTGAATTGAGAAACTCACTGCAGGCGATTTCAGATTTAAGCCAATCAGACTGCTCGGCCCTGAGTCTGCTGAAATCATTCAAACCATAATAGACCCAATGGTCGTCGGGTTTATCCTCACCACAGTCGAGAATTACAAATCGCGTATCTCCCCAGCTGAATGCTCCATAGGTTTTTCCTCCGGGATTATCGAACAGACTCGGCATGCCGGCTGAGTAGGCATTGCGGATCTCATGATTACCCCTGATGTGAACAATCGGCTTAGAGGAACCTCCGAATGCCTCATTCAAGTCATGAAGCCGACTTAGGGCATCTTCACGGCTGTCGGGTTCGGGTAGGCAGTCTCCATTCAATATCACCATGTCATGTGGTATCCCAGAACACAGTCGGCTCATTGATTCTATTGTCCGGAGATTGTCATGCAGATCGTTCAACACCAGAACTGTCACATCTTTTGCCTTCGTTTCAGGGAGAACAAACGAGTAAAACGGTGTCACGGCCGTATCACCCAACACCTTTCTATAACTTCTGTAGTCAAGTATTTCGTTTGCACACGCCCTGTAGTAGTAGCGCGTTCCAGGTGTCAGTCGGTCGAGTCCGATCTTGTGTTCCACATCATGACAGATTGCCTGACCGGCCGAAAGAGTTCTGACACGCTCCATATCCAATGTGTCAGTACCGATCTCCAACCATGCATGTGCCATGACATTTGTCTGGAACATCACCGTTATGGCGTCGCTGCCCGGATTTTGGAGATAAGGTTTCCTGTAAATGATGTCATTGCGACGGGTCTTGAACTGAACAGTCGCAATCACGGGTCTGTGGTCAGAGGCCACCGTTTCTTCAACAACCCCCGATCCAATCGCCGCAACACTATTGTCACCTGACCTCATCATGATATAATCGAGTGTCCGGTCGGGATTATCGGCCGGAAAAGTCATCGACTTACCCCGTGTCAATGCAGTGAATGACTTCATCAGCTCTCCGTGCATCTCACTGCCGGGAACATCATTAAGGTCACCCGCAAGAAAAACAGGTTTGGAAAAACCGGCCGTTTCCCGCTCAAGTATCTCGACCGACTTCAGACGGTCTTTTTCCGTGAGCGATAAATGTGTGCAGGCAAAAAGATAACGTTCAAATTCCACCAGGAGCAATACACGGGGTTCTTCACTGCCCGGCAAAGGTATGCGACGAACCGACAACGGACGTTCACGGCAAAGTATACCTACGCCATAACGGCCTCCCTGAAAATCAATTGCTCCTGCAAAAACGGGACGCATCAAAGTTTCTTCTGCTATCTCACCTAAAATATACCGGCCGCCACTGCGGACAGTCGCACTGTCAAGTTCCTGA
The DNA here is from genome assembly GCA_910588035.1 of uncultured Muribaculaceae bacterium. Taxonomy (GTDB): domain Bacteria; phylum Bacteroidota; class Bacteroidia; order Bacteroidales; family Muribaculaceae; genus CAJUPY01. The sequence goes on along the minus strand of CAJUPY010000006.1, from coordinate 48,412 downwards.
AGTGCCACTATATCGGCACCCGACCTATTGATCACGTCTGCGATGCGACGTGTGTTGCTGATGTGGTCAAGACCGATCGCGTTATGTACGTTATATGACATGATCTTAACCCGGTTCTTCTCTTGCAGCGGGGTAATTGCATTCAGATTCATCACTCCGGCGATATATGCCAGCATGATCAGATATAGTAGTCCATTGGCTCTCATTGATCAAATATCGATTCAGTCTAACATTCGACTCCAGGCATTGAAATTGCACATACGCTCAAGCTGTCGCTCAGTGCTGTCAGGCAAAGCTGCAAAAAAATCATGACCGGTAACGGCTTCGACCGAATCGACGGTCACTGCCATAGGTTGCATGCCGCCCGGGACTTTTCCATTAGGCATAATAAAACCTATAGCTACAGGTTTTTCACGCCATGGAGAAAGAATGACCTTGAAGAAACGCTTTGGAACAGCGATCCGCGAATCTCCGATAAACTCAGTCAACTCATCGGTCAACACCGGACCGCAAATAACAATTACCGCACTGTCGGCCACGGCTCTGCTGCGACATTTCTCTTCAAGCCGTTTCCATGAGCCACGGTTCAGTTCAGGAGCCTGCGGACAGATATTGGTCAGAAAAAATGTCTCTTCCATTGCCTGCCTGTCCCACTTCATGTCTCCGGCAGGTGCCATGTGCCCCCGGTCATAGCCTGAATAGCTATAATCCCAAGTGTCAGGACAGCCCACGACGCTTTCGTCACATCGAAATTTGTCGTAACGTGGCTCAATTCCTCCGACCTCCTCGGCAGTAAGCTCCCATGCCACCCAGTTCGGTATGTGCAGACGCTGGTTGAACGACACCGTCATTCCGCGATAGCTGACAATCTCCTCCTCAAGGGCTTCATTTGTGACGACTCTTTGCAGATCGACACCTTCAACAGACGTCAGGTCATCGTCACATCTGCGCGAAGCCTCATCGCGGGCAAGCAGATACTGAGCCGACACATAGATGGCCGCAACAATGACAAGCAGACCGATCGCATTGGTCATCAGCCGTTTATCTTTACGCTTCTTGATTTTTCTTCTTACCATATATTAAATCTCTTCTAAAACAATGATGAGAAATTTCCGTCATCTACAGTTATTATACGGTTGTCGTCGAGCGGATACCATAAAAAACCGCGCACATTATCGTAACCACCTTGCCTGAGAAAATTCACATATTCTCTCACCTGAGTCTTGTGGCGGTCTTCAGGTTCCCCAAATTTGTAATCTATGACATCGACATGACCATCGGCAGTCCAGACCACACGGTCAGGTCGTTTTGTTTCTCCGGGTGCGATTGCTATCGGCCGTTCGGCAACAACCCTCTCAAAATTCTCAAACCATGGGGCGACACGCTGATCGGCCAACGCTTCTGCCAGTATCTCATATCTGCGTTTGGCCAGAGAATCAGGCAAATTTACCTGCTCCGCCCTCAGACGGCACGCATAAGCGAGATCGTCGCGCCTGACGACCATTCTCAGGACCTCATGCATGAAATCACCTTCAACACGTGCGTTCTCCGGATCAAAGTCCTCGTCTGATCTGACTTTCACACGGTTGAACACCGTGTCGTCGGGACGTGTCTCATAAGCAGGCATCAGATTGCTTTGCCGTTGTCCGGAATTGCCTGATCCGGATTCCGCCGATTCCTCAGGCACTCCATAACGGAATGTCATTGTCTCCGAATCTAATTTGTCTGAGAGTGTTATCAACGCATTCACTTCTCTTGCATCAAGGCAATCGCCACACTTCTCATATTCTCCAGGCGTCATTGTCAGAATTGCCTCTTCAATGTACCGTCCGACAGACTCGCTTGCACTTTCGGTCGTTTTCGCAACGACGACGAGTTCCTTGACAGCACGCGTAAATGCCACATAAGTCAGGTTTATGTTGTCTATTCTCTGACGGCGGTTCGCCTCCTCATAATCGTATGCAAACGAAGAATCACGGAGTGCGCTTTTCTTTTCCATCGCAAAATAACGAGGTATCAACTCTTCATTGACTCCAAAAAGCGGTTTCGACCGATACCAGTCGATGTGTAGATTCATGCCGGAATCTTCCACAAACGACCAGTCGGCAAAAGGAATTATCACACAACCATATTCTATTCCTTTTGATTTATGGATTGTTGTCACAGTCAGTGCATCAAGTTCTTCGGGGGTATCGAGCGCAACTGAGATTCCTGTGTTATCCCACCATTGGAGAAACGAATGCAGATCACCCGCACCTTTTGACTGGAAAGCAAGCACCTGGTCTTGAAATGCAGTGAGGAACACGGTCTCGGTCTTGCACATGTTTTCAGGCAAGAGCGAGATTATATGTTCGGTCAACGAAATGATGTCACGGCTTTTACGGCCTGTCAGATATTTCAGGATCGAATCCACCTCTTCGTTTTCCTCAAGTGCCTTCGCAAGTGCTTTGCCGGAATCTTCCTCGCTGTTCAAAAGCAATTCAAACCTGTGATGCAGCCTCGCCGTGTCGTTTTTAGTCTTGAACTTTCTTCCTTTCATTTCGTCGGTCGCGACATCAGTAGTCTCAGGTGAATCAACCAACCGCAATATGTTGACGATAAGTTTCACGGCAGGTGACGAACTTATTTTCAACGCATCGTTAGAAATGATGTTGAAACGCGGCAGTCCGCCCTCACTGTTCATTGAGTCAAGCATGGCATCTATAATCACCTTTGCATCAGTCTTTGTTCTGACCAATATCGCTATGTCACCCGCACGATAGCTCCTCAACATGCGGCGGAGGTGATTTAACGTTACCGAGACAGCCCTGTCGGTAAATGATTCACTCGGTTTCTTGGTCTTCTGTCCGGCTTTGTCGCGCGATCTTGATGCCGGTTTGACAAGCGTGACTTCAACATAGCCGACATCGTCGAGATGTTTTTCCGACACCTCCTGAATGACTTTGCAATAAGCGTTAGGTTGCGGGAAACGGCTATCGCGCCCCATAGAGTAGAACAACGAATTGTTAAACCTTATAATTTGCGGAGCACTACGCCAATTGCAGTTCTCCTCAATCAACAATCCTTTTTCCGACAGATGTCGACGTCCGTCGTCAATCTCGCTTTTAACCTCGCTTCCAAGCAACTCGGGAGCTGAATTTCTGAAACGGTAGATGCACTGTTTCTCATCTCCGATTATAAGGTTATCGTGATCCCATGACAGACTCTCAATCAACAACGGCTTCAGGTTAAGCCATTGGAGTTTTGATGTATCCTGAAACTCGTCAATCAAAAAATGTTTTAACCTGACACCAAGGCGCTCATATATGAACGGAGCAATGTCTTTACCGATTATCCGGTTCAACAGTTCGTTTGTGTCAGAGATCATTATCATGTTGTTGTCACGGCAATAGTTCTTGACAACCTGTGTAAGAGTAGCCAGAATGCCCATGTAGAACAGTCCGGATCTCACCGCCGACAAATCGTTGAGATCAGACTGCGATTCCGAATAATATGCAAGCATTTCGCGCGTCAGATCGAGCAACCGGGCTGAAGGCTCTCTTTCACATTTCATTTTCACCCCCCCGACAGTGCGGCTTTTCATAAATATTTTTGACGGATCTGCAATACCGGTCTGCATTCTCGCTCCGAGTTTGTCTCCTTTGTTCTCTGTCATGCGGTCTTTGAGCCACAAAGGTGAGACATGGCAGAACTGCGCCAGATCACATGCCGTGAGTTCGGTCTCGAATTGCTTTGCAAGTTCGGCACGTCTTTTCAGAATGCGCGCCGTCGCAGAAGCTATCGCTGAGTCAAGTGCGACCAATCGTTCGGGGTTGTCAAGATCATGATCAATCTCTTCTGCATGAAGCCGGTAACTTTCATTTGTCAGAGCTTTCATCACTTCGACCAGTTTATGATGAAGCGATGACTGACGGTTGAACAAATTGAACGGACGTCCTTCCTCTATCAGAGTCGTCATGTAGTTCTTGATCCATTTCTTCAGCATCGGGTGCTCACCTGCCGACACCCCGTCAATAATCGTCGATATCGCATTGCTGATCATGAATTTCTCATCCATTTCAATATCAAAGTTTGCAGGACGCTCAATCTCTGCGGCAAACGTACGCAACACCAACTGAAAAAACGAATCAATCGTGCTTACATTGAAATATGAGAAATTAAACAGCAACGAATGAAGCGCATCAGTCGCACTACGAGCGATCTTGGATTCATCATCGACGCAAAAAAATGTTTTCAGCTTATCTATGTAACCGCTCTCCGACGGATTTTTAGACAAGACCGACAACTCTGATACAATACGGTCTTTCATCTCCTCAGTCGCCTTGTTGGTGAAAGTGACTGCAAGAATTTCTGAATGCGGTTTCCTGATTTTGGTATTTAGCGTGTACTTCCCGTCCTCACCCTTCTTTCCAAGCAACATCTTGATATATTCAAGAGTCAGGGTATAGGTCTTGCCGGAGCCTGCCGACGCTTTGTAAAGAGTCAACATGATGAATGTATGTCAAATTTTCCGAGCCTTGTAGCCGGCTCCGTTAAGAAATCTGACCACGTCGTCTCTTCTGTCTCCCTGAATCAAAATTTCACCACCTCTTGCCGATCCACCGGTTGCAAGTCTCGATTTCATTCTCGATGCCAGCTCAAGCAATTCGCCATCGGTCAAAGCCCCGAGTCCGGTGACAATAGTCGCTGTCTTGCCGCCACGTCCTTTACGTTCAAGAATCACGTCGACACGTCCGACCTCTTTTTTTTCAGGTTTGACCTCCTCCTTATCCGGGATAACATCATCTCCGGAAGGCAATCCACTCAAAGCTGCGGCGAGTTTTTCCTGCCATGTCTGTTCATCGCGCCCCATAATCTGTCGTTTAATAATCTTTATGCACATCAAGATATTCCACCGAATCGGTCATCTCTTCGATAAACAAGTCTCTCGGTGATGCGAGCGAACGGTTGAGCGATGACATCATATGCACGAATTTGACACGTTCAACCGGCAAAGAACCGTAATAGGCCTGAGCTGAATCAGATTGTTCACTCATCGCCTTGTGATAGCACTTCATTGCCCATGCTACATTGACATCTTCATCTCCATGCTCGGCAAGCTGCATGTAGAGAATTGAAAGACGACACAGCTGGACCGTATTCAGATCAGCGAGTGAATCGCGGTCTGAAACCGAGTTACAAATCTTCTGTGCCATATCAAAGTCGTTATTGTCCATTGCCGAATCGGCCGAATCAAGACTCTCCCCAATACGGTCATCCGAACAACTGCCCGCCAACAACGTGATGAACAACGATAAGACGATGTGCAAAAAATGAAGTTTCATATTCTATGTTTTACTGACTACAAAAATAGACATTTCAATTTACCTATCCAAACCTAACGGCACATAAAAAAATCGGAAACCTGTGGATCGGTCCACAAAGTCTCCGATTTCATCAGTCATGGAAGCTGCAAATTCTTATCTCACTCGGCCAGGTCGACTGCGTAATATACCTTTCGTCCTGTCGGATAAATGCCGGTGATGAACATCACCTTATCATAGCCTGAATCATCTCTCATTATCGCATTGTAGATTTTCTCAACATCATCAGCCGATGTAACACGCGAATTATTAATATCAAGGATAATGAATCCGTCTTTTATACCGGCCTTCTGAAACTTGCCTTCCTTGAGTCCGGTCACCTGAACTCCGCCCGAGATCTCAAGCTGACGGCGTGTCTCTTCAGAAACAGGCTTGAACGCACAACCGAGCTCAATCACGTCGCCCGAACGCGTCACTGTCGTATCGCCCTGCGTGTTTCTGAGTGTTACAACTACATTGCGTTTCTGGTTGTCACGATAGTAAGTGATATTCACCTTGTCACCGGGGCGATGTTTGGCAATCTCCTCCTGAAGTTGAGCCGTGCTCTCCGTCGGGTTACCTGCGATCTCGACAATCACGTCACCGGGACGCAAGCCGGCCTGGATCGCCGCGCTGCGGTCTGTGACCTCCTCCACGTGAATGCCTTTAGACACTGCGGTGATACCTTTCTTTTTTGCCAGTTCGGGAGTGAGTTCGGTGAATGACACTCCGAGAATAGCGCGTTGAACCGTGCCATACTGTTTTATATCTGTGACAACTTTCTTCACGATCGAAGTCGGAATTGCAAAAGAGTAGCCTGCGAAATTTCCGGTCTGGGAATAAATTGCGGTATTGATGCCGACCAGCTCACCTCGCAAATTGACAAGAGCCCCACCAGAATTACCGGGGTTCACAGCGGCATCGGTCTGGATAAACGATTCGATTCCGGAAGGTGTCGTGCGAGTTATTGACGAAATGTTTCTGGCTTTGGCACTGACAATGCCTTTGGTGACAGTCGAAGTAAAACCAAATGGATTTCCAACGGCCAGCACCCATTCTCCGACCTTCAGATGCTCTGAGTCTCCGACAGGTATCACATGAAGTTTGTCTGCGTCGATTTTGATCAGTGCGAGATCGGTTGCCGGATCAGAGCCAATGACAGTCGCATTGAAACTACGGTTGTCATTCAATGTCACCTCAAGTTTCTCCGCGCCTTCGATGACATGGTTATTGGTCACGATATATCCGTCGGAACTAAGTATGACACCCGAGCCGAGACCCGTCTGACGCGGTTCCTGGGGTTGCTGCTGTCTCGGTTGTTGCTGACGGCGTCCGCCACCGAAAAAGAAATCAAAGAACGGATCTGAATAGGGCGACTGTGAATATCCTCCCTGATTTCCATATCCTCTCGGCGTGGCAAAGCTTTTGATGCTGACAACGCCGTTGACCGTCGACTCGGCGGCGGTGACAAAATCTGTCGGTTCCTGCTCCGGAGTCTGTGCAACGGTGTAGAAAGCACCCGATTCCGTAAATAACTGCGCCGGACTGACATCGGCAGTGGTCGTTGCAAATGCAAGGAATGTGGCAGCCGATGTGCAAACCGCTGCCCCACATGCGATTAATGTGGTCTTTAAGATGCTGTTCATATTCTTTATATGTTAAATTGATGAATTCATTAAGTTAAATTTTAACTTTATGACGGCAAATATAGCGTTTTATTGTGACCTGTAATCTACATTGAATGCTATTTATACTTCTTTAATATTACGTTCTGAATGAGTAACTTTTTTTGGTGAAAAAGTTGTGAAAATTAGACAATATGATATAAAATGGGACTCAACGGCCTTTTATTTTGGCTGTGTTTGTTTTTTCATGTATTTTTGTGACACTAACTCGCTCTAAATGTACCTGAAACGGATCTCATATATGAATATAGCGGTTGCGTTGCTGTTTTCGGCGGCAATGTTATCGTCATGTTCAAGCAGTAAGAAATTTGCCCGTGATCCGATCTACGATGCAGGAAAGAGCCATGGCGGCCACCGACCGGAACCGTCATATAAAAATGACCGGAATCTTGATCCGAAATCACGAAAACTGCTTGATGAAGCCCGTAAATGGCTCGGAACAAGATATGTCTATGGTGGTCACTCCCGTTCCGGAACTGATTGCTCAGGCTTTGTAATGGAAGTCTATGACAGAGCAGCAAGTATCAAATTACCCCGGTCGACAACAAAACAACGCGATTTCTGCAAATCAATCAAACGTTCTGATCTCGATGTCGGTGACCTCGTATTCTTCACTTCAAGAAAAGGACGGGGAAAGGTGTCTCATGTCGGCATGTATATCGGTGACGGCAAAATGATTCATGCCTCATCTTCAAAAGGAGTCATTGTCTCAGATCTTGATGAAAAATATTATGTCACAAACTATCACAGTTCGGGCCGCGTAACGAAATTCAGAAAAGAATCATCGAAAAAAATGACGCCTGAAAAAAAGCAGACAACTCCAACCGACAGAAAAACTCCCGACAGAATCAAGGAGGTAAAACTTGAAGATCTCGATGATGTTTTGAACCAGAAAATTGATTCTATCTACTCAAACATGTTAGACTGATTGTATATTTATTCTTTATTCCTTGACATAACGCCGATTTATGCATGTTTTTTGAGTTTAGGTAAATATTTTTTCATTAAAATCTTTGTATTTATTGAATTTTGTGTAATTTTGCCGCATAACAAATCAACTGTAAAAAACGACAGAATTATGGAATCAAAGAAATTTATCCTTCAGGAATCAGATATACCCACCGCATGGTATAACGTTCTCGCAGAAATGCCGACAAAACCGCGTCCGATGTTGAATCCCGCGACCAAGCAACCCCTCAAAGCCGAAGATCTGTTCCCGCTCTTCACCGAAGAAGCGTCACGGCAGGAATTCAACGACACTGACAAATGGATCGAAATCCCCGATGAAGTCAGAGATATGTACCGCATCTGGAGACCGACACCGCTCGTCAGAGCACGCGGGCTGGAAAAAGCACTCGGCACAAGCTCACACATATATTTTAAAAATGAAAGTGTAAGCCCGGTCGGTTCCCACAAACTCAACTCAGCCATCCCCCAGGCCTATTACGCCAAAAAACAAGGAGTCACAAACATAACAACCGAAACCGGTGCCGGTCAGTGGGGAGCAGCCCTTTCGCTTGCCGCCCGTCATTTCGGGCTTGAGCTCGCCGTCTACATGGTCAAGGTAAGCTACAACCAAAAGCCATATCGTCGCTCGATCATGCAGACCTATGGTGCGGAGGTGATCGCTTCTCCAAGCATGTCGACCAAAGCCGGACGTAAAATAATTACAGATAACCCGAACTACCAGGGGTCGCTTGGAACCGCAATTTCAGAGGCCGTCGAACTTGCGACATCGACACCCAATTGCAAATATGTTCTCGGGTCGGTAATGAACCATGTCGCACTTCATCAGACTGTCATCGGGCTTGAAGCGGAACGTCAGATGCAAATGGCAGGTGAATATCCCGACATTGTCATCGGTTGCTTCGGCGGTGGCAGCAATTTCTCAGGCATCACCTTTCCATTCCTACGCCACAACTTCACAGGTGAGCACAACACACGCTTCATTGCGGCAGAACCCGAATCATGCCCCAAACTGACTCATGGAGTCCTGCAGTATGACTTTGGAGATGAAGCCGGTTATACACCGCTAATTCCGATGTTCACACTCGGTCACGACTTCGCTCCTGCAAACATTCACGCCGGTGGCCTGCGCTACCACGGTGCCGGCGCGATCGTAAGCCAACTCAAAGCCGACGGATTGATTGAGGCTGCTGACATTCCGCAACTCGAGACATTTGCAGCCGCACAACTGTTTGCACGCTCAGAGGGAATCATACCCGCCCCCGAGAGCAGCCACGCCATTGCGACAGCTATCAGAGAGGCTAAACGAGCCGATGAAGAAGGTCGGTCAAAGGTCATTCTGTTCAACCTATCGGGACACGGCTTGATCGATATGGCAGCATATGATCAGTATCTTGCCGGCGATCTGTCTAATTTCAAAGTAACCGACGAACAAATCGCCGAGAACGTAAGCAAACTCGAAAAACTGATTTGATTAAAAACCGACATGACGCCCGCCGAGATCGGCGGGCGTTATTTTTTTGCAATATAAATGACAAAGTATTACATTTGCACTTAATTATGGACAACTTATCGACTGACAACCCTCACCACCGACGCAATGCCATGATTCTGACGCTCAGAATGATGATTGCAATTGCAGTAGGGTTCTATACGTCGCGTCTGGTGTTGTCGGCTCTTGGCATAGATGATTTCGGCATTGTCGGCGTCATTTCTGCAATTGTAGGCACATTCTCGTTCATAAACAGCTCATTGACAGAATCATCATCACGTTTCATCGCCTGTGAGATAAACAGCGCGACACATCTCCACCACATATTTTCCAACGCGTTGACTCTTCATCTTATCTACGCCATTCTGTTGCCCGTTGTCGCAATTCCAACCGGACTGCTGTTGATCAGATATTGGTTGACAATACCACATTCCATGACCGGTCCGGCATCATTCGTATTGGTGCTTGCGTCTCTGTCTGCCGCCTTATCTGTCGTCAGAGGTGTATATGCCGCAGCAGTGACCGCACACGAAAAAATGTCATTTTATGCGATTGTAGAAAGCATCAATGTCTCACTTAGATTAGGTGTGGCCGTTTATGTATCAATAGCTCATGAATTTAAGCTTGAAACATATGCGTTACTTTCATTGCTGTGTGAGATTTCGGTTACCGCAATCTACATTTTTTATTGCAAGCTGCACTTCAGCGAATGTCGCGATCAGAAATTGCGCATAAACTCAATCAAGAAAATGGCATTACTGTCGGGTTGGGATCTGTCGTCACGAATCACAGGTACATTGACTGTCAATGCCACTGACGTCTGCCTGAACATCTTTTTCGGTCTTGGATATTCAGCAGCCGTAGCCCTTTGCCGCAAAGTAGCCCAGGCGGCCACCAACATGGCCGGATCTCCGGCCATGGCTTTCAAGCCGGCTATTTTCAAACATTTCGCGTCAGATGACATCAGGGAAATGACAAAAGTAATGACCGACGCGTGTCGTCTCTGTATTCCCCTGACATGCATGATAACCGTTCCCGTGTTTTTGTGTGGTGACCGTTTGCTTTGCCTTTGGCTTGACTCTGTTCCGGCACACACGACGTCGCTGCTCCCGGCGGTAATGGCTGTCGTGGTTCTTGAACCTCTTTTACGCATCACCTCGTCGGCCGTGATGGCGACAGGAAGAATCAAATTGGTGTCGATCTTGAATGGAAGCATCACATCATTATCATTTGCAGCCTCATTCATTGTGCTCAAGAACTGGCAGTCGCCATTGATTGCATACCTGATACCGGTTCCGTGTGCCATGACATGCATATTTTTCAACTTACTGGCGGCAAACCGAACTATAAGACAGTTTGACGTGGCCGCCATAGTCCACTCGGCCTTCTGGTCATACTGCAAATGTGTGCCTGGTGTCATCGTTGCAGTTGTCATTATGAAAATATGTGGAAATATCCACATTCTGGCAAACGTCGCTCTGACAACCGCGACATATGTAGCCGTCACAGCAATGATATGCCGTTCGGCATTCACTAAAGCGCAGCGACCAATAACGTAAAGAAATCACTCAGATGATATCAGAGAATGATAAACGCCGAATAAAACGAAATGCCCTCATGCTCTATCTGCGCATGATAGTGTCGGTTATTGTCTCTCTCTACACATCGAGAGTGGTTCTGGCGACACTCGGAGTGGAAGACTACGGAATCTATTCGGCAGTTGCGGGTGTCATCGGCATGATTGCATTTCTCAACACATCGATGTCTTCAGCGAGTGCACGTTTCATAACCTTCTATCTCGGTCAGGGCGACACCACGATGTTGAAACGCACATTTTCATCGGCTGTGACCGTTCATTTACTACTTGCGGTGTTCATGACCGTAATTTTCGAAACAGCCGGAGTCTGGTATGTGAACAACATGCTGGTATTGCCGGAAGGATCACTGACGGCCGCCAACTGGGTCTTTCAGTTTGCCGTAATATCAATGTTCATCTGCATCGTACAATCGCCCTACGCCGGAGCTGTCATCGCTTACGAATCAATGGATTTCTATGCCTGCATGGAAATTGTGAACGTCATTCTGAAACTGCTGATCGTCTACATGCTGTTGGTCTTCGACTGCAATAAACTGATTCTTTACAGTGCTCTGACTCTTATGATCTCGGCTGTTAGTTTCGGTTGCTACACTTTCTATGTCACCACCCGATTCAAAGACTGCCGCCTGTCATCGCGTCCCGATCGCGAAACCGTCAAATCGCTCCTGTCATTTTCAGGATTTGATCTTTTCGGCAACATGAGCAATGCAGTAGGTGTGCAGGGCTATGCGTTGGTCCTGAACTACTTCCTTGGGGCTGCGGTCAATGCCGCAAACGGAATTGCCATCTTGGTTCAAGGGACCCTGAAGGGATTCGCTTTCAGCATCGCTCTTGCGTTCAGGCCACAGATAATCAAACAATACGCCTCTCAGACAATCGAAGACCTTCAGCCATTGATCAAAACAGCCACAGACTATACACTGTGCATGTATCTCACTCTTGTGACACCATTGATTTTCGAAGCCCCCTTTGTCTTGAGCCTATGGCTTGGCAATGTACCGCAGTTCACTGTCGGGATGACCCGCATCATTCTCATTGCGACTGCGTTTAATGTCGCATCATTTGTCATCAACTCCGCCATCCAGGCAACCGGAAAGATAAGAACCTACTCGATACTCACCGGAATATGCAGCCTGCTTCAGCCTCTATCGCTGTTCATGCTTTTTCGTCTGGATGCCGGCGTCATCAATTCCTATGCTGTCATGATTCCTCTGTCGGCTCTCTCATTCATTGTCTCGTTAGTTATATTGAAAATCAACATATGCCGCATCAATGTGACTGCGATAGTTACCGGTAGCTACCTGCCTGTCACGGCTGTGACATTTGCCACTTCGGTAGTGACAGTGTACGTCTGCAACCTTTTTGACGAGGGCTGGCTCAGACTGATCGTCACGTGTGGAATCTCTATCGTTTGTTTCGGCCTGTTTTTCATCTTTTTTATTCTGAACAACCAATCGAGAAGGCAACTTCTGGCAAAACTTAAACTCCGCAGTCATGAATAAACTTGCTTTTTATCCCGATGTCACCACCGACGGCAACCACTATATCGACCATATCAAGAATGCGCTTAGAGAGGCATTCCCGGATATAGAACTCGTTTCACTTGCTCCGATTCGCTCTACCATAACTGAAATCGACGGTGTGTGGCTCAACTGGTTTGAATCGCTCTATGCCAAAGATACACTCAGCGTGACTAAAGAGGTTCTCAGGAAAGCAGGTGCTTTGTTGCTCCTGAAATTATTCCGCAAGAAAATAATCACGGTCATGCATAACAGAATGCCCCATGAGGTGAAATATCACAGCATCTGTCGCCGGTTGTTTCAAATGACACTCAGAGCCGCAGACAACATAGTGATTCTAAGTGACGACAGCCGCCAGGTCGTAAACGAGATCGCAGGGGCCGACATGACGTCAAAAATTATAAAAGTTCCACACCCTCTCTATCACTGCAGACTAAAAAAATATGGAGCCAGACCATGCGAAAGACCGACGGTAACTTTTTTTGGACTGATAAGACCCTACAAAAACATAGAACTTATTCTGTCGCTCGCCGCCAGATTTCCCGACATCAGATTTATCATTGCCGGAAAAGTCTTCACACCCGATTACCAGACCGAAATTTCCGATAAGGCCGGTGCCATAAGCAATGTTTCGTTCAGACCCGGGCATCTCGACGATGATGCTGTCAACTCTCTGTTTGACGAGAGCGACGCGCTGATTCTTCCCTACGACATGACGTCAAGTCTGAATTCGGGTGTTGTATATTACGCCTGCTCAGCCGGCATCAATGTAATTATTCCTGAAATAGCGACCGTAAACGAATTTGCGAACAGAGACATGTTTTTCCACTACGCCTATGCTTCGCCCGAAGATCACTTAGAGAAACTGACCGACATAATGACCGCCCTCAATTATGAGTACCACAATGATTTCAGTTCATTTGTGTCGCGCGCCGAGACCTTGAGAAACGAAGCTCTACACAACAATAGCCGGGAGGTTCTGGTCAGCCACATAAGGCAGATAAAGCTATGACACCCACGATAAGCATAATCATACCCGCCTATAACGTAGCGCGATTTGTCGACAGAGGCATTTCGTCGCTAATGGCACAGACATGTGGCGATTTTGAAGTGATTATTGTCGATGACGGTTCTACTGACGGTGTAACACCGTCGGCATGCGACACCATGGCCACACGCTACGATAATATCAGTGTGATTCACAAACCCAACGGAGGCGTCGGCTCAGCCCGCAACTGCGGAATTGACAATGCGAAAGGCGAATATGTCGGATTTTTCGATATCGATGATCTCATCGAACCCGACATGATCAATAGATGCAAGGAATGTATCAGAACCGACCTACCCGACATGCTGATATTCGGTTACCGCGAGTCAAGCGACAGCTACCCGACTATAGATTTCAGGTTTACACCACACTCAGTCACATCCAATAACGGCCTGAGAGACATATTCAAAGACAATCTGATGGGAATCACGATTCCGAACGGTTTTGTTTGGAACAAGGTTTACCGCAGGCAATTTCTTCTTGACAACAGTCTGAGATTCAACAATGACGCGATTCAACAAGACGAAATTTTCAACCTGTCATGCTATGCGTGTGCCAACAAAGTGACTGTTTTGCCCGACATTCTCTATAACTATTTTGTCTATGATGCGGGAAACAACCGGTCGAGATACATCGCCGGCCGGCTTGAAATCTACCGCAACGTGATGAATGCATTCAAAAATCTCTTATCTTTCTGGCATCTGAACTGCCGGCAGACCGACAATTATATTTACCGACGTTTCATGCTCGGCGTGATAATCTGTCTCGATTCTAATATTCCCCACCCCGGCTCAGGGCTGAACCACAAAGAACGTCGAGGTGCCGTATCTGAAATTTTCAATGACCGTGATGTCAGACAGGCTGTCGAGCATCTACGGTCAAACAAGACAATGTCATTTGACATCGTCTCGAAAACATACATTTCCGCCATAAGACACCGTAGTCAGACTCTTTACCGTTGGGCAAGAATACTGTCATCATTGAGAAATGCCGCCAAACCGGCCGTGCTATTTTTCAAACGAAGATAAATTTTAGTCGACACTTATTTGCAAAACGATTTCTAAAGTCGTATCTTCGTGCAATTAAAGTATATATGTTTCAACCAATTCAATAAACAGACCTACTCATGGAGAAAAATCCACAACTTCTGACCGCTGCGGCCGACAACATCCGTGTTCTCGCTGCCTCAATGGTCGAAAAAGCCAAGTCAGGTCACCCCGGAGGTGCTATGGGTGGCGCAGATTTTGTAAATGTTCTCTACTCTTGTTTTTTAGTAAGTGATCCAGACAATCCAACCTGGTTTGCCCGCGACCGTTTCTTCCTCGATCCGGGCCACATGTCTCCGATGCTTTACAGCGTGCTCGCACTTGCCGGACATTACACCACCGATGAACTCCAGCAATTCCGTCAATGGGGAAGTGTCACTCCCGGACACCCGGAGCTCGATCCTGAACGTGGAGTGGAAAACACTTCGGGGCCGCTTGGCCAAGGTCATACAATGGCCGTCGGATGCGCTATTGCAGAACGTTTCATCGCAGCCCGTTTTGGTGAGACTTTCGCACACAAGACATATGCCTTCATTTCCGACGGAGGCATTCAGGAAGAGATTTCACAAGGTGCCGGACGTCTGGCCGGTTACCTCGGTCTCTCCAACCTGATCATGTTCTATGATTCAAACAAAATTCAACTCTCAACCACCGTTGACGCCGTTGACCGTGAAGATGTCGCTTCTAAATATCGTGCATGGCACTGGAACGTGATTGAAATTGACGGTACAGATCCCCTCGCGATCGCCGACGCTATCGAACAGGCAATTGCCGAAACGGAGAAACCGACCATCATCATCGGAAACACCATCATGGGACGCGGTGCCGTGACAGCCTCAGGTGAAAATTTCGAGGGTAAATGTTCTACACACGGACAACCTCTCAGCGCATCGGGCGCAGACTACGCGGCAACCGTCCGCAATCTCGGCGGTGATCCTGAAAACCCATTCACAATCAGAAAAGAAGTCGCCGAGCTTTATGCCCGCCGTGCCGAAGAGCTCCGCAAGATTGTCGCCGAAAGAAAAGCCGCAGAAAAGAAATGGGCGGAAGAGAATCCAGAAGCGGCCAAGACACTCGAGGATTACATAGCCGGACAACTACCCGACATTGACTACGCGTCAATTGCCCACAAAGCCGGCATAGCCACACGTGCCGCTTCGGCCAACGTTCTCTCTCTGCTCGCAGACAAAGTCAAGAACATGATTGTCTCAAGTGCAGATCTCGCCAACTCAGACAAGACCGACGCTTTCCTGAAGAAAGCAGGAGCGATGACAAACGGAGATTTCTCCGGCGCATTCCTCCATGCCGGTGTTTCTGAGCTGACAATGGCTTCGGTAATGAACGGAATCGCGCTTCACGGAGGTGTAATCGCGGCTTGCGGAACCTTCTTCGTTTTCAGCGACTACATGAAACCGGCAGTCAGACTTGCCGCATTGATGGAACTCCCCGTCAAATATATCTGGACTCACGATGCTTTCCGTGTCGGTGAAGACGGTCCGACCCACGAACCGGTCGAACAAGAAGCTCAGATCCGACTAATGGAAGAACTTAAGAATTTCTCAGGTAAACCCTCGATGCTCGTTCTTCGTCCAGCGGACGCTGCAGAAACTACTGTGGCATGGGAAATGGCCATGGAAAACCGCGACACACCGACTGCCTTGATCCTGTCACGTCAGAATATTCCTGACCTTCCCGCTGCCACAGGCAACCGTCTTGACGAAGCTGAAGGTGCTCGCCGAGGAGGATATGTGGTGATGGATTCTCCGAGCGCAAAGGTCACTTTGGTCGCCAATGGCTCTGAAGTATCACTGCTGTGTGAGGTCGCCGTAATGCTCGATGCAGAGCAGATTCCCTGCCGTGTCGTTTCCGTTCCCTCTATCGGTCTGTTTGAAATTCAAGATGAAGAATACAAAAACAGCGTGATTCCGGCAAATGCGCCCGTATTCGGTCTGACCGCCGGACTGCCCTCGACCCTGCGCGGAGTCTGTGGCGCAAAAGCTAAAATATATGGTCTCGACCACTTCGGAGCATCAGCACCCTACAAGGTTCTTGACGAACAATTTGGCTTCACGGCTCAAAATATTCTCATGGAAATCAGAAAATTCATAAGAATCTAAAAAATTCCGCTATAAGTGCGTAAAATTTCAATAAAAAAGTTTATAATTTCTAAATTTTTATTGTAATTTTACGCACTGATACTAATTACTTCACAGCAAACCGTAAACGCGGAACAATTCTATGAAAAAATTTACAATTCTAACCCTTCTTTGCGCAATTTTCGGAATTGCGAACGCGCAGGAAAATCAGCAGGAGATCACCTACGTTTCTGACCCCTCTCAAGGCTATCTGTTCAACCGTTTTAAAGACAATTGGTTCATTACCGGCGAAGTCGGCGGCAACATCTACTTCTCGGTTGGTGACAAGGAGCGCAAATGGACCGACCGTTTCGACCCGGCAGCTTCGATCTACGTCGGCAAATGGTTCTCCCCGATCATTGGAGCACGCATCGGTGTGAGCTGGCTACAGGTAAAAGGACTTTCTTCTGTCGCCGATGCCCCCGGTATCGACTGGAGAGACCCAATGGTCAACGGCATGTATAAACAGCAGTTCAACCATGTCGGCCCGGTATTTGATGTGATGTTCAACCTGACCAACTGGTTCTGTGGCTACAAACCACAACGCAAATACAACTTTGTGGCTTACGCCGGAGGTGGAGGCTACTGGACATACGCACGCGAGTTCAGTGCCGACCATAAAGAAAGCTACGGATACAAGAACATCGACGACCGAATTCTCAATTTCCGTCTCGGTGTGATCAACTCATTCAATGTCAGCGAGCAGGTGCAACTGTCTCTCGACATTCGCTACACAGGTCTTGACAACCACCCCGACGAAGCCGGTCTTCGCTGGAACAGAACAAGCCATGACCTTGCCGCCTTTGTCGGCGTGACCTACCTGTTCAAGAAACGTGAATGGGATGCTCCGATTGTCCCCGTTTGCCCCGAGCCTGAAAACTGCGATCCTCTCCGCGCTCAACTTGCCGCAGCCAACAACCGCATCGCCGATCTTGAGAATCAGCTCGCTCACTGCTGTGAAAAATGTGAGGTTCCGGAACCCGAAGTTGAACGCCCGCCGTTGTGCACGATCTACTATCCGATCAACATCTATAAGCTCACCCGCAAAGATGTCATGCTTCTTGAGGCATGTGCCGGCGTGATGAAAGACACACCCGACAAACGTTACAAACTTACTGGTTGGGCCGACAACTACACCGGTAACAACACAATCAACGTTCGTCTGCGTCACAACCGCGTCAACGGTGTAGCAAAACAACTTAAAAAATTAGGAGTGCCCGAGTCTCAGCTTGAAGTGACAATCGACAACGGCAATCTGTGTGACCTCGGTGAGAAATATGTTGCCCTCGACCGTGCCGTCACTATCGAAGAACTGTAAGACAGTTATTTGACAAACATAAAAATTCACAACCGGTATCCGCTTCATCTCGCGGACGCCGGTTGTTTTATTGAAGAAATGGTAAATGAGAAATTCAACCGGGTGTCGCTGCTGGTAGGAGACGACACATTTGAGAAGATCAAAGAGAGCAAAGTAATAATCTTCGGCGTTGGTGGCGTAGGAAGCTGGGCCGCGGAGAGTCTTGTCAGAACGGGCATACACAATCTGACAATCGTCGATTGTGACCGTGTCGAAGAGACTAACATAAACCGCCAGCTACCCGCTACCGAACTTACCGTGGGAGAGATCAAAACCGAAGTGGTAAAAAAACGATTGCTCGAGATTAATCATGAAGCCAACATCACAGCCGTCAGACAATACTATACGGAGTCAACTGCCAATGAATTCAACCTGTCTGACTATGATTATGTCATAGACGCTATAGATTCACTCTCAGACAAGGCATTGCTCATTTTAAACGCAACCAAATCATCGGCCCGCTTCTTCTCTTCGATGGGAGCCGCACTGAAAATGGACGGAAGCAAAATCGACGTCGCCGAGTTCTGGCAAGTCAAAGGCTGTCCTTTGGCAGCATCTTTAAGACGCAAATTCAAGAAAAGCGGCATATTTCCAAAACGAAAGTTCAAGTGTGTCTACTCCCCTGAAATCTACCGTAACCGAGGAGAGCAACCCACTGCCAAGGCCGAATCAGGCATTCAAGACTTAAATGACCTTGACTCGCTCGACCTTACGGCGAAAAAAGCAGTCATCAACGGCACTGTCGCCCACACGACCGCAATATTCGGCTTTATGCTTGCCGGCCTGGTAATCGAGGATATATGCCGATAGGCTCTTACCTGACACCGACCAACTGTTTATTCACCGTTTGTCAACGAATAGGGCTTATCGTCCGTTGACCGACCGCGTTTCTTATCTGGACTGGAACCCATGACAAACTCCAATGTGCCTCCATTCAATATATCCCGGTGTTTGATATACATTTTCCCATAGGGCTTACCATTCAGTCTGACCGATTTGACATATCGGTTTCTGTCGCTAACGCCCGGTGCCTTGATCTCAAAAGTCTTGCCATTGGCTAATTTGAGTTTCAAATATGGCAGATAGGGCGCACCAAAAACATATTCGTCTGTTCCGGGACATACCGGATAGAATCCCATCGCCGTGAAAATATACCAGGCAGACATCTGGCCGCAATCATCGTTTCCGCCCAGTCCGCGAATGTGGTTCCTATACATCTTGTTCATGATCTCGCGCACCCAATACTGTGTCTTCCATGGCTGCGATGTCCAAGCATATAAATAAGGTATATGGTGACTGGGCTCATTGCCATGCACATATCCTCCAATCAGGCAATCGGCCGTGATATCCTCGTTGTCTTTATAATATATCTCAGGAAGATCCATTGTAAACAGATCATCAAGTTTACGCAGGAACTCTTTTTCTCCGCCCATGCACTGCATCACCCCGAACACATCGTGTGGAACATGAAAAGAGAAATTCCAGGAATTGCCCTCAATAAATCCCTCACCGTGGGTCTGAAGCACGTCAAAATTATTTTTGAAACTGCCGTCTTTGTATCTCGGACGTGCGAATCCCAAATCTCTGTCAAATATATTGCGGTAGTTCAGCGCGCGTTCCTTATACAGGGCTGCTGTCTTTTCGTCACCCACATTCAACGCAGCCTTATAGATTGTCCAATCGTCATATGCGTACTCCAAAGTAGTTGAAGCTGCCGTTCCATTAACATCAAGCGGAACGTAACCACACTCGATATAATCACCGATGCCGTCATAATATCTTACATTAGATGTTGTCACCATGGCCTTCAAGGCATCGTCTTTATTGAAATCGGCTCCTTTAACCATGGCGTCAGACAACACAGATGTCGCATGATAACCGCTCATACACCAGTTGTCATTCGCCATGTGGCTCCAGACCGGCAGCAGACCGTGAACACTTTGCTGTTGATGTCTGATCATCGATTTCACCATATCGGTAGCCTCACGAGGCTTCATCAACATCAGCAGAGGGTGTTGTGCCCTATACGTATCCCATAACGAAAAAACCGTGTAATTGGTGAAATCCTCGCCACGGTGAATGTTATGATCCAATCCGCGATAGCAACCGTCAACATCCATATATACCGACGGATTGATCATCGTGTGGTAATACGACGTATAGAACATCGCCTTTTGATCAACCGTGCCATCTATCTCGATCGAAGACAGCTGCTTTTGCCAACTGTCTGACGCCTCGCCGGCAATCGTCTCAAACGACTTTGACGCTGCTTCGGCCTGCAAATTCTTCAAAGCTCCATCTATTCCCGTCGCCGACAAAGCGACTTTTACAACCAGCTCTTGATTTTCAGATGTGTCAAACTCAAAAAAAGAGACCAGCTTGCGCCCTGCCATTTCTGGAAAGTTATTGTTGACCTGAAACTTTCTCCACCAACCGTTATATAAGATCCGTTGGTGATCTGTGTAGCCATAGTTTTTGACCGGTCGTGAGAAAGAAATGGCAAAATAAGTGAAGTTGGTGCGTGCCCAACCGTTTGTAATTCGATATCCAGTCAGCAAAGTGTCGTTCTCTACCCTCAGAGTAGCCCACAGAGTCTTCCCGTCATAATTATAAATAGCATGGTTTAAGTCGAGAATGACGCGGCCCTCTTCATCTGTAGGAAACGTATATTTGTGTACGCCGACACGCCGGGTAGCCGTGAGTTGGGCCTTTACGCCATAGTCGTCGAGTCTGACTTCATAATAACCAGGTGCGGCTTTCTCGCTATCGTGGTTAAAACGCGAGCGATAGCCACCGTCGGGATTATCTGATGTACCCGGGTTCAGTCTTAACGGTCCGGTCGTCGGCATTATCAGCAGATCGCCCAAGTCGGCGTGTCCCGTACCGCTCATGTGGGTGTGACTGAACCCGACTATGGTTTTGTCATTATACTGATATCCGGCGCAATACTCATATGCCTTTGGTTGATATCGGCCTTCAACGTTGTGTGGAACAGTATCTGTATCAGGACTCAGTTGAACTATGCCGAAAGGCACGCAAGCACCCGGGAAAACATGTCCCATACCGTCAGTCCCTATCATCGGATTGACATGTTCCACCTGTGATTTTGCTGCAATTGACAATAAAGCAAGACAAAAAAATAACGCGATTACTTTTTTCATAATAAATGTTTTTCCGGTAAAAGTTGCACGACGTGTCACTACGGCAAAGTTAATCAAATTGAACGGACTGTGAAAATCTTCAGGGACACAGATCAGATAATTATCACGATGTTCATTGAAAAAAGGTGGTGATTCGTTGAATTAATTTGTTTTTAGAAATCATTGATATTTATCTTTGCACCGTAAACAAACTCAAGACAACAAGATAACGATGAACAAACTCATTTCGACGAAGCTCAAGATGCTGTCTGCCGTGTTACTCACGACAGCCGCTTCCATGTCCTTGCCTATTGCCGCTCATGCCGACGAAGCGGAGTCAAACACATGGACGCTCGAAAAATGTCTCGATTATGCCCGGGAGCACAATCTTGATCTGAAACAGAAACAGATCGCACGCAAACAGGCAGGTGTTGACATAGATGCCGCCAAGGGTGCATTGTTCCCGTCTCTTTCGTTCGCCACCAATCAAAATGTGTCATGGCGTCCGTGGTCAAAATCTTATGTAAACATCACCGACGGAAATATGTCATCGACAACTTCCACTGTCAACTATAACGGCACTTATGGCGTGCAGGCCCAATGGACCGCCTGGGACGGAGGGATCAGCCACCGGAAATACACCCGGAGCAAACTCGCCGATGAACAATCGTCACTCGACGAGGAAATGACAAGTCTCTCAATTCAGGAAGAGATCATTCAGGCATACACTCAGATTTTATATCAGACCTCTGCTGTCGAGGTCAACATGCAGATTCTCGAATCTACAAAAAAGTTGCGTGAACGAGCTCAAACCATGTTCGAGACAGGCACAATGTCGCGTGCCGACCTGTCGCAAATGGAGGCACAGGTCAGCCAGGAAGAGTACAACGTGACTGATGCCCGCACACAGCTCTCACGTTTCAAACTTCAGCTCAAGACCCTGCTACAGATTGTCGACAGTGCAAGTATCGAGATAGCTGTGCCCATGATCAACGATGATAAAATCATGAGTGCTCTTCCGAGCGTTGACGAAGTCTATGAATACGCAGCAAACAACCGTCCGGAATTGAGATATGACAAACTCGGAATCGAACTTGCCGATATCGATATTGACATAGCCCGCAGGGGCTACTACCCCACCCTGAGCCTCGCCGCCGGAATCAACACTAACAGCGCGTCAGGACTTGATCAAAAATGGTATGATCAGATTAAAACCAATCTAAGCAACTCGATCGGATTCACAGTCAGTGTACCGATTTTTGACAACCGCAAAAACTCGACAAACGTAAGCCGCGCCAAACTCAACAAAGAGGCGGCCAGAGTCAGTCTTGAGCAAAAAGAACAGCAACTCTACAGCGACATAGAGACCTACAGACTCAATGCCGCAAATGCTCAACAGCAATATGCCTCGGCAGTTAAAACCGTTGAAAGTATGCGTGAAAGCTACAACTTGGTAAGTGAGCAATTCAGTGTCGGGCTGAAAGACATCGTTGATCTAACAACCGGCAAAAACAATCTCATTCAAGCCGAACAGCAGATGCTTCAATCGAAATACACCGCACTGCTCAACCGCACGATTCTCGATTTCTATAACGGAATGCCCTTGAGTCTGAATTGAAAACATAAATATCAACATATATATGAATAAATCATCATTCATAATCACGGTTCTTGCCATTCTGGCATCATGTGGCAACAAAGAGCAGATCAGATTTGAAACCGCCACGGCCGAATACCGCGATCTAAGCACAGGTGTAACTGCGACCGGAACAATCGAACCGGTTACTAAAGTTGAAGTCGGCACACAGGTGTCAGGCATTATCGATAAGATCTATGTCGACTTCAACAGTGAGGTCAAAAAGGGTGATATTATCGCCGAACTTGATAAAACCAACCTTATGTCGGAATTATCAAACGCTCAGAGTAATCTGTCGAACGCCCAAAGCAATCTCGATTTTCAGACGGCAAATTTCGGCCGATATAAGACTCTGTTTGAAAAAGGCCTGATCGCGGCCAACGACTATGAACAGACCCGATTGAGCTACGAACAGGCTAAACAACAGGTGGCGATCGAACGTCAGAATGTGGCAAAAGCCCAGACAAACCTCTCATACGCCACCATTACCGCCCCTATTGACGGCGTCGTGTTAAGCAAAGAGGTTGAAGAAGGACAGACAGTCGCTTCTGCCATGACCACACCGACTTTATTCATCATTGCCCGAGATCTCACAGACATGCGTGTCATTGCCGATGTTGACGAGGCCGACATCGGTCAGGTGAAAGAGGGGCAACGGGTAACCTTCACCGTCGATGCCTATCCCGACGATGTTTTTCACGGCGAAGTGACACAGGTGCGACAGGAAGCAACGACTGAAAGTAATGTCGTGACATATGAGGTGGTTATTTCCGCCCCAAACGACGATTTGAAACTGAAACCGGGGCTGACGGCCAATGTCACTGTCTATTCAATGGAACGTGATAACGTTCTGAGCATTCCGTCAAAGGCCTTGAAATTCACTCCCGATCAGACGATGCTACCGACAGGAGACAATATTGTCGACTGTGAGAGCAAACATAAAGTCTGGATTGAAGACGGTAAGGAAGTAAAAGCCATAGCCGTGACAACCGGAGTGTCAGGTGGATCGTTCACCGAGGTCACGTCTGGACTGAATGCCGGTCAGAAAGTCATTGTAGGCGTCACAGGCAATTCGGGTGACACGCCTGGAGATGAAGAAAGGGGTTCCAATCCATTCATGCCCGGACCTCCCGGAAAAAACAAGAAAAAATAAATCACGATGGTCAACAAAGAGAAAGTCATAATCGAACTTCGAGACGTCAAGCGCAAATTCATTGTCGGTGATGAAAGCGTATATGCGTTGCGCGGAGTCTCTTTCAAAATCCATGAAGGCGAATTCGTGACAATAATGGGTACATCCGGTTCGGGCAAGTCAACTCTTCTTAACCAGCTCGGTTGCCTCGACACTCCCACATCAGGCGAATATATTCTTGACGGCGTTTCGGTGAAGAGCATGAGCAAGAATCAACGCGCGCGTCTTCGCAACCGGAAAATCGGATTCGTTTTTCAAAACTACAATCTGTTGCCTAAAACAACAGCTATTGAAAACGTTGAGTTACCGTTGATGTACAACAGCGGATACAGTGCCCGCGAACGACGCGAGGCCGCCATAAAAGTACTGAAAGAGGTCGGGCTGGGCCACCGGCTCGAACACAAGCCCAACCAGATGTCAGGAGGTCAGATGCAACGCGTCGCTATCGCCAGAGCCCTGGTAAACAATCCGGCCGTGATTCTTGCCGATGAGGCTACTGGAAACCTCGACACCCGAACATCGTTTGAGATGCTCGTCCTGTTCCAGAAACTCTATGCCGAGGGACACACCATTATTTTTGTGACCCATAACCCCGACCTTGCAAGATATTCCTCGCGTAACATCCTGCTCAGAGACGGGCGCATTGTTGATGACACCGTCAATGAAAATATTCTTTCGGCAAAGGAAACACTCGACAATCTGCCGGCTGAAGAGGCCATGGAAGACCGACAGATCGAATCGGCCGCCGATAACACCTTCTAAACAAAAACGAGATGAATCTGACCAATTTATTTAAAATAGCGTTCAAGGCTCTTGCCAACAACAAGTTCAGGACTTTCTTGTCAATGCTCGGCATCATAATCGGTGTTGCCGCCGTCATAATCATGATGGCAATCGGACAAGGTTCAAAAGAAAGTGTCAGGAAAGAAATTTCAAAAATGGGCACCAATCTGTTGAGCGTACATCCCGGAGCGGAGATGATGGGTGGCGTCAGACGTGACCCTTCTGAAATGCAGACACTGAAACTCGCCGATTATGACGCGATACTTGAAAACAAGAGATATGTGACATACGTATCGCCCGAAGTGACCTCTTCCGGCCAAGTCATTTACGGTTCCAAGAACACTAACTCGACAATCTACGGCGAGAGTCCCGAATATCTTGATATCAAGCAGTGGAACATCGCTAAAGGAAACTCATTTGGTGATGA
Organism: uncultured Muribaculaceae bacterium; assembly: GCA_910588035.1. GTDB lineage: Bacteria > Bacteroidota > Bacteroidia > Bacteroidales > Muribaculaceae > CAJUPY01. The sequence goes on along the minus strand of CAJUPY010000006.1, from coordinate 23,046 downwards.
TGATGTCAGAAAAGGTGCAAAAGTTTGCCTTGTCGGCAAGACTATTGTAGAAAATCTATTTGACGAAGGAGTTGACCCGATTGACAAGATAATCCGTTTCAAATCGATTCCGTTCAGAATCATCGGCGTACTTGACGAGAAAGGCTACAACAACTGGGGCATGGATCAGGATAATGTCATTATCGCACCATATACGACCGTAATGAAACGTCTGCTCGCCCAAACCTATTTTCAGGGCATAAACGCCTCGGCAATCTCAGAGGAACTAAGCGACGAGGCAATTGAAGAACTGACATCAATCTTGCGGACATCACACAGAATCAAAGAGGGCGATGACGACGATTTCACAATCAGGAGCCAGCAGGAGATGATGGAAACCATGTCATCGACAATGGACACTATCACGATCATTCTGGTTGTTGCAGCGGCATTCTCGCTGTTGGTGGCCGGAATAGGCATAATGAACATAATGCTTGTGTCAGTTACAGAGCGCACACGCGAAATCGGTCTGCGAATGTCTGTCGGTGCACGCGGATTCGATATCAGCAACCAATTTTTGATCGAATCGGTGCTGATAAGCATCTCAGGTGGCGTCATAGGCATTTTCACCGGCTGGCTTGGAACTCTGGTTTGCAACCAAATCGGTTTTCCGGCATCAATTCCGATGTGGTCTATTGTCGTGTCGTTTGCTGTGTGTACCGTGCTCGGAATCGGGTTCGGCTATTTCCCTGCCACCAAAGCGGCAAATCTTGATCCGATTGAAGCTATAAGATATGAATGACAGATTGACCAAACGCCTTCTCATCGACCGCTACAAGGCAAATGAATATGCAGTGTACCTTATCGGGTGGATACTGCTGTTCTGCATTCCGCTGATCACTCAGTTCTATTCCGGCGGCAGCATTCGCTATGACCGTCTGGTTCGCGGTTGGGTTCATCTGCTGCCGTTTCTCGCAGTCTTCTTTATCAACGACTCGATTCTGATGCCGTTTCTATTTTTGAAAGGGAAAAAGACAATCTATCTGTCGATTGTAGCATGTATTCTGCTGACAGTGTGGTTTGGAATCAATCCTCCACCAAGGCCCACACTTGCCGGCGTCACGCTGCCGGCACCACCCGTAGAAATGTTTCGCGTGACCAATGTGGTTATGGCCGCTTGTGCAATTCTGGCCAATCTGGCAATAAAGATGTATTTCATCTCCCACCGCAAGGATATGGAGATTCTTGAAGTGAAGAATGAGCAAATGAAGTCAGAACTTGAATCATTGAAATATCAGATCAATCCACATTTTCTGATGAACACGCTCAACAACATACAATCGCTGGTTGAGATTGATCCGGTCAAGGCTTACGAAACCATTCAGGAACTATCAAAGATGATGCGCTATGTGCTCTATGACAACAAAAGCCATAAAGTGCCGCTCAGACGCGAGGTTGAATTCATTGAGAACTTCATCGCGTTGATGCGGCTGAGATATCCCGAACAAGTTGTCATAACGATGAATTTTCAAGAAGAAGCCGGAAATGTCGAAGTGCCGCCGTTGCTGTTCATAACATTTGTCGAAAACGCCTTCAAACACGGAATCAGCTATAAAGAAAACTCACTTATAGCTATAGATTTCACTCTTGACGATGATAAACTGATTTTCAAATGCATGAACACTAACCCGAAAAAAAACGCTCAACCAGACAGAAATGGAGGCATCGGTCTGGAAAATGTGCGCCGTCGTCTTGAGTTACTTTATCACGGCAGGTATAACCTCAATATTGACAACCGCGTTGAAAATTATTTGGTCGAACTTGAAATAACGATAAAATGATCAGATGTATCGCAATTGATGACGAACCGCTCGCCCTGGTTCAGCTCGCCCGCTTTATTGAACGTGTTCCTGAACTGGAGCTTGTAGGCAGATTTTATTCAGCCGATGACGCACTCAGGCAGATTGAGTCAGAAAAGATCGATTTGATATTTCTCGACATTGACATGCCCGACTGCAACGGTGTGGATTTCGCACGCAAGTTAGGGAGTGCCGCTCCACACATAATCTTCACGACTGCATATCCGCAATATGCCGCTGAAGGATTCCGTCTCGATGCCGTGGACTATTTGCTTAAACCGTTATCATTTTCAGAACTGCTTGAAGCTGTAGACAAAGTGAAACGCCGGCAACGTCAATGTGGCTCCGGAGAATCAGACGAGGAATGTCTGTATGTGAAAAACAGCGGATCTGTCGTACGTTTAAAACAGTCAGACATCGTCTATGTGAAAGGAATGGGTGAATATGTGCAGATAAAGGCCAGAAACATGATCGCGCCAATCGTGACTCTCGAGAGCATGCACCGCCTGGAGGGGTTGTTGAATGGAAAAGGTTTCATGCGCATACATCGCTCCTACATCATCAATCTATCTTATCTCGACAAGGCAAACAGCAACAATGTTGAGATTTCAGGCGAGATACTGCCGGTTGGAGAAACCTACCGTCCGCTATTCCGCGAGTATCTCAAGTCAAGACACCTTTGACAGATATCAGAGTCCATTCAGCTTCGACAGAGCATTTTTAGAGCCGACGACCCAAATCTCATCGCCACGCTCAAACGGCGTATTGAGTATATCTGTCACGAATTCGTCACCACGCCTGATCGCCACAATGTGAACATAATAATTTCTTCTGATATCGGCCTCCATTATCGTGTGTCCTATCAGTGGTGAAGTCTCTGAAAGTTCCATATCGACGAGTTTGAAATCATGGCTATCTGCAGCAGTGTCGTCCTTACCCTCTTTTTCGATTACAGGAATCAGTGACTGAATCTGATTGTCGGTGCCTATGATCCCGACCGTATCTCCCGGAAAAAGACGTGTTTCACCGGCAGGAACCGGAATGACTTCAGAACCACGCTGAATGTTTATGACCGAAACTCCGAAATGTGAGCGCAACGGAGAGTCCATCAACCGTTCGCCGACAAACGGACACCCGAAACCTACGTGCATGAATGCAAGGTGAAGGTCACTTACCAGACTGTTGTTTTTACCCGTACGTCTCAGTTCCCTCTCGTTTAGATTGTTCATGAAGGTTGACTCTATGCGGCTCATGCTCTCATTGATCTGACGCGAGAACACGAACAGAATCAGGAACAGAATCACAACTCCACCGATGAATCCGACTTTCAACGAATAGATCATTGTCAGTATGTTGACAATGAAAGAGAGAACGATCAGCAGTTTGAACACCGACATTATCATCAACGGAACCCTGTAGTTGCGGTGGCGTTCGGCGAGAATCTCACGTTCGGTCTTCTTTGATGTCGGCAATGACAGTGCCAGAAGAAAAGGAGACATGGCAAGAAGAGATGACACGGCCGTGATGAACTTGGCCCATTGCGGCAACAGTGCGGTCAGCCACGGTTCGACATAACCGGTGGCGATCAGAGTTATCGCGATCAAGATGATAGCATAGAGTACGATGCGCCACAGATAGCGTCTCAGCAACTGCCCCCATATGTGGTTGGAGTGGGATGTCGATCCGGCATTGCGGCTATATCTTTCAATTAGATATCTGAGTTTTGTGGGCAATATCTTTTCAAGAGCCGAACAAAACGGATCGGCCATTCTGATGAAATAAGGCGTTGTGAATGTCGTTATCACCGAGACAGCCACTACAATCGGATAGATCGATGAATCAAGCACACCGAGCGACATGCCGAGTGAGGCGATGATGAATGCGAACTCACCTATTTGCGTGAGCGAAAATCCTGACTCAATGGCAATGCGCAACGGCTGGCCTGTCACCAACATTCCGGCGGTTCCGAAAATTATCATGCCTATGATCACAACGACTGAAAGAATCAAAATCGGAGACCAGTACCGGACTATTATGTCAGGCTGGACCATCATGCCAACCGAGATGAAGAAAACCGATCCAAACAAATCTTTCACCGGAGTGACCACCTTCTCAATGCGCTCGGCAAGACTTGTTCCGGCCAGAATCGAGCCCATCACAAAAGCACCCAAGGCAAGTGAGAATCCACACAAGACCGAGAAGACAGCCATACCGAGACACAGGCCCATTGATACAATCAACAGAGTCTCGCTATTCAGGAACCTCCTGACCCGGTTAAGGGCAGAAGGCAGAATGTAGACTCCGACAAGAAACCATATTATGAGGAAAAACACCAGTTTGCCGACACTGAGCAACATCTCGCTTCCCTCGACGCTGCTGTTGATCGCGATCGACGACAGTATGACCATCATCAAGACGGCAAACAGATCCTCTACAATCAAGACGGCAAAAACCAATGAGGCAAATTTTTTCTGCTGTAATCCGAGATCATTGAATGCCTTGATGATAATGGTTGTCGAAGACATCGAGAGCATGCCGCCGAGAAACAAACTGTTGATGTTTGTGAAACCCATAAGATGTCCGATGCAATAGCCGGTGAACATCATGCCGATGACAATGATCAGGGCAGTGACCACAGCAGAGCCTCCTACATTGACCAGTTTTTTGAAACTGAACTCGACACCGAGCGAGAACAGCAACACGACGATTCCGATCTGAGCCCAGAATTCGATATTGGCTTCGGTCGTGACCGACGGCAGAGGTTCAAAATTTGGACTTGCAAGGAAACCCGCCACTATATATCCGAGCACGACCGGCTGCTTGATCCACTTGAAAAGCAATGTCACACCGGCTCCGAGCAATAAAATGAAAGCCAGATCACTAATCAGGCTTTCGACATTCATCTGTGAGGCTGTTTCCTGGGCTATGTTGGCAAGTAGCATCGTTTATATCTGCGTGAATAAGGGAGTGTTTATGTTCAGATAGCGGATATCATTCACGACAACAGTCTCAAATGCTGATCTGATTGGCAAGAGTGATTGACTGTGTCGGGTGAATTTCACTTAGTTTATTAAAAACGTCAATGTAGTTTGTAGCTTCTCTGACTATTACAACCAGATTGAGTCTGGTTGTATTTTCAATATAGTCATAATCGACAAATACGTTTATCAGTTGAATGCGGTTATCGGCCAGAACACGACGATACTCGTCTATGTCATCAACGATCGCACCGACTTTCATTCTGATAATGCGGGATTCAGATCCAACGGAGAGACGATGTTCAAAATTCTCGATCAAGACAAGAATAACCATTATCAGTCCTGTCGCCACAATCGAGATCATATACATGCCCACACCGATTGCAAGTCCAATCGTTGCCACCATCCATATTCCGGCAGCGGTGGTAAGCCCCCTGACCGACCCCTTCATCTGAATTATGGCTCCGGCACCGAGAAAACCGATGCCGGAAAGAACCTGGGCCGCGATGCGGCCCGGGTCTCCGTTTTTCAATCCGAGATATTCTTGTGGAACATATATCGAGATCAGCATGGCCAGGGTCGCACCCATCGAGATCAACGCGAAAGTTCTGACACCGGCAGACTGTCCTTTGCGCTTGCGTTCAAAACCGACCACACTGCCCAACAGCATGCTCAAGACAAGTTTGAGCAGCGAGGAGACAGTGTTGACCTCAACTGAGTTTACAGAATCAGCCAAATACTGAAAAAACGACTGATGCTCCATTACTGTTATTTTTTCATCGTGAACTTACGTGATGCAATACGGTAATTGTCACAGAACAATTCGACAGTATACTCACCGGGGTTAAGTGTGGCGTTGACATCCCAATAGATGTGGATTCCACCAATTTCCTCACCGGCATATTCAATCGACTTGCGGGCGGTGCACTTGACCGACTGACCTTCAAAAGAGAATGTTCCGCCATTACCGAGCAGATCTCCTTCGGGAGTGACGATGCGCAGATAGATATCTTTTTCGCCTACAGGAGTCGAGTTGTTTTGCGGAATTGTGAAGGTGACAAGCAACTGACGCGCCTTGGTGATGTTTTTCTCGGTCTTACCGTTTTTCTTCAACGCAGTCAGATTCACTCCTGTCACATTGAGTTTCTCGGCCAGAATCATACGTTCGTTGAGAGTGTTGTTCTCACGCGAGACATCGTCTACTTTTTTCGAGAGCTGACGGTTGCGGTCTTTGATCTCACGGTTTTCATCGCGCAACCCCTGGTTTTCTTTTGCAAGGGAGTCTATCTGAGCGACATAATGACGCAAAATTCCCTTCAATGTGGCAATCTCATCTTGCAGTTGCTTGATGCGTTTCGCATTTTTGGTCTTCTCATTGTTCAGTTCCTGAAGAAGTTTTTCAACTTTTGCCTTGGCAGCGGCATATTTCTGGACAAGAGAGTCGTTGACAAGCAGCTGGGTCTGATTTTCATATTGTGCGAACTCATTGTCGACCGACTGAAATTCATTGGCGAGCTGAAGCTGTTCATTGGTCAGCTGCAGCTGCTCGTTCTCAGCCTCTGCTTTTGAGATGCGGCTGTTCTGGAAAAAAAACAGAACAACAGCGAGCAGAACAAAAACACCAAGAATGACGGCGAGTATCACCGTCATCTTGTTTTTACCCTGATTTGTCTCTTTTACTTCATTTTCCATAATTATTTCGCTTCATTCATGAGTGTAGAGAAACGGAATGCAATCTTCTGTCGGTAGGTCTGGCCGGGGCGGAGCACCTGGGAAGGGAAGTTATCGTGGTTGGGTGCATCGGGAAATCCCTGGCATTCTATTGCCACACCGTCATAATCGTGATAGACCGCGCCACCTTTTCCGACCGGACAGCCGTCAAGCCAGTTTCCGGTATAGACCTGAACACCGGGTTGCGTGGTCGATACTTCAAGTACACGTCCCGATTCAAGATCGGTCAAACGTGCGACCGGTTGGTGTTTGCCCTCTTCATAGTTGTCTATTACCCAACAGTTGTCATAACCCTTGCCATAGCGCAACGCGGGAAAATCATCTTTTATCCGTTCTCCGATGAAACGTTCGGTCGTGAAGTCCATCGGAGTTCCGGCGACGGGAGCTATGCCACCTTCCGGAATCAGAGTGTCGTCGGTCGGAAGATAGTTTGAGGCATTCAACTGAAGACGATGTTTCAACACCGTTCCGCTGTCGTGGCCCGAAAGGTTGAAATAGGCGTGGTTGGTCAGATTTACAACTGTCGGAGCATCAGACTCGGCAGTCAGGTCAAGCGTAAGCTCATTATCATCACTCCATGTGTATCTTGCCTTGACGACAATTACACCGGGGTAGCCGGCTTCGCCGTCATCACCTTTTATCGAGAATTCGACAGAGTTTTCAGTAACTGAGTTCACTTGCCAGATCTTGTTCTGGAAACCATCCGGGCCGCCGTGAAGGTGATTGGGGCCGTTGTTGACAGGCAATGTATATTCTTTTTTGTCGAGGGAGAACTTGCCGTTAGCGATGCGGTTTGCGTAACGGCCGGGAATTTTTCCGGCACAAGGACCGTCGGCCATAAAATCGGCCGGATTCTCATACCCGAGTACGACATCGGCGACATTTCCCCTGGCATCCGGGACATTGACACTGACAATGCCGGCACCGAGTGATGAAAGCACCACCCATGCACCCGATTTATTGTTTAAAGTCACCAACGTGATCGTTCCGTGTGCTGATTCCACCGATTGCATATTTGATTTCATGATCTTTAAAAATTAACAGGTTCTTATTTCTGCAAATTTACAATTTTTGGGCGAAACAACCTCAGTTGCCCACGTTATTTTTCCTTGTGTCTGAAAGAATTGTCATTTATCTGACCGACTGTGACAATGGTTCTAATCGAAATAGCAATATCCGAATCCCTCTATGTAAATATACTTTGATGTGACACGACCGTCTTCAAGCTTATCTCTGTGATCGTATATGGTGTAAAGAGATGTCTCGCCACTGAGTCGGGCATAGACGTCTGACTGATTCTTGACAATCTCTATTGTATACGACGGCGATCCGCCACGGTAATGGTAGCCTTTTGTCGTTCTTACAACACTGACACCGGTGCTTCCGCTTCCCGAATAATCTGACGAACTTATGTCTGAATGATGATCCAGGTCATCATCACCGCTATCGGGATAAGCGATTCTTGGCCCCATTCCATCGTTGGTATTGAGCATCATCGGACCGTCTCCATTACCGACAACAGTAGTTTCCTGTGTGCCTGTTCCGGAGCAATAACTGCATTGTCCTTTGCCAAAACAAGCTGTGCAAGTGTAACGATACTGCGTGTAGGAATTATATGTTCCACCTGCTCCATGACATGCCCCGCAAATGCCCGACCCGTGACAAAAAAAGCATCTGTTTACAACATGAGTCACCACGCGACCGTCGGCATAATAAGTATACTCGGCATAGCCTCCGTCGGACTGTCTTGTCGTAAACTGCCTGACTATCTCATTTCCGTCGGTTGGAGTGACGTCACCGCCATCTGTGTGTTCGTTGGCGGGATATACAGAGTGGTGATGATCAGAATCCTCCGAAATTTGTGATTGAGTGTTAAATTGGCAAAGCGAGAATATCAGTACGAACAGTAGAAATGCCACGCTGGCCACAATGATTCTTACCGGATTTAGCTTCATAGTCAGTAATTATTCAGACAGATTGTATTCTCATTATGTCACGTTCAAAAGTGTCGCGGTTGATAGCACGGTTGCGAAGTCGGGTGCGGTAGGCATAAATAGTGTTCACCGAAAAGTTTAGAGCGCGGGCCACACGCGAAGCGTCTACCATGCCCAGCCTGATGCACGCGAGAATGCGCAGATCGGTGTTGAGATGTTCGCCATCAGCCAAGACGATCTGTTTATCGGGCTGCAACAAGGCGTTTACCGAGTCGACAAACGACGGATAGATATGCAGGAACGCATTGTCAAACATCTCATAGAACTCGCGGCTCTCCTCTTCGATCAACTTGCCGCTTTTTGTGATCTTGAACAGTTCATCAACCTGTCCGGCACTGATCTTGCGGTTTACAGTCATGTTGAACGAGATCAGTTTATCCATGAAAACAGAGCACAGATTCATAAATTGGCTCAGGTAGATTTCTTTTGTGTTATTGGCAGCCTCAAGCCGATCCTTGAGCTGCCCTTTACGTGTGACCTGAATCTTAAGATACACGAGCAGTCCGGCAAGTCCTGCCAGCAGAATCACCATTATGATCAGCGCGGCTGTCAACTTTCTTCTGGAGGCTACAGACTGGTCGGTGTGGGCCTGTCCGATCAGAGGCAATGCCGACGAAATTGACAACATTCTTAACGGGGCTTTGCACTCAACCGCATTTTCAAGAGCGACCGACAGATAGGCATAGCTTCTTTCAAGATCGTCGTTATCGTAAAGATAAATGCCGAGTTCCTGCAAAGAGACAACCTCAAGGGTGGCTGCCCTGATGTCGGCGGCGGCCGATTCGGCAAGATAATATATGCTACGGTTGTGCTGACCGTTAGAACGGGCAATGTCAGAAAGCATGTGGAGCGCACGGGCATATATGTTGCTTTCTTCCGGCAATCGTTCAACAAGCCGTTTCAAGACCGCTTCCGCACTGCCATACTGTCTGAGCTGACAAAGATGCTCACCATAGTTGAGCATGTAGAGATCGCTGTTGTTGTCGAGCAGTGAAATAAGTTCGAGTTGGGTCGTGAACGCCTTGTTGTTCCAATATTCGGCCAGATCGATTTCTTCGGAATGAAGTGAGGCAATGTAACTGTATAGCTGCCGTGCGTTTTCGAGATATAGCAGTTTCATCTCACGTCCCATATCTGTTGTATCAACCATCGAGAGTTCATCGACCGACTCATTGTCACGACCGGCCAACGGAAGAAGCGTGGCACGCTTTATTCTGAACACATCGACGAGAGAATCAAGTCCGGCCGACAATGACTGCTGGAGGCCGGCTGTATAGAAAAAGATCGACGAATCGTTATCGAATGCATTATATGCGTCACCAAGCAGCATGGTAGATTCAAACCACCGGTCGTCTCCAACAGTGGTTTCCGATCTATAACGTTTGAGTGAATCAATTCTGGCATGCCTCAAGGCCTTGAATATTTTCCTGTCGGCCACACGGCGGTCAAGACGTTGAAGCGCACCGCTGACTTCACGACTGCCGATATCTGCCGCCGGCATTACGAGCCACGACAGAAAAAACAATATCATGATCGCCTGTCTCATCTTTTCAAATCAAACGGCCGGCACTCTCCGGGTTCAAGAATTATCAACCGCCGGTCATCATCACCAGACGAGAATCTGCCTGACAGAAGCAGTGCTACCATTTGATCAACCGACCCGCAACGGTTCAGTTCGTCAACGGCATCATCAAGATGAGATTTGCCCACAACAGCCAACGGAAGATCAACAAAGAGTGTCGAATGGGTCTCACACACAAACCGGTCAATCATGAAACCGTGGTTGCCGACAGGGGTGACAACAGCCAGATTAATGACATCTCCGCCAATAACCAAAGTTCTGACCAGATATCTTCTCGTCATTCCACAATCACTCTTTACCGCCATAATGCATGCGTCTCTGTTCGTGACGACGAATATAGGTCGGATTATCATAGCGATGTCTGACAAGACTCAGACTGTCAATGAACACCTCTTCTCTATCTTTAAGGTCAAATCTAACGAATCCGTAGACAGATTGCGGAGTCCGGAGTGAGTCTAAGACAACTACCATCTCTTTCCAGCCATCTTCTTCAAGTGTCTCTGTCTTGATGTCGGTAGACCCGTCTGTATAATCAACATACATGCCCAGGGAAACCGGAGTCGATGAGTTGAAGATCTTGAATTTCCAGGTATAACTGTCTCCGTTTTTCCAATTGTCATCTCTCTCGATTCTGAATCTGAGAAATTCAGAGGGTGAACGGCGCGATATGACATACGTACTCCCTTCGTCCCACATGTTTACTGAATCTCCGGGCAACATACTGCGGTTGACGGGTGCATTGCCGGCTTTTTCAAAATCATTCTCGAGACGCTCGATCACACGGTCATATACTTTGATATATTGATCAAGATGATTGCCGTACCACACCAGCGATGTGTCAAACTGTTCATCAGTCACTCCATGTCCGTTCAAAACCACACGGCGCATCGACAGACGTGCGGTGTCAGAGTTATATTTCGAGTAACTGACATCAGTCAGAGCCTCTCCCTTATGGACATCGACAAGCAGATCGACCATATCATCGGGAGAAATCACGCCGTCGGGTGTCGGAGAACAAGATCCGGCAATAGCAAGCATTATCGCCCCAACCGTCGTTTCAACCAGTCGTCTCATTGATTTTTACCGTCGGTTACGGCTTCTTGTTTTGCTGTATGTGGCTGCAATTGGTCGGAATAGAACAGAATCAAGACTATCATTCCAACCGTGATAGCAGCATCGGCTATGTTGAAAACGGGCTGGAAAAACAAGAACTCCTGTCCACCGACAAACGGCACCCACTGCGGCCAGTCGAAACTGAACAACGGAAAATAGAGCATATCAACAACACGACCGTAAAGCAGCGGAGCATAGCCCCCTTCAGGTGGAAATGCGACAGCGACAGAAGGCGGAAGAGGATCGTTGAAAACAACGCCATAGAACATCGAATCAAGAATATTACCACCTGCGCCCGCAACAATCAACGCGAGACAGACAACATATCCGGTCTTGACGGTGCTTATTTTCCTTATGCGGCAAATGTAATAGATCAGAAAAGCGACCACAACAATGCGCAGCAGTGTAAGGAAAATCTTGCTGCCGAGCTCCATGCCGAACGCCATGCCGTTGTTCTCAATAAATAAGATCTTGAACCACGAGGTAACCTCGACGCTTTCGCCAAGGTAAAAATTGGTCTTGACATAGATTTTCACAATCTGATCGATCGCGATGACCAGAATAATGACGGCAAGGGCAAGATATCCTTTAGACTGTTTCATTGTCATTATTTTTTGCCTGCTGTTTTCTGCTCTACGCTCAGAGTCGCATGGGGCACGGCACGCAGACGCTCCTTCGGAATCAACAGCCCGGTCGAGCGGTCTATTCCATAGGTTTTGTTCTCGATTCTCATCAACGCCGACTTGAGATGCTGAATGAATTTCGCCTGGCGCTGCGCCATGCGTCCGGCCTCCTCCTTTCCAAGTGTGCTCGCACCCTCTTCAAGTGTTTTAAATGTCGGAGATGTGTCAGACACATCATTGCCGTCAGAGTTTGTCAACTCGGCGAGCAACGAGTCATATTCTCTCTGGGCCTTCTCAAGTTTGGCAAGAATCAGTTCTTTGAATTCCTGCAGTTCCTCATCGGTATATCTTGTTTTTTCTTCCATCATAATCGTTTTTTGAAAACGGTCGTGATGACCGCTCATGAATGAAGTTTTATGTTGATGTTGACCGGAGTGCCGTCGATGTCAAGTTTTTCATCGTCGGCAACCGAAGCAAGAGGCGCGACGGTAATTGAGGTCGCGAGCACCTGACCGGCGATATTGTCTGAAAAATTGGCGACAGCCTCGTCGGTAAATTCGTTTGGCTCGATCACGACATCAATGCGGTCAGTGATATTGTAATCGCGCGATTTGCGAATGTTCTGGATTCGGTTTATGAGATCACGCGCAATGCCTTCCTGACGCAATTCGGGAGTGACAGTGACATCAAGTGCGACTGTCAGGTTGCCGTCATTAGCCACAAGCCAGCCGGGAATATCCTCCGAGATGATCTCGACATCGGTGACATCAATAGACGCGGGGGTTCCGGCCACATCAAGGATCACTGATCCTTCACGTTCGAGAGTTCTTATCTCTGCCTGAGACATCGCTTGAATGGCCGCTGCGACCTGTTTCATGGCCTTACCGTGTTTTGGCCCGAGTTTCTTGAAGTCGGGTCTCACACGTTTGACAAGCAGATTCGCGTCGTCGTCAGCTATCACAAGGTTTTTCAGGTTGACCTCCGAGAGAATCAGATCACGCATCGCCTCGACGATTTCACGCTGTGCCTGATCAACAACCGGAACCATCATTGTCGACAGCGGCTGACGCACTTTCAGCGATGCCTTACGACGGAGGGCAAGCACCATCGAAGTCAACCGTTGGGCGATCTCCATGCGTTCTTCAAGTGCTTTGTCAATTACAGCCTCATCAACCGCGGGGAAAAGTGTCAGGTGAACCGATTTGGCGTCTGCGTGTGTGACAGATGTCAGATCGCGGTAAAGTTTATCGGCATAGAACGGCGATATGGGAGCCATTAACAGAGCCACGGTTTCAAGACATTTGTAGAGTGTCTGCAAAGCTGCGAGATCACCATCCCAGAACCGCTGACGGTTGACACGTACATACCAGTTGCTCAGGTTGTCACCAACAAAAGTGTTGATCGCACGCGCTGCCCTAGTGGGTTCATAGTCTTCAAGAGCGGCATCAACCTCTTTCACCAGAGAGTTGAGCAGAGAAATGATCCACCTGTCTGTCTCCGGACGTTCTGACAACGGAACCTCCTGGGCTGTGCCGTTGAATCCGACAAGGTTGGCATATTGTGCAAACAACTTGTAGGTGTTGTATAACGTAGAGAAAAATTTGCGCGATACCTCCTGAACTCCAGCCTCATCAAACTTGAGGTTATCCCAAGGCGACGAGTTTGAAATCATGTACCAGCGAACCGGGTCAGAGCCATATTTTGCTATTGTTTCAAACGGATTGACTGCATTTCCGAGTCGCTTCGACATTTTGTTTCCGACCTTGTCGAGAACAAGACCGTTGGAAATGACCGCTTTGTAGGCGATAGTGTCAAACACCATTCCGGCAATGGCGTGGAGAGTAAAGAACCAACCACGCGTCTGGTCGACTCCTTCTGCGATGAAATCGGCCGGAAAAAGTTCTCCGTTATCAAGACCGTCTTTATTTTCAAACGGGTAATGGATCTGGGCATAAGGCATTGAACCGCTGTCAAACCAGACATCGATCAGATCAAGCTCACGTTTCATCGGCTTGCCTGATTTCGATACAAGCACGATGTCATCTACATAAGGACGGTGCAAGTCAATCTTCTCATAGTTTTCTTTTGAATAGTCTCCCGGAACAAATCCTTTGGCGGCAAACGGATTTGTGGTCATCACGCCCGCAGCCACAGCTTTTTCTATTTCATCATAGAGTGTGGCCACGCTGTCGATACAGATTTCCTCAGAACCGTCTTCGGTGCGCCATATCGGCAGAGGAGTTCCCCAATAGCGGCTTCGCGAAAGGTTCCAATCCTGGAGGTTCTCAAGCCATTTGCCGAAACGGCCTGTTCCGGTAGCCTCAGGTTTCCATTTGATCTGCTTGTTCAGCTCCATCAGACGTTCACGCACCGCCGTCGACTTGATGAACCAGCTGTCGAGCGGATAGTAAAGCACAGGTTTGTCGGTGCGCCAGCAATGGGGATAGTTGTGGACATGCTTCTCGATTTTAAAGACTTTATCATTTTGCTTGAGCCACATGCATATCTCTATGTCGAGCGTCTCGTCTTTGTCGGTTTTCGTCGGATCGAAGGCGTTTTTGACAAATTTACCTTGCCACGGAGCATAAGCCTCGACATCAACCATTTTCTCGACAAAGGCCGGATCAAGATCATCAATAAGATAGAATCGGCCCGTCATGTCGACCATCGGACGTATGTTGCCGTCACGGTCAATCATGTGGAGCGGAGGAACACCGCTCTGCTTCGACACTCTAAGGTCATCGGCTCCGAACGTTCCGGCGATGTGCACGATTCCGGTTCCATCTTCCGTAGTCACATAGTCGCCTGGAATCACACGGAAAGCACCCTCACCGGGATTAACCCACGGAATAAGTTGCTCATAGTGGAGTCCGACAAGTTCCGATCCGTTGAGTTGTGCGACAATTTCAAACGGAATGAGCTTATCGCCCTTTACATATTCCTCAAGCGACAGATCTTTTGCTTTTGGATTGAACATGGCGTTCATCAGGGCATCGGCAACTACAACGGTTTCTTTGTTACCGGAGTATGGATTGTAGGTTCTTACAATGTTGTAGAGAATCGAGGGACCGACAGCAAGAGCCGTGTTCGACGGAAGAGTCCACGGAGTGGTCGTCCACGCCAGGAACATCGGTGTGCCCCACCCGGTCATCGACTCGATCGGATCGGTGATCTTGAACTGGGCCACACATGTAGTGTCTTTCACATCACGATAGCACCCGGGCTGGTTCAACTCGTGGGAGCTGAGTCCGGTTCCGGCAGCAGGCGAATAAGGCTGAATGGTGTAGCCTTTGTATAACAGGCCTTTGTCATAAATCTGGCGCAGAAGCCACCACACAGTCTCGATATAGCGGTTGTCATAGGTGATGTAAGGATTTTCCATGTCAACCCAATAGCCCATCGAGTTTGTCAGCGTCTCCCACTCACGGGTATATTTCATTACCTCCCGGCGGCACGCCGCGTTATAGTCATCGACTGAAATTTTCTTTCCGATGTCTTCCTTGGTGATTCCAAGCGATTTTTCGACACCCAGTTCAACAGGCAGACCGTGTGTATCCCAACCGGCCTTTCGTTTGACGTGAAAGCCTTTCATCGTCTTGTAGCGGCAGAATATATCTTTTATCGTGCGTGCCATGACATGGTGTATGCCCGGCATTCCGTTAGCCGAGGGTGGTCCCTCGAAAAACACAAACGACGGTGCGCCCTCGCGCTCTTTCATGCTTTGTTCGAAAAGGTTGGAGGCATTCCACTGCTCCAGCACTTCGCGATTTATGTCTGACAGGTTGAAACTGCTGTATTCTGTGAATTTCTTCATGCTG
The DNA here is from genome assembly GCA_910588035.1 of uncultured Muribaculaceae bacterium. GTDB lineage: Bacteria > Bacteroidota > Bacteroidia > Bacteroidales > Muribaculaceae > CAJUPY01. Next base: position 7,369 of record CAJUPY010000006.1, on the reverse strand, counting down.
GTAATGACGGATTTTTATTAATGGGTGCAAATTTACTCATTTTCCGTCAACTTAAAAACAGTTTTACATGAAAAAATCGTGTGACAATGTCGGCCGGCAAACATTGCCGGACATTGTCACACAAGACCTTCACATCAATTGAAGCATAACTGCCGGGAGCCGCTTTGACGATATTCATCAAAGCGGCTCCCGGCAGTTTCTTTTGTTGCAGTTTATGCAAGCGGCACGACGCCGATTCCCGGACGATCAGGGATCGTCACTTTGCCGTCAACAATTTTCAAACCGTCGAAAAGATCGTTTGCAATCAGCAGATTTCCGTCAAGATCGGCCCAGTCGACAAGCGGAGCGATCTGTGCGGCTGCCGTAACGGCACACGACGTCTCGGTCATGCAGCCGACCATCACCTTCATGCCGAGCGCACGCGCCAGAACCGCCATTTGATATGCTTCGTGAAGACCGGTGCTCTTCATCAGTTTGATATTGATGCCGTCGTAAGCTCCGGCTGCACGACGAACATCGGGCAGACGCTGAAAAAACTCGTCGGCTATGATCGGCAGCGGCGAACGCTCACGCAACCACGCCGTCTCGTCGATCATCTCCTTCGGCATCGGTTGCTCGACAAACAGACAGTTGCGGTCGGCAAGCCAATGACACATCTCGAGTGCCTTCTCCTTGTCGCTCCATCCCTGATTGGCATCGACACAAATCGGACGGTCGGTCTTCGAACGTATTATTTCAACAAGCTCTCTGTCATTGTCAAGTCCCATTTTTACCTTCAAGACATTATAGGGGTCAGCCTCGTCTACTTTCTGTCTGACGACATCGGCTTTGTCAATTCCGATCGTATACGATGTGCTCGGAGCCTTTGCCGGATCCAATCCCCATATCTTGTACCACGGCTGTCCCATTATCTTACCGGTCAAGTCATGGAGTGCAATATCGACCGAGGCTTTGGCCGCACGGTTGTCAGGGGCCACAGACTCCATATACTGATGAATATCTTCGATTCTGAACGGATCAGTGAATTGCGACAGGTCGAGTGAAGACAGGAATTTCGTCACGCTCTCGACGCTTTCGCCAAGATAAGGTGGCATGGAAGCCTCACCATAGCCCACAAGTCCATCCATTTCGATGCGCACCTGAACGTCGGGGGTTGTCGTGCGGCTCGATTTCGCAAGGTTGAACGCATGACGCAATTTGAGTTCATAGGGCTCGAACACCAGATTCAGCCTTCCCGGCCTGAAACCCTGACGTGTCGGTTCTCCAAAAGCAGAAAACGATATCGGTGAGGCGGCCGCCATCGCTCCTAACGCGGCCGTTTTCAAGAAATTTCTTCTATTCATAGATTTTGAAGTCAATTAACGTTTAAAATACCACGGGTGGTCAGACACACGTGTGATACCCTTTGTGCCTATCGAATTCTTGATTCTCGAAACCGACAGGAATGGAGTCGGAAGATAATCTTTTGCCTTGGGGTCGATGCTGTTTCGTTTCACACGTCCCGAGGAATGGACATATCTGCCGTTTTGGTCATAAATAGCGACATGTGTCACTTTTCCGGTCTTCGGATTCCCGAAAAACAATAAATCGCCCGCCTCACATTCTCTACAGCGTTCCGGTGTGAGTTTCTCACCGGTTAGAGCCTGTTGCGAGGCATCGCGCATCAGAATGATTCCGTTTGAGAAATAGCACACTTTTGCCAATCCCGAACAATCGAGCGTCTTGACCGAAGTGCCACCCCAGAGATAAGGCGTTCCCTCCATTGAATATGCCAGGTCAAGAAGCTTCTCGGCATCGAAGGTCTGGCTTGCCCATTTGTCGAAATTCTCAACATCTGAAGCCGCAACGAAACCGGTTCGGCCATCAGGGAGTCTGACTTCGACAACTGCGGCACCGTCCGCAAGATGTCCCTCGAGAATATTTCCGTTTACAACATCGGTCAAAACATTTCTCACTCCTTTCAACGATTTGTCGCGATAGACTCGCGTCTGATAAGGCGAAGTGACAATGACCCGGTCTGTGGTTTTCCATCGGTTCATCTCTTCAACGTTCTTCTCCTGCAAGGAGTTATCCACAACATAAGCTATATAGCCGTCGGGCATCTGTGCCCTCCACCAATCGCCTTTCTTCTCAAGCAATCTGACCGGCTGCCCCATAATGCCTTGGGTTGCCATTTCCGACGCATGGCCCGGTGCCGTTCTGAAACATGCTACAGCAATTCTGACTTGCGCCCACTTGTCGTCTGGATAGACTTTGACACTGTCAACATAGGGAATAGCAGCCATGTCAAGAGCCCGCTCAAGTTCCTCAAGAGCCACTTTGTCAGATGTGACTCCTTTCAAAACCGTCATGCCGTCGCCTTGAGTCTCATGGGTGATTTCAAAAACCGTCTGACGACGATCGGGTGCAAACTCGGCCTTGACTTCGGCTATCACATTCTCAACATCATCATTGGCCGGTGCCGTAAAAGGCAACATCAGCAACAGCGCAAGTTTCAATGATATTCTATGTCCAATTCTCATAGTTCTTTTATGTCTAAAATTTCAAGATGTTGATTCCATCCGGGATAAAACAGATTTCCTTTTGAGCATTCCACTTCTCCCATCTGTGAATCAACCGTTTCACTGCGAATGAATGTTTTCTCGGGATAAAATGCGCCATTGACACCTTTGTTTGCAGCAAGACGCCATTGGTCAATTCCTGTAGAATAAAAATTGCAGATTTTGTCATTACCTGCATTTGAGTAACGTCCGAACGATACATCGACCGGCACCCAGCCCACTCCTTCGAAGTAGACCTCGGCCCAGTCGTGAAGATTCTTCTCGCCCGGGTGAAGCATCCAACCGCTCTCCCAACGCGCCGGAATGCCGAGAGTGCGCATCATCGAGATATATAGCAACGCGACCTGTCCACAATCGCCATGTCCGCTCTCAACCACATATTCCGGAATACATCCGATCGTCGAATATTCCCGTGCTCCTGCCCATGGATAGTTTCTGACAATATAGTCAAACACCAGTTCAGAACATTTAAACGGGTCTTTTTCATTTCCGACTATCTCAGATACCTTATCAATCTTAACGATATGCGGTGACTCAAAAGAGGTATATTTCCGGTATGTCTCTGATTCTTTCCGATAGGGCTTTATGTTGGTTCTGATATATTCCGGCGAGAAATAGCGAGCTCCGACAATATATTTCGCGACATACTCGACATGGGTCGTATCACCGGTGACCGGCACTGAAAAATAGGCGGTGTTATGGACCGAACGGCGAGGAGTAGACAACACATATGTCGACGGTGTAGACGAAAGGACTCTCACATCGGGCTGACGCTCACTTTTAACAGGAACAGGCAACCACATCTCCAACGTGTCACCTTTGAGAAAATCTGTTGTCGGAACATCGATCGAGAACCTCACGGTAACCTCTTGGAGATTTGATAGCGTACCGTCACCGTTGCTAAGGTCAAGAATGCCGGCAACGATGTCGCGACGGCTCTGCTTCGACTCGGCTCCACGACCTTTGAACCCCGACTGTTCAGGGTCAAGCAACGCATAGTTGCGTGGGGCCTTGCGGTGCACTTTAATCGTGTCTCCGACTTTCAACGTCTCGATATACCCCTTGTCGACATAGTTTTTGATCTGCGACGGAGAAAGTTGCGGGAACAATTCAGGCAAACGGTCAACACCATAGGGAAAATCGCGCGCTATGCGTCGACCGACAGCCTCGGCCGAATCATTCTCAACCCACAATGGCAACCGGGCGGAGGCTGCAAATGCTATGGCTACCGAAAACAGAAATGTGGCGATTTGTTTCATTTTAAGGGATGATTATACGCTTTTACAACCGTAAAGTTACGAAACATTCTGCAGTTATGCAAATTTTGCCTCAAACTTTCAAAAGGCTTTCAAAAGTCGGCCTCTTATTATCTGTCTCATAAAAATGACGCATACATGTAAACCTTCCACGATCATTGGAGTCTAAACTCTTAGATAAACCACTTTTAACATGAAACACATCATATTGATATTTATCCTTGTCTGTTCAATTGCACCCGTCAATGCACAGTACTACTACCCTTATGACAATAGCAATTTCTATTTCGATGACGCCCCTGACCTAATAATTCAAAAAGACAGAATCATGGGTTGGTACGTTTCTGACCTTGACGGAAAGCGCGTAAGTGACTATTATGAGGAAATCAGACCCTACAGTCAGGGTGCATCTGCCGTAAAAGATAAAATCATGGGGTGGTGCTTCATAAATCTGTCAGGCCAGAAATTCACCGATTATTATTCAGATGTCGATGACTTTCATGAGGGTTACGCCCTTGTAAAAGATAAGGTAATGGGCTGGACATTTATAAACGGCATGGGAAACAGACTCGTTTCAGACTATTTTGATGAAGCCTATCCATTCCACCGTGGTGTAGCCCTTGTCAAAGATAAAATCATGGGCTGGTATCTTCTCAATACCTCAGGAAAGAGAATCACCGACTACCACAAGACTCCATGGGATTTCAAACCGGCAAACAAGCCACGTCGTCCATGGTGAAAGCCTGAACGTAGAAAAATGGCTGATTTTTTTTGCGGTCTTGGACATAATCAATAAATTTGTAGCGTCTAACTACAACATTTACAAATATTAAGCCGATGATTACCGAAAGGGAAACCGCATAATCTCTATGGCTTGATACCAAACCGCATGATTCATTATGCTTAGAGAATTTTCATCTGCAAAAAGCCTGATCTTGTTGACAATTCTTGCAATGGCCGGCGACATTGTGGCATCTGAGACCGTCAACAAAAGAATCGAACAACCGTTTTGTGAAGAAACTGTTTCCACTAATTCTATTCTTCGCTCAATCGAGCTATCCGACACCGCGACAGAGATACACTTCTCGTTTGTATACCGCCCCAAATATTGGTGCCGTCTTGACTACATGGAGCTTGTGGGAAATAATACAGGCAAAGTTTACAACATAAAAAGGGCCGACGGATATCGTCTCGGTGAAAAGAAATATATGCCGGCGTCAGGAAGATTTGACTTTACTGTCACTTTTCAGGCCATCGACAGTGCAGATACCGCCATCGACATAGTAGAGACAGACGAGAATAATGTGAGATATACCTCGAGAAAAAACATCGATCTGACCGGGAGTCAACCAGCATTCAGATATACGACACATATCACAGGAACGTATGAAGGCACTGCCGGATATGTGGGTGTGATGAAATCCGGAGCCGACAGGGATTTAAAGATGACCTGGATACCGGTTGATAATGGCAAATTCAAATATACAATGTATTCTGACGAACTGATTGCCTATGACATAATCAATGGCCCCAATCTTTTTATGGGATCATGGGATTCCGGTACTTTCTTTTCAGAAAACGCAGACATAAGCATCGACTTCATGCTCAACGAAGACTCAGACCACACATACGGTTTAGAGCATCATGACATAAGCATCGAAGCACCGGACGGATCACTCACAACTGAATACATGCGAATCAATGACCTCACATATAAAAAGGCTCCGGCAATCCTTCATCTTGAAACACTCAAACAAGAAAAGAAATACTATATTCCTGAATATTATAATTTTGCAGAGTTGATGAAATCATGTCCTGAAAAGCGCGATTCTCTCAACGCCGAAATGAACAGGAGGTTTAAAAACAAGACGATTAAAACAGCCGAGGGAGCTAAAGCAGACAGTCTGGCGTTGAATTATCTGAAAAACGAAAGGGTCAATATGCTATGCGACATTGCAATCAAGATGAACAATCTCGCCGGCTTGTATGCAATAGTCCACGAGGCATATTACAGCAAAGATACCAAACCTATCATCGAAGCCTATCTCAACGGTTATGCAGGAAAATATCCTGAAAGCGAGTATGCCATTTATATGGATAAAATCTCGGGGACGAACGAAATGATTCCCGGAATGCCGTTTAATGATTTCTCGGCCAATGATCTCGAAGGCAACAGGCACGTACTGAGCACACTGATCGAAGGCAGGCCGGCACTTCTTGACCTATGGGCATCGTGGTGTGGTCCATGCCGCAGAACCTCCAAGTCTATGATCCCTGTTTATGAGGAATATGCCGCTAAAGGCTTTACGATTGTCGGAGTGGCAAGAGAATATACCGACAGTTCGGCAGCAGCAGAGGCAATAAAGAAAGACGGATACAAATGGTTAAACCTTGTTGAAATCGACGATGCGAAAGGCATATGGGCATTATATCGACGACACAACGCAGCCGGAGGTACATTCCTGATCAGTCCCGACGGCAAGATTGTGAAATCAGATGTCACCGCTGAAGAAGTACGGAATTATCTCAAAAACTTGTATGGGGATAAATAAACAGATACCTTTCTGTGATTTGACACAATTAAAGGCAGTTGTGCCAACATATTCTTTAGTCTTACCGCAAGTCTTGGCATAGGCTCCACGGAGTTGAAATTGAGTTCGTCGGGATAAAAAGAAAAGTCCATAACATTTGAGGTTGGTGGCTCAATGTTATGGACGATATTATGTGCGCGAAAAGACGCTTATTTACGATCTAAATCAGCACGGCGTATAAACTTTATTATTTCTTCACCAGTTACGCTATTTATATGCCATCGCATCGTTGTAGGAGTCAACTCTTCGATGCGATAGTAAAACCTTTTCACAGGCTGGTCACCATTGATTTCATCAAGGTCGGCTGTCCAATTCAACTCAATAAGTGGATAGTAACTATCTTCGACAGCAACAATTTTCCAAGAATATTCTTTATCGTGTACAAGTGAATTATTAACTGTGAGATAAGACGTTGCCAGCGTACCGTTATAACCCACAGAACCAGCCGGAGGCAAACTTGAACTTTCAGCTGTGATATCATAGATTGAGGGGCATTCAGGATTATTTGAGTAAACAACTTCCCAACTGCCTGAAAGATAATTCAACAAGATAGTCGGCTTATCATCCTCGTTATCATCACAGCTCACTACTACAAAAGCGAGTATTGACAAGAGGAACAAACATACAGATTTCTTCATTTTTAGTGGTCTATTGATGTGCTGCAAATTAAAGCATTTTCAGCGGAATACGCAAATGCAACGGAAAACATAGAGGCCGTTTATGCGGAAGATGCAGCAGTCAGCGGCAATCTCATTCGGCAAGCGGCACAGACTGCACCTCATATTCCTTGGCTGTGGTGACGTTGTAGAACCGGGCTGAGTTGTTACAAGAAAGGAAGACACCTCAAAAGGCATCTTCCTTAATTTTTGCCCCACACTTTTGGAAGTGCATGATAATCAGCGAGATTTGTGGAGCTGGAGGGACTTGTTCCTAACGCTCCAAATATACTCATGTCAAGCAT
>CAJUPY010000005.1:88048-128452 GCA_910588035.1 uncultured Muribaculaceae bacterium | reverse complement strand
CACGACGAATAATCTTCTTACCTTAAATCTAATACCATGAAAAACTGATGCAAAAGTACAGCTTTTGTGTTTAAAAGCATAACTTTTCAGCAAAAAGTTTTCACACAATTAACTATTTTTAATATTTAAACAGATGTCGAGATGAAAAACCGTGCCTCACGGCAGAGCCAGTCACCCGCGGCTCCCGGTTTCAGGACGTGGGAGCCATGCCGGAGACCGCATCTGCGAAGTCACGGAGTCAGAGCGATTCACATCGGTCGTCACCTTGTCAACGCGATTTGCGGGCCGGCCCCGGTTTGTAGCCAATCATTCGTCAGGCGTGTCAACAAGCCGGGAAAAGAGACTCGCCTTGATGTTCTGCACGGCGTGTAGCCAAAATCATCAAATCACATTTCAAAAGTCACACGCAGTGCCGAATGGGGTGAGAGAGGGGTATGCGAACAGAAGCCTGCAATGTGCTGACACAATGCTGACATCGTGGGTGGAGGAGAGGTGAGGGTGATTTGATGTTCGAAAGCCGGAAACGCATTATCCGATTTCTCGGTCCGGTCAAACCATTTTTGGGCTGCTTGATAAGTAACGGTAGTGCGGTCATTGCAATCAGGGACGACCGCCTCAATTTAACATTATCAGGGGTTCTGTTGTTCTTCAAAAGCAAATATACGCAATATTGAATTAAAAGTTGGAATAAGGATGTTAATAAAATTTAAATTAAAATCATCGGCCGTGACACGCTTCTGAATAACTGTAAATAAATCAGGGCTATCCACAATAATGACAGCTTGTTGCCGTTACTGAGATAGAAAATCAGAAACTTTTTGATGACAACAATATATCAAATTATCAAAACGGCTGCCGCGTCGGTGATGCTTGCGGCTGCAGTGGTATTGTCGGCCCTTACGGCGTCGGCCCTTGACTTGTCGCATTATGCGGCAGAGTCGGTGCTCGGTTCGGGCCGCTGGGTCAAGATCAGCGTGTCAGAGACCGGAATCCATATGATACCGGCCTCAGACCTGCGCAAATGGGGTTTCACAGACATCTCCAGAGTCAGAGTCCACGGATATGGCGGAGGGCGCATCGGCGATGTGCTTTCGGCCGACAATTTCATCGACGATCTTCCGCAGCAGCAGATTGTGGCCACCGCCCGGGGCATATATTTCTATGCTGTCGGCCCGACATCGTGGACACGAGCTACAAGCGGACGTTTCCGCCCGGTGCAGAATCCGTTCACGACCGTCGGCTACTACTATCTGACCGACAGTGGCGACGAGCAGCGTCAGCCCGCGGATTATGAGTCGAACCCACCTTCTGATGGGCAATTTGCGACGACATTTGTCGATCGCGTCTGTCATGAGCGTGATCTCGTCTCTCCAGGCGAGACCGGTCACTTGCTTTTAGGCGAGGATTTCAGATATGAGAAGACCCGCACGTTCGCCTTCAGTCTGCCCGACCGCGACAATGCGGCCAAAGTGTGGGCCGAGGTCTCTTTCATGGCCAAGACGACCGGCGGAACATCGACAATCGTCATGAAGGCCAACGGCACCACCCTGCCCCGTTCGTCGCGAGACGACATTGCCCGCACCTCGACCGACTCACACTACCACGGCACCTCGACCACGACACAGAAAGAATTTGATCTCGAGGGTGAGAAACTGTCGTTTGAGATCACCCACAAGGCGTCGACCTCGGTCGCCGCGGCCTATCTGAATTATATCTCCATAAACTATTACCGGCGGTTGAGTCTCTCCGGCGGCAAACTGCTCTTTACCACCTCTGAGCGTCTTCTCAGGCTGTCGGGTGTCACCGATGAAACCCGTCTGTGGGACGTGACCGATCCATGCAATATCATCTCTGTCAAACCGTCGGTGGCTGACGGACAGGCCTCATGGGCTGCGATGACCTCCGGACAGCGCGATTATGTCGCGTGGAACGAGAGCGCGACCTACCCCCGCCCCACCCTTGCCGGCAATGTGTCAAACCAGAATATCCACGCCACGGCCGAGACACCCGACATGGTCATCGTGACCCTGCCGGAGTATGCCTCGCAGGCAGCGCGTGTCGCCAATCTCCACCGCACCTCGGCCGATTCGATGAAAGTCGTCGTGGTCAATGCCGACGAGGTCTACAACGAGTTCGGTTCCGGATCTCCCGATGCCGGGGCGATACGCAAATGTCTGAAGATGTTCTACGACCGCGGTGAGGCAGCCGGCCACCCGTTGAGATATGCCCTGCTTGTCGGCCGCCCGTTCTATGACAACCGCCGGCTGACCGGCACCGGAAAAGCCTTGCGCTTCCCGACCCTACCCTCATGGCAGACCGACAATGGGCTGAATGACAATGACTCATACTCGACCGACGACTACTATTCATTTCTGCTCGACAACTCGGGCGCCAACATGGGCAAGGACATTCTGGCTATTGCAGTCGGCCGTCTGGCCGTGACCTCGCTGTCTGAAGCACGTACGGTCGTCGACAAACTCTACACCTATGTCAACTCGTCGCCGTCGGGACAGTGGAAAAACCGCGTTCTGATGGTCGCCGACGATGAAGACTACGGACAACATCTCGACCAGACAGAAAAAATGGTAGCCCACATGGCGGCTGCCGGCTTCGGCGGCAAGATGACCTACAGCAAGGTCTACCTCGATTCCTACGTCAAATCGGGGTCGGTCTATCCCGGAGCAAGAACCGACATGTTCCGCGCTCTCGACGATGGTGTCGTCTGGTGGAACTTCATCGGTCACGCCAATCCGACGTCGTGGACCCACGACGGACTGATGACCTACACCGATGTCAACTCGCTCTATCTGCGCCGGTGGCCCTTTGTCTATGCCGCCACCTGCGACTTCCTGCGCTGGGATGCGTCGACAACCTCGGCTGCCGAACTGCTGTTCAGCAACCCCAACGGTGGTGTCATAGGCGTTGTCAGCGCGACGCGTCCGGTCTACATTTCAGAAAACGGCTATCTGTCGGCCTCGATAGGCAAACATCTGTTCGACACCGACGGAGATGGACTGAATCTGACTGTCGGCGAGGCAATCCGGCGTGGAAAAAACGGCTATGACGAAGGAAAAGGCGTGGTCAGCAACCACAACAAGCTGCGCTATGTCTTCTTGGGCGATCCGGCTATGAGGCTTGCCACTCCGGTCAACAACGCTGTTGTCTCGTCGATCAACGGCGACGACATCGATTCATATGATCCTCCCGTCATTAAAGCCGCGCAAGATGCCGTGGTCGAAGGCTATCTCGCCGACAGCGACGGAAATCTAATGACTGATTTCTCGGGTGTGGTGGAAACCACCGTCTACGATGCCGAGACAAGCGTCACGACACGTGCAAACGGAGAGCATGGCGTTGAGTCGGTCTATGACCAGCGTGGCCTGCGGCTCTATGCCGGCACCGACTCAGTGCGCCACGGTCGTTTCCGTCTGAAAGTGGCGATGCCGGTCGAGATCTCAGACAACTATCGTCCGGCCGAAATGACACTCTATGCCCGTTCCGGCGACGGACGTGAGGCGATCGGGGTGAACCGCGCTTTCTATGTCTACGGCTATGACGATACGGCCGTTCCCGACACAGTGGCGCCGGTAATCGAGGAACTCTATCTCAACCACTCGACATTCAGAAACGGAGACCGTGTCAACGAGTCGCCTGTCGTGATTGCCCGGCTCAGCGACGACCGCGCTATCAATCTGTCAATGGCCGGAATAGGCCACCAGATGACGATGTGGCTCGACACTCCGTCGAAAGTCTTCACCGACGTGTCGCTCTACTACACCCCGTCGGCCGACGGAACACCGTCGGGAACAGTGGCTTACCCTCTTGAAAATCTTGTAGACGGATTCCATTCGCTGCGTTTCAGAGTCTGGGACGCCGCCGGAAACGCGACCGAGAAGAGCGTCGATTTCATTGTCGAACATGGTCTGCCGGCAGTTATCTTCGATGTCACTACTGACGCCAACCCCGCATCGGCAAGTGCTAATTTCTACCTGTCACACAACCGCCCCGACGCAATGGTTGATGTCAGACTCCAGATATTCGACCTAATGGGCCGCCAGGTTTACACCTCGGTGCAGTCGGGTCGCAGCGACCTGTTCTCATCGTTCCCGATCACCTGGGATCTGCGCGACATGTCGGGCCGGAGAGTTCCGCGCGGAATCTATCTCTACCGTGCTTCGGTCACGGGAGAGGATGGCACTGAGTCAAACACTGTGACAAAGAAAATAGCCGTCACCTCGCGGTGAGGCAGCCGTCAAATATGGATAAAATTCCTTAATAGGTGTCATGTCACTGATTAATTTCGTATCTTTGCAGAAGAAAACTGATTGAATATGGCATCTGAACAGCGACTTGCACCGCGAGATTTCATTCCCGAACCGGCACTCAGACGGTTACCGTGGTATCTGGCCTATGTCACATTGCTGCGCAAACGTGACGTGGAGTATGTCTCGTCTACCCAGATTTCACGTGACCTCAACGTCGATGCCTCACAGATTGCCAAAGATTTATCGTTTCTGAACATTAAGGGAAAGACGCGCATAGGCTATGAAGTGGCGTCGCTTGAAGCTGAACTCGAGGACTTTCTCGGATTCCGCCGCAGCCACAACGCCCTGATCGTAGGGGTCGGATCGCTCGGCGGAGCTTTGATCCAGGACTCGGGTCTCGAACAGTTCGGACTGAACATCGTGGCCGGCTTCGACATCAATCCCGACCTGATCGGTCGCACCCTCTGCGGCATTCCGGTTTTTGACGTGCGCGAGCTTGACCTCCGCCGCCGCCAGTTTGCCGCCGACATCGGCATCATCACGGTGCCTGTCGAGCATGCCCAGTCTGTAGCCGACAAGTTTGTCGCCGCCGGAGTGAAGGCATTGTGGAATTTCACACCGTTCAGAATCAGAGTGTCAGATGACATCGTCGTCCAGAACACCTCGATCTATGCGCATCTGGCCGTTATGTATAACAGGCTCAACATGAACCTTTCATCAGGTCGTCAATGAAACTGCTCGCCTTTGACCGTTTTCCCGACCAACCGCTCGAAAAACTGCCGCGTGTCGATCTGATGGTCGATTCGTCGGTGGTATTGCCCGGGCGTCCGCTGTTTCTGCCCCCAGTGGCCGAACAGTATGACATCGAACTGCTCCCGGCTGTGAAAATATCCCGGCTCGGCAAAAATATCGCGCCGAAATTCGCACGCCGCTACTATGACACGTTCTCCCTCCTTGTCAGGGTCGTTCCCCACGGAGTCGGGCTCAGCACATCGTTGCTTGTCGCCTTTGATTCGTCGGTGGCGGAGGGAATTTTCATTCCTTTCCCCTCCGATCCTGTGATTGAGGTCGCCCTTGACGGCAGGGTGATAGCCCGTCTGACAGCCGACCGGCTGCTGACAGACGAAACCGTCGCCCTGGCCGGAAAATACTTCACCCTGAAACATGGAGACATCATCGCTCCGTGTCGTCTGACAACAGGTCTGACAGCCATGATCGACACACGCCTGACGGCGTCGGTCAACGGTGAGGCTGTCGTTGACCTGAAAATTAAATAACGAGGCCTCAGTGCCGCCAATCAATCAACGACGGAGACCGGTCCGTCTCAGTCACCACTATGAAATTTACGACATATATACTGATCTCGGCATTATTGTCGGCGGCACTCGTTCCGATTGCCGCACAGGCTTTGCCGACCACCATATATGCCTCGCGGTCGAAACTTGCCGAAGGACGCTGGGTGAAAATAAAAGTCACCGGAAGAGGAATTCAGCAGATCAGCGACGACGAGCTCCGGCATATGGGTTTCAGCGATCCGTCGAAAGTAACCGTCTTCGGCTATGGCGGCGCACTTCTCGGCGATGGCCAGTTCTCGGTCAACATGCCTGATGACCTTCCGCAGCAGACAGTCATGCGCCACGGCGGACGTCTGTTGTTCTATGGTGAACCCGGCCGGCGTGTCGACATGCAGAGTCCACGTCAGCCCAAATTGATTCAGAACTACGACAGCGACCACGGTTATTATTTCCTGACCGATTCGCGCAGTTATGAGGCTCCGGCGGCAATTCCCTACAGAGAATCGTCAGATGGAGACCTGACGGGCTACATTGCCACAGAAGTCATAAGAGAGGAAATACAGAATCCGATGGGCTGCGGAGCATTGTTCTATGGCCACAGTCTCAACGTCGACGGTGCGCCCGGATACAGCTTCGATGTCTCCCGGAGACTAAACGGCACCGGTGTGACGATCGCGGGAGCTGTCGGTCTCGGCGGCGTGACACCGGCGGTCGACATATCGGTTGGCGGAATGACACGTACATGCCGTGCCTACGGAGAGATTGCCGGGGTGTCGGTGAAACGTTTTGAGATTGTCGTTGACGCCGACGGCGTTCCTGCCGACGGAAAGCTCGATGTCTCGTTCGTAACGTCATCTTCAGACGTCAGGTTTGCCGCTGTCGACTATATAGCGGCATCTTATCCGGCTAAGGCCGATCTCGACGGCCGGCGGGAGTTGATCATGACATGCAGCGTCAGGGCAGACCAACGCTACCGTGTCGGCGGAACTTCAGAATCGGCTGTCGCATGGCAGATCAGAACGGCCGACAAGGTAAGACCCTTCACCACACGTCACGACGCAGTGACGGGAGACCTTCTGTTCTCCCCGTTCCAGTCTTATTCTTCATCGGGATACTATGACTATGTCATTGTTTTCGAACCCGATGCCGAACACCACACGGTTGAGTATGCCGGCACGGTCGGCAACCAGAACATACATGCAGCCCGCGTACCCGACTATCTTATCATCACGACCGACGAATGTCGTGGCCAGGCCGACAGGCTCGCCGCTCTCCACAGGTCGGTGAGCGGTCTTGATGTTCTTGTTGTCACGGCATCTGAGGTTTACAACGAGTTTTCATCAGGTACGCCGTCGGCAGAGGCCTATCGCCGTGTGGCCAAGATGTTTCACGACCGTGACAGCCGCAAGTTCAAATATATGCTGCTCATGGGCGGTGCGACAAACGACAGCCGTTCGCGTGCTCAGTCAATGCAGGTCGACCCGCGCAAGATGCTGCTGACCTATCCATCGCGTGAATATGAGAGCCAGCTCGAGGACGCATTGTGTTATACGGCCGACGCCTATTTCGCGATGCTCGGCGACGACATGACCGGAGCGACTATGAAATCGCAGACCGATGGGCCGGCGATAGCGGTCGGGCGTGTTCCGGCTCTCAGTGAGGGAGACGCCCGTTCCTATGTCGACAAGGTAGAGGCATTTCTGAAAACACCGTTTGATCCCGATGTGACGACACGTGCCGTCGTGATGAGTGATGACGGTGATGCCGATGCCCACATGATACAGGCTCAGGAACTGGCCGCCGAGATAACCGCCTTTTCTCCGGTGACCACGGTCACCCGTGCCTATAATGCGATCTACCCCTGGTCTAACGGCTCAGCCGCCGAGGCACGCCGTCACATAACCGATGCGCTCAAGGCCGGTGCTTTCTACTGGTGCTACATCGGTCATGGACGTCCCGACAGCTTCACCTCAGAAAACCTGTGGCACAGACGTTATGTTTCTGATGTCAGCTACGGTTATCAGCCGTTCACATTTCTGTCAACCTGCGAGTCGTTTGGCTTCGACCGTCTTAACAGTGCGATCGGAGAGGCCATGTTGTTCAAGACCGACGGTGGAGCCCTGGCAGTCGTCGGAGCCGGACGCACGGTCTATAAAGAGAACAACCAGATTCTCAATCTTGCGTTCGCCCGCAATTTGTTCGGCAGTGGAGACGCCGCGACCGTAGGCGACGCGTGGCGCATGGCCCAGGCCGAGATGTTTGCCACAAGATCTCCCGATTTGAAAATCAACACATTGGCCTATAATCTGGGCGGAGATCCGGCACTTCCGTTGCGGCGGGCAACATTGAATCTCTCCGTGACTTCAGTCAACGGTGCCGGCGACGGAATCGGCAGGCTTGTCTCTCCGGCCTTGAACCGCGTGACCGGATCGGTGACCGACGAAGCTGGCAATATCATCAGGTCGTTCAACGGCACGATGATGGTGAGAGTCTATGAGTCGCCTGACTCAGTCGACAATCTCTATCAACCTACAAACGGAAAGAAAGTGCCTGAGAAAGAGCGTGTTCTTAAGCGTGTGGAACTTGACGAGACAATCTTGACCGAGGCGACAGCCGTGGTGGCAGACGGAAATTTTGACTTCACTCTTGCGTTGCCTCCATCGATACGTCCCGGACAACGCGGGCGTCTTGTGATGACGGCAGTGACAGAGTCGGGCAGGGAAGCGGCGGCTGTCACAGTGCCTGTCGATCTCGACGATGCCTCAGTCGACGAGATTTCAGACGACAGTCAGTCTCCGGTAATAGATGAGCTCTTCATTGATTCCGCCTCATTTGTCGACGGCGATGTCGTCAATTCCGATTTCGTCCTTCATGCCTCGGTCTTGCCCGATCAGTCGGGAATAGCGGTCAGAACGTCGTCAATAGGTCTTTCGCCCCGTGTGGTAATTGATAACAGCCGATCGCTCGACAATGTCATCGAGTCGATGACGCTCTCTCCCGATCAGTCGGCACGGCTCTCACTGCCTGTCGTGGGGTTGGCCGATGGGTTCCACACTCTGACTCTGACCGTTTCAGACAATGTCGGAAACAAGACATCGCGGTCGATCGGTTTCACCGTTGTCACAACTCCGGCCGATGTCGCTCTCATGACCGAAGACGTTCCGGCACGCCAGTCGCTGACACTCACCCTTGACCATGGCTTCACGGGCGAACCGTCGGGCCGTGTGGTCATTGAAGATCTCGACGGAACTGCCGTTTTCTCGCGCGACAATGTCTCTTTTCCGTTCATGTGGGATCTCGTCGACAATCACGGCAATCATGTCTCAGACGGAACCTATGTCGTCAGGGCCTATCTGCGCCACGAACGACGTTTCGCGGTCACACCACCACTTGAAATCACTGTTTTGCGTTAAAATATAAATCAGAAATATGCCACGACTGTATTTATTTCCTGTTCCTCTCTCCGACGATACACTCGAACGGGTCATTCCCGAATATAACATCGGGCTTGTCAGAGGAGTGAGACATTTTATAGTCGAGAACGTGAGATCGGCCCGTCGTTTCCTGAAGAAATGCGACAGGTCGATTGACATCGATTCGCTCACGTTTCACACCCTCAACGGCCAGACACCGCCCGGCGAGATTCCGGCGATGCTCGACCCTATGGAAAAAGGTTACGACATGGGGGTGATCTCAGAGGCCGGTTGTCCGGCTATAGCCGATCCGGGGGCCGATGTCGTGGCAGTCGCTCAGCGCAAGGGTTATGAGGTTGTTCCGCTTGTAGGGCCGTCGAGCATCGTGATGTCTCTGATGGCATCAGGATTCAATGGCCAGAGTTTTGCCTTCAACGGCTATCTGCCGATTGACAGATCGGCCCGTGTCGCCCGTCTCAAGGAGCTGGAACGGCGCATTGTCAGAGAGCGTCAGACCCAGATATTCATAGAGACACCCTACCGCAACAACCGCCTGATTGCCGAGCTTTGCGGGTCGTTGCCCGGCTCGATGCTGCTGTGTGTGGCTTCAGACATAACCGGTGCGTCGCAGTCGATTGTGACGCTTCCGCTGTCTCAATGGTCGCGCCGCAAATATGATTATGACAAGATTCCGACAATCTTTTTACTCTTCAGCTGATGCCACGCCTGAAAATCAACACCACTGTAATCTCGGGAATGCCCTCGTTGTTTGACATGCCGGTGATGGACCACCGCATCAAGCCGCGTCCGACACTGCGCTTCATTTCGTTTGGCAGCGGCAGCAGCGGCAACTGCTCCTATATCGGTGATGGTGAGACCGGAATACTCATAGATGCCGGGGTAAGCCCCGACAAGGTAGTTCCCGAGCTGAAACGCCGCGGCATCTCGATGTCGACCGTGAGAGGCATTCTGATCACACACGACCACAGCGACCACATCAGGTTTGTATACAAGTTGCTCAAAAAACACCCCCACATGGCTCTGTTTGCAACTCCTAAGACGCTCGGAGGGGTTTTCCGACGCCATTCGCTGTCGCCACGTCTTAAAGATTACCATCGACCGATCTACATCGAGACTCCGTTTCGCGCCGGCGGTTTCACGGTGACAGCTTTCCAGACGCCCCACGACGGCACTGACAATGTCGGATTTTTCATCGAGAGCGGCGAACTGAAGTTTGCCGTGGCAACTGATCTCGGTTCGGTGACAGAGCGTGTCGACCACTACATGAGGCAGGCAAATTTCATCATGATCGAGGCGAACTACGACAGCGCGATGTTGCGCAACGGGCGTTATCCGATGCACTTGAAAGCACGCATAGCGGCTGACAACGGTCATCTCGACAATGTGGTGACCGCGCGTTATCTGGCCGGAATGTGGACTCCGAAACTGTCGCATATTTTTTTGTGTCATCTCTCCCACGACAACAACATGCCTGAAATTGCCCTCGCTGCGGTCAGAAACGAGCTTGAGGGGGCAGGAGTGAAGGTGGGCGATGCGTCGGGGTCGATAGAGGCGCGTGAAGCCGACGTGCAGCTGACAGCACTGCCGAGGTTCGACGCCTCGACTTTTTTCATTCTGTCATCTTCCGCAACACAAGAGGCGACTCCGGTCCGACATTGAAGATGAGGTCAAGAACCGACAGTCCGCCTAAAAATCCGAAATCATTCTGACGCACCTGATAGTAGGGAATATCGGGTAGGGTGGGACAGCGGTTGCCACGGCAGTCTTCACCTTCGGGTGAACTGTCGGTGTAGACAGGTGAGGGAATGTCGAGAATGCCGCATATTTCGCGTTCTATTGCCTCGTCAAGCGATGTGAGGCTCTGGAATGTGTCAACAGTGGTGCGGCTTATGAAGCGCAGGAAACGATCGATGTAGAACTCGAAAAAAGGTGTGCGCCCATATGCCGACTCAAGAGCTACACGGTGGACATGCCACCATTCGCCGTGGGTCGACAGTCTGATGTCGTTCCAACGTGCGCGTGTCAGCGACTCTGGTTTCAAGATCGGCACAGTGAGGTTCATCGGGCCGTTTACATCGGCGATTGTCATGCGTCGGGTCGATTTCAGCCGTTTGTCGAATTTCGCTCCGGTGTCGACTGACGCATGCCCGACTGATGCTATCAGGGCATAACGCGACACCTGCCCGAAGTAGGCAGGTGAGAGCACTATGGTTTTGTCGGGATAGAGGGTGAGGGGAGAGACGGTCATTTCTTGTCGGGATTGGCGTCGAGGAAGATTCTGTTCCACCTGACTCCGCCGCTGAAAATCGATTTGTCTTTGTCAAACGAGACAAGCACTCTCCAGGGTGTGCCGACAATGTGGTCTTCGGGAACGAATCCCCAGAACCGTGAGTCGAGCGAGTTGTGGCGGTTGTCACCCATCATGAAATAGTAGTCCATCTTGAACTCATATTGGTCGACGCGCTGTCCGTCAATTGTCAGATGTCCGTCGCTCATGCGTGCTGTCGGGTTGTTTTCATATACCCTTATGACACGGTCATAGAGCGGCCAGTTCTCGTCGGTTATTGTCAGTTTCATGCCCTTTTCGGGTATGAGTATGCCTTCTTCACCGCCATAGTTGTCGATTGTCCAAGTCTGAGACATCGGTCCTTCGGGGAAGAGGAAGTCTCCGGGAGTGTTTGGATAGCGCACAATCATCGCCGTGTTGCCGGTTGACTCAAGGCTTGTGACCATTTGTCTCGAAAGCGGAACTACATAGACGGGCGGAACTGTCGAGTCGTCGTTGACAATGAAACCGTTGGCTGCCGCTGCTGCCGGGTTGTTCATGACATCGGTCATTACATGAATGTCGTCTGGAGCCACTCCAAGTTCGTCCCATTGTTCCTCGGTGATCGGAAACCGTCGAGTCTGGACAATGTAGTTGAACTGCGCGTTCTCGGGCATCGGCTGAGCCACGCCGTCAATGAAAATCGTTCCGTCGGCAATTTTGAACCGTTGTCCGGGGAGACCGACCGCACGTTTGACGTAGTTCTCGCGTCTGTCGACCGGCCGCCATATTCGTTGGCCGAAAGTTGCCTCGTTGTTGAGCACGGCGTTGCGTCCGAGAGAGCGTACAAGGGTGTAGTAGTCGGGGTTGCTGACTTTTGACATCACGGTGTCTCCGGCCGGGAAATTGAACACGACAATGTCGCCGCTCTCGATCTTGCGCATGCCCTTGAGACGGTGGTAGGGCAACGAGGGCTTTTCAAGATAGCTTTTGGTGTTGATGATCGGCAATGTGTTGTGGACCAGTGGGAAATGAACCGGAGTCATCGGCACACGCGGCCCGTAGACAGCCTTGTTGACAAACAGGTAGTCGCCTGTCAGCAGAGTTTTTTCAAGCGACGAGGAGGGAATCTGGTAGTTCTGGCCGAGAAAGGCGAACACGAAATAGACAAGCACCAGGGCATAGACTATCGCGTCGACCCAGCTCATCACACCTCTGACTGTCGCGTTCTTGCTCTTTTTCCACCATGTCAACGGAATGTATCCGGTAATGTAGATGTCGAAGAGCAGAATCAACGCCAGAGCCACCCACCAGTTGCCGAGCCAAGCGACCCAGGCGAGGAAAATCAGCGAGACGATGCCAAATCTGATCCAGCGCGTTTTTTTTACCTCGCCTATGCGTCGGCGGAAGTCGCCGGCAAAATCGTTGCCTGCGCCATTTGTTGTGTTATTGTCAGACACGGTAGTCATTTGATTGCGTCGACCTCGAGGTCACCGTTGATTATTTCATGCCAGGGGAGGCCCTGAAGGGCGACCTGCTCCATGAAGGGATCGGGATCGAACTCCTCGACGTTGTGGACACCCGGTTTCACCCATTTGCCGGTCAGGAACATCATCGCGCCACACATTGCCGGCACTCCGGTCGTGTAGCTGACGGCTTGCATTCCGGTCTCGCGGTAGGCTGCTTCGTGGCTGCAGTTGTTGTAGACGTAGTAGGTCATCGGTCGTCCCTCTTTGTCAAGACCTGAGATGCGGCAACCGATCGATGTCTCTCCGTGGTAGTTCTCGCCAAGATCCTGTGGGTTGGGGAGAACGGCTTTGAGAAACTGCAGGGGCACGATCTTGGTGCCGTTGTAGTCGACCTCGTCGATGCGGGCCATGCCGATGTTCTGGATCACACGCAGGTGGGTCAGGTATTCCTTGCCGAAGGTCATCCAGAAACGTGCGCGCTTGATTGTCGGGAAGTTCTGGACCAGCGACTCAAGTTCCTCATGATAGAGCAGATAGGAGTCGCGCGGGCCGATGTTGGGGTAGTTCAGCTCTGCATGTATCTCGAGAGGGCCTGTGGTTACCCATTTTCCGTCTTGATAGTAGCGTCCGTTCTGAGTGATCTCGCGGATGTTGATCTCGGGGTTGAAGTTTGTGGCGAAAGCCTTGCCATGGTTTCCGGCATTGCAGTCGACGATGTCGAGATATTCCATAGCCGAGAAGTAGTGTTTTGCGGCGTATGCAGTGTAGACACCTGTCATTCCCGGGTCGAAACCGCAGCCGAGAATAGCTGTCAGACCGGCTTTCTCGAAGCGTTCGCGGTAGGCCCACTGCCATGAGTATTCGAAATGAGCCTCGTCTTTAGGCTCATAGTTGGCTGTGTCGAGGTAGTTGACTCCACATTCGAGACAAGCGTCCATGATCGTCAGGTCTTGATAGGGCAGGGCGACGTTGATGACCATGTCGGGTTTGTGGCGGTTGAAAAGTTCGACAAGTTGCTCGACCGAGTCAGCGTCGACGCTGTCGGTGGTGACATTGGGTTTGCCGATAGCGCGTGCAACAGCGTCACATTTGCTTTTTGTGCGCGATGCGATCACGATTTCGGTGAAAACCTCCGGATTCTGGGCACATTTGTGTGCCACGACTGTGCCGACGCCACCTGCGCCGATGATTATAACTTTTGCCATTTTCTTTAGTTGTTTATGTTCTGACCGCTAAATTAACCATTTTGCGTCTATTGACAAAATTATGGGTCTTATTTGGAGGCTCTAACAATGAAAAACAATTTTGTCGTCAGTTACCGTGTCGACACAGAAGAGGTCGGTCTCGACCGATGTCAAAGATGTGAAGTCGGTGATGTCGTTTGTAATGATGTGCCTTAACAGCTTGCCGCGCAGTGTCTTGAGCCGGTTTGCGGTCGGGGTGCGCCGACGTCCGCCGTCGAGAGTCTCTTTGAAGTCGGCTTTTTTGACCGTGATGCCTGCCGGTTGTCTGAAATCGATGCATGCCGCGGCATCGGCTGGCATGAGGTCGAGTATCTCTGTGGAGCCTTCGCCTGACAGATCGTTGAACAGAAGCCGGGTGACCGTCTCGCGCCAATAGCGTGACATCATTATTGCCGGCGGAGTCATGACAGTCGTGAAATCGAGTCTGTAGGGTTTTATCAGGTCGTCGGGACGCAGGTAGCCGTAGAGTGACGAGATTATTCTTACTCGAGCCACCGCGTTTTGTTTCGCTTCTTCGGAAAGAGACTTGAAATCGAGAGCCTTGAAAACGACTCCGGTGTAGGCCTCGATCGCCGGCGACATACGGCTTTTGTCGGGAAAGTCGTGAATCATCAGTTTCATCGATCTCGCCAATGCCGGGCTGATCTTGATTGCCCCGGCGAGTTGGTCGACTGTCAGTTCGCGCCACGAAGAGATCAGCTCCTCCACGCGGTCTTGTGTCAACGGACAATGGTTGTCGAAAGCATCTGAATCGTTGACAGGCAACGGGTTTGACATCGTTTTTGATTCGGCGATGAGAATCAGCATTCAAATATTTTTTTTCGGATTATGGCGTGCACATGGAACATTGACATAACACTTGCCTGAGTCCGTTGATTTCAGGGTTTGGTTCTGTTGTTTGATACATTTTTCAGGCGGCAATATCTTTTTTCGTTGGTTGTGAAGATGATATCGTCAGATGCAAATGTAGCAAACATTTTATAAATGACAAATTTTGATTGTCAGAATCGTTCTCTTAATGATTTGAGATGTGCCGGCGGTGACTCTTGAATATCCTCGGAACTATAAAACGGGTATTCTCACCGACCGATTGCTCCCGTTCTGTTTCGTAACGATATTCAAAGGTTTTCGAGCCGACAGTCTCGGTGTTGACAGTCCCGTCGTGATTGAATATGTAGGAGATATGGACAGGGCTGTCGGTATCCCAGCAGGTCGTGGACGGAAAATCTCGTGGCGGAGTGCCGAACATGCCGATTATAGAGATCCCCAGTTCATTATCTTCGAGCATGCCGAAAGTCCATTGGCTATGTCGGTTTTCATATTCAGAATAAGAAACCTCAAGTTTGCTGGTGAATGTTTCCTGACCGACTTCTTCCAGAGTCTCAATCGCATGTGTCATGTTTCCGTTCTCCCAGAAAAAAGTCATGGTGCCGTTATATTTCTCGTCGGGAAATGAATATACTTCGGTCAGTTTTATCAGGTGTCCCTCAGTGTCATATTCATAATCAGATTTTACAAAGCCATCACCTCCGGTTTCAGCCAGCTCCGTTATTCTGCCTTGGGAATCAATGTCAAATGTCGCAACCTGAGTTCCGTTGAAGACAAAAGTTTTATCAGCGTAGTTGATTTTCAATTCAAGATTATCATTATAGTCGATGATTTGGTTACATCGACCTTCGGCATCATAAAAATAATGGAAATTCCCGGCCTGTATAACCCGGGCGTGTTTGCCTGAAGGAGTTGGAGGAATGTCGGGCGTACTTGTCGAGAAAGTTATCTTTTCAATTTTGTCGACATCGTAACTCACAGTCGATGAATCGATGAACCGAATGTTCATTTTTTCCTGAGCCGAGATTGATAAAACGCAAAACAGCAGTGAGGCGATTGAAATGGCGAGTTTCATTTTATGTATATTTTTAAAGTTGGATGACCCTTGACGGTTATTATATAGAATTCTTTTGTACGTGTCGAGAAATCAAGAGTCACTTCGTTAGCCGTTCTCTCTTCATTTACGGGAACAACAGACCCCGACATGTTGTAGACCCCGACAACGTCAGAGTTGCCGATTCCCGAGATTTTAAGCCGTGACATCGTGAGTGTGTATGAGAGCGTCGGAATTGTGACACCGTCAACACCTGCTCCGTTGTTTTTGAAATATACTTGCGAGACAGACTGCCGTGGATAAGAGAATATACCCTCAGGTGACGAGACTGTCATGTCAGTGGTGCTGAATGTGATTTCTGGAGTCGAAGATAACGGGAACGATGCGGTGGTTCCATTGGCAAGGTCCACATTCAATGTCGTTTCTGCCCCGGTTTGTGCGAACCATGAGATCGCCATGCACAACAAAATAAATAGCCTTGATTTCATAAAAATCATTTTTTTTACAAATTTAGGCCGATAACGGTTATGGTGAAAGAAGCCGGTGTGGCTGTTTTGTAGCGGAACTGTGTCTCAATGGTCAGCCGCATGTGAAAATAACGGCGACCCCGACATTGATCCGGGCCGCCGTTATTATATAACGTGTTATTTCAGTGCCTTACTTCGCGATCGGACAAGAGGCACATTTCTGTGCGATCTCTGTGAAGAAATCGTTGCCTTTGTCATCGACGAGAATGAATGCGGGGAAGTTCTCGACTTCGATTTTCCAGATTGCCTCCATGCCGAGTTCGGGATATTCGAGCAATTCGACTTTCTTGATAGAGTTCTTGGCGAGAACAGCTGCCGGACCACCGATCGAACCGAGATAGAAGCCACCATGTTTCTGACAAGCGTCGGTCACCTGTTTGCTGCGGTTACCCTTGGCTATCATGATCATTGAGCCTCCGGCTGCCTGGAACTGGTCTACATAGGGGTCCATGCGTCCTGCTGTTGTCGGGCCGAACGAGCCTGAGGGCATGCCTTCAGGAGTTTTTGCCGGGCCGGCATAGTAGATCGGGTGTTCCTTGAGATATTGCGGCATCGGTTCGCCGGCATCGAGACGCTCCTTGATCTTGGCGTGGGCGATGTCGCGGCCTACAATGATGGTTCCGTTGAGCGACAGACGGGTCGAGACGGGATATTTTGTCAGTTCGGCCAACACCTCGCTCATCGGGCGGTTGAGGTCGATCTTGACAACGTCGCCCTCACCTGCGTTGCGCAGCTCTTCGGGAATCAGTTCGCCGGGATTGGCGTCGAGTTTCTCGATCCAGAGACCGTCGCGGTTGATCTTAGCCTTGACGTTGCGGTCGGCCGAGCAGCTGACGCCCATGCCTATGGGGCACGACGCGCCGTGGCGGGGCAGACGGATCACGCGAATGTCGTGGGCGAAATATTTTCCACCGAACTGTGCTCCGAGGCCGATTTTGCGCGATGCCTCGAGGAGCTGTTTCTCAAGCTCGATGTCGCGGAAAGCGTGGCCAAGGGCGTTGCCTTCGGTCGGGAGTTCGTCGTAGTATTTTATCGAGGCTTTCTTGACCGTCGCGAGGTTCATCTCGGCCGATGTGCCTCCGATGACAAACGCGATGTGGTAGGGAGGACATGCGGCTGTTCCAAGTGTCTTCATCTTCTCGATCAGGAAGGGGACGAGGGTCTTGGGGTTGATGACAGCCTTGGTTTCCTGATAGAGATATGTTTTGTTGGCCGAGCCTCCGCCTTTAGCAACGAAAACAAACTTGTATTCATCGCCGTCGACGGCATAGAGATCGATCTGGGCGGGCAGGTTGCAGCCGGTGTTGACCTCGTCATACATGTTGAGGGGAGCGTTCTGTGAGTAGCGCAGGTTGCAGCCGGTGTAGGTGTCATAGACACCGTGTGACAGCTGTTCCTCGTCACCACCTCCGGTCATGACATATTGACCTTTCTTGCCGATGACGATCGCGGTGCCGGTGTCCTGGCAGAAGGGGAGCTGTCCTTTGCATGCGATCTCGGCGTTGCGAAGCATTGTCAGCGCGACAAACTTGTCGTTTTCGCTCGCCTCGGGATCGTGGAGAATCCTGGCCACCATCTCGTTGTGTTCGCGACGCAGCATGAAGGCGTTGTCGTGGGTTGCCTGACGAGCGAGCACGCGGAGTGCCTCGGGATCGATGACGAGCATCTCTTTGTCGCCGAATTTCTCAACCTTGACGTAGTCTGAAGTCAGGTGGTAGTACTCGGTCTTCTCTTTGCCCAGGGGAAACATCTCCTGGTATTCAAACGGTTTTGTTGCCATGGTTTATTTATAGTTAAACACCCTTTTGATAGTTGAAATGTCAGTTGCGGTTGCCGAAGAATCTCAGCAGATAGAGGAATAGGTTTATGAAGTCGAGATAGAGGCTCAGGGCACCGATGGTCGCGAGGCGGCCGTCGGTTGCGTTGGGCGACATTTCGGCCATTCGTTTGATCTGCTGGGTGTCCCAGGCTGTGAGTCCAATGAAAATCAGCACGCCCAGACCCGAGATGATCCAGTCAAATGTCGAGTTAGCCCAGAAAATGTTCACGATTATGCAGATGATCAGTCCGAAAAGAGCCATCATCAGCAGCGAGCCGAATTTCGCCAGGTTTGTGTTGGTGAAGTATCCGTATATGCTCATCGCACCGAATGTTCCGGCTGTGATCAGGAAGGTCTTAAGAATAGACACCGGGCTGTAGGCCACGAATATGATCGAGAATGTCAGTCCGTTGACAATGGCGAAGAGATAGAACAGCAGCGATGCCGTGGTCGACGACATGCGCTGTATGCCTCCGGAAATAGCGATCACCAGACCGATTTCGGCAAGGCATACCACCCAGTAGACCCAAGTGTGAGATGCGATGAACATAAGAACCTGGGGAGCGATGGCCACGATGCCGAGCGAGACGGCCGAGGTGACCAACAGGGCGAGGAACATTTTCAGATAGACCGTCTTCATCACGGTCGACACTTTGTTTTCAAGTGCTTTTTCATAGCCGCCGGCTGCCGGTTGCTGGCCGAAGCCGGGGAATGGGTTGTTAAGATTGTAGTTTGACATAGTTTCTGTGGTTGAAGTTTATCTGTTATAACAAAATCAGGCTTACATGCGTTCGGGCACTCTGATGCCGAGCAACGCCATGCCTGAACTGATCACTCCCGACGTGGCCTCACAGAGCGCGAGACGCAGCGAGCGGACTGCCTCGTCTTCCTCGCCGAGAATCGTGTAGTCGTGGTAGAACTGGTTGAACTGTTTTACCAGATCATAGACGTAGTTGGCGATCAGAGCGGGCGAATAAGATGTTCCGGCTTTCTTGACAACGGCCGGATAGTCGGCAAGGGTCTGTATCAGCGCGATTTCCTTGTCGTTGGGCGCGACCGGGGTGTAGTCGGTGATGCAGATGCCTTTCTCGGCCGCTTTGCGGAGAACCGAGCGTATGCGGGCGTAGGTATACTGAATGAATGGTCCGGTGTTGCCGTTGAAATCTATCGATTCCTTGGGGTTGAAGGTCATGTTTTTGGTTGGGTCGACTTTCAGCAGGAAGTATTTGAGCGCGCCGAGACCTACCATTTCACAGATCTCGTCGGCTTCTTCAGAACTTACCCCGTCGAGTTTGCCGAGTTCGCCCGAGACGGCGCGTGCGGTCGAGACCATCTCATCCATCAGGTCGTCGGCGTCGACAACCGTTCCTTCGCGGCTCTTCATCTTTCCTTCGGGAAGTTCGACCATGCCATATGAGAAATGGACGAGGTCTTTTCCCCACTTGAACCCGAGTTTGTCGAGAAGCAGCGACAACACCTGGAAGTGGTAGTTCTGCTCGTTGCCGACAACATAGATCATCTTGTCGATCGGATAATCCTGATAGCGCAGTTTGGCGGTTCCGATGTCCTGGGTCATGTAGACCGAGGTGCCGTCGCTGCGCAGCAGCAGTTTGTGGTCAAGACCGTCGGCTGTGAGGTCAGCCCAGACAGAGCCGTCTTCCTTACGGTACATGATGCCTTTCTCGAGGCCTTCCAACACTTTTTCCTTGCCTTCGAGATAGGTGTTGCTCTCATAATAGATTTTGTCGAAGTCGACACCCATGCGTTTGTAAGTCTCGTCGAAACCGGCGTAGACCCAAGAGTTCATCATCTCCCACAGGCCGCGCACCTCGGGGTCGCGCTGTTCCCAGCGGCGTAGCATCTCGCGTGCTTCTTTCATCAGGGGTGATTCTTTCTCGGCCTCCTCCTTGCTCATGCCTTTCTCCATGAGTTCGGCCACCTCGGCCTTGTAGTGTTTGTCGAACAAGACATAGAAGTCACCGATCAGATGGTCGCCTTTCTTTCCTGTTGACTCAGGAGTGGCTCCGTCGCCCCATTTTTTCCATGCGAGCATCGATTTGCAGATGTGGATTCCGCGGTCATTGACAATGTTTGTCTTGACAACACGGTTGCCGCAGGCCTTGAGAATTTCAGATAGGCTGTAGCCTAACAGGTTGTTGCGGACATGTCCCAGGTGGAGCGGTTTGTTGGTGTTGGGCGACGAATATTCGACCATGACCAGTGGCGAAGTCCCGGTAACGGCCGTGCGGCCATAATCGGGAGTGTCGTTGATGTGGTGGAGCACCGATGTCCAGAACGTCGGTTCGATCACGATGTTAAGGAAACCTTTGACCACATTGAAGCGGTCGACGGCCGGCTCGTTGTCCACCAGCCAGTTGCCGATTTCGGTTGCTACGGCTTCGGGGGCTTTGCGGGCGGCTTTCACCCAAGGAAAAACGACGACGGTGAGGTTTCCCTCAAATTCTTTCTTTGTTGTCTGAGGCACGATCGACGATGCGTCGGCATCAATGCCATAGAGCTCTTTGACGGCACGTGCCACCGCCTGAGCAATGATGTTGTCGATTGACATAAGCAGTTATCGTGTTTGCAATAGTTTTTAATTCACAAAGATACGAATAAGTTGAGAGCAAATGCAAAAAAAATTGCGATTTGCCGAGCGGGAGTATCTAAGACGAAGTCAAAGATACGAATAAGTTGAAAGCAAATGCAAAAAAAATGCGATTTGCCGAGCAAAAGTATCCGGGACGGAGCAAACGACCGTGACACGAAGATCACTTCTCGACGATCTTCGACACCCTGGAGCCTTGACGGCGAATGTAGATGTTGCCCGGAGCGGGCTGCATGACTCTGATGCCCTGCATGTTGTAGTATTCGACGGGGGCGTCGCTGCCGTCGCTGTCGGCGTTGACACCGTCGACACCGGCTCCGCTGTAGTCTTTGTAGAGCAGGTCAAACGAGGGTATTGAGAATTTGTAGTCGGTCGATGCCTTGATGCCTTTCATGTCGAGATAGACCGACATCAGGCGCAGCGGATAGGTGGCTGCCACGTCGGAGGTGTCGGCAATGGCACCGAAATCGCCTGTGAAACTGTTTTTAGTGTCGCCCGACGTGGTGAACTCAACCGTCGGACGTCGTTTGTCGGCAGTCTCGAATGTCAGTTTGACCGAGTTGATCACCGCATTGCCTTTGTCGAGCGCGAGACGGAATCCCGAGGGAAGACTGTAGAAAGCCGATTGGGTTGGAGTCAGTGTCAGATAAGGATTTCGGGTCGAAGAGAAACGGCAGGAGATGTCGAGACCACCGTCGGCAGCCTGGCTGAACGATCCGCCCGACACCGACGATTTCCAGTTTGAAGCCTCAAGCAGAGCTTTGTCGCTCATTTCTGCGGCTTCGGGACACTCTACGGTGACATCGACCGTAGACGAGAAATTGCCGAGTGTGCCGGTCAGTTGAGCCGAGCCGTTTCTGAGACCGTTGACGCGGCCGAGTTCATCAACTTTGACTGTCGAGGGATCGGAAGATGTCCAGGACAGGGCACGTGGATCTACAACCATTTCTTTTGTACCGACAGTCGAGACGACGCCGATCGTCCATGTGCGGTGGTTGTCAATGAGGGCCGACGTGTGCTTTAGCTTCAGATTCTCGGCTCCGGTCACATTTACGGCGACAGTGGCGGTGATGCCGTTTCGGGTAGCCGTCAGGCGATGGGTTCCCGATCCTTTGACGTAGAGCGAGGTCGCGTTGTCGATCACATCGCCCAGAGCCGGTTCGCAGCTGAGAGTGACACCGGTGACATCGGTGTCGATCAGCTCGCCATAGCGGTTGTAGCCGTAAAACGTCGGAGTGTATGTCGCATATTGCGGAAGATTCAAGGCCGGATCGGCAAACCTCAGTTCGGCGATCTCGTTGTCTTCAGGAGCGTTGATGAACGCGAAGAACGCATTGGCGACGGCACGTTCGCTCCCGTCTCTGAGAGTGTTGACGATGCCGAGTTTCTGATGCCACAGTTCTGTCGAGCCACCTCCGTCGAGATCGAGCGCGTCGTGGCAACCGAGAAATTTCATCAGGTCGGCCGCTTCATAGTAAGACACGCCGCCGAGCGACCCGCGGTCAATTGCGCAGATGACAATGTGACGGCGGTCGGCGCTGTATCCGATCAACGATCTGATGTAAGAGGCACCGGGAGTGTTGATCCAGCGGTTGGCCTCGGTGGTGACGACGCCTTCCTTGAGAATTCTGACATCGCCGCCGATGACTTCCTTGATGCTTGTCGGGGTGATGGAACCGAAGGCGGGAAGCGAAAGTCCGATGTGCACCGGAATCTCATCGCCGACTTTCACCTTTTCCATATATGCTATCTGCGATGTGCGGCTTTTGCCTGCCGAGATCACGGCGCCATTGGCTGGAATGGCCATGTTGCCGGCTGTCGAAGGTGCGGTGACCACACGCATCTTGATGTCGCGGTTGAACCCCCAGGTCTCGCCCTCGACAGGTTCGACGGCAAACTCGCAGCCCCCGGCAGCGGTGCGTGTCGACGAGCCGAAGTGAGAGTTGTAGATGATGATTTCGCCGTCGGCTCGGTCATAGTTGGCGTGGTATATCTTCATCGGGTTTTTCTTGCCCGGGACGTTGAACGTATATGTCAGGTCGGTTGCATCGATCCACATGTTTCCGTCGTCGCCGAGAATGAACGCGTTCTCTCGGCTTGCGTAGTCGATGACGTCGGGAGAGATGATTTTACCGCGCGACGCGCTCGACATGTTGGGATATCCGAGAATCTTGTTGCCGAGCGGATGGTTGGCGGCAAACGATGAGGTGATGAAAAAGTCACCGTTGATAGCGGCCACAGGGCGGCGTGTCGCTTCGGTCTTGCGGCGTGCCATTGACGAGATTGTCTCGGCCGTGTTGCAGGTGTCACGGCCGGTCTCGACCTTCAGCTCGATGTTTTTTGTGTTGTCGAGATCGAAGTCGATCGACTGTGAGTCAAACCAGAGTCCGTCGCTCAGGCGGGTGAACCTGAGTTGTGTCAAGGTCATTCCTGGCCCCGACTTGAAGTGTTTGATGGTGTCTACTGCAAATTGTTTTCCGAAAAGATCGGTCTGCACTGTCGTTGCGCCGGCTGCGATGACATTGACGGCTGCGGCAGCGGTGAGAAAGATTGATTTCAGGTTAGTCTTCATTATTTTTTGAGAGATTTTGTGATTGATCGGTTATTTTTTGAGTACGGGCCAGCTGAACCGTTTCAGCTCGGCAGCCAGTTCCTGCTCCCGGCCTCCGAGATAGCTGTCGCAGAGTTTGTGAAACCGTTCGCTGTGGTTCATCTCCGACAGGTGGGCCAGTTCATGGCAGATGACGAAGTCGCGCAGGGTGGCCGGCAGAAACGCGAGCATGTAGCTCAGCGATATTATTCCGGTGTGGGCACATGTGCCGAGAGTGCGGTGTCCGCGTGATATTTTCCAACCGACAGGTTTGCGTCCTACGGTCTCTGCAAGTTCGCGGGCGCGGGGAATGATGATTTTCGGCGCGAGGGCATGGGCGGCCATACACAGGACAGAACTGATGCGCCGGCAAGCATTCTCGGAGTCAAAACAGAACGACGACGGCACTTCGATGACTGTCATCTCTGACGACGGATAGGCTATGATGTGGCGACGTTCGGCATCGGCTCTGACTATTTGGGCTTTCCAACCGTCGAACTCGAGAACCTGATTCTCGCGGTAGACGATAAGAGGCCTGCTTTTCATCAGCCGGTCGGTCATGGACTCGAGAGCCTGAACGGCAAGGTCACGGGTCAGATGTGGCGGCACGCTGCACACCACCTTGCCTCCGCGCCAACGTGCTGAAATGTGGCGTGAGCTGTTTCTGACCACAAAATAGACGGGGCCAAGTTCTCTGAGTGTTATTTCTGTTCCGGTGGTAATCATTGGTTCTTGAGTCGTCTCGGTGATCAGTTTCTGACTCCCCACAGCAGCTTCTCCCTGAGTTTGTCTGCAAAATTGTCGTCAGCGCGCTGAATGACCCTGACCGCGAACGGGGCTTTTCTCACCGTCACCGTCGACCCACACTGAAGTGAGAAGAAATTTCCGTCGAGACAGACCCTGAAGGTGTTTGATCTCGCCGTGACTGTCAGATCAAGCGACGAGGAGTCGTCAACGACCAGCGGACGCATCGTCAGCGAATGGGCCGCTATCGGCGAAACCACGAAGATTGGCGATGTCGGCTGCACGACAGGACCGCCCACCGAGAGGTTGTAGCCGGTGCTGCCCGTCGGGGTCGCCACGATGATGCCGTCTGAAAGATAGTTGGCCAGCGGTGCGCCGTCGATTGTCGACATGACGTTGATCATCGATGCGGTGTCGTTCTTGACCAGCGATACCTCGTTGAGCGCAAACGGCCATATCGATGACGGAACCGAGGGTGCCTCGATAGCAAGCACCGTGCGGTTCTCGATCTTGAACGAGCCGTCGAACAGAACTTCGACAAGTTCGTCCTGCTGGTCAATGTCAAATGCCGTCAGGTAGCCCAGGTGGCCGGTGTTGATGCCTACGATCGGAATCATCTTGTCGCCTACCCACCGCGCCGTGCGCAGAAATGTGCCGTCGCCGCCGATGCTCATGGCAAGGTCAGCCGAGAAGATGGTCTTATCGGTCACTGAACATATGTTCCAGTCAGGCTTGTGGTCGAGCAATTCGAGCAGATGATTGTAGATCTTTGTGTGGAAGACAAAACGGCAGCCGCGGCGCGACAGGGTCGACAGCAGCGTGTCGATTTTCGAGGCACGTTCGTTCTGGTGGCGGCTTCCATAGATAGCGACAGTCAGCATCTCATCAGAATATGGTTTTCAGATATCGAGTATTCGTAGTATTTCGTTTGCTCGTTCGCGGGCCGAGTCGAGCGAAAGCGACCGGGGAGAATTGTAGTCTATCACCTCGAAGCCGTAGCGTTCAAGAGACCGGGCAATGTTCCCGCCGTCGAGATGGTTCACCCTGAGGTCGACAATGATGTTGCCCTCGGGGGTGCGTTCAGAAGTGACATTGAGGTTCAGAAGATGTGCGTCACAGTCTTCGACCGCACGCGCTATGGCGGTCGCGCTGTAGTCAAACGGACGACTTGCGATCGTCAGCTCGGTGGCATCGGCGTTTTCGGGATAGAGCCTGTCGAAACGGGTCTCTTTGACCGAGGTGACATCTTCGTTTTTCGAAATTATGTTATCTTTTATGGTCAATTCTTTCGATGTTTTATTATTTCTGACTAATTTTGTAGCCTGAAAAAGTTTTTGACAAAAATACGAATAATTATCGGATTTCCACCAAAATAATCTGTTATCATGGTGGATTAGACGGAACTTTTAACGGTTATAAACCTTTTTACAATGACAACCAATCTAAGCGTTAACATAAACAAGATCGCGACACTCAGAAACTCACGTGGCGAGAATAACCCCGATGTCGAGAAGGTGGCGGTCGATTGTGAGGCGTTCGGAGCTGACGGAATCACCGTTCATCCGCGTCCCGATGAGAGACACATCAAGCGTGACGACGTGTTCAGGCTCAGACCGTTGGTGAAGACAGAATTCAACATCGAGGGATATCCGTCGCCCGAGTTCATCGACCTTGTCATGAAAGTGAAACCCGAGCAGGTGACACTTGTTCCCGACAACCCCGACCAGCTCACATCATCGTCGGGCTGGGACGTGGAGGCAAATTTCGATTTCCTGTGCGACGTGGTCGACCGTTTCCGCGACGCAGGCATCAGAACCTCGATTTTCGTAGGCACCGATCCTGACAACATCCGTGCCGCCGCACGCGCCGGTGCCGACCGTGTCGAGCTTTACACGAAACCCTATGCCGACGGTTTCGACCGTGATCCCGAGGCCGCGGTCGCTCCATTTGTCGAGGCGAGCCGTGCCGCCCACCGCGCGGGGCTGGGTGTCAATGCCGGTCATGACCTCAACCTTCAGAATCTCAAATTTTTCCATGACCGCGTGCCCTTCCTCAACGAGGTCTCGATCGGTCACGCGCTTATATCCGATGCCCTCTATCTCGGTCTCCACGAGACAATCAGAAGATACAAGGAGTGTCTGGCCTGACCTTTTTTTCACAACAACGATTGACTAACCATAAAAAATATTCTCCGAAAAATCATGATTCCCTCATTAGATTCTGCCGCAACCATTCTCTCCGACACGATTCAGAGCGCGGCCTCTGTCGCTCAGTCAGCACCGGTCACCAGCGAAGTGACCCTATCGGTCTGGGACCTCTGTCTCAAAGGTGGCCCGCTGATGATTGTACTCGCCGTCATGTCGGTTGTCTGCATTTACATTTTTGTCGAGCGCGCCATTGTTGTGAACCGTGCGGCACGCAGCGACGAGTCTTTCATGAAACGGATCAAAGATTATATTCACGAAGGTGAGCTCGAGAGCGCGATGAACCTCTGCAAGAAAGGCAACTCGCCCTACGCCCGCCTGATCGCCAAAGGACTGACACGAATCGGACGCCCAATGAACGATGTTCTCGTCGCTATCGAGAATACCGGCAACATCGAGGTCGCCAACCTTGGAAAAGGCCTGCCATGGCTTGCTACGACAGCTGCCGGCGCGCCAATGCTCGGTTTTCTCGGAACAGTGATCGGCATGGTGCAGGCTTTCTTCGACATAGCCTCACAAGGCACCTCGGCAAGCATCTCGACCTTCTCGGCCGGCATCTACACCGCTTTGGTCACGACTGTCGCCGGATTGATCGTCGGTGTGATCGCGCTGTTTGCCTACAACTATCTTGTCGCCCGCATAAACTCGGTCATGAATCTGCTTGAGGGAAAGACAATGGAATTCATGGACCTGCTCAACGAGCCGGCCGAATAATCTGTTATTTTCAAGATCATGGCATTCAAGCGTCAACACGAAATGATGGCGGCATTCTCGATGGCATCGATGACCGATGTGATCTTTCTGCTGCTGATATTCTTCATGGTAACCTCGACATTTGTCTTCCCGACCGCGCTCGAGGTC
This sequence comes from uncultured Muribaculaceae bacterium, assembly GCA_910588035.1. Taxonomy (GTDB): domain Bacteria; phylum Bacteroidota; class Bacteroidia; order Bacteroidales; family Muribaculaceae; genus CAJUPY01. The sequence goes on along the minus strand of CAJUPY010000005.1, from coordinate 101,244 downwards.
AATCTGCCGCAGAGTTCCGAGCAGACCGCAATAAAGCCCGGAACGACCGTCTATCTCGACAATGAGTCTAAACTCTATGCCTCGTTCGGCGGTGAGGAGCCCCAACCGATGGACTCTTCGGCTCTCGTCACCTTTCTCAAACTCGCGGTCGAGCAAGATCCCGAAGGTTACATCGCCCTCTATGCCGACGAATCGGTGCCTTATGGCCGCATCGTCGAGATTCTCAACATCGGGGCCGAAAACAATCTCAAAATGGTGCTTGCGACAAAAGCTGCACCCTCATCGGCAAAACCCGCCGGCACGCAAGAGGTGGCGGCAGACACTGACAAACAATGAAATCGACATTGAGTGACAGGCTGATAGCGGCCATAGTGGCGGTGGCGGTACACCTGGTGGTGTTGCTGACATTCTGCTATACTTATCTGACTTGGCCTCCTGAACCCGGTGACGAGAGGTTGCCTGACGACGACACCGAGATTCTGCTCGTCAACGACTACATCAATCTCGGAGACATGATAACCGACCAAAAACCTGCCGACGCTCCGGTGGCACCGTCAAACGGTGAGAACATCAGCGACGCGACCGACATGGTCAACGCCGGTGAGCCGGCACAACCGGCTCCGGTCGCGACTTCAAAGCGTGAGTCGCCGATGAAAGTCAAGGAGAAACCCAAACCTGAGAAACGCGGACCCACAAAAGCGGAACTTGAGGAGCAGGAGCGCGCCCGACGCGAACAGGCCTCGCGTGACAAAATCAAGAAGCAGATGAATTTCGGTGGCTCAGGCAAAGGTGACGGCGTCAGCGGAACCGGCGACGGAACGGCTGTCAGCGGACAACTCGACGGCACCGCCGGACACGATCTCGCAGGCCGGACGATTCTCTCCTGGGGTGCAAACAGCAGCCGCAAGTCGGGTGTGATAAGAATTTCCGTGACTGTCAACGCTGCCGGACGCGTGACCGCCGCAAGCTATGCCGGAGGAACCGGCAGTGTCGCCGGTGACTCGCAGATGCGGTCGAAAACAATAGCGGCTACCCGCCAGACCCGCTTCTCTGCTCTTCCCGACGGCTCTCCCGACCAGAAAGGCACTATAACATGGCGGTTTAAGTGACAGAAATGGCCGTTCGGAGAAAAATGACTACCTTTGCACTGACAGATTAGCGAAAAAAATACGGGGTTATGACATCGGTGAGATGTCGACTCCTATACCCCTTTGTCAAATATAGAATGAGTCACGGAAGGGAGCTCCGCGACAAAAAACAGTAATGAATAAATTTTTCAAATTCATGGCCATTGGCCTCGTACCCGTCATGGGTGCATTCTTGACATCGTGTGACGATGACGATGATGTAAAATCCTCAGAACCTTCGATCGACAATGTCTTCACCGACGGGCTGCCTGAAAGTGTCGGCGGAGCTAAATTCACAACAAACGCCAAGGGTCAGGTTACCAAAATTGTCAATGAATCGAGAAATTACTCGCTCGAGTATGGTTCGTTCACCCCTTCGCGTGCCCACAATTTCACAGTCTTGATGAAAGTGCGCAGCATCGAAAACCCCGACAGAGGCAGCGATGTCTACATGGAACTCAACGGTCAGGGTTTTGTCACCTACGCCTATCAGGTCGACCTCAAGGGTGAGGACGAAGCCGACGAATGGTGGTTCGAGTATAACAATGACGGTCAGCTCTCGCGCCTGAAACGCACCGAGGGTGGCGATGATTTCAAGATCTCCTATGATAAAGGCGACATCACAAAAGTCTATCAAGACGAAGAAGACGGTGACCACCGTGAATATACTTTCTCCTACACAAACAGCGAGAACAAGACCGTTGTGGCAAACAAAGGTTGCATAATGGAGTTCGACGATATGTACCGTGTTGACATGGACGAGATGGGAGTCGTCTACTACGCCGGCATGCTCGGCAAACCGGCAAAGAATCTTCCGATGGGATATGTCAGGAAAGGCATCGAGGGCAAGGAAGAATATACCGACGACCCTGTTGTCTTCCACTGGGAATTCAACGCCGACAAACTCCCGGTTAAATTCTGGGATGACGACAACACCGGTGAGGCTGTCACTTTCACCTGGAAGTGATTGTAAGTCTGCCGTTAAAAAAATGAACATGATTCAACATGACGCACCAGGATGTGTCATGTTGAATCATGTTTTATCATGACACGGCTACGTTTGAATCTTTTTTCGCCCATTTCTTGCCGTTTCAGAAAATTCACACTAATTTTGCAAAAGCAAGAGCTCCGGTAGTTCAACGGATAGAATAGAGGTTTCCTAAACCTTAGATAGCAGTTCGATTCTGCTCCGGAGTACAAGACTATGAGACGACGGCTTGATTATATGCATTGGCTCGTTGCCGTTGTTATAGCGGCGACTGTGGCCGCATGTGCCAATATGGGCACGATCGAAGGCGGCCCCCGCGATGTGACTCCCCCCGTTTTCTTAAGAAGCGAACCCCAACCGTCGGCTACAAAAGTCGACAATCAGCGCATCGACCTGTTTTTCGACGAGAATGTCCAGCTCAAAGATGTCTCGAGCAAAGTCGTCGTGTCGCCCGCACAGTCTCAGATGCCGGTCATCACGGCCAACGGCAAGCGCGTGACCGTCGAGCTCAAAGACTCTCTGATTCCCAACACAACTTACACAATCGACTTTGCCGACGCCATAGCCGACCTTAACGAAGGCAACATCTATGACGGTTTCGCAATGGATTTCGCAACGGGCGACTCCATTGACTCGCTGCGCATATCAGGAATGGTTTTCGAGGCACGCAATCTCGAGCCGGCCCAGAACATGCTCGTCGGCGTGCACTCAAACCTCGATGACTCGGCTCTGACGACGCTCCCGCTGGTGAGAATCGCGAAAACCAATCAGCTCGGACAATTTACCGTGCGCGGATTGAAGCCGGGCAACTATCGCGTGTTCGCCATTAATGACGTCAACCGCGACTACAAATGGGACCGCTCTGAAGATGTAGCCTTCTACGATGTCACCGTCTCGCCCAAGGTAAACAACATTACAGTCACCGACACCCTTCTTGACTCAGAGGGCAAAGACTCGATCGACGTCCACCCGGGTGTCGAATACCTCCCCAACGACATCTTGATGACCTGGTTCAACCAAGGCTATAAGGCCCAGTACATGGCATCGCACGCGCGTCCCGACTCGGCGAAGATTACGATCGAAATGGCAGCTCCTTCCGACTCGCTGCCCGTTCTGACCATTATCGACGGTGATCGGCGCACCGTCATCGACGAGACCGTCAGCCGTCTGCAGGCCTCGATGACACTCGACACCCTGACCTACTGGATAACCGATCCTGCCATATATTCACGCGACTCGCTGCTGATCGAGACACGCTATCTCAAAACCGACACAAACGACAATCTCTCCTGGACCAACGACACGATCTATTACAATTTCCGGAGACCGAAACAAAAGAAGGAGAAGAAGAAAAAAGATGATAACACAGACGGAACTGACTCGGTGCCCAAGATCGAACTCCTTGACATCAGTCTGAAAAGCATCTCGCCACAAGACGTGAACCGTCCGCTGCGTTTCTCTGTGCCGGTGCCACTGGCCGGACTCGACTCGACGGCATTTCATCTCGACATGAAGCAAGACTCGCTATGGATTCCGGTCACAGACCTCAAATTCGTTCCCGACACGATATATCATCCGCTCGACTACAAAGCTGAATATGCCTGGGTGCCGGGCGAAACCTACAGGCTGACAATCGACTCGCTTGCTGTCACAAGCATCTATGGCCGGTGGAACAAACAGATAACAAAAGAGATAAACGTCCGCCCGCTTGAAGACTATTCATCGTTGATTTTCAACATTCCCGACACGGTTGGTGCCCCGATCATAGTCGAGTTGCTCGCTTCCGGCGATAAAGTCGCGGGTGTGGCTCCTGTCATTGGCGGAAAAGCCGTTCTGCCGTTCCTGCAGCCCGGAACATACTATGCCCGCGCATTCATAGACCGTGACAGCGACGGACTCTGGACTACAGGCGACATCGCCTCATGGCGCCAGCCTGAAGATGTGTTCTACTATCCCAAGAAGATTAACCTGAAAAAAAACTGGGATCTCGAGCAGACCTGGAATCTCTTCGAGTTGCCTGTCGACATCCAGAAACCGCTTGAGATAAAGAAAAACAAGCCGAAGAAGAAAGACGACGATGAGAAGAAAAATGACGACGATGACGAGGAAGAAGACGACTGGAACACCAACTTCATGCCCGGATCGCGTTATAACGACGACTTCAACCGTCAACGAAACCGCAACCGTTTCTGACTATGGATAGCCGCGATTACACACCTCTGACAGCGTCGATGGTGCAGTCGACACGCGATATGCAGCTGATCATCAGAACCTCTGAGACCGCTCTTGATGTCGCGCTGTTCAATCAGGCCGAAGACAACTCTCTGATACTCCGCCACTTCGGTCTTGAGCCCGATGCCGATGGCTCGGTTTTGAGACACCTTGAGGAAATCATATACGACAATCCGCTGCTACTCGGCGACTTCGCCCGGGTCGACATTATCGTCGACACACCGGTTTTCGCCGTCGTTCCCGACAGAGTTGCCGACGATGCCGATTTGTGTGAGACGATTCTCGACCAGATGTTTCCCGACCGCGACGACAGTGAGCTTGTCGTGAACCGGTTGCCCGACAACGCCTCGGTCGTGATGGCTGTCCGTAATGATCTTGCCGGATTTTTCAGACGCGCGTTCGGTTCCCCGCAGTTCTTCTGCCACCTGACCCCTCTGATAAAATTTTACGGCGACAGACGCCGTCATGGAAACACAGCCCGCATGTTTGCAAACTTGCGGCCGGGAGCAGTCGACATTTTTGTGTTCGGATATCACACGCTTGTCCTGGCAAACACTGTGCCGTTCCGCGACACCGCCGATGCTGTCTACTATATTCTTGCCGTGCGCGATCTGCTGTCGATCAACGACGATGCCGACGAACTGCTCGTCAGCGGCGACAGCGATCTCCGTAAGGTCGTGATAGCCGACCTCCGCAAATTCATTCCCTACGTCATGCCGGTCATTTTCCCCTCGGCCATGTTCAGAGTGGGACGTGACGCCCTGAACGCACCCTTTGACCTAATCGTTTTGCCACTATGCGAATCATAAGAGGAAAATTCGGACGTCGACGTTTCGACGTTCCTACAAACATCACGGCACGCCCCACAACCGATTTTGCCCGTGAGAATATCTTCAACGTCATCGAAAACATGATCGATTTCGATGATGAGCCGACCGCTCTCGACCTCTTTGCAGGCACCGGAGCGATAACTTTCGAGTTTCTGTCGCGTGGTTGCAGCGAGGTGACTGCCGTCGAGAAAGCATCGACTCAATATAACTTCATACGCCGTGTCGCCGCCGAACTCAAAGTCGACAATCTCGACCTGATAAAAGGCGACGCACTCCGCTACGTCTCATCTTGCAGGCGGCAGTTCGACATCGTTTTCGCCGATCCTCCATACAACCTTCCCGATTTCGCCGCAATTCCGGCAATGGTGCTCGAATCGGCCATTCTGAAACCCGGCTCGATATTCATTATCGAGCATTCCCGAAACCACGACTTCTCTTCGTTGCCCCACTTCACACGCCACCTTGCCTACGGCTCGGTCAATTTCTCTATTTTCGACATCTCTCAACCTTGATAACCTGACGGCATTCTCTCAAACCTCTCTCCGCCAATGGAAAAACTGATGCAATATGCCTGGCAACACCGTCTGCTGAAGTCAGGAAAAATGACCTCGACCGACGGTCTTGATGTCGAGATTATCGATCCCGGCTGGATCAACACTGATGCCGGACCCGATTTCTTCAATGCCAAGATCAGAATCGGCGACCGTCTCTGGGCCGGAAATGTCGAGATTCATGTCAAGGCAAGCGACTGGTACCGCCACCGCCACAACCTTGACCCGGCATACGACTCCGTGATTCTGCACGTTGTCGCTGAAGACGACATGCAGGCAAAAACTTCGACCGGACGTGTGTTGAGACAAATGGTCATGAAATGTCGCCCAGAAATCGTAGAACTCTACAAGCGGTTGCTTTCCGAAGGCAAACTCGACCTCATATGCGCCGGTTATATCAGCGGGATGCCGTCGCTGCATCTGATCGGTTGGATCGACTCTCTGGCTTTCGGACGCATTCAAGACAAAGCCGACCGAATCGACACCTACATGGCAATGACATGCAACGACATTGAGCAGTCTCTCTTCGCCACGCTCTCACGCGCGCTCGGATTCGGTCACAACAGCACCGAACTTGAGCGGCTCGCTCTGACCACACCGCTCTCGATTTTGCGAAAACACGCCGATTCGCAACTTTCGCTCGAAGCCATTCTGCTCGGTCGTGCCGGCTTGATTCCCGACGACATTCACGGGCAATATGTCGACTCCCTCAGAGAGGAATACCGTTTCATGGCCCGCAAGTTCAGCCTGACACCCGTCGCAGGCCTTACCTGGAAAATGTCGCGTATGAGACCTCAGAATTCACCCTGTCGACGCATCGCGATGCTGGCTGCCTTTGTCAGCGACGGTTTCCGGCTGATGTCACGCATTCTCGACTGCCGCTCGGCCGATGATTGCCGCCGGTTGTTCGACATCTCACTCAAAGGTTTCTGGAACACCTCGTTCAGTTTCAATGCCAAGCCCGTTGATGCCGCCAGAACACTGCTGTCAAAAAGTTCGGTAAACTCTCTGGTCATCAATGTGGTAGTCCCGACGCTTTATCACTACGGCTCGATGACCGGCGACGAGGCGATGTGTGACCGCGCCTTTGACATGCTCAGAAACTTGCCGCCTGAACGTAATTCCGTCGTCTCGCTATTTTCAGACGCAGGTATCAGATGTGACGACGCCTTCACGTCACAGGCATTGATTCAGCTGCGGCGAAACTATTGTGAGCGACGTAAATGTCTCTTCTGCCGAATCGGTTGCCGAATGATCAGCAGCCATTGATCTACAGGAGACTCCCACCGGGTCACCAGCCGAAAATATTGCGCACCACCGTCCAGACAACAATGACCCCGAGGGTGATGTAACAGGCCGTGCTGCCCGTCAAGGCGCGATATAGGCGGTTGTCGCGCTCCCTGATTGCATTGCCGGCTCCGATCAGAGCGATCATCACAAGCGCGGGCAACAGAAGCGCGTTGTGGCTCACCACGCCACCGACATCGCCGTTGAGAAGCGCGTGCAGTGCACGCTGTGAGCCACATCCCGGGCAGTCATAGCCGGTGAGCAGCTTCGACGGACAGCGGGGAAACCACGACGTCTCTGCCGGATCATGATTACGGTAGATAAAAATAACCGCGGCTGCTGCCACAAGTGACACCGCCGCGGTCAATGATTTGCGAAAACCGGTCATAGCATCGACAGCATCGACTGGAAAGGCGACAGTGCCAGACCGAGCGTGATAGAGAGCATGATGCACCATTGAGCACGCTCAGACGCCTTGAGGGCACCCTCTTCGTCGCCGCGCTCGAACTTTGAGTTGACCGACGCCGAGAAGATGATTGCAAGCACGCCCAGAGGCAGACAGCAGAGAATCGTCGAGGCAATCGCCCAACCGAGATAGCTCGCCGGACGTTTCGACTCATCAAACCTCTTCATGCCATATTCGTCGGTTGTCACTCCCTCTCCGGTCAAAGACCGTGGCGCAGCCTGTCCGGAATATTCCTCTGTCACGACAACATTCTCGTCAGAAACAGTCTCGACATTGACATCGACCGTTGTCTCCGCCTGTGAATCAGTTATCGGCTGACAACCGTTCCCGGTGGGCTGACTGCGTCGTTCGATCAGTTCGCGGAGCTCGGCTATATCACTCGCCGGAACCCAGTCGGGAAGACCGTCGTGCCATGCCGGGGTCTGCATGTCAAAATTCATTGTCTCAAGCTCTGCAAGCTCAAACGGACCGCACTGCTGACGATTTACTACAATCCAGTATTTCATAACGTTTAGAAAAATTTTGTCTCTTTGCCGAGTATGTCGCTCAGTAGATTGTTGGCAAGACGGCTCGCACCGATTCTGAAATACTCGTTGGTAAGCCACTCTTCACCCAAAACCTCCTTGATGATAGTGTAATAGGCCACTGCCTCGGCTGTCGTGGCCACACCGCCGGCGGCTTTGAAACCGACCATTGTGCCGGTCTTCTCATGATAATCCTTGATGCACTGTGCCATGACGTAGGCGGCTTCCAGCGATGCTCCCGGAAACTCCTTGCCGGTCGATGTCTTCAGGAAGTCTGCACCCGAATAAAGCGACAGAACCGACGCTTTCTTGATGTTTTCGGCTGTTTTCAGCGCACCGGTCTCGAGTATGACCTTCAGACGCGCGTCGCGGCACGCATGTTTCTGTTCTTCAATCTCGTCACAAACCCCTTCATAGTCTCCGTCAAGAAAATTGCCGACGTTGAGAACTATGTCGATCTCGTCTGCTCCACCCTCGACGGCAAGTGCGGTCTCCGCGACCTTGACCTCGGGGAAGGTCTGCGACGAAGGAAATCCGCCCGAAACACACGCTATGTCGACCGACGAAACCTCAAGCACCGCACGCACGATCTGGGCGAAATTCGGATAAACACAGATTGCCGCGACATTCTTAAGTTCGGGATATTCCTCGTCGAAAGCATTCACGCGTTCTGTGAAATCTGCCACGGAGCGTGGCGAGTCGGTGGCCTTCAGTGTGGTCAGGTCGATTGTGTTGAACAGAAATTTATATACATCGGTGTTCATGTTCTCCTGAAGATGCTCGTCGAGAATCTTCTTGACAGCTTCCTTAACTTTGACATCATCGGTCTCCACTGCCGAGGCTGCGATAGCCTGGGTGTATTTGTCATTGATCTGCTCGGTCATGGTGTTGTTAGTTTTTAAAGATTTTTTTATTTCAGTTTCTGATTTGAGCGGTGACGCTCTGAATCTCTAACAGTTTTCTTTATCAAATTGTTATGGAAAGCCTCGGTCAGGTCGACACCGGTCTGGTTGGCGATCGCAGCCACTACCCACAGAATGTCCGCGAGTTCGTCGCCAAGATCATCTTTCTCGCCCGGCTTGAACGACTGGTCGCCATATTTCCGGGCCATGATGCGGGCAACCTCTCCGGTCTCCTCGGCAAGCACTGCCATGTTGGTCAGAGGTGAGAAATAACGCACCCCGACCGTTGTGATCCAGCGGTCGACACTTCGCTGCATCTCTCTGAGCGACACTTCGCCACGTTCTTTATCTCCTTCCATCATTCTCTCAGACGTGAGTCGATTATTATCGTGACCGGACCGTCATTGACAAGCTCAACTTTCATGTCTGCTCCAAAACGGCCACGGGCAACACTTCGGCCCAACAATCGGCCCACCTCGTCACAATACGCCTCATAGAGCGGAACTGCCGTGTCATGGCCGGCTGCCCTGATGTAGCTCGGACGATTTCCCTTGCGGGTCGATGCGGTCAGCGTGAACTGTGAGACGGCGAGCACCTCACCGCCGATATCGGCTACCGAACGGTTCATCACACCGTTCTCGTCCTCGAAAATGCGCAGCGATACCGTCTTGGCGGCAAGCCACTTCATCTCCTCAGGCGTGTCACCTTGCTCAACGCCGACAAGAACAAGCAGTCCGCGGCCTGTCGACCCGATCTGCTCGCCACCGACTGTCACCGACGATCTCGACACTCGTTGAATTACAATTCTCATGACCACAAAGATACAATTTTATCTTCATTATTCAATAACTGCCCGACCATTTTAAGAATAATAGTTCTAAGGTGAGATATGGGGGGCGGCTCACCGGAGCCTCGAAGAGGCGACATTGTGGACAACCCCACATGCAGCGTAGCGGAGTGTGGGGGGCGAGCAAATGAATTAGTCTCCGGGAGTCCTGAAAGGACGATGTTGTGATGTCACTCACCACGATCATATCAAACGAAAAAAGGCTGCCTCTCGGCAGCCCCAGTTCCTTAAATAAACCAATCATTATCACATTTCGACATTATAACACAGCCGCGATAAGAAAGGTTCATTTTCCGGGTCAATTATTTTTTCAGCATCGTCGTCTGCGGCTCACTCGGAAGCCACACCGCCATTTTGCCACCGCCGCGGTTAGCCCACGAATAGTAGGGAATCATCGTCAGGCGGCGGTCTGACAGCGTCAGACGTCCCTCCTGATCATAACCTAACACCTGCACGTCGGTTGCCAGCTCGGTGATGCCGCCGAGCTTGTCGCCGCGTCTGACTGCATCGAACCGCTGACCCTGACGCACAACCGCATTCTTGAAATCGAAATCGTTGTCGGGCCACTCCGCGCAGTAGACCACCGCTCCGCGCTGAACTGCCAGACGGCCACGGTCGGCCTCGACCTTGTCGTTGGCTGCTATGGTGCGCGGGGTCATGTCGAACGCTATGTCGACCCTGTCTCCCTTTTTCCACTCACGGTCAATGGTCATGTAACCCTTGATGCTCTGATATTCGACAGGCCGGCCGTTGACCTTCACCACCGGAGCAGTGACATTGGTGTCGGTAAACGTGTAGAGATCGCTTGCGACTGCCTCACCGCGTGCCCATCCCGGAATGCGCAGCTTGAGCGCGAAACGGCCCGCGCGGTTCTCTTCGATCGTGACCGACGGATTGCCTTCCCAGACATAGTCACCTCCCTGGCTGAGCTTCACACGCTTGCCCGCCACATCGACCGTCGCCCGGTTGCCCATGTAGAGGTTGACATAGACATCGCGTCCGTCGACAGCATAGACATAGCCCGGAAGTGACGGAATGAAACGGCTCAGGTTTGACGGACAACACGCACACCCGAACCATGGCTGACGCTCATAGCCGCCGTCGCTCTCAAGCGGATTGGGATAGAAAAACCGGTCGCCCTCGATCGACTGACCCGAGATCAGACCGTTGTAGAGGGTGCGCTCGAGAGTGTCATAATATTTTCCGTCGCCGTGTAACAGAAACAGACGGTGGTTGACATACACATGGCCGATCGCGGCACACGTCTCGCAATAGGCCGATGCGTTGGGCAACTCATAGTTGTCGCCGAACGACTCTCCGGCATGACGCGCACCGATGCCGCCTGTGACATATAGTTTTTTACCGACGATATTCTCCCAGATGCGGCCTATGGCGTTGACATAGGCTGTGTCGCCCGTCAACGCGGCTACGTCTGCCATGCCGGCATACATGTAGACCGCTCTGACAGCATGTCCGACCGCCTCATCTTGCTCCGTGACAGGCTTGTGGGCCTGGCTGTAGGCATCTTTGCGCGAGGTGTGGCCGCGGCGGTCGAGAAAATATTTCGCCTGGTCGAGATACTTCTGATCGCCCGTGACAAGATAGAGACGCGCCAGAGCCATTTCTGCTATCTGGTGACCCGGCACACGGTCAAGCTGGTTATCACCGCGTCCGATCTCGCGGCACACACAGTCGGCATACCTGATCGCTATGTCGAGAAAATTACGCTTGCCCGTGGCCTGATAGTGTGCCACCGCTCCGTCCACCATGTGGCCTAAGTTATAGAACTCATGGCTCAGGTTCTCGACCTTTTCCCACCGGGTGGGACTCATCCATGAGTGAGGGTGCGACGGATTCATCGTGTACGATGTGTTCAGATAGCCGTCGGCCTCCTGGGCGGCGCCGACAAGAGTGAGCACACTGTCGATATAAGCCTCCAGCTTCTTGTCGGGGTAGGTCTGCAGAGAGTAGCTCGCACCCTCGATCGTCTTGTAGACATCGGTGTCGTCAAACGGATATCCGCCGACCTTGAACGTGTCACACGGCATCGTCGCCTTCACGAAGTTCTGGTAGCGGCCCGATTCCTCACACTTGCTGAACGCCAGCGGAATAGTCACCTCGCGGCTCGCCCTCAGTTTCTGTCCCCAGAAAGCGTCGTCGACCTTGACCGACGTGAATGCCACCGGATTGATCGGATAGCCATGTGACAGAGCCGGTGTCTTGCTTTTTGACGCGGCGCAGCTGATTGCAAGGGCTGCTGCCGATAAAATGATTGCTCTTTTCATTATTTTGTGGGTTTTACCGGTTTGATTGTTCCGTCCTCGTTAAACTCCAGTCTGTCGATGCAAACCTCGCGGTGAACACCCGGTTTGCGCTCTTTGTCAATGTAGTTCTCGTTGATGCGGTGATAGACAATGCGCCAATCGTCGCTGCCAGGAAGATTGATGACCGAATTGTGGGCTGTGCCGTAGATCTTCTCATCGGGTCGCTGAACCAGGATGTTGCATGGCTCAGCCACCTTGATCTGACCTAACGGTGACGACGATGTGCCGTAGGCGACATGATAGTTCGGCGAACCGGTGTCGTCGACAGACCACATGAAATAATACTTGCCACCGCGGTAGAAAACATAGGGAGCCTCCCTGAATGCATATGTTTCCAATGTGCCGCCCTTGGGCGTCATGACTGTCAGGCTCTTCTCCTTGATCGACACCATGTCGTCGTTGAGCTCTGCGCCGGCCATGTAACCGTTGCCCCAGTAAAGGTAAAATTTGCCGCTCTTCGGGTCTTGGAAAACGTCGACATCGATCTGCTGGCCCCGGCCGACAGGCGATTCTTTCACTATAGGCTCTCCGTGGTCGACAAACGGGCCGGTTGGACTGTCGCTGACAGCAACCCCGATCTGTTTCTTGCCCGCCTCGGGTGAGTGGCCGCTGTAATAGAAATAATACCTGTAGCCGTCACCCTCCTTGCGCTCTATGATGGCAGGTGCCCATGCGTTGCCGTTGGCCCAGTTGACATCGTCGCTCTTCAAATCGAGAACGACATCTTCAAACATCCATTGCTCAAGGTCGGGCGAGGAGTAGACCGTGAAATAATATCCGCCCCAGCCGGGGGTGCCGTCTGTTGTCGTGTAGAGATAATATCTGCCGGTCTGGTTTGAATACATGATCTCCGGATCGGCATGAAAACCAGGTATAACCGGATTACCACCCTCGACAGGCATTGAGATTCCTAAAACCGCGATTGCTGAAACTGTGATATGCTTGATTATTCTATTCATGGTTATTTTGGTCTGATTTTTTGCAAAGATAAAACCACTTGGTTTCAGACACAAATAATTCCATATGTTATAAAACATATTAGTGTAGATTATACACCAATTCCGCCCGATGTCGTCCGGTCGGACGACGATTTCCCGTAACCGCGGTACGCCTTCAGG
>CAJUPY010000005.1:75287-87948 GCA_910588035.1 uncultured Muribaculaceae bacterium | reverse complement strand
CGTGCCCGGTTATGATACAAACCAAAGCAGTGGCGTCCGGCCAAGGACGCCGATTGAACCGCATCCCGTTTCAGCACCCGTCACCCCACATAAGTCGTCGGTCTGTCATCGCTTGCGTCTGTCGCCACTCCGATGTCGTCCGGTCGGACGACGATTTCCCGTAACCGTGGTACGCCTTCAGGCGTGCCCGGTTATGATACAAACCAAAGCAGTGGCGTCCGGCCAAGGACGCCGATTAAATCACACTTTACCGATAAATCCCTGTTAATCACTGTATTCCCCCGATAATTCCACCACATTTCACCAACACCGCCCACAAAAATTCCCATAACTTTTCGTCAAACACCCACCCCCCGCACCTTACTTTTGCCAAAAAAAATATTTATACGACACAACCATGAAACTACAACCTTCACCCGTGCCGGGAACATCTCGATTCGTCAACCTTCGGCACACCCCTCCGGGTTCGCGCGACGGACTGAGTCCGGTCGGAAACCCCGCACCCCGCTCCCTGTCATCATTCCGTCACCTCTTCTCGACCGCTGGATCTCCGCGGCTCGAATTTATCTTCAACTCGCTGACTCTCTACGTTATCGAAGATGGATCTCGCCCGCGCGTTGTCGGCGAGCTACCCTCCGAACCGTTGTGTGCGACACAATTGTCAAACGATCGGTTCCTGATCAACTGTGTCTCGGGTTGCGTGACCGTCTGTCGCACCGATGACTCAGACTACTCCATCATCAACCCGATCGGCTTTCTGCCCGATGTCACTTTCGCCACCACTGACGCAACCACCGTCGAGGTGGCGGTCGAAGAGGTCTGCCTGGCCGACAGCTACGACGAATTGCACACGACTGCTCTCTCGCAGCGCGACACCAGACGCCTCGGCGAGGCTGTCAATGACGCACGCCGACGTCTCGGTGAGGCTGCCGCTGCACTGAACCGGCTCATTCACCCTGTTTTGATAAGATACCGTCTTAAAGACAGAAACGACGCGACTGTCTTCATCTCTCCTCCGGTTCTGGTCGGAACTGAAAATCAGGCGATAGCATTTCCGTTGGTCTATGACCATCCGGGGGTGACACGTTGGATTCCGTCGGCACGTCTCCAGGCCCGGTGCTACGGACTCGAACTAAAGACTTCAGCCGATGAGCGGCTATCTCACGTCACTTCATTGACTGTCGAGGTGACAGCCCAGCTCGACCCGTCGCAGTTCTATGACATTGTAAGAAACCGTTTCGCAAGACGGAGCGACGGTTTGTTCGAACTGCAGGCCACCATGGATTGTTTCCTTCCGGGTCTCGGCATAACCGAGGCACTGGTCAACGAGGCGGTCGAGCACGACGAGAAATTATTCCGGCCTGTCGCAGTTGTGAACAATCCGTTCTCCGATGGCGCACAGCGTGTGATAGCGGTCGCGAATATCAACGGTCGCGATGCCGTCACCACTATCGGAAGCCCTGTCGTTCAGTGTGATGTGACAGCCAGGTCATTGAGTGTTCCCCATTCGATGATGGCCACTGAAGTCGCCAGGGTAGGCGATATCCTGCTGGCGGCGAATCCCGCGCCGGTCAGGTTCGGCGGATATGGGCTCAGACCTTTTGTGGCTTCGGTTGGTGACGGGTGGTGGAGAGCCGCTACTTCTGTCAGGTTTGACGACGGTGACTGTGTGGTTTCTGTCGAGGAAGGTGACTGCCGTTCTCCGGTGACTCTGACCCCGTTGCTGAGCTATCCGTCGGCCGACGCAACTGAAATGACAGTCACGCTGCAGTCGTCAGAAGGTGTCTTCCGTCGCACTTTCCCGCTTCGGCCCACAATCTCGCGACGCCACAGTGTCTACCTTGATCCGTCGCTGAAACCGATATCATTTGTCGGACATGAGGCCGAATCGTTTGTCATCGGGGCCGAGAAGCGTTCGATAAGACATCTCGACGGAATTGCCGCGACAATCTCGGTCGACCGACCGGCTGAAGTAATCTCGACACGCCGGATATCCGATTCTGAAATTGCCGCTGTTCTGCCGGCTGTCGGCTCTTCGGCCGGCTGGGATCATGTCAGAGGACGTTTCTACACTTTTTCGGCCGACGGAATCTCGGTAGCGACTGTCGACAGCTCCCGGAGCCTGGCCGCTGTTGCCACGGTCGACCGGCGTCCTGTCAGCAATCGCCAGGCCGTCGTGTCTGCTTCCTCAAACGGGGTTATCGCGCTTTCTGACGACGGAAGTCTGCTTTCGCTCAAAGGGGTGTCGGCAAGGCTGATTGATAAGACCGGAGGCCGGCGGCTTGCTTTTGACGCTGCCCGAAACGAGCTTTGGATCATCGGTGACGAAAATGCCGGACAGGTGGCCGTCAGGTCATTTGACAACGGCGACTACTATCTGCGCCGACTACCGTCGCCCGTGGTGAGGGTTTCTGACTGTGTCTCTTCGTCGGTGGTCGAGACTGACGGAGATCTGTGGCTGATATCTGACGAAGATGTTTCTGCCCCGGTCGACATCGAGATGACCGACCGGCGTGATTTCTCTGTTGTCAGTCCGCCGGGGGTCAGACGCCGCAGTGGCGTGAATCGGCTTCGGTCTGTGACATTCGATCTCGACAGTCCCGACAGGTCGAGGCTCTCTCTCGAATTGCGCCGCGACCATGGTCCGGGAATCGACATGTCGCTTCCGGTCGCGAGGTTTGACATAGACGGCCGTGTTGACTCACCGCTGCTGTTCAATGTCGTGGGTCCTGTGTGCCAGGCTGTTGTCGTGTCAGTCAGAGGTTCGGCGTTGCCCTCGGCGACAATACGTTCGATACTGATAAATTGAATGGCTCATGGAAGATTTCATAAAAGAAAACGATCGGCGGAATGCCGCTCTGGCTGCTCCCTACGACCAGTTGACCGGAATCGGTTGCTGTGGCCTCAGGACTGCCGTCGGACCTTCTGATTTCAACGACGGCCGCGTAATGGTTCCCGTGTCAATGATTCACGATGACGCATATCAGAAAATCGCTTCCTGCGAAGACTGGGTCAGGCTGCGTTGCCGACACGATTTTGAATACTGGGCGGTCACGTGTGCGACGATTGCAATGAAGACCACAGGGCGGTTGACTGAGTTCCGGCTCAATCGTCCTCAAAGAAGGGTACTCGCGATAATGGAGCAGATGAGAACCGACGGAAAACCGATAAGACTCATCATGCTCAAGGCAAGACAATGGGGCGGTAGCACTCTCATTCAACTCTACATGGCGTGGCTTCAGACCGTTGTCTATGAGCATTGCAACTCATTGATATGCGCACATGTCAAAGATGCCGCCTCAAAGATAAGGGGCATATACACCCGGCTTCTCGAAAGCTATCCCGAACAATATGGCTGGAGTGAGAAGAGGAGCAGGTTCCGTCCTTTCGAAGGCTCGCGCGATGTCAGGCTCATCGTGGGACGCGACTGCACTGTCACGATAGCGAGCAGCGAGAGTCCGGAGGCGGTCAGAGGAGCCGACTACGCCCTGGCCCACTTGTCTGAGGTCGCTTACTGGGCCGATACGCTGATGACGACTCCCGAAGATCTGATCACGGCTGTCTGCGGCGCGATCGATGCCGTTCCCGGCACGCTCATTGTCATGGAGAGCACAGCCAACGGTGTCGGAAACTACTTCCACCGCGAGTGGCAACGTTCGCTAAAAGGGGAGAGCGACAAGACTCCGGTCTTTGTCGGGTGGTTTGAAAACGACAGCTACCGTGTCGAGGTCAAGGACCCTCTGAAGTTGTGGCAATCAATGGACTCCTATGAGAAAATGCTGTGGCAGAAAGGGCTAACCCTTGAGCAGATCGCATGGTACAGGCTCAAACGGCGTGAATATGTATCGGTCGCGGGCATGAATGCTGAATATCCCACGACTCCGGTCGAGGCATTTGTCTCTACAGGCTCAAACGTTTTCTCACCCGACAAAATTGACCTGTTGAGGCGCGATTGCCGTGAACCTGCGGCTATCGGCGAACTCTCGCTGTGCAACGGAATGCTCTTTTTCACTGATGACGACAAGGGCGACCTGAAGGTGTGGACACCTCCGGTCTCCGACAGAACGGTGATCACCGACCGCTATGTAGTCGCTGTCGACATCGGAGGCCGTTCGCCAAAGAGCGACTATTCGGTCATAGCTGTCTTCGACAGGGGCGCGGTGGCGGCGGGTGGAAAGGTCGAGGTCGTCGCCCAATGGCGTGGTCATGCCGACCACGATCTCGTCGCCGGAAAGGCTGTCGAGATCGCACGCTGGTATCGTGACGCCCTGCTGGTCATCGAAAGCAACACTTTTGAGACCGACAACATCGGCGGTGACCCCGCCCTGTCGGTGCTGTCTCAGATCAGCGACAGCTATCGCAATCTCTACTACCGGCAGACTGCCGACGGTTCGGGCGCAAGAGCCGGATTTCACACCAATCGTGCGACCAAAACTCTTATCATCAACAAGTTGATAGCCTCGGTCAGAGATGCCGCCTATGTCGAACGCGACGATGAGGCTTGCAACGAAATGGCGGTCTATGAGCAGCGTGCAGGTTCTTTCGCTGCATCGTCGGGCAATCACGATGACATTGTCATGACACGTGCAATGGGGCTGTTCGTCATTTCGACACTTCCGGTCGAGCGACCCGGAGACTTCGACATCTTCAGGTCAAGACCACGCTATGTTTTCTGACAGACACCGACGGCCACGCTTTAACGTGGCCGTCGGTGTGGGAGGGGAGAATGATATGGTTCAGTTTCTGATCAGCCGGTCGGGCATCGCCACGGGTTGACCTGTCGCTCTGACTGTCGGCATCGGGGCGTTCCAGCCACGGAGTCTGTCAGAGAGAGTGCCGGCAAGCTGCCTGACCAAGGCCGGGTTGGCTTCCGCCACATTGTTGCGCTCACCGATGTCATCGGCGAGGTTATATAGCTCGAGTTCTCCGGTGTGCATGCGGTAGACGAGTTTCCAGTCGCCCTGTCTGATCGCGCTCAGAAAGTCGATGTCGTCTTGATCTTCGACGCGATACTGGTGGGGATAGTGGAAAATGAGCGGTCGACCGGGGTCAATGCCCGACACCGATTCAGGAATGACATACCGGTTGGCCTGGCGACGGTCGGTGATCTCACCTTTACGGGTTGCCTCGGCAACTGCCTCCGATCCTTTTGTGATCAGTTTGACCAGACTCTGTCCGTCGAGTGTCTGCTCTGTATGGTAGTCGCTGACTCCGGCAATCTCGAGAATCGAGGGGAAGAAGTCTTCGTTGATGACCGGTGTGTTGATACGCGTTCCGGGAGCGATCTTCCCCGGCCATGAGAACATCAGAGGCACTCTGATGCCACCTTCGTAACAAGATCCTTTACCTTCGCGCAGCGGCAGGTTCTGGGTGTGGGGTTCGCCTCCTTTGTCGTGGGCGAGACAGTGTCCGCCGTTGTCGCTGTAGAAGATGATCACGGTGTTGTCGGCTATGCCCTTGCGGTCGACATAGTCGAGGACGTCACCGAGACTTTTGTCCATGCTCTCGACCATCGAGGCATAGCGTGCGGCGTTTTCATCGAGTCCGGCGTCGAGGTAGCGTTGAATGAAGCGGTCATCGCGCTGAATCGGGGTGTGGACCGAGTAGTGCGAGAGGTAGAGATAGAACGGTTCGTCGCGTTTGATTGGAGTCTCTAGGGTCTTCAGTGCCTCGAGTGTCAGTGCCTCGCAGAGGTGCACCCCCGAGTCATAGTACTGTGACATGTTCTGAATCGAGCTGAAGTCGCCGTTTCCGGGCAGGTTTCCGTAATAGTCCTCAGGCTGGTAGCTTTTGGGATGACCGTTGCCCGACCCCGCGATCTGGGTCATGAAACCGAAGTTGTAGGGATTGGATCCCGGGTTTCCGGCCGGTGCCCAATGGGCTTTCCCGACATGTATGGTGTAGTAGCCGGCATCGCGTAGCAGCTCGACCATGGGGGTGATGTAGGTCGTGTGGTTGAGACCGTATCGGTTTTTGTCGGCCTCGTTGCGGAAACTGACGGGGCAGATAGCGTTATGGTTCCACTCGGGGTTGGCAAAGATGTCGCTCTCGTTGGGATTGGTGGTCCCCGGTGCGCCACCGATGGCGTCTGAGGGTCGGTCTTTGAAAAGCGAGCAGAAATTTGTGATGTGCATATGGGAGGCGTTCATGCCTGTCATCAGGCTGCACCGGGTCGGGGTCGATACGCTGCATGCGTAGGCGTTTGTCAGGAGGGTTCCGCGCCGGGCAAGACGCTCCATGTTGGGAGTCCTGAACTTGAGGTTGTTGGGATATTGCTCCTCGCCGATTTGCAGCGATGTCTCGCTCCACCCGTAGTCGTCGACCAGAAAGAAGATGATGTTCGGTCGGTCGGCGGCACAGATGTTTGAAGCCACGGCGGCCGACACTCCGGCCACCACGCTTCTGACTATGTTCAGACGGTTTTTCATCAGCGCATGTCTTTGTCGAATTTCTTGGGGCGCACGACTGTCTCCGAGGCCACTACATTGCCGTCGGCATCGCGTACGGTGACGATGACAGGCGATGTCGAGTCGGTGGCTTTGGCAAGATACATGTGGGTGTTCTTGATGTTGTCGTGAGATTTCTTGTACTTGGGCGATGTCATGACGGCCGGAACGTAGACGGCGATGTTGTAGAGCGGATCTTCGCAGTCGGTCACTTTCGTGACCTCGAGGGGCTGTCCGTTCTGTGTCATCTCAAGCTTGAGGTCGTCGCGGTCGGCCCAGAAGTTGACCATGACGTTGTCGGCGAACTTCCGGTCGGAGTAGTCGACGCGGTTGGGATAGATTTTTTTCTGGAGAGCGATGCCCTTGTCGTTTTTGTAATATTTTCCGACGGCATTGAGGTCGTAGGCGCGGAACATTCCGTTTCCGTTGGTGTATCCGTGGAATTTTATCTCAGGTTTGTTTCCTTTGGAGAATCGTCCGAGCCACACACCGGCGTCGGCACCGTCATTGCCCAGAAGCTGATGTCCGGGAGCGGTGTTCCAGATGCTTCCCGATGTCGCCACAAACACATGTTGTTTGAACCGCGGATATTTTTTGTCGTTGAGGTAGAGGTTGCGGTGGGCGTGTCCGGAAACGATCGTCACTTCGGGGAAGCGGCTGAAGATCTTGTCGAGTTCGGCCACCTGACCCGGATCGGCGAAGAGGGTGCCGTGGTTACGGTTGAAGATGACCGGAATGTGGCATCCGATGAAAATCTGCATCGAGTCGGGCACGAGAGCGATGTCGTTCTTTATCCACTCGATCTGCCCGGGTGTCAGTCCGCCGTCATATTTACGGTCTCCTTTGATGCCCAGTTCTGTCGGATTTGCCGGAGGGTTGTTTTTGTAGATCACGTCGTCGAGCATGATCCAGTGGGTGTTTCCGATGTTGACCGAGTAGTTTGCCGGGCCGAAGACCTGGCGGTAGAGCCATGCGGCTCGTGCGTCGGTGTCGTCGCCGGTGATGGCGCCGTCGTTGTCGTGATTGCCCGAGACGCTGTACATCGGGGCGGGGAATCCGAGCAGGGCGAGGTAGTCACGCACTTTGTCGAGTTTCATGTCGTTCGCATACCAGAAGACATCGTGTGAGGTATCGCCGAGGTTCATGGCATAGACCGGCCCCTCGTTTTTGTAGGGGGCTACGATCTCGCGCATCGCGGGGAGGGCGATGTGCTCATATTTATACATGTCGTTGCGTTCGTCGGAGTTGACGATGTGAATGTCGGTCGGGAACAGTACGGTGAAATTGTCCTGGTTCTCGGAGATGAGGTCGAAATTGTGGGTCTCCTGTTTTTTGATGTCTTTGTCGAGGAGAGCCCAGAACGCCGGTTGCAATCCGTCTTTCAGATTGGTCGTGTAGCCCGAGGGCGTGATGACGAAAACCGTGCCGTCTTCTTTGAGGCTCTGCATTTCGTATCGGCCGTTTTTGTCGGTCTTGACAATCTGCAGACCGTCGCTGACGGCTATTCCTTGTGCCGGTTTTCCGTCGGCTGTGACGGTTCCCGAGATGTTGTGTCTGGCGGCTGTCGCCGACCCTGCCGTGATCAGTGCGACGGCGGTCAGTATGTGTTTGATTTTCATTGCTGTTGAGTGTTTATGCCGGTGTTACGATCTGTTGGGTCTCGCCGGCGGGAACAGTTTCTTTCTTTCCCATTACGCAGATTGCGAAGCTGATGGCTGAGCCGATCGGGCACCACCACGGCCATGCGATTGTCATGCGTGTTCCGAAGAGGTATTCGGTCATCGGGCCGAAGATGTAGGGTTGGAGAATGAGGACAACGAGAATTCCGACTATCAAGGCGGCGTTTACACTGAGTGTGTTGCCACGTTTTGTGAAGAGGGCACACATGAAGACGCCGAGCATGCCGGCATAGGAGAAGCACATCACACCGGTGGCGAAGTCGACGAGGTTCAGACCGCTTTTCTGTTGCAGGACGGCGGTGAAGATAGCGAAGCTGGTGAGCACCATGCCCATCAGCACGACCATTTTTTTAGACGATGACATCTGCTCGCTGTCGCCGCTGACATTTTTGCCATATTCTTTTCTGAGGGGGAGGTAGATGTCGCTGACGAAGGAGCTTGCCATTGCGTTTATGGCTGAGTTGAAGCTTGAGAGTGCGGCGGCGAGGATTCCGATCACCATTAGACCGCGCAGGCCGGTCGGAATGTGGTTGCAGATGTATTGCGGGAAGATGTCGCGTGCGTCGGCGGCGAAGCCTCCGAGGTCGTCGGTGCCTTGGTATTTTACGAACAGCAGCAGACCGACTCCCATGAAAATCAAGACGATCGGAAGAGAAAGAATCTGTGAGTAGACGAGAGAGACGCCGGCGTTTTTGACCGATTTGCAGGTGAGCTGGCGCTGAACGAACTCATGGTCGGTCGAGAATTGGGCGAATTTGAAGATCGTGCAGCCGATCAGAGCACCCATCAGGCTGTAGGGGACGTCCATGCTTGTCGAGGTGTCGAAGATGCGGAGTTTGTTCTCGTTGACCCATTCGCCGGCAGCGTTTTTGACCTGTCCGTTCTGCAGTGAGGCGAAGATGTCGCTCCAGGAGATTGTGTCTGACATCGTGAGGTAGATGAGCACAAGGGCTACGATTCCGGTTCCGATGACGAGGAGAATCTGTATTGTGTCGATGTAGATCAGTCCTTTGATGCCGCCTGCCATTGTGTAGATCGTGCTTATGATTCCGAGAATCAGAATCGAGTACATTATGAACTGGAAGTCGATCGACCCGTAGAGAATCACAGATACGGCAATGGCTGCGATGAAGAGTCGTGAACCTGAGGTGAAGAGCTGGCCGAGCAGGAACATCGCGCTTGTAGACCGTTTTGATTTCTCGTCGAAACGGTCACCGATATATCCGTAGATTGTGATTGTGTTGGCTTTGTAGAGTTTCGGGAGGACGAAGGCTGCGACCATGAGGCCACCGAAGATTGCGCCTACGCACAGCATGAGGTATGTCAGGTTGCTGTTGAAGCCGAGTTCGGGAGAGCCGACGAAAGTGCCGGCACTGATAGAGGTTCCGGTCGCGGCGAGAGCTACCATCCAGGTCGGCATTGAGCGTCCGCCGAGGAAGTAGTCTTCCATGTTTTTATTTTTACGGGAGAAGAAGAAGCCAATTGAGGTCAGGCCGATCAGAAATGCGATGATAATGAACCAGTCGATAATGCTCATGGTAAAATGGATTCAGGAATGAATTGGGTTAGAAAAATTGGAGAGTGGAAAAAAGTGTCAGCCGGAGGCCGGAGTCTCCGGCTGACACTTTATCGAGTTACGGAAAAGAATTCGGGAAACGACAGGGATTGTCACCTGTCTTCGGCCCAGTGTCCGGTGCGGTCGACCTGGTGGTAGAACTGGGTGTAGGGGACGTCGGTTCGTCCGGCTCCTTTGCGCATCAGCTCCTGGAGCTCGGCGAAGTAGGTTGTGTAGATGTCGCGCGGGGTCGCGTTGTGGCGTGCGCAGACTACGGCAGCCATTCCGACGACTTCTCCCATCATGCCGCATGTTCTCATGACGCGTACCGATCCGAGGGCTATGTGTGTGACCGATATGTTTCGTCCGGCCATGAACATGTTGCTGATGTCTTTTGAGTAGAAACATCTGTAGGGCAGGGCGTAGAAATCGATCGGGGTCAGCACTCCGTAAGAGAGCCATTCGGCACCGGGGTAGTCTTTTGTGTTTTTTTCGAGGGGATAGTGCTGGTCAATGCGCCATGTTGTCGTGCATGTGCCGTCTTCGTGGTTGATGGGTCTCGTGAGGTCTTGTTCGCGGAGCACATAGTCGCCTACGATGCGTCGCGACTCGCGTTTTCCCGAGACGTGAGACACCCAGGTGAGGTGGGTGCATGTCCAGTCTTCTTTTTTCGAGTAGCGGTTCTTGCAGTAGGAGAATGTCGAGTAAGCGACATACATGCCGTAGTCACGTATTTTCTCTGCGTCGGCTACCTGGTCGTCGTTCATTCCGACTTCCCAGTACCAGTTGGCGCGGTGAACCGGTTCGACGGTGTATTCGTCGAGCTTGAGCCCCCAGTCGAGCGAGTCGGGGAAGTCACACGGAGTGTTCCAGTCTTCGCAGTACCATTCGATTGAAACGCCCATTGTCATTCCGTCGGCTTTCTCGGGAGCGAGCCGTTCGCCGTATTCGGCGCGTGCCTCGCGACCCATCATTGTCTCCGCGCCGGCAAGAGCGGCGAGGTGAGCGTCACCGGTGCAGTCAGAGAAGTATCGGCCCGAAATTTTGATTCGGTCTTGGTTTATGGCCTCGATGGCTTCGACCGATTTGATCTCGTCACCCTCTTTGACGACTTTGTCGACGGTGTAACCGAGATAGAGGTCGATGTTTTTCTCGGCGAGGACTACGTTCATTTTCTTTTCGTCCTGGTAGTGGTGTGCTCCTCGTGCGTTTCCGATTCGGTCGGGTCCGATCTCGTTGAAGATGTATCCGAGCGAGGGATAGGGGTCAACGTTTATCTGGCCACCGAGACCGACACGCACTTCCGATGAGTTGTTTCCTCCGAGAATGTAGCGGTCTTGTATCAGGGCGACTTTGATTCCGAAGCGGGCAGCGGCGATTGCGGCGCAGATGCCTGACATTCCTCCGCCGACCACAACGAGGTCGTAAGAACCTTTGTCAACGACGGGTTCCTCACCGAGCACAGCGTGGCGTACGGCCATGTACTCTTCGACAGAGTCACCCGGGACTTCGTCGGCGGTAGTGAGAAGAACGGCATCGCAACGGCCGTCAAAGCCTGTTAGGTCGTGGAGCGCGACCGTATGTGATCCTTTCGTGAGTTTTATCTTGTTTCCTTTCTGCCAATGCCAGTTGACTTTCTCGGTGCCGAAGTCGGTTGTGTCGGCGACTCCGTCGATCAAGACGCTGAATCGTCCGGGCGTAGGTCCGTCGGACCAGTGGGCGGTCCAGTTTCGGGTTCTGACGAGAATGTTATATTCGCCGTCGGCAGGGATTTCGACGGTAGTGACTGCATCGTTGGCGAGGGGAGTTCCGAGTCCGTGAGCAAGCAAGAACGATGAACCCATCTGCAGAACGAATTGCTGGTCTACAGTCCAGTCACCGCGGTCGGCAAATTTCGATGCCAGGACCATTGCGGAATTGTTTTTGTTGATCTGGTTCATTTTAAACTATATAGTCAATGGTTTTATGATATTGATGATCAGGTGATAGATTGATTCAGTAGATTGATAGATAAAACGAGGGTGAGTTAGCAAGCGAAGCGTGCATAGTTTTGTTTTAGTTCGGGGGCAAAGGTATTGAGATATGAGCGATTAAAAAAAGTTTTTAACACTAAATTTTCCGCAACCGTTCCCGCAACCGTTCCCAAATTACGCAACCGTTCCCGATGTTGAGAGTCAGGGGTGTTGTGGCGGGGTGGAGAAGACTGTGGCGGAGGGGTGATCATGAAATCAACCTCTGCCACGTTTGCCTTTTCAGAAATAACTACTGACTGTTTGATTGCTGACAGGTGCAGCCATCAATGCATTGACATTACTCGTACTCTCCTTCAAAAACTTTTTGTCTGAAATGATTTTCTTCATCAGAAGTTTCAAAAAAGAAAGAAATCACTTCACCGTCGGTGTCTTTATAAGTCATGCTCGTTCCGTCATCAAGAATATCTTGCATCAGTTCTATTTCTGCAAATCGGTTACCATCATGCATGACATCAATTCGATAGGAAGATTCGGCAGATTTCGATAACCAATACTTCATATCGGGAGCGTCGTTATAGACCAGACAGGCAAAATAAAGATCATTGAACATCTGATTTTCGGGGGCTAATACGATATATCCCGAACGGTTGCCGACACGCACGCCCAACTCGCACGGTGCTGATACTTGCTCTGGCTCTTCTCTTATTGTGTTCTGAGTATTTCCGTTAAGATCATATGTAACGATCCACAACGGACAAGCCGATAGGTTTTTGTTTTTTAATTGCGTCCTTGAGCGGACGCCACATTTTTGGTTTGTGTCTGCCCGGGCACGCCAACCGGCGTACCGCGGTTACTGAGGAATCGTCGTCCTGACCGGACGACCTCGGTGGGGTGACTGGCAGATGAGTATGGGTGGGGAACGGGGTGTGATTCAATCGGCGTCCTTTGCGGACGCCACATTTTTGGTTTGTGTCTGCCCGGGCACGCCTACCGGCGTACCACGGTTAC
>CAJUPY010000005.1:0-75187 GCA_910588035.1 uncultured Muribaculaceae bacterium | reverse complement strand
TTTGGTTTGTGTCTGCCCGGGCACGCCTACCGGCGTACCACGGTTACTGGGGAATCGTCGTCCTGACCGGACGACCTCGGTGGAGCGACCGGCGGATGAGTATGGGTGGGGAACGAGATGTGGAGCAATCGGCGTCCTTTAGCGGACGCCACATCTTTGGTTTGTGTCTGCCCGGGCACGCCAACCGGCGTACCGCGGTTACGGGGGAATCGTCGTCCTGGCCGGACGACCTCGGTGGGGTGACTGGCAGATGAGCATGGGAGGGGAACGGGGTGTGATTTAATCGGTGTCCTTGAGCGGACGACCTCGGTGGGGCCGGGAGGTGGTGTATAAAAGAGGCCGGGCACGCCAATTTGGCGTGCCCGGTTGTCGTTGGGTTATTTGTCGGTTTTCTTTAGTTGTTGTCGGCAGAGGAGGCGGCGTCGATGTTTTCCTGGACGGCGGCGTCGAGCACGGCGATTGTGGCGAGGTTTACGATGTCTCTCACCGGGGCGTCGGTCTTAATGAAGTGGATCGGTTTACGGAGTCCTGTCTGGATCGGGCCGATAGCTTCTCCGACTCCCATTTCAAGCATCAGCCGGTAGGCTGTGTTTGCTGCGCTGAGGTTGGGGAAGATGAGGGTGTTTACGTTTTTGTCTTTCAGTCGGGTGAATGGGAATGCGGAATCGCGCAATTCGCGGTCGAGCGCGTAGTTGACCTGCATCTCGCCGTCGATAGCGAGGTCGGGGAACTCGCGGTGCATGCGTTCGACGACTTCGTGAGCGTTTCTGCACTCGGGCGCGTCGCTTGTGCCGAAGTTGCTGTAGGAGACCATTGCCATGACGGGTTCGTGGGAGAAGAAGCGTGCAGCGTCGGCCGCGAGCCGAGTGATGTCGTAGAGAGTGTCAGCGTCGGTCGATTCGTTTGTCGAGGTGTCGGCAAGGAAGAGAGTTCCGCGTTTTGTGTCGAGAATCTGTATTGTTGCGAAGTGGTTGTATCCGTCGCGAATTCCGACGATGTCGGCTGCCATTGCCTGGAGCCGGTGTGAGTTTGAGTATGCTCCGGCTATGAAGGCATCGGCATCGCCGTTCTCGACCATCATCATGCCGAAGCAGTTGCGGTCGAACATCCATTCGACAGCCTCTTCTTTGGTGAGACCACGTCTCTGACGGCGGTCAGAGAGTATGCGGGCATAGCGTTGGCGAGTGTCGGCCTGGTTGTCATGGCGCGGGTTGACAATCTCGATGTCTGAGATGTCGAGATTGAGTTTCTGCGCGCGTTTTGTGATCATTTCGGCGTTACCGAGCAGAACCGGAATCGCGATTCCCTGGCGCATGACATCGACAGCGGCCTCGAGCATGCGGTCGGTGTTTCCTTCACCGAAGACAACCCGTCGTTTTTTCTGTTGTTTGGCTTCCTCGATGAGGCTGCGGGTGAGTTTGTTGTCGAAGCCCATTGCAGAGCGGAGCTGATTGTCATATTCCTGCCAGTCGGTTATCTGGCGTCGTGCGACACCGCTTTCCATTGCTGCTCTGGCCACGGCGGGGGCGACGGTCATCAACAGGCGCGGATCGAGCGGTTTGGGGAGTATGTATCCGTGTCCGTATGACATGTCGCTGCTGCCGTAGGCGTTGTGGACGATCTGGGGTACGGGCTCTTTGGCGAGTTGTGCTATGGCGCGGACAGCGGCGAGTTTCATCGGTTCGTTGATCGAGGTTGCGCGAGTGTCGAGGGCCCCCCGGAATATGTATGGGAATCCGAGCACGTTGTTGATCTGGTTAGGGTAGTCAGATCGTCCGGTTGCGAAAATCAGGTCGGGACGTGTAGCCACAGCTGTCTCGTAGTCGATCTCGGGGTCTGGGTTGGCGAGGGCGAAGACGATCGGACGTTCTGCCATTGATTTGATCATTTCGGGCTTCAGCACACCTTTGACCGAGAGGCCGAGGAAGACGTCGGCGTTGACCATTGCGTCGGCGAGGGTGTGAATGTCGCGAGTGGTGGCGAATTCACGTTTCCGCGGGTTGAGGTCGGTGCGGTCGGCTCTGATCACCCCCTTGCTGTCGCACATGACGACGTTCTCGCGTTTCACGCCGAGGGCTACGTAGAGGCTCGCGCATGCGGTTGCAGCCGCACCGGCACCGTTCACGACGAGGCGGACTTCAGATATGTTTTTTTTCTGAATCTCAAGGGCGTTGAGGAGTCCGGCACCGGAGATGATCGCCGTTCCGTGTTGGTCGTCGTGCATGATCGGGATGTCGCATTCGGCTTTGAGGCGTTCTTCGATCATGAAACATTCGGGAGCTTTTATGTCCTCGAGGTTTATACCGCCGAATGTGGGGGCGAGAGCCTTGACGATCTGTATGAATTTTTCGGGGTCTTTCTCGTCGACCTCGATGTCGAAGCAGTCGAGTCCGGCAAAGATTTTAAACAGCAGAGCCTTTCCCTCCATGACCGGTTTTCCGGCCTTGGCCCCGATATCGCCGAGACCGAGAACGGCGGTGCAGTTTGATATGACGGCTACGAGGTTTCCTTTGTTTGTGTAGGCGTAGACATCGTCGTCGTTTTTCTCGATTTCCTTGCAGGGATATGCGACCCCGGGCGAGTATGCCAGGGCGAGATCTTGTTGAGAGGAGTAGGGTTTGGTGGGTATAACCTCGGTTTTACCGGGACGTGGATAGCGGTGGTAGTCAAGCGCCATCTCTTTGGTTATGTTCGACATAGGCTGAAACTGTGGTTTTAATATTTAATAGTTGTGTATATTATAATATAAACGTAGATTTTTGTGATTTGTTGTGGTGTCGGATATGTCGTGTCTGCGTCGTGAAATAAAAAAACCGTTTCTCGCGAAACGGTTTCTTCATTTCTTTCCGGATCAATCGTCGTCCGGCTAAACAAACCTAACATAAAACACGAACGTTAATTATCTCTTCCGGCTAATTTGAAAATAACCAATCTGAAGCCGGTGTAAATCCTTATAGAATTGTTGTACCTACTATGATTTCCTTTTGACAATTAATTTTTACTCTGCAAATATACGGTGGAGATTTGCGACTGGCAATAGTGTAAGGGGTGTGTATAGATCATATAAAGATACTATATGTTTTAAATCATTGTTTATCAGTGTGTCGGTGATTTGTTTATGTGTTGTTGATATAGACTATATATAGCTTGAAAAGTGAAATAAAAGCGGTTGGATCGCCATTATCTGATTGTTATTCAATCGGCGTCCTTGGCCGGACGCCACTTTTTTGGTCGATGTCAAGCCGGGCACGCCTGCGGCGTACCCGGTTACTGTGTAATCGTCGTCCTGCTCGGACGACCGGGGTGTGCAGAAGGGTATGTCGGGTGTGGCGTCAGGTTCAATCGGCGTCCTTGGGCGGACGCCACTTTTTTGGTTGATGTCAAGCCGGGTACGCCGCAGGCGTGCCCGGTTACTGTGTAATCGTCGTCCTGCTCGGACGACCGGGGTGTTCAGAAGGGGATGTCGGGTGTGGCGTCAGGTTCAACCGGCGTCCTTGGGCGGACGCCACTTTTTTGGTCGATGTCATTCCGGGCACGCCTACGGCGTACCCGGTTACTGTGGAATCGTCGTCCTAATCGGACGACCGGGGCATGAGGTCAGGGATAGATGCGGTAGCGTACACCGTCGTGTGTGGCCCTCGTCCTGCTCGGACGACCGGGACATGAGGTCAGGGATAGATGCGGTAGCGTACACTGTCGTGTGTGGCCCTCGGTGTGCTCGGAGGACCGGGGTGTGAGGTCAGGGATAGATGCGGTAGCGTACACCGTCGTGTGTGGCCCTCGGCGTGATCGGACGACCGGGGCATGAGGTCAGGGATAGATGCGGTAGCGTACACTGTCGTGTGTGGCCCTCGGCGTGATCGGAGGACCGAGGTGTGCAGAAGGGGATATCGGGTGTGGCGTCAGGTTCAACCGGCGTCCTTTGCGGACGACCGGTTAAATGTCGAGGTTGTGGAGGATTTTTGTGTAGATCTCGATTGCCTCGCGTATTTCGTTCAGGTATATGAATTCGTCGGCAGTGTGGGAACGGGCTGAGTCGCCGGGGCCAACTTTGACTGAGGGCCATGGCATCAGGGCCTGGTCGCTGAGGGTGGGGGAGCCGAATGGTTCGAGGCCGAGCATTGCGAGACGGGTCACGATCGGGTGTGCCGGATCTATTGAGGAGGGGTTGAGTCTTGTCGAGCGTGGGGTCAGTGTTGCAAGGTCGCCAACCTCGCGCCGGATGATTTCGAGCGTCTCGAGGTTGGAGTTGGTGTCGGTGGTTCTGACGTCGACAACAAAAGAACAATGGTCGGGGATGACGTTGTGTTGTTTGCCGGCTTCAATCTGTGTGACGCTGATCTTGACCTGCCCGAGTGTTTTCGAGACCGGTTGAATCTCAAGTTTACGTAGCCTGTCAATTGCTTCGACGGCTTTGTAGAGCGCATTGACACCTTCGTTTCGGGCAGCGTGTCCGGAAATGCCTGTTGAGACTCCGTCGAGCACCATAAGCCCTTTTTCGGCAATTGCAGGTCGCATTGCGGTCGGTTCGCCTACAATCGCGACTTTTATCTCAGGGAGGAAGGGGAGGACAGCCGAGAGACCGTTTTTTCCGCTGACCTCTTCTTCGGCCGATGCCACGAAGATGAGATTATAGGATCGTTGAACCGGGGCTATGGCACGGAAAGCGGCCATGAGAGACACGAGCGATGCGCCGGCGTCGTTGCTGCCGAGTCCGTAGAGTTTTTGTGAGAGTTCGTCGACAGAGGGTTCAAACGGGTCACGCGACCAGTTCAGGGCCGGTTTCACTGTGTCGATGTGGGAGTTGAGCAGCAGTGTGGGCCTGGCGGGGTCAAACAGCGGAGCGGTTACCATGATATTGTTGTTTATGCGTCGGGTTTGTCCTGGCATCATGTGGCGGGCGAAGTCTTCGACGCAATCAGCCGCGACTTTTTCGTCGCGGCTGATTGAGGGGACAGCTATCAGTTGCTTCAGCAGGTCGACAGCGTCGTAGTAGATCTGATCGTCGGTCATCACTTCTTTTTCTTCTGTTGTTCGGCGCGTGCTGCGGCGAGCTGCTTGCGTTGCGCTTCTTCGAGACGTGCGAGCCAACCGTTTTTCTTGCGCGGTTTCTTGGAGTTTTCCTTCATTTTCTGACGGAGTTTCTCTTCGTCGACCGTGTGGCGGAAGATGTATGTCAGGACGATAGTTATCAGAAGCGACAGGAAGTAGTAGTAGCTTAGGCCCGATGCGTAGTCGTTGAAGAAGAAGAGGAACATGACGGGCATCAGGTACATCATCCATTTCATCATTGCCATTTGCTCGGTGCTTGCCTGGGTCTGCATGTTGGTGCGGGTGTAGATTATGTTTACGGCCGTCATTAGGAGGCAGAACAGGGAAACGTGGTTACCGTACCAGGGAATTGTGAACGGCAGGGTGAAGATCACGTCGGGAGCAGCGAGGTTTTTCGCCCAAAGGAATGATTCGCCGCGGAGTTCGATGCAAGAGGGGAAGAACCAGAACATCGCGACAAGGATCGGCATCTGAAGCAGCATCGGCACGCAACCAGACATCGGGTTTGCTCCGGCGCGGCTGTAAAGTTCCATTGTGAGCTGGTTACGCTTCATCGCGTTCTCGGTTCCGGGATATTTTTCATTGATCTCCTTGATGTCGGGAGCGAGGAGGCGCATCTTGGCCTGAGACTTGAGGCTTTTGTAGGTGAGCGGGAAGAGAATCAGTTTGATGAAGATTGTCAGAATCAGGATAATGATGCCGTAGTTGCTGATGAACTGGCTCAGGAAGGTGAAGACGGGTATTATTATCAGGGTGTTGATCCAGCGGAAGAGAGACCAGCCGAGCGGAATGAGGCGGGTCAGGTCGAGGTCTTCGTCGGTCTGGACCTTGTCATCGAGGCTTGCGAGCAACGGATAGAGGTTGGGTCCGACGAAGATGTCGATCGTCACGGGCACTTCATCAGCAGATGAGTAGTCGAGGACAGTTCTGGCGGACATGTCTTTAAGGAAGGCGGGATTGTCTTTTATGACAGTCTGGCTTACTTCGGCCGAAGCGAAAGATGTGCGGGGAATGAAGACGGTAGAGAAGAACTGGTTTTTGAAGGCGATCCATTTGACATGTTGGTTTAGTGTCTCGGTGTCGTCTTTGTGGGAGTCAATCTCGTCGGGCGAGTCGCCGGCGAACTTGTATGTCAGGGCGCTGTTACGTTCCTCGAAAGTTCGGCCTTCCTCGTTGCGTGCCATTTGCTGGCTGAAATTGAAGTCGATCGTTGCCACGCTCTGCGGAATGATCTGCTGCATGTTTTTCTGGACCACCTCCATTGAGACGATATAGCTGTCGGGTTTGAGAGTGTAGCGCAGACCCCACTGCGCACCTTTGCCGAGGTCGAGGTTCATCAGTAGTGAAGAGTCGCCTTCACAGATTGGAGAGAAGTAGAACTGGTCGGTGTCGAATCTCTGTTGCGATGCAGAAGTGAAAGTGAAGCTCGAAGCCGAAGTCTCAGGCGAGAAAAGAACCACATTTGCGGTGTCGCCGTTGAGGTATGTGTCGTAGTCTTTCAGTGTTGCCTTGGCGAGTCGTCCGCCTTTTGTCGAAAATTCGAGTTTGACGAGTTCGTTCTCGAGAGTGACGATTTCGTCGTCGCCGGAGAGGTAACGTGCGAAACCGCTGTATCTGGCCGCTTTGTCGAGTGCGTCGCGGAGATTTGCTACGGCTGCTTTAGCTTGAGAGACGGTGAGGTTGCTGAAATCGTTAGATGTGACTGTCGACAGGTTTACAGTAGTGTCGGCGGCGTTTACTGTGCCTGTGACGGCGTCGCCGGAGACAGCGAGGTCAACACCGGCAGACCGGTATATGATTGTTCCGGTAGAGTCGGCTATGCCAGCCTGCCGCAGGGTCGGAGCTATTGCGTTGGCTTCGGCAAGCGAGAATGTGTCGATCACGTTAGCTTGGTTAGCGGCACGCTCTGCGTCGAGCCGTGCCTGGCGTTCCATCTGCTCCTGTTCGGCTTTGCGTGCTTCGATCTCTTGTTGAGAGGGTCGTTGCAGCCACATGAACAGGAAGATGACGGCCATCATCATCAACAGGCCGCGTAGAGTGTTCTTATCCATTTAAAAATCTGATATTAGTTATTCGTTTTAGATGTTGTCTGATTGTTTCCGGTGGTCGCGGTATTCAATAGCGGCAGCTATGAAACTGAGGAAAATCGGGTTGGGACTGAGGACGGTCGATGAGTACTCGGGGTGATACTGAGTTCCGATGAACCATCGCAGGGATGGAATCTCGACGACTTCGACCAGATGAGTCGCGGGATTCTCGCCGACGCATTTCATGCCGGCTTCTTCGAACCGGGAGCGGTATTCGCTGTTGAATTCGAAGCGGTGACGGTGGCGTTCGCTGACGAGAGTCTTACCGTAGGCAGTGGCGGCTTTCGAGCCCGGTGTCAGGGCGCAGTCATATGCTCCAAGTCTCATTGTCCCGCCGAGGTTCGAGATTGTTTTCTGCTCCTCCATCAGGTCGATCACATTGTGGGGTGTGGAGGGGTTCATCTCGGTTGAGTTGGCGTCGTGGAGGCCAAGGACGTCACGGGCGAATTCGATTACCATGCATTGCATTCCGAGGCAGATTCCGAAGGTCGGAATGTCGTGTTCGCGGCACCATTTCAGGGCGACGAATTTTCCTTCGATTCCCCGTTGTCCGAATCCGGGAGCCACGATGACTCCGTCGAGGTCCGAGAGCATGTCTCCGACTGTTTCGGGGGTCACTTTCTCGGAGTGGATGTATTTTATTTTCAGCCGGTTGTTGTTGTAGGTGGCAGCCTGGAAGAGAGATTCGTCGATTGATTTGTAGGCGTCTTGAAGCTCGACATATTTACCGACGAGCCCGATTGTCACCGTTTGTTCAGCTTTATCCATTTTGTCGAGGAAGTTCAGCCACGGGGTCATGTGTGGTTCACCTTCGATCTTAATGCCTGCTTTTTTGAGAACGAGTTCGTCGAGGTGCTGACGGTGCATCATGACCGGGACTTCGTAGATTGACGGAGCGTCGACCGATTGGATAACGGCGTCGGGGGCGACGTTGCAGAACAGGGCTATTTTGCGTCTCATCTCGGCCGGGATCTCTTTTTCGGTTCTGAGAACGAGCACGTCGGGCTGAACACCAGCTTCCTGAAGGGCTTTGACAGAGTGTTGTGTGGGTTTTGTCTTCAGTTCCTTGGCGGCTCTGATGTAGGGGACGTAGGTCAGGTGGATAAACACACAGTCGTTTTCGAGTTCCCATTTCAGTTGTCGGACGCTCTCGATGAACGGCAGCGACTCTATGTCGCCGACTGTTCCGCCGATCTCGGTGATGACGAAGTCGAAATTGCCGGTGTTTCCGAGCAGTTTGACGTTTCGTTTGATCTCGTCGGTTATGTGGGGAACGATCTGCACTGTTTTTCCGAGGTAGTCTCCGTGTCGTTCCTTGTTGATGACGTTCTGGTAGATTCGGCCGGTGGTTATGTTGTTTGCGCGAGTGGTCTGAATGTCGGTGAATCGTTCGTAGTGACCGAGATCGAGGTCGGCCTCATGGCCGTCGACAGTTACGTAGCATTCGCCATGTTCATAAGGGTTCAGCGTGCCGGGGTCGATGTTTATGTATGGGTCAAATTTCTGGATCGTAACACGGTATCCGCGTGCCTTTAGCAGGCATGCGAGAGAAGACGAAATGATTCCTTTTCCAAGAGAAGAAACCACGCCGCCGGTGACAAAAATGTATTTCGTTTCCACTTGACAGATTGTTTTTAATCAAGCTGCAAATTTAGTACTTTTTTTTTAAATCACATAAATCAAAGAAAACAATGCCTTGAAGTCAGATAGAAGTTGTTTAAAACGGAAATAAATCCTAACTTTGCATTCAGACCAAAAGTTATCATTGGAAAAATAAAAATTGATATATCATGAAAAGGAAATTAGTGTTGTTATCGACGTTGTTGACACTTGTCGTTGCTCTTTATTCGTGTGGCGGTGGTGGAGCAAAAGCGGCTCGAGCACTTCAGAAGGTTGTCACCAATAAATCAGCCGGAAAAGCAGTTAAGGGAATTTTACGTAATTCAGACGATGTCATCAGGCATACCTCGATAAAAACAGTCACATGCACGACATGTGCAGGGCTAAAAGAAGTTGATTTTGTAGATGAAAACGGAAATTATGTCTATACAGGAACGTGCCCGGAATGTGACGGCAAGGGAACAGTGACGAAATATGAGTTCAACTGAATAAATGGAAAATAATCATAAAAACCAACCATAATACTACCTAAAGCAGAATGAATATAAAGAAACCTATTCTGGCATCGGTCGCCCTCGGGGTGAGCACGATGCTCTGGGGAGCGACAAATGAGCTTGTCGTTCAGACCAACAAGCCCGGAGCTGAGATTCAGCCCACGATGTATGGACTGTTTTTTGAAGATATCAACTATGCGGCTGACGGCGGACTGTATGCCGAGATGGTCAAGAACCGTTCGTTTGAGTTTCCTCAGAATATGATGGGGTGGCGTCAGTTCGGCAACGTGACGTTGAAAGATGACGGCCCGTTTGAGCGTAATCCCCACTATGTCAGACTCGCTTCGCCGGGTCACCGCCACAAGCACACGGGGATCGAGAACGAGGGATTTTTCGGTGTCGGAGTGAAAGCGGGCGAGGAATATCGTTTCTCGGTCTGGGCACGTACACCCGAGGGTGGCGAGGGGAAGATCAGAATAGAGCTGATCGATCCGGCGAGCAACGGTGAGAATCAGGCATTTGAGAAGAAGAATCTCACGATAGACTCCAAGGAATGGAAAAAATATGAGGTGACGCTTACGCCGAAGGTGACCGACCCGAAGGCGCGACTCCGCATTTTCCTGACGACTCCCGATGTCACGGTCGACCTCGAGCATGTCTCGTTGTTTCCGGTCGACACGTGGAAGGGTCACCAGAACGGCATGCGCAAGGATATCGCCACCGCTCTTGCCGAGTTGAAGCCGGGGGTGTTCCGTTTTCCGGGCGGTTGTATTGTCGAGGGAACTGATCTCGAGACCCGCTATCAGTGGAAGAACAGTGTCGGTCAGGTCGAGAACCGACCGTTGAACGAGAACCGCTGGCACTACACGTTCGCCCACCGGTTTTATCCCGACTACTATCAGAGCTACGGACTTGGATTCTTTGAGTTTTTCCAGCTTTCGGAGGAGATCGGCTCAGAGCCTCTGCCGATTTTGAATGTAGGCCTGTCGTGTCAGTATCAGAACAATGACATGCACGCCCATGTAGCTGTCGATTCGCTCGACTGCTACATTCAGGACGCTCTTGACCTGATCGAGTTTGCCAACGGAGACACGACCACGACCTGGGGTCGTCTGAGAGCTGACATGGGGCATCCCGCATCGTTCAACCTTAAGTTTATCGGAATCGGCAACGAGCAGTGGGGTCCGGAGTATGTAGAGCGGTTGAAACCGTTCATGGCCGCGATAAGAAAAGCTTATCCGGAGATCAAGATCATCGGTTCGTCGGGTCCTGATTCAGAAGGGAAGAAATTTGACTATCTTTGGCCAGAGATGACCAATCTGAAGGTTGATCTTGTCGATGAGCATTTCTATCGTCCCGAGAGTTGGTTCCTGTCGCAGGGTGCCCGTTATGACAATTATGACCGCAAGGGACCGAAAGTGTTCGCCGGCGAATATGCCTGCCACGGTAAAGGCAAGAAATACAACCACTTCAACGCCGCGTTGCTCGAGGCTGCATTCATGACCGGACTCGAACGCAATGCCGACGTTGTCGAAATGGCTACCTACGCACCGCTTCTGGCCCATGTCGAAGGTTGGCAGTGGCGTCCCGACATGATCTGGTTTGACAATCTGAACACGGTCAAGACGGCGAGCTACTATGTTCAGCAGCTCTACAGTCTCAACAAGGGCACGAACGTTTTGCCTCTGACGCTCGACAAGAAACCTGTCACGGGAGCTGAAGGTCAGAACGGCCTGTTTGCGAGTGCGGTCGTCGACAAGACCACAGGCGAGTATATCGTCAAGGTGGCCAACACGTCTGACGAGCCGCAGGAGCTTGACATAAAGTTTGCCGGACTTAAAAAGAAAGAGTCGATCACGTCGGGCAGTGTCACC
The DNA here is from genome assembly GCA_910588035.1 of uncultured Muribaculaceae bacterium. Classification (GTDB taxonomy): domain Bacteria; phylum Bacteroidota; class Bacteroidia; order Bacteroidales; family Muribaculaceae; genus CAJUPY01. The sequence continues at coordinate 64,060 of CAJUPY010000005.1, read as the reverse complement.
ACGCTCAGTTCGGCCGATCTCAACCTTGAGAACACTATAGAGCATCCCGACAACATCGTTCCGGTGACATCGACTTTCACAGTCGACAGCCGCGACTCGTGGACGACAACGATCGCCCCGAAGACATTTGCAATCTATAAATTCAAGAAATGATGATTAAAAAGATGTTTTCAGCCGGCACATTGGCTATCATGCTCGGGGTGTCGGCACAGGCAGCGGGGCCAAAAGTGACAGTCAATCTCAATCCGGCCGAAAAGCCCGAGGTAATCAGCAAGGAGATCTACGGTCAGTTTGCCGAGCATCTGGGCACCTGCATCTACGGTGGCCTGTGGGTCGGGAAAGATTCACCGATCGCCAATACCGACGGTTACCGCAACGATGTTCTTGAAGCACTGCGCGAGCTTAAGGTTCCTGTTCTCCGCTGGCCTGGCGGTTGCTTCGCCGATGAGTATCACTGGCTTGACGGCATCGGTCCGAAGGAGAACCGTCCGCGCATGGTCAACAACAACTGGGGGGGCACAGTGGAGGACAACTCGTTTGGCACCCATGAGTTCTTCAACCTGTGTGAGTTGCTCGGCGCGGAGCCTTATCTGAGTGGTAATGTGGGAAGCGGTTCGGTAGAGGAACTTGCGAAATGGGTAGAGTATATCACGGCCGAAGATGGTCCGATGGCACAGTTGAGAAAAGAGAACGGCCGCGAGAAACCGTGGCATCTGAAATATCTCGGAGTCGGCAACGAGAGCTGGGGTTGCGGCGGTAACTTCACTCCCGAGTACTACGCCAATGTCTATCGCCGCTATCAGACCTATTGCCGCAATTTCAACGGCAACAAGCTTTTCAAGATAGCGTCGGGGGCGAGCGACTATGATTATAACTGGACCGAGGTCATGATGAAAAATGCGAAACGGTTCATGAACGGACTCTCACTGCATTATTATACGGTAGTTGGCTGGAGCGGAAGCAAGACGTCGGCCACACAGTTCAGCGACGAGGATTACTACTGGACTCTCGGCAAATGTCTGGAGATCGGTGATGTCGTGCGTCGCCACTGTGACATCATGGACCGTTATGACAAGGAGAAAAAGGTTGCCCTTCTGGTCGATGAGTGGGGCACATGGTGGGACGAGGAACCAGGAACAATCAAGGGACACCTCTATCAGCAGAACACGATGCGCGACGCAATGGTGGCCGCTCTGTCGCTGAACACGTTCCACAAATTTACCGACCGCGTGAAGATGACCAATATCGCCCAGATTGCCAACGTGTTGCAGTCAATGGTCCTGACTAAAGGCGATAAAATGGTTCTGACGCCGACCTACTACGTTTTCAAGATGTATGTTCTGCATCAGGATGCCAATCTGATTCCGCTGACTCTCAACACCCCGGTGCGTAAGGTGCGCCAGGGCCGCGAGGTGCCGACGATCAGTGCGACGGCATCGGAAAAGAATGGTGTGGTGACCATTTCTCTGACAAACATCGATCTCACCGAGCCGTGTGAGATCGAGATTCCGCTCGACCGTCTCGGTCTGACCGGCAAGCCTGCCGTGACGGGTGAGATTCTGACATCGGCGAAGATCGGCGACTACAATGACTTCGGCGATCCCGACAAGGTCGGTGTGAAGGTGTTTGACAAAGCAAAAATCGAGAAGAACGTGCTTCGTCTGACGATGCCTGCGAAATCGATTGTCTCTTTGGCGATTAAGTGATCAATTGCCCATAAAATAACATGATGCATCTTGTTTACGCATGGTGCATCATGTGTTTTTTTTATTTATTGATGCAAGATTTCGGGAAACTGTCGGTTTAGTGGAATAAAAGATAAACCAACTTGAAAAAATGATTATGAAAAAAAGACTGTTTCTACCCGCCGTCATCGGCCTGATGTCGATTTCAACGCTGTTCCAATCATGTCTCGATGACAATGATGACAAAAGTGACCTGCTTCGCCCGAGTGCTGTCGTGACCGTACGCCCAGCGACTGACGGGTCGTTCACGATGATTCTCGACGAAAAGACCACGCTCCGTGCCAACAACATGCCTCAGTCGCCCTATGGCAAGAAAGAGGTAAGGGCACTCGTGAATTTCACTGAGGAAGACGGTGCCGACCTGAACAAGCCGTTTCGTGATGTAAAGATCAACTGGATCGACAGCATACGCACCAAAGAAGTGATCTGGAACGCCAATCCCGAGGTGTCATATGGCGATGATCCGATCGAGATCGTCGCCGACTGGGTGACGGTTGCTGAAGACGGCTATCTGACTCTTAGGGTGCGCACACGTTGGGATAATCCGACAACTCCCCACCTTCTGAATCTTGTGGCCGAATGGAACAATGAGAAGCAGCTTGCAGACCTCTATCTTCACCACGATGCAAACGGTGATCTCAACGGAGTTCTCGGCGATGCAATGATCGCGTTCAATGTCACGCCTTTCTATGAGGCTATGGACTGCTGTCAGGAGTCAAAGAAGGTTCGTCTGCACTGGAATTCGTTCAGGGGTAACCGCACGACAGAGTTTGAACTCGGACGGCGCATTTATAATGATGTACCGAAACTCGATGCCGCGGCGATCGAGTCGATGCGAGGCCGAAACGTGAAGTAAACGACCTCCGTCATGCCGGACGCAGACATCAAAAATGGTGAATATCTGCTTGTGCGCAGGGCCTCAGACGGCGATCGTGACGCACAAAAGGCGATTTACGGGCACCACATTCGTTATCTGACGGCTGTGTGTGCCCGTTATGTCGTCAATCAGGAAGATATAAAAGATGTTCTGCAAGAAAGTTTCATAAGGATTTTTTCTTCTCTCAAATCGTTTGATTACCGTGGCGAAGGATCGCTGAGGGCATGGCTTGGGCGCATTGTCGTCAACCGGGCTATGGATCATCTCAAACAGAGCGGGCGTATCGTGTTCATGCCGTTGACTGATGAGTGTGCCGATATAGGAGATTGTGAACCTGAGACCGCCGGAGTGCCGTCGGAAGTGCTTTTCAGGCTCATCAGGGAGTTGCCCGACGGTTATCGGACGATTTTCAACCTTTATGTAATTGAGGGTAAAAGTCACAGGGAGATTGCTGCGATGCTGAACATCAAGGAAAGCACCTCGGCGTCTCAGCTTCATCGCGCGAAGGCGATGTTGGCGAGTAAAATAAGACAATATCAATCAGAACCGGAAACAATCGAAACAATATGAAAGACCGTTGGCTTCACGACATACATGACCGGATGTCAGATTACGAGATAGATGAGCCCGCCGGACTGTGGGGGGAAATAGAGGCGCGTCAGGCAGTGGGCAGGAAGCATTTTCCGCATCTCAGGCTGATCGCATCGGTTGCGGCGATGATAGCCGTTGTCTTCGGTCTTTGGTTTCTGATGACAATTGAGAAGCACGATTTATCTCAGCCTGTCGAGATTACGGCACAAATTGTGGTTGAAGAACAGAATCCGGCTGATGACGAATCGAAGACAGTGGCGGAACGTATGGTTTCTGACATCGCAGACAAAAATATCAACATCGTTTCAACGGCCGTCAGACAACCCGGGCCTGTTGAGTTTGGAACTGTTGAAAGAAAGTCGTCGACCGATGAGGCTTTGTCGCCTGACAGTGTCACTCCCGATGCTGTTATCGAAAAGAGTGGGAATGATGTAAGGCCGACCGTTGTGGTCGGGTCGCAGAACAGTGAGGAAAAAAATGTCGTAGTGCCGTCGATCTCACGGCTGAAGAAAGACTACAGCCGTTTTTCAGTCGCGCTGTTCACATCGGGCGGACTGAATTCAAACGTCAGTGACCGCAGTTTGGCGATGCAAAGCAATGGAGTGGTTGCGGGCAGCAACGATGTCGGGTGGTATGACAGTCCGATGCTGGGACTGATCATGTCTAATCAGGGTATGCCGATAGAAAGAGAGATAAAACACAGGCTTCCCGTCAGATCGGGTGTCGAGTTCGGGTGGAGGTTGAACGATCGTGTGACGGTTTCGACCGGTGTGACATACACGATGCTGACTTCAGACATCAGGGAGGGTAGCGACGAGAATTATTACACCGGGCAGCAGAAGCTGCACTATCTCGGTGTTCCGGTGAAAGTGAGTTACAAGGCTCTGTCGTGGAAACGTCTCGATCTCTATGGAGTCGCCGGAGTGCTTGCTGAAAAGTCTGTGTCGGGAAAAATTGTCAGGGACTATGTCTACGGAAGCCGACAGAGCAGGTCTGAATCTGAGACCGTGACTGTCAAGCCGTTGCAATGGTCGGTCAATGCGTCTGTCGGACTGCAGTTCAATGTCGCCGATGTCGCAAGCATATTTGCCGAGCCTGGCGTGAGCTATTATTTTGACAACGGTTCTGGAATCGAGACGATTTACAGTGACAAGCCACTGAATTTTAACCTGAATGTCGGATTGAGGTTTACGTTTGGCAACCGATGACCAAGAATGATTACCGGTAGGTTTTCTTACCTCTGACGTAGTAGTCGATGAGAATGTTGCGTCGGTCGGGCATCTTGGCGAGCAGGTCGACCGAGGGGTGTGAGGTGTACTTTTTGCTCATTTTTGCAAAGTCGCGGTGGGCACGCCAGATAGCCGATGCGTCGGCGAAATCGAGAGTGACGACATATTTTATCCAGGCGATAGTGTCGAGCAGACGTCTCACCAGCAGTTTCCGGCAACGAGTGGTGTCGGGCAGATTTTTGTGCAGCATCAGGAGGTTGTTGCGGAAGTTGAGATAGGTTTTGCGCGGGTCGGAGTAGTCGAGACTCGCGCCACCAAGGTGCATCACTACTGATTTCGGAACCACACAGATGCGGTATCCCATGAGCTGCAGCCGCCAACAGAGATCGATCTCCTCCATGTGGGCGAAGAAATCTTCGTCGAGACCACCGGCTTTTTTGTAAAGGTCGGTTCTGACCATCAGTGCGGCACCCGAGGCCCAGAAAATGTCGGCTGTGTCATCGTATTGCCCGTTGTCGGTCTCGACTGTTGTGAAAACGCGGCCACGGCAATAGGGGTAGCCGTTGATGTCGATGAAACCGCCTGAGGCACCGGCATGTTCAAACTGTTGTCGGTTGCGTAGTGAGCGTATCTTAGGTTGTACGGCCGCCACGTTGCCATTCTCCTCCATGAAATCATAAAGCGGATTCAACCATCCTTTCATTGGCGAGACGTCGGAGTTGAGCAGCACAGTGTAGCGGTAGCCGGTCTCGGCCAAGGCGAGGTTGTAGCCTCCGGCAAAGCCGTGGTTTGAATCGAACGGGAGTATTCCCACCTGAGGAAATCTTGATTTCAGGAACTCTACCGAACTGTCGGTCGATCCGTTGTCGGCTACGATTATGTCGGCAATTGACAGATCGGTGTTGGCAATCACGTCGGGGAGATATTTCTCAAGCAGGGCGACACCGTTCCAGTTGAGTATGATTACAGCTACAGGTTTCATTTCTTGTTATCTTCAAAAGAGACTTTGTGTTTCCAACGGTTGTGTGTCCAAAGCCAGATGGCGGGATCGCGGCGAATTGTCTGCTCGAGCATCTTGAAATAGCGGTCGGTCAGGTCGAGTGGATCACAGGTTGAGGCGTCGTCGGTCATGGGCCGGACTGTTATTCGGTAGTGTCCGCGCGATATTTTTTCCATGTCCCAGTAGACGGCTGCCATTGCCAACCGGTTGGCGAGAGTGGCAGTCCCGGTGATCACGGCTGTCGGACGGTTGAGGAAACTGATCACGTGAATCGGGTCGCCATGACTTGGTTTCTGGTCGCTCATGAAGCCTGTTATGGAGGTGATGCCGTCGCGTCTGAGTTTCAGCAGATCGCGCAGAACCGATGTCTTTTTGAACGACAGCGAGCCGAACCGGCTTCTGATCTTGAGCATCATTGAGTCGAACCATTGGTTTCGCAACGGGCGGTAGACCTGACAGAACTCGACACCATCGCCCGGACGCCGGCGGGTGTGAAGTGTCACCGACGGGGCCCATTCCCAGTTTCCGCAGTGGGAGAAATAGGCGACAATTGAACGTTGGCCGGCAAGCAGGCGGTCTATGTGTTCGACGTTGACAAATTCCATTCGACGGCTGATCTCACTGTCGGAGATGTGGAGCAGTTTGATTGTCTCGACTATGTTGTCGGCAAAATTGCGGTAGAATTGTCTGACTATCTGTGACCGCCGGGCCGGAGTCATTTCGGGGAATGATCGGGCAATGTTTTTTTCTACCAGATGCCGGCGGTATCTCACGACATGACACAGCAGGAATCCGATCACGTCGGCCAACAGGTATAGAATCGTGAACGGCAGCCTTGAGATGATGTGCAGCATGAAGAGCAGCAGGCCGTGTAGCAGTCGGGTCATAGCAGTTCTCCGTTGATTGTCTCGCCGTCGAGGGCTGTAAGTTTTACATTGACAACATGGTTGTCGAGGTCGGCAGGCGCGTCGACAGTGACTTTGAGGTAGTTGTCGGTGAAGCCTGTCATGGGGTGGGCCGAGTTGGGGTGTTCAAGCAAGACCGGGCGTGAGGTCCCGATGAAGCGGCGCGAGAATTCGTCGAGTTTTCGCTCTGAGAGGGCGAGCATGATGTGTGTGCGGCGGTTTTTTTCTTCTTGGCTGACGACGTGTTCGATCGACAGTGCACGGGTGTTTGGCCGCTCTGAGTAGGGGAAGACGTGGAGTCTCGAGATTGGCAGCGAGTCAACGAAGTCGCGTGAACGTCGGAACTCGTCGGCGGTTTCGCCGCGTGCGCCTGCAATGAGATCTACTCCGATGAACGCGTCGGGCAACACCTGACGGATTCGTTCCATTTTGTGGCGGAACAGGGCGGTGTCGTAGTGGCGGTGCATCAGTTTCAGAACGGTGTCGCTGCCTGATTGCAGGGGCACATGGAAGTGTGGCATGAAACGCTGTGAAGAAGCCACGAAATCGATTATATCATCGGTCAGAAGGTTTGGTTCGATCGACGAGATGCGATACCTTTCTATTCCATCAACCCGGTCGAGGGCCTTTATGAGGTCGAAGAAACATTGGTCGGTGCCTTTGCCGAAATCGCCGATGTTCACGCCGGTTATGACTATCTCTTTTCCCCCTTCTGCGGCTACCTCGCGTGCCTGGGCGACCATTTGGTCGATTGTTCCCGAACGGCTTCGCCCGCGGGCCATCGGAATAGTGCAGTACGTGCACCAATAGTCGCAGCCGTCTTGAACCTTGAGAAAATATCGGGTGCGGTCTCCGCGCGAGCAAGAGGGTGAGAATGATCTGATATCGGCGGTCGGAGTGATGACTGTCTGTGGCTTGCGTTCTTCGAGCCATTGGTCGAGAAAAGTCGCGATTTCGAGTTTATGGTCTGTTCCGGCTACGATAGCAACGCCAGGAATGCCGCTTACCTCGGCCGGTTTCAGTTGTGCATAGCAGCCGGTGACGATAACGGTCGCGTCGGGATAACGTTTGACGAAAGAGCGAATTGTCTGCCGGCATTTCTTGTCGGCCAGCTCAGTCACGCTGCAGGTGTTTACCACGACAATGTCTGGAGTCTCGCCTGTTGACACGCGTCTGATTCCTTTGGAGGCGAAAATTCTGGCCACAGTCGATGTCTCGGCAAAGTTTAGTTTGCAGCCAAAGGTGTGGAAGAGAGCAGTGCGGGTTCCGAAGGTGGTGTTGTCAATCATTTTTCAGCGAGAATATTTTTTGCAAAAATACGAATTTTATCGACGCCGAGCGTCATGAAGATTATAAAAAGGGGAGGCCACATCGGTTGATGTGGCCTCCGGAGCGAGTTTCAGGTATGAAATTTTTCTATTTCAAAAGATGTTCTCAGGCGAGTCTCGATTTGATGGCCGCTGTTTCTTTTTCATATCCGGGTTTCTCGAGCAGAGCGAACATGTTTCGCTTGTAGTCTTCCACACCGGGTTGGTTGAACGGGTTGACATCGAGAATATATCCGCTGATTCCACAAGCTTTCTCGAAGAAGTAGATCAGCTCGCCGAGATAGAGTTCGGTAAGTTCGGGAACGGTTATCTGAATGTTGGGGACACCACCGTCGATGTGGGCGATGCGTGTTCCGAGTTCGGCCATTTTGTTGACCTGGTCTACTCGTTTTCCGGCAATGTAGTTCAAGCCGTCGAGGTTGGCCCCGTCGGTCGGAATCACAACTTCGTGGCGTGGAGCCTCAACCGAGATCACAGTTTCGAAGATAGTGCGCTCGCCGTCTTGAATCCATTGGCCCATTGAGTGAAGGTCGGTGGAGTTGTCGACAGCTGCGGGGAATATTCCTTTGTGGTCTTTTCCCTCAGATTCTCCGTAGAGCTGTTTCCACCATTCTCCGAAATAGTGGAGTTTGGGATTATAGTTAACTAAGATTTCAATTTTCTTGCCTGCGCGGTAGAGAGCGTTGCGTGTCATTGCGTAGCGCATCGCGATGTTGTCTTCGGCAGCCTCGCGGGTGGCGTTTTCCATTTTGCGGGCACCCTCGACCAGAGCCTTGATGTCGAAACCGGCGACAGCAATGGGGAGGAGTCCGACAGGAGTGAGCACCGAGAAACGACCGCCGACATTGTCTTCGATGACGAATGTCTTGTAGCCTTCTTCATTGGCGAGCTGACGTAGCGCGCCGCGCTTGGCGTCGGTTATGGCGACGATGCGTTTTGCGGCCTCTTCTTTGCCGAGTTGGGTTTCAAGCATTTCTTTGAGGAGGCGGAACGCGATGGCGGGTTCGGTTGTCGTACCCGATTTCGAGATTACGATGATGCCGAATTTCTTGCCGTTGAGATAGGCCATCAGTTCAGAAAGGTAGTCTTCACCGATGTTCTGGCCTGCGAACAGCACGGCGGGGGCACCTGCGTTTATTTTGTGATAGGGAGCAAAAGAGTCAGAGAGAGCTTCGATCACGGCTTTGGCACCGAGGTAGCTTCCGCCGATTCCGATAGCGACGACGGCCTCGCAGTCGTTGCGCAGACGTGCTGCAGTCTCTTCGATGTCGGTCAGCAGGGCATCGTTGGTGTCTGTCGGAAGTGTTACCCAACCGAGAAAGTCGTTTCCGGCGCCTGAACCGGTGTTTACTTTGTTAATTGCGTCGGCTGCTTCTCCGGCGAGATTGTTTATGTCGGCCATGCTTACGCTTCCGACCACGTCTTTGATGTTGACTTGAATTTGTTTCATCTCTATCAGTTGTTTATTCAAAATATAGTGCAAAGATACGAATAAGCCGGGAGCAATGCAAAATTTTATTCTGGCATTGCTCCCGACCGGAATTTGTTGTGGCAGATTGTTATTATCTGATGATTTCCTTGGTCACCTTGTTGCCACGTTTGACAATGTAGAGACCCGGTCCGGGATTCTCGACGCAGATGCCCTGAAGGTTGAAATATTGAGCGGGAGCGTCACTGCTGTCTGTCGCTACTGATTCGACACCGGAGAGTTTGTCGTAGAGACGGTAGCATGCGATTCCGTTTGCGGGGCAGTATTGGTAGACGAGCCACTCGCTGTCGCTGACTTTTTCGGGAATCAGCCAGTTGAATGTCGAGTAGTTGCCTCCTGAGACATATCCGAGGGTTCCGATCGGGTCGACCGAGGTTATGACTTTGTCGGCGGTGTGGTTTCTGACAGTGAAACCTCCGAGGTAGTTCGCGCCCGAGTTGTGTATCAGAATCTTGTTGCCTTTTAGGCTGAAGTATGCGCCGCCACCGGTCGAGTTGCGGTTGGGTGCGGTGGTAGAGGCACGTCCGGTTATGATGTCGGTGCAGTTTCCATTGTTGTATTCGGCGAGTCCGGTCGCTCTGATGTTATAGAGCCAGCGTGTCGGACGTCCGGTGAACGGAATGACATATCCGGCAGTCGATCCGGTCATTGTGATGCCGTAAGACTGAATGGCCGTTGCGGGTTTACCCTCGGCGACGGGCAGAATGTTGACTGCGGTCTTTTTGTTGGGGAAGAGATATATGTGTCCGCCTTCCGCGCCGAGCAGGTTTCCGTCGGCGTTGATGAAGTTGGTCTGGCCTTCGAGCGGCACAGTCGCTGTGAAGCGGGCCGCAGGAGTGTCGCCCGGTTTGGCACCGCGGGCATAGATGATGAACGAGTGTTCGTTTCCGGTCAGTTTGTCGTCACGCACGACTATGTTGCCGTGGGTGTCGCGTGCGCAACCCCAGCCGGCACCGCCTTCAAGCTCTCCGGTGAGTCCGGTTTCGTTGAAGATGTAGATTTTTTTGTCGACGCAGTTGTTGACATAGAACGTTCCGTCGACGGCAGTTCCCTGTTGTGCGTTCGAACCGTCGATGTTGCCCGGGTGGTTGTTGGTGGTGTTGCTCAGAATCCAGAGCCGTTCAAAGGCGAGGTCTACAGGTTGCGGCTCGTCGGTGTCGGGCTCGGGATCCGGCAGAATCGTGATTTCGGGAAGATTGTTCGGGTCGAGATTGTCGGTTGTGATCATGTCGCAACCCATTTCTGCATATGTGCGGTAGGCCGCATCGGTGTTCACGGTCCAGACGTTGACGACGAGTCCGTTGTCGTGATATCTCTTGACGGCGTCTTTGTTGAAGTATCCGGCCTGAATGTCGACATCGATTTTGTTTGCGACACACCAGTCGAAGTGGCTTGACCAGTATTCACCGGTGAGGAACTGCAGTTTGATGTCGGGGTAGTTTTTGTGAATGTATTCGAGACAGGGTTTCATCGAGGTCAGAATGATGCATTTGTCGCGGAAACCGTTGTCTTCGATGAGTTTGATCAGCAGCGGAATGTTTGACTGGTCGTTGTTGTTGACGCCGGTGGCCCATTTCAGCTCGATCAGTGGTTTTACGCCATATTGCTTGCACACGTCGAGATATTCCTGGGCCGAGCAGAGGCGTCCGGTGTATTTCACACCGCTGCGTGTCTGAGTCAGCGTCTCGCTCTGGAGTGCCTCAAGTGTGCTTGAGGCGATTGTCTTTGTTCCGCCCAGACGGGTGGTGTTGTCATCGTGGGTACAGACGAATTTTTTGTCGGAAGTGACCTTGAAGTCTGTTTCAAGATACTCATAGCCGCGTTTTGCTCCCACGGTGAAAGACTCGACCGAGTTCTCGAGTCCGATGTTGCTGCCTCGGTGTCCGACGAGCAGCGGTCTTTCGGCGGTCATCAGCAGTGCGCCTGCGACACACGCCGTCAGGGTTGATAGAAAACGATTCATAATAATGATTTATAGGTTTGTTAGCAGATGTCAGTAAGAATGGTGTTGTGGAGGCCGGCCGTGTGAATGCGGCCGGCCGTATTTATTTCTGTGAAAAGTCGTTGATGATCGCCTCGTTTGCTTTTCTGATTCGGTCTTCGTCGACTTTCATGATCTTTCGGTCGTAGGTGATCAGACCGTTGACCTCGATCTCTACATCGGTTGTCTGGGTGTAGACGGCACCGGTGTAGCAGATGCGTGCGAGGTTTCTCAGTTCGTCGAGATATTTTATATATTGGTCTGTCACATCGTCAGACGACTTGAACTGAACGTATCCCCAGTTTCGGTCGGGTTTCCAGAGATGACCATCGATGGCATAGCCGATTCCGCCATATTCGCCGATTACGTTGGCTTTGTCGTTGTTAATCAGGAAGGCTCTCGGACCGGGGTAGTTGTGGACGTCGAGAATGTCGCCGCAATCGAAGAAATTGCCGCCGCTTGCCGGATTTACCAGACGTGACGGGTCATAATCCTTTACCCATTTGGCGATTTCGGCGGTGTTGTATTGTCCCCAGCTTTCATTGAAAGGAATCCAACTGACGATGCAGGGATAGCTGCGCAGGTGGTCGATCATTTCCTTGAGTTCCTTGCGGTGTTGGCGGTCACTTTCTTCTGAACGGCCTTTTTCCTCGCCTTTGAAGTAGTTTCGGTTTTGCCAGCGGTTGGGCGATTTGTCGCCGTTAGGCATGTCTTGCCACACAAGCACACCGGCGCGGTCGCAGTAGGTGTACCACAGATCTGGCTCGACCTTGATGTGTTTGCGAATCATGTTGAAGCCGAGGTCACGGGTTTTGTCCACATCGTAGATCATTGCCTCGTAGCTCGGGGCGGTGTATAGACCGTCGGGCCACCAGCCTTGGTCGAGCGGGCCGAACTGGAAGATGTCTTTGTCGTTGAGGGTCAGTCTCATCACGCCGGTCGAGTCGCGTCGCGTGGCGATTTTTCTCATTGCGGCGTAGCTTTTGACTGTGTCGAGGGTCTTACCGTTTTCAGAGAGTGTGACTGTGAGGTCATAGAGGTGGGGGTCGGCCGGTGACCATAGCTTGACATCGGCGGGCATCTCGATTTCGACCGCAGAGGGTTGGAGGGCCGATGATGAGGCCACAAGCCTGCCGTTGTCAAAGACGTCGACCTTGACGACCGATCCGCCGGTAGCCGAAGTTCCGACTGTCAGCGAGTTGCGGTCGACATCGGGGGTTATGCACAGGTTTTCGATGTGTCGCGGTGAGACCGGTTCGAGCCACACAGTCTGCCAGATTCCGGTCACCGGAGTGTACCAGATTCCGTGGGGGTTCGCGACCTGTTTTCCGCGCGGTTGAAATCCGGCGTCGGTAGGGTCGAACACTCTGACTACGATCTCGTTTTCGCCTTTAGGCTTCAGTGCGCCGGTGATGTTGAACGAGAACGGGCAGTAGCCGCCTTCGTGAGATCCGACCTTGACACCGTTGACCCACACGTCGGCACGCCAGTCGACGGCACCGAAGTTGAGTTTAACATCTTTGCCTTTCCATGAAGAGGGTGTCTTGAACGAGCGTCTGTACCACAGTTCGTTGTTCTCACCGACTGTCTTTCCGACACCCGAGAGGGCCGATTCGACAGCGAAAGGCACGAGAATCTTGCCGTCGTAGCCGGTTGGAGTTGCCGCGCCTTTGGGCAGAATGGCGTAGTCCCACTGTCCGTTGAGGTTGAGCCAGTCGGGGCGTTCCATGATCGGGCGCGGATATTGGCTCCACACATTTTCGGGAGTCACGTCGGCTGCCCACGGTGTCATCAGCGACTGGGCGTTGAGAGCGAATGATGCCGCTACGGTAAGGGCGGCTGCTATAAGTCTTGATGTTTTCATGAGTCGGCCTCCACTGTTTCAAGTTCATCATCTACAGACACAGTCGCGTCGGTGTCGGCTGTTGCCGCTTCAAGTTTTTTCATTATTGAGAAAATGAAGAGAGCGGAGAGAAGGCATATGGCGATCAGGATTGCCCAGATGGCTGCGACGGGAATCTTGCCCCATAGAATCATCGGAATGGATACAAGATAGTTGCCGATAGCGGTTGCGGCAAACCAGCCGCCCATCATCGAGCCTTTGAGTTTGGGCGGGGCAACCTTGCTGACAAACGAGATTCCCATTGGCGACAGCAACAGTTCGGCGAATGTCAGCAGCAGGTAGGTCGAGATGAGCCAGTTTGGCGATTCCTGTCCGTTTGTGCCGACGAGATTCAGCGATGCGAGAACCATGATGCCGTAGGCTGCGGCCGCCATGACCATTCCATATCCGATCTTGCGCGGAGCCGACGGTTCTTTGCCTTTGGCGGCGAGCCATGAGAACAACGCCATGGAGAATGGGGTGAGGGCTACGACATAAAACGGGTTGAACTGCTGGTAGACCGCAGGGTCGATGTCGGTTACGGTTGCAGGGGTCGAGTCATAGAGATAGCACACGACGGCAATGACGCCGGTGAGAATGATGCCGCTGACTGCGCGTGCTTTTGCCGTTGTGCTCTGAATCAGCGAGAAGAGGGCGTAGACGCCTGCGGCTATGGCTACAAGTGCCCAGAGGTTGAATCCGAGTCGTGTCCAGCTTGAACTTTCGGTCGAGGTGCAGCTCTTGGCAAATTCGGTAAGTGTCTGTCCGTTCTGGTGGAACACCATCCAGAAGAAAATCACGACAGCGAACACCAGCAGCAGGGCTACGACGCGCTGTCGGGTCTGTGCCGGAGTCAGTTCGGGGACCTTGTCATTGGAGGCGTTGGCCGCATTGCCGGCTTTTTTGTCGGTTATGACGTGGGCATAGGTGCGACGTCCGAGGAAATAGATCAGGAAGCTGACGATCAGCGATACGCAGGCGAGAGCGAAAGCATAGGTGCAGCCTGTGGAGAACGCCGTGATGTAGTCGTTGGCGAACGGAATGATAGAGTCGGCCGCCCAGCCACACTGCGCCGCGCAGTCGGTCATGTAGGCTGTCAGGAACGATGAGAGATCACCGCCTTCGGCCATGCCGTTCTGAATGGCGAATTCGGTCATCGTCTTGAGTTGCTCGCCGCCGACTTCCATGCGGGTGAAACCATCGGTGTCGAGACACCAGTTGGAGACAGTGGCGAGCATCGGGTTTGAGGTTATGAATCCGGCTTTGGTCAGCGCGAGATTTTTCAGTGCGATCGCCGCGCTCGGGGCGAACATCGAGCCGACGTTGATCGCCATGTAGAAGAGCGAGAAGGCCGCATCGCGGCGGTCGCCGTAGCGCGAGTTGTTGTACAGGTCTCCTACCATTACCTGCAGGTTGCCCTTGAACAGGCCTGTTCCGACGGCTATCAGAAGCAGCGCGGCGAAGAGAATCATCATCGAGGTGTCGGATTTGACCGGAGTCGGGGCCGACATCAGGGCGTAGCCCACGAACATGATTGCCAGGCCGCTGACGACACATTTGTTGAAGCTCCATTTGTCGGCGAGCCAACCGCCTACAAGCGGCATGAAGTAGACCATTGCGAGAAAGATCGAGAAGATCTGGCCGGTCCAGGTTGCATCAAGGCCGAATTTGGCTTGTAGAAAAAACAGAAAGATAGCGAGCATCGTGTAGTAGCCGAATCGCTCGCCCGTGTTAGCGAGCGCAAGCACATAGAGACCTGCGGGTTGGTTTTTGAACATGAGTCAGAAAGTGATGAGTAATTAACATTTTCGCAAATTTAAGATTTATTTTTAAGTTTTCAAAATCGATATGTTATAATAAAAAGGGCCGTGCTGTCATAAAACGCACGGCCCGGGAGCGAGAACTCGAAGTTCTCATGAGAATAGTGCCTTATTTTTTCACCACAGTAGCCGAGTAGGGATAAGTGGTGAGGTCGAGGGTGATCTCGTAGGTTCCGGCAGCGGCACACTTGATGTTGTCACCGCCTACGGTCAGATTGTCGAGGTTACCTCCGAGGTTGATGTCCCAATTTTCGTCGGCGCGGAATTTCCATTCGTCGCCTGCCGACATCTTCTGGGTGATTGTCCATGTTGTGAAGTCGGCCGAGGGTGTCATAGGCTCGATCTTGCCCCAGCCGTTGAAACCGCCGATGATGCCAAGTTCCTTGATTGAGTTGAGGGTGAACTTGCGGGTGGCATAATCAAGGGTCATGAAGTAGAGTGCGTCGGCCGGCACCTTGATGTTCTCGCCGCCGTCGGCAACGCCCTCACCGGCATAGATTCCATCTTTTTCGGTGAACTCGGGTTGTTTCTGGCAACCGAAGTCCTTGCCGTTCCAGCCTGCTTCAGGATTCAGCTTGAACTCGCCGTTGAGGTGGACGAAGCCGGAGTAGTTCTTGTAGTCGGTCGTGAATAGCGACGGCGACGGGAAGCTCCAACCGTTGGCACCGCCGGGGGTGTAGAACGACTCAAACGCAGCGAAGAAGCTGTAGGTGCGTGCCTCGATGTCGATGTTGAACATCACCGGGCCTTCGTTAAAGATGACGCCTGCAAATGCGCTGTTCTCCACCAGTTTGCCTTCTTCGTCATACTGGCCTTCCTCGCTTGTTCCGAAGAAAGTTCCGTTGGTGAAGTCACCGCTCTTCATTGTCGACTCGGGGACGACGCGCCAGAAGAGACCTGCGGCGGTCAGCTCGGCCGGGAAGTTGTAGATGAAGGAGAACTTCGGATCGTCGTAGACGTCGGTCGACGGGTCGTGGGTGAACGCGATGGCGTTGGCTGTCGACCATGTCGTTCCGTCGGTCGAGTATACAAGAGAGTATGATTGCTCGATCTCGATCGGTTTGATCGGGGTTATGGTGTACTCGACCGGACCGAAGAAGAGGTCGGGACCACCGATGCGCACCTTTGAGGTTCCGTTGACGGCATAGGGGGCGAAACGGCCGTAGATCTTGGCTGTGGAGGGGTTTTTGGTGACAGCCTTGCGGTAGGCGTCAGAAAGCACCTGGGGCACGATTGTGATAGTGCTGTCTTCGGTTGTCACGGTCTCGAGGGGAATGATTTCGGTGAACTTGTTGTCGGCCGAGAAATCCATTACCATTTCGACGGTGTAGCCTTCGGGCAGGTTTGTCACCGTGAAGTCGCCCAGCAGTCCGTCCAGACCCTCGGCGTTGAGGGTCTGAAGGTCGAGGGGAGCTGTCGACGGGTTGAATTTGAGACCGTCGGTCTCGAATATCGGAAGCTGCGGATTTGACTGTGCCGGCGGATTGGGCTCGTCATAGTTGTCGCAGGCCGTGAATCCAAGGCATAGAGCCAGAGCTGATAGTGCTATAATTTTTTTCATGATCATTCAACTACAGTTACGGTGAGAAGGAAGTTGTTTTTCACACTCATGTCTACCTTGAGTTCCATTTTGCAGGGCGCGGTGATGCCGGGGAAGTTGAAGTTACCCTTGCCTTTGACAACCGGGGTTGCGGCTGTTCCGGCCACGAGCTCGACATCGACGGGTGCGTCATCGACCTGAGATCCGTAGGAGTCGGGGTCCCAACCGGTCAGCGCGGTGTAGAAACGGAACATCGGGGTAGCCGGCATTTCAAAGGTGCCGTAGTAGACCTTGCTGCCGATCTCGTCTGATTTCTCAAACAGACGCCACTTGGCGTAGTGGTCGGCATTGCCCTCTACCGGACCTGCCCAGCCTTCGGGCGAACCGACGAGGTAGATGTATCCGGCCTGGGGAAGTGCGAAATAGAATTTCACATAGTTCAGGGCCACGGGGTTTGATTTGATCATCGAGCCGTCGACGCCCGACAGTTGGGCCACGGCGCGTAGATAGATCTTGCCGGCGGGGAGATCCTGATATGTCTCCTCGTTGTCGAACCCGTGGAGTTTGCACAGGGCGACCGCCAGATCGTCGTCGTCGAGCACCATGCGTGCCGACGTGGTGACGGTTTTCAGCGATTCGTATTTCGCGAAATCTTCGGTCAGCGAGACTTCGGCCGAATATTGGGTCACAGCCGAGTATCCGTAGTCGGGCTGCGAGCATGTCAGTTCAAAGGTGTTGCCCGGGGCCAGCATGTAGTATTGGTTCTGGAACGCGGGGGTGTTGAGCACGAACTTTGTCGGCGTCTGCAAAACCGGATCGCGGTCTTGTTCACACGATGTGAAGCCGATCATGGCGGCCAGACATGCGAGGAATATAGACAGTTTTTTCATTGTTCAGATCTGATTAATAGTTGGGATTCTGTGTATATCCGTTGCGCACGCAGACGGTCGACGGAAGCGGATAGACGTTGAAGTTTGAGGGGTAGTCTGTGCCATGGAGCTGTTTGTATTTCCAGTTCCATGTGTAGCCCGAGATCCACTGTCCGTAGCGGATGAGGTCTGAGCGGCGCACACACTCGGTGTAGAGCTCGCGCTGACGCTCGTCGCGCAGGTCGCTCATCGAGATCGATGTGTAGGCCGGCATCTTGGCGCGGGTGCGGATATAGTTGACATAGGTCAGGGCCTTGCTGCGGTCACCACCTCCGTTGAGGGCAGCCTCGGCTGCCGAGAGGTAGATCTCGGCCAGACGGATCATGCCGTAGTCGATTCCGAGCGGATCGACAGCCTCGGGTGAGAGCGCGCGGTCGATGTCACCGTTGTCGTTGATGTGCCAGTTTGAGAATTTGACAGCGAGGAATCCGTTCTTGCCCCAAGAAGCTGCCGTGCAGTCGGGGTTGTCGATGCTGAAACCATCGGCGGCAGTCTTCCACATTTTGGTGCGGACGTCGGGCGACTGGGTGAAGTCGGCGTTCCAGTCAAATTTCTCGACAAACTGGCGGCGTGCCGACATACATTTCCAACCGTTGGCCGAGTTGTAATCAGCCTGCTTGCATTTGAACGAATCTTTTTCGTCGTTGGTGTCGCCGATCCATGCGTTGCACATGAAACCGCCGTTGGCGTAGCTCTTCAGACCGCTGTTGCTCTTGTCGAGGGTCGGGTTCTGCTGAGGTATAGTCCAGATGATCTCGCTGTTGCCGCCTGCACCGCCGATCGCGTAATCTTTGTTGTTGTAGGCGAAGTTCTGGTGGTAGGCGTTGCACAGGCCGGTGTTGTTGAAACCTCCTTTGCCAAGACGGGCAATTACAGCCTCGGCGTGGTTGAAGCAGTCGGCCCAGCGTGCGGTGCCGGTGTAGACCTCGGCGTTGAGATAGAATTTGACAAGGAGAGACTCAGCGACGTCGAGACCGACGTAGCCGTAGGGCGGTTTGTTGGCGGGGTCGTTTGCCTTGTACCAGGCGACGACATCCTCAAGGTCTTTGGTGACGGCTTCGAAAACGAGGCGTCGGCCTTCGTTGAAGTCGGTGCTGAGCTGTGGAGCGACCTCACCCATCTTGACCGAGACATCGGCCCAGGGCACGTTGCCGTAGCAGTCGATCAGATAGAAGTACATGCCTGCGCGGAGAATGCGGGCCTGGCGGCTGAACTCATCGAAGAGTTTGCGCTCGGCGTCGGTCGTGATGCCGAAATCGGTTTGCATGAACTGGTTGCAGAGGGTGGCGATGACCATCATTCGCGAGTAGCAGCCCATGACGACATTGTTGTTGGCCGGGGCGATGCCATACTGCCAGTTTGAGTCGATGGCGTCGCCCGAGGGGAGCCAGTTGGCCTCGTCGGTCGGAATCTCCTCGAGGTTGAACACGGCGCGCTGGAAAGTCGACATACCGCCGTCCATCGACTGGAGAATGTTTGAACCGTTGTCGTCAGTTCCGTAGCCATAGGTGCCGATCTGCATGTAGACGTCGGCCATGACCTTTTCCATGTATGCGGTCGGGTCACTCGGGAATGTTCCCGGGGTGATGTCGTTTGGGCTTGTCGGGAGCAGGTCGAGGTCGCCCACACACGATCCCATCGTCATCGAGGCGGCGATCACGCCGGCCGAAAGGAATATATTTTTTAGTTTCATGTCGAAAATTCTGTTTGGTGTTAACATTAGAATGTGGCGATCAAACCGATAGTGTAGGTGACGGGTCGCGGATAGACGTTGTTGTCACAGCCGTCGAAAACCTCGGGGTCGATGCCTTTGTATTTTGTGATGACAAACGGGTTCTGGCATGCGCCGAACAGACGCAGACGCAGGGCGTTGTTGAGCAGGTTGTCAAAGGTGTATCCGACAGTGATGTTGTCGCAGCGAATGAACGATGCGTTCTCGACGAAGTAGTCGCTCAAGACGAGGTTGCCGTCGGTCTGGCTGAAGAGGAATTCGTCGCGCATCAGGTTGTTCAGACCATACTGGTCGACGGTCGACAGGTTGGTTCGGTTGTAGCGCGGCGCGTTGTAGACATAGTTGCCGATGTTGGCGCGCAGGTTGATGCCGAAGTCCCATTTCTTGTAGTTGACGGTGTTGTTCCACGACAGTGTGACCTTGGGTTCGGGAGAGTGGAAGTTGATCAGGTCGTTGTCGTCGATCTTTCCGTCGGCGTTCTGGTCGACATACTGGCCTTCGACGGGGTTGCCCGATGCGTCGTAGACCTGCTGGTAGACGCGGTAGGTGTAGGCGGGCTCTCCCTCCATGAACCACTGCAGGTGGGTTCCGATTTTTCCGGGCACGTCGCGAGCCTCCATCGGTTTGCCGTCGTTGAGGCTGACGATCTTGTTGCGGTTCCAGGCGACGTTGAATCCGGTAGACCATGTGAGGTCTTTCGTGACGACCGGTTTCGCGCCGATGTTGAACTCGATACCGTAGTTTCGGAGTTTGCCGATGTTTGTGGTCAGGTAGTCAGAGGTCTGCTGGCCGCGTGCGGGAGTGCGTGCGAGCATGTCGCGCGTGTCGCGGAGATACCAGTCGATGTTGGCTGTGATGCGGTTGTTGAGGAAGGCGAGGTCAAAGCCGACGTTCCATGTTGTTGTTGTCTCCCAGGTGATCTTGTTGTCGTAGGGCTGCGGGTAGAGAGGATTGATCCAGCCGGGATTGAGATATCCGGGATACATGAAGTTGTTGTTTGACGAAATGGTGTAGATCGGCAGATAGGGGAAGTAGCTTCCGATTTCCTGCTGACCTGTCTCACCCCATCCGAGACGGAGCTTGAAGTCGTTCATCACGTCGCGTGCGTTCTCCATGAAGTCCATGTTGATGATCTTCCAACCGAGGGCGAGCGAGGGGAAGAGACCCCAGCGGCTGTCTTTCGAGAAGCGTGACGAGGCGTCGTCGCGAAGGGTGAAAGTCAGAAGATAGGTGTCGTCGAAGGTGTAGTTCAAGCGGCCGAAGAACGAGATCAACTGAACGGGAGCGGCCCATTGCGATACTTTTCCGTTACCGACGGCCTGGCCGATCGAGTTGACTGTGTTGTGGTCCATGTAATAGACACCGTTGTTGTAGCTCATCGCGTTGTTTCCGGCGGCATCGACGAAACCTGTCGAGTTGACAAAGGTGTTTGAGTGGCCGAAATAGCTGAAACGCTGCCATGAGTAACCGGCCATCACATCGAGGTTTGATTTGATCGCCTCGAAGTCTTTGCGGTAGTTGGCATAGAAGTCGAGCAGGGTGTTTCGCTGAACCTCATGCCAGCGGTAGAGGGTCTCGGCACCGGCGGCATTGTTTGCCAACAGGGCTGAGTTGCGCCAGTTCTGGAGCGAGTTGGCCGCGGTCAGGCTGCGTGCGTTGTTTTCCGACACCTGATAACCGAGGTTGAGGTTGAAGTGGAGTTCGGGCAGGAAGTGGAGCGCGTAGTCGAGCTGCAGGTTGCCTGTCGAAGACCATGTCTCGTTGCGGCTGTTGACATCTTCAAGAACCTGCACGGGGTTGATGGTCGAGTTTCGGTCGTTGAATCCGCCGGGAGCGTAGTTGTAGAATCCGTTGTAGAGATAGAGGCCTGTGTTGCCTTGAATCGGAATGTTGTTCTTGACCGGTTTTGTCGGGTCGAAGGAGACTGCGCCGCCGACCGCGCCGGTGTCACCGTTTCCGGTGCGCACATAAGTGCCCTGGGCGTTGGCGTTGACCGAGAGTTTTCCGTTGAAGAATTTCGGCGAGAGGTTGAAACCGAGGGTGGCGCGTTCCATGTCAGATGTGCGGAGAATACCCTGGTTGTTGATGTAGCTTGCGTTGAAGCGGTAGGGGACTACGCCTGCCTGGCCGCCGATGCTGAGGTTGTAGTCGTGGGAGAACGATGTGCGGAGCACCTCTTTCTGCCAGTCGGTGTCGTAGATGACGCCGTCATAGCCGAGCTGTGCGGCTGTAGCCTCGCCGAGTTTCTCTCGTACGACCGATGCAAATTCCTGACCGTTCATCATGTCGAGGGTCTTGCGGGCGTTGTTGACCGAGAAGTTGGCCGAGAAGTTGACTTGCGGACGTCCGCTCTGGCCTTTCTTTGTCGTGATTATGATGACACCGTTGGAGGCACGGGAACCATAGATCGCGGTTGCCGACGCATCTTTGAGAATTGTCATTGACTCGATGCTTGAAGGGTTGATCATGGTCAGGGCGTTCATGCTTGTTCCGCTGACACCCTGGTTGGTCTGGGGCACGCCGTCGATGACGATCAACGGGTCGTTTGAGGTGATGTTGCCGAGCGATGAGCCGCCGCGCACCCTGATTGTGGCACCGCCTGTCGGGTTACCGCCGTCGGTGGTGACGACGACACCGGGACTCGCTCCGACAAGGAGATCCTGGGTCGAGGTGGCGATGCCGGCCTCGAGTTCGTCGGGCTTGATTACAGCGACCGAGCCGGTTGCGTCAGACTTCTTCACGACGCCATAGCCGATTGCCACGACTTCCTGAAGCATTACCGAGTTCTCTTTGAGAACGACCGTGATGTTTGTGCGTGAATCGACGTTTACGCGCTCGGTGTCGAAACCGACATAAGAAACGACCAGAACGGCGTTGGGGGCGACGTTGATTGTGAACTGTCCGTCGAGGTCGGTGGCGACACCGGCGGCTGTTCCTTCAGCGAGGACACTCGCGCCCATCAGAGGTTCACCCTCTGAGTCGACAACGGTTCCGTTGACCGTGATCGTTTGCGCTAAAGCCGGAAATGTGATGCTGAGCATTAGTGCCAGAACCATCAGCGCTTTCCGTGTCATTTGAAAACAAATGTTCTTCATGCAAGGAGTTTTTTAATGTTAAGTTAATATTTATAATCTCTATTACTCGTTGGTTTCGTGCAGTTCTCTCAGGGTCAATAGGTCTGCGGTAGTTGAAACATGGTGTCTCAGGCAAGCTGACGTGGAGTCTGCCCGGGATGATTTGAAAAAAGTGGGATTTCTGATTGACGCATGTCGGCCACGACATAGCGACCACGCCGGCACGATGTCGGGCGTTTAAAGTCTAAATGTCTGTCTGTTAGACGAATGTAAGTACGTTGGCTTGATCTTTAATCTACACTATTCTCAATTCATGGTCAGACCCGGGGATACCGGTCCGCGAAATCGCCTGTACGAACGGCGGCTTTCTGCGACAAATTAAGTCAAAAATTTTTAATCTGTGAGACATTTTTTAGTCAAATTTTTGTGAAGAGCCTAACTTTAACATTTGAATGTTAAATTAACTAATCTTGATATCCGCGTTTTCATGCGGTTTTATGCATGAGATGATTGCAATTCAAAATAATATACCTGATTATTAAAATAATTTAATAATTATGATGTCAATTTAAAATTATTTTATTAAATTGCGCCACTTGATGTAATCGCGTTTCGTCAATAAACCAAAATTATTCACTAAAATCTCTCTTTTATGAAACATTTCCACCCATCTTATCTGCTATTTTCGGCCGCTGTTATGTTGATCGGCGTAATGTCGGCAAGTGGGCAGGTCAAGCCTGCGGCAACTGACTATGTCAATTACGAAGTACACGTTACTTCCCAGCCCGGTGAATTGAGGAAGCAGTTAGGGGCAAAAGTGATAATCCTCGACTCGTTGATTGTCAAAGGGCCGCTTGGCGAAGATGATCTCGACGTGATGTGGCGCGGTCATTTTTACGGTCAGTTGACGGCATTGAATCTCCAGTCGGCGCAATTTGAGGGCGGTAAACTGCCCGATAACGCATTTTTCCAGCAATACAACCAATATTGGCCTATTCACGATGATCACTATGAGTATAGAGGTGGTGGAGTGTTGCGACACATCATGTTGCCCGAAGGAGTGACAGAGATCGGCAAACGGGCTTTTTTTCATATGGGGTCACTTAAAACGGCCGATTTGCCTTCGACGCTGAAAGTAATAGATGATGAAGCATTTTCATATAGTTCTATTAAAATAGACCGTTTCCCCGACAAACTTGAGCGCATAGGTGGTTGGGCGTTCATGAACTCGGCTCTTTCGGGCGATTTGGTGTTGCCGTCGTCGTTGCGTTCTATCGGTCGCGGAGCTTTTATGTTTCTCCACCGACTGACATCTCTGACTATCGAGGAGGGATTGACCACGGTCGAGGGGGGGCGTTCTCCGGTTGCGACGGACTCAAAGAACTGACGTTGCCAAATTCGTGTCACAACTTCATCGGCACTCAGCATTTCTATGGTTGCAAGGGTTTGGAGACATTCACATTTTCGTCGGAGATGCATGAGGTTCCCGCGAGTTTCCTGTATGGATGCATGAAGCTTAAGGAGGTCAGAAATCTCGTGAAGGTGAAAAAGATCAACGACAAGGCATTTTCCGGCTGCTCCAGTCTGGAATATATCGATTTGCCCGAGGGGCTCGATTCGATCAAGGCCTCTGCATTCAATTATTGCTCCGGATTGAAAAAGTTTATCTTTCCGTCGACAGTGAGCTTCCTTGGCGGACAAAGCTGTGTGGGTTGGAAATCGATCGAATCGATCTATTGCAAGGCGTTGGTTCCGCCCGAATGTGAATCGCCGTTTGACAGAAGCACATATAACGCGAAACTCTATGTTCCGAAAGGTTCGCTCCAGGCTTACAAAACTCACCCCGTGTGGAAAAATTTCAACGGGTTTGAAGAACTTGAGCTGAGCGAATTCCCTACCTCCGGCATCGACGTGGTCGAGATTGATAATCTCCCGGAGGGCAAAGGTGAGGTCTATGATCTCGCCGGCCGTCGGGTGGTGAATCCGGTCAGGGGTCAGGTTTATATAATCGACGGGGAGAAGAAAGTCTATTGAATTTTCATAAAAAAGAAAAACCGGAGGCAGCCGAGAGTCGGCGGTCTCCGGTTTTCTGTTGTTATGAAGCGAAAAGTTATTTCACATATTTCAATGTCAGGCTCCGGTCTTCGAGCGAGACCTTGACGATGTATGCTCCGGTGGGGAGGGTTGTCAGGTTGACCTGGCCGGTCACGCCAGTCTGGCGCATCGACAATGCTCCGGTGACGGTGTAGACCTCGACGTCGGCGGTCGAGTTGCCGAGATCGAGCATTCCGTCGGCGATAGCGGGTTCGCCGTTGCCGGTGATGTCGTCGATTCCGGCCGATGGGCCGCCATAAACTGCCGCGACGACGGGAGAGTAGGGGGTGTTGACACTCGCGCCCTCTTCATTGAAATAAGAGGCACGGGTTCTGAAATAGTAGGTCTTGCCAGCCTCGAGTGCTTTGCTTGCGACCTTGAGCGAAGAGAATTCTGGGGTGTTCCATGTTCCGAGCCCCGACTCCTGGGTGAAGATAGAGCGGGAGGGGAACGAGGTCGAGGCGGCGATCTCGAATCTGACTTTCGAGGCACCCGACACTTTCGAGACGGTCATCGTCTCGTCGGCATAGAAGGTCTTGCCATCGATGGGATATGTGACTTCCGGCACTGTCGGGTTGACGGTCGCGGTGGTGAATGTGACGATCGGGGTGACGCGGTCGACTCCGTCTTTGACATGGGCGAGGCGTGCGTGATACTTCATTCCGCCGACGAGCGAATAGGCCGCGACGACGTGGGTTCCGCGTGAACCTTTGCCGGAGTATGCCGGACGGCTGAAGTCATCGCTGTTTGCGCTGATCTCGACAGTCACGTTGCGTCCCGGAACGTTCCAGGTGATTTTGGGAGTCACGGAAACGCCTGTTGCGTTGTCGGCGGGAGAGGTTATGAGCAACTGAGAGGCGGTGAACGAGCGTACGGCCGAGATTCCGTCGACATATCCGTTGCCCATGGCTCTTACGCGCCAGTAGAGAGGAGTGTCGAGCATGAGACCCTCGATCAGTTCGGTCGACATAGATGTTCCGTAGACCTGGGAGGTCGAGAGCATGTTCGTGAAGTTTTTGTCGGAAGCGATCTCGACGCTGTATGCGCCGGCGTTGTCAACGGCCGACCATGTGAACGAGAACGGGGCTTCGAGCGATTCGCCGTCGGCCGGATATGTCAGCGAGGGCACTCCGAGCGGTTTTGTGGCGATGCCCGAGAAGACGGGCATGTATTCGTTGCCATATCGGTCGAGCACGCAGACGGCGTGGTTGTAGCCGTGGAGACGGTTTGCCGGAATGGTGAAGGAGGTTCCGTAGCTTACACCGAGCAGATATTCAGCCTCGCGGTCGAAATTCTGGGTCGGGACAGAGGTCGGGACAGC
Source organism: uncultured Muribaculaceae bacterium (assembly GCA_910588035.1). GTDB lineage: Bacteria > Bacteroidota > Bacteroidia > Bacteroidales > Muribaculaceae > CAJUPY01. Next base: position 38,523 of record CAJUPY010000005.1, on the reverse strand, counting down.
GTAGACTGTGTAGCGTACGTTGTCATATCCGCTCCATGTCAGTTTTCCGTCTGTGATCTTGACATCTTTGACCACACCGGGGTTGTTTCCGGGCTTGTAGGTCACGGCGGGAACCAGGGCCGGGGTGGTGAAGACGGTCTTGCGCAGGTGGTGGGCAAACAGTGGCGATGTGCGGTAGAGGTATTTCACTGAATAGAATATTGAGCCGGGGTTGCCGTCGAGCGAATACTGACGGTTTAGTCTGACCTCGTTGGAGTATTCAGAGAATGACTCGGCGTTGGGTCCCGATGCCATCGGTCTGAGTTCTGGCTCGCTGTCGAGCAGGCTCAGCTCCATGCCCGAGAGACCTTGTGCGGCGGCTTTGCTTGCCGATGTCAGCGACGAGATCGAGTGAGAGACGTAGAGGTGGCGGTTGAATTTGGCAGCGGCCTCGCTCCACCATTTTGTGGCTGCGTCGTAGTCGGTCGAGTTGCCGATTGTCCAGTAGATCTGGGGTGAGATGTAGTCGAGTGAACGGTCGTTGAGCCATGCGAGCGGTTCTGAGAAAATCGAGTTGTATTGCCAGTCGCTTCCTGTGGGGCATGGAGTCAGACCATACTTCGAGGTCTGTCCGACAGTCGTTCCGGCAATTCCGGCGGGGCTGATTCCGAACCGCACCCACGGTTTTTCGGTCTGGATCATGTTGTAGACCGATTTGACCATGCGGTTGACATTGTCGCGTCGCCAGTCGGCCTGTGACAGTTTGCCTCCGTTATCCTTATAGGCGGCATAGAGATCGGCGTCGGCCGACATCGGTGTTCCGCCGAGATAGAAGTAGTCGTCGAAAAGAATTCCGTCGACGTCATAGTTTCTGACCACTTCGCGTATGACCTCGACGATGCGGTCGATGACTTCCTGTTTTCCCGGATTGAGAATCGCGGCGTTGTTGTAGTCCATCACCCAGTCGGGGTGTTCCTCGCGGTAGTTCTGCGGAGTGCCGTCATATTTGTTTGACACCGATTCGAAGCGGTAGGGGTTGATCCACGCGTGGCACTCCATGCCGCGGTTGTGGCACTCAGAGACGACCCATTCCAGGGGGTCCCAGCCCGGATCCATGCCACGTTCGGTGACAAGATAGGCCGACCAGGGCTCGAAGCTTGACTTGTAGAAAGCGTCACATTCGGTTCTGATCTGGAAATTGATAGCATTGAAATTGTTGACCTGAAGTGAGTCGAGCATCTTTGTCATAGACTTTTTCTGGGCGTTGATCTGAGACTCGTTGCCTGTCTGTGAAATCAGGTTGTCGGGCCAGTCGATGCGCCATACGGTAGCTACCCACGCGCTTCTCATCTCGCGTTTGACGGGCTGCTCCGCTGCAATGAGCGATGAGATGCCGATCAGGGCTGAAAGTGCCGCCAGAAAGGTGCGGCGTAAACTAATGTTCATGTTCAGATGATATATCAATGGTTTATATAGACAAGGAATTACAGGGTGCAAATTTAGACAATGCGCCTTGTAAAATCAATCGGTTTAAGTTTTATTTACAAAAATTCAGACTTTACAACGATTCGATAAGTGCAGAAGCCTGAGCGGCGATGCCCTCTGCGCGGCCTGTGAAACCGAGACGTTCGGTTGTGGTGGCTTTCACGGAGACGAAGTCGGTTTCGATGCCGAGATCTTCGGCTATGTTCTTTCTCATCAGGGCTATGTGCGGGAGCATTTTGGGTTCTTGCGCGATGATCGTGACGTCGACGTTGACCGGCCTGTAGCCTTTGCGTCTGACGATTTCCACGGTCTGGCGGAGCAACATCCGTGAATCGGCTCCCTTGAAACGGCTGTCGGTGTCCGGGAAGTGGTAGCCGATGTCGCCCAAGGCGGCTGCACCCAGCAGGGCGTCGCACAAGGCGTGGAGCGCGACGTCGGCATCGCTGTGGCCGAGCAATCCTTTGTCGTGGGGAATATCGACGCCGCAGATGATGCACCTGCGGCCTTCAACGAGACGGTGGACGTCAAATCCGTTTCCGATTCTGATCATGGCGTTTTTATGTTTGTCAGCGACGGCGGCCGAAGAGGTTCTTGAGACCGTCCATGTCAAAGGTCAGTGTGAAGCGCAGAGTCTGGTCGAGAGGCGATGTCTGGGCGGTGGCGATCATGTATGAGGCGTCGAGGCGCAGCACATTGAGCGCGAAGCCGGCTCCGAGGCCGAAATACTGGCGGTTGCCTTTCATCTTGTTCTCGTGGTAGTATCCCGCTCTGAGAAAGAACTGCTGGTTGTAGCTGTATTCCGCTCCGAGCGAATAGTATATCTCACGCAATTCTTCCTTGAAGCCGCCGGGAGCGTCGGTAAACGATTTGAAGATTCCGGTTATCGGCGACATGTTCTCCCATTTCTCAAGAGCTTCGAGATAGGCAGTCTGCCCTTCGACGGTCTCTGAGTCGAAGTCGCTCTCGCGCGGACGCACCGGCACGAGCAGTTTGTTCAGGTCGAGCGACAGGGCCAGGGTGTGGTAGTCGGCCAGAGGGAATGTGAATGTAGTTCCGAGGCGCAGGTTTGTCGGCAGAAACGCGGGATCCTCGCCGTTGTTGTAGCTCACTTTCGAACCGATGTTTGAGATGTTCCAGCCCCACGACCATTGGCACTCGTTGCGTCCGATGACCGGATATGTCGTGTAGAATCCAGAGATGTCGGCTGCGAAAGCCGAAGCTCCGGTCGACTGGTCGCCGGCATATGACTCTGAGAATCCGAGGTCGGAGTAGATGTATCTGAACACGACTCCCATCGAGAATTTCTCTGACAGTTTTCTTGAGTAGCCGACATCGATCGACATTTCATAGGGGTTGAGCGACTGTCCTTCCTCGCCGCTGACACCGCTGGTGTTCACCTCTCCGAGCGAGAAGTAGCGCAGGTTGGCACTGATTGCCTGGTTGTCTTGTGAACCGAGCTTCATGTAGCCCGACACATTGGCCAGGAAGATGTCGTTGACGAGTTTGCGCAACCATGGGGTGTAGCTGAGTGAGACGCCTCCCGAACTGTAGGCGAATGCATATTTCGAGGGATTCCAGAACTGTGAGTTGGCATCGGGTTCGGTAGCCGCACCGATATCGCCCATGGAGGCACCGCGGGCGTCGGGTGCGATGCTCAGCGAGGTCACACCTGTGGTGATCGGGTTGAACTCGCTGTCTTTTATGTTGTCATCGCCAAAGACCGAGGCCGCCGAGGTGGCCGCGAGAATCAGCGCGAGAATCAGTCTGTTGAATTTCATGTTTGCAATAAAATGTGTGATTACAATCTAATAACAGAAAATCATTCATTTTATTGTGTGTCAGTTTACATCGGATGGGCCGGGTGATCATTTACGGCCGAAGTCGGCGGGTATCTCACCCCAGTTGTCGGTATCCCATTTGATTATCGGATTTGCGGTCGGACGGTGTGATGCGAGCCACATGTCGGCGCGTTGGAGCATCTCATGTATCTTGGCATTGGCCGGAGTGCGGGCAAGTTTTGACCTGTGGGCTCCGCCGCGCAGCCACGATTGGGCGGTTCGGCTGTCGGAATAGATCGGCGTTGTGTGGTCGCCCTGTTTGTCGAGCATCGCCAGGGCGTGGACCAGGGCGAGATACTCGGCTACGTTGTTGGTGCCGTCGGGAAGCGGTCCGACACGGAAGATTTCTGATCCGTCGCTGACACGCACTCCGCGGTATTCCATCATTCCGGGATTTCCGGCACAGGCACCGTCGACGGCAATGGCCTCGAGTCTTATTTCGGGAATGGCTGCGTAGTTTCTGACGTTGGCCCGGTGGCCGGCTATTGATTTGAGAATGCCGATGTGGTCGGCCGGGTCACCCCTGAAGGCTGCTGTCGCCGCTTCCTGATTGTCAAAAGCCTTGAATTTCGCACCTTGATAACCTTCGGTCTGCAGTTTGCACTCTTCCCAGGAGTCATAGATGCCGGGAGAATGTCCTTCCCAGACTACATAAAATTTACGGTGGTTTGCCATGTCATGAAAGTTGCAGGAAAAGGTTTATGTCGACGTGTCTCATTCCGACCGCCGATGCGATCTGCCGGTTCACGACCTTGCCGAGGAAGGTGCATGCCGCTTTTTGCAGGCCCGGCGACAGTTTGAGCGCGTTTGTGACACCCTCGAGGGTCACTATCTCGTCGAGCATGGTGATGAACGTGTTGCTCAGGGCCATGGCCGATGTGCGTGGAACCGCGCTGCCCGAGTGGAGATAGCAGACGCGTTGCCCGTCGGAGTTGTTGTCGCCGGGGCGTGCGTGAGAGAGGTTTATTTTCGGCATCGAGGGGAATGTGGCTCCCTCACGGCGGCTGATGTCAAAGGTGATCACCCCTTTTTTCATTGTCTCCACGCTGTCGCGGTCAAACAAGACTGTGTGGGTGGTGTCGGTGACGACGATCACGTCGGCCGACATCAGGGCTTTTGACATTACCTTCGGGTGCATCGCCGAACCGATGATCTGGGGCCCGAGTTCTCTTATTGCTGCCCTGAGGCGGTAGACATCGTTGTCAAACATTCTTACGATCGCTCCGAGTCCGGTGGCCGAACGTGCTGCGGCAATTGCCGCGATGCCCGAACCGATCAGCATCACCTCACACGGCACGATGCCGGCTACACCGCCGAGCAGAATCCCTTTTCCGTGAACCGAGTCGGCCAGCAGGGCAGACGCGAGCGCGACCGATGCCCTTCCGTCAATCTCGGAGAGAATGTCAGCGAACGGTCTGTTGCCGTTGTCATCGGCTATGAGGTCGATCGCTATCGAGATGATGCCGCGTTTGAGCAGTTCCGTCACGTTTTCTTTTGTCTGGCAGTCGAGATGAAGCAGTGTGAGCAGAAGCGCGCCCCGTCTGAGTCGCCTGATGTCGGCAGTGTCGAGAGGCGCGAGATGAATGACGATGTCACAGAGCAAGGTCTCATCTCGGCCGACAATCCGCGCTCCCTGGTGCATGTATGCGTTGTCGTTGTAGTGGATTGTCTCGGCGGCGTTACTCTCCATTTTGACGATGAATCCACGTTCGACAAGCATGTTGACGGCTTCGGGGGTGAGTGGAAAGCGGCGTTCGGCGGCGTTGTTGCACCGTGGCAGGCCGATCGAGAAGATGCGGCGTCGCGAGGCTGTCTCACAAGGCTGCGGGGCGGTGATGCCTTCGGGTTCGTTCAGATTCATTGTGGTCTGAGAAAAAGTTCGATAAATCGTTTGGCAGTGATGTCGATCTCCTGTTCGTTTTCAAGCAGGGTCGACTCAAACCGGTGGGTTGAGAGAGAATAGAAAGGTTCGCGTTCGGCAAGCTTGGCAATGATGAACCGGCGCAGCGCGGTGTCGTCAAGCGACGCAATCAGCGGCCGTTTGTGACGTCCCCTCATCAGACGCGAGTGCAGCACCTCGATCGGGGTGTCGAGCGTGATTGTCGTTCCGCGGCTGTTCATGACCGCCATGTTGTTGTTGAAGCAGGGGGTGCCGCCGCCGCAGGCTATTATCGTGTCGTCGGCGGTTTCGGCGAGGGTTTCGAGACATTTTGTCTCAAGCTGTCTGAAAGCAGCCTCACCATGGAGGTCGAAATATTGGCGTATAGACATGCCGGCGACCCCGGCGATATAGTCGTCGAGGTCAACGGTCCTGATTCCTGTCAGCCGGGCGAGTGCCTTGCAGAGTGTGGTCTTGCCCGACCCCATGAATCCGATCAGAAAAATCGGTTTCACTGTCGCCCGGGTTTTATTTCTTAGCTTCGTTCTGCTGTTTGAGCAGGTCGCGTATCTCGGTGAGCAGCACTTCTTCTTTTGAAGGTGCGGGAGGCGCGGCCGGAGCTTCTTCCTCTTTCTTCTTGAAACGCATCATCAGTCTGATTGCGATGAAGATGCAGAAAGCGATGATGAGAAAGTCGACGATGTTCTGAATGAACATGCCGTAGTTGAAAGTGACGGCTTCTTTGATGACGTCACCTGTGGCGGGATCGGTCTGAGCCTCGCGGAGGGTGGCGTTGAGGTTGCTGAAGGTCACACTGCCGGTGAGCACACTGACCACTGGCATGATGATGTCGTTGACCAGAGAGCTGACAATTTTGCCGAACGCGCCGCCGATGATCACACCGACTGCCATGTCGATCACGTTGCCCTTCATGGCAAAGTCTTTGAAGTCATTTAGGAATTTTCCCATAATCGTTTAAATAGTTTAAAAATTTTCACAAAGATAACAGATTTTCGTCACAGTTGGTTTGCCGTCATGAAAAAAGTTGCCGGTTCCCGTGGAGTCCAATCGGGCAATAGTGACTGATGATAATTTAGAATTATTATCAAATATTTAATGTTTTTAGCGGATATAGAGGAAAAATCGGCCCGACATCTCACATGCCGGGCCGATTATAAGGCAGAAAAAATTATTACTTAAAATCAAATGTTTACTTTATGATCATTTTGCGATAAGATCCGTCTGACATGCGCACTATGTTGAGCCCCTCGTATGGAGACTGCGATGCCACACCTTGAAGATTGTAATAGAGCACCGGGGTCAGACCGTCATATCGGTTGGTCTCTACACCTGAATCAGAGTCATTGTAGTAGCGATTGTTCTCAGCGTCGAATTTCACTTCGGGAGCACCGAAGACCGGATATGGATCCTCGCCGATTTTCTGACCGAACGCGTTACCAAGTCTGTAGGCGATCTCACCCGATTCCATCTGCATCTCAGTCACAAGCGTGTATCCGTTTGGCTCGGCATAGTCTTTGACGGCAAATGCGTTTCTGACGTTTGTCTTGCTAAGGGTCGAACCGACGATGGCCGATGCATTGGTGTTTTCGCTTATCTCTCCGACGTTAAACACATTCTCGATGTTGTCACAGTTGTTGGCGATGTTTCCGACGATTCCGGCGTGAATGTCCGGACTGTCGATTTTGCCGGCATTATAGCAGTTTGCCACACGCGATGTCGTTGCTCCGATGTAACCTGCGATACCGCCCACCGAGGCCCCGGTTCCGGTGATCTCGGCATAGTTGGCACAGGTGTCGACAGTCACGTAGGCGTTTGCATATCCGAGCACTCCTCCCACATATCGTTTTCCTGAGACTTTACCGTCAACCGTGACACCGGTGATAGCCGAGGGTGACGATGCTGTTCCGCGTGCGTAGCCGAAGAGGCCGCGGTTGTCGTTGTTCGGGTCATTGATGAAGAGACCGCCAACGCGGTGGTTGCAGCCCGTGAAGACACCGGAGAACGGTTTCGACGAGGTGTTTCCGATGGCGGTCCACTCAAAGTCGCCGAGGTCGATGTCATTCAGAAGCACGGCATTATTGATGCCACCTTTGGTGTTGACATTGTTGGCAAACCAGGCGAGGTTTGCGGCATCGGCGATCTGATATACACCTTCTTTCGATTCTGGTTCGGTCATTGTCTTGCCATCCCAGATGTTTTCACTTTTTGTCATCTCGACGCTAAAGGTCTGGAGACCCTCGGCATCGTCACCAATGGTGTAATCGGCGTGATAGCAACGGTAGCCCGCCTTGGCGGCACGCAATGAATAAGTGCCGTAGGTTCCGCTGTATAGGCCGTTTTCGTCAGGTTGAAGAGCTTTTCCGTTGAGCGACAGCGTGATGTCGGCGTCCTCCACATCGCAGTCGATTCTGATCTCGAAGTTTCTGACCGCCGTCAGTTTGATTGTCACGTCGGGAATCATGCCGAAATATGTCTTATGGGCTGTTGCCGTGAAGTTTGGCGAACGGCCTGCCACCGGGTCAATCGTGCGGTGGTTGCCTATGGGATCACCGAAGCCGTTGACTTGAATGACACCTTCGGTCATGTTGATCGAAGGTTCACCGGCGACATCGTGGCTTTCTGGAATTGTGACGGTAATAGCCTGGGCCGATGCCGCCGAGCCAAAGGTGTATTGTCCTGATCCGAGAATCAGCGACGATCCGTTAGGAACACCGTTATATGTGACATAGGCCGACATATTGTAGATGCCGGCGAGTTTGTTTGCCGGGTGGCGCAGTCCCGAGTATTGAATCTTGACCTGGTCGCCGGGTTGGAAAATGCTGCTGCCTTCGCGCGTCAGGTTGATTATGTCTCGGTGACATTTTTTTGCTGTCAACACCTGGTAGGCCGATTTGCCTGACGCATCGGTCAGTCTGACGATCTGTCGTCCTTCCTTGAGCAACAGGGTGTAGCTGCCGTCGGCGTTTCTGGTCACGCCGTCGGTGGTAAAACCGTTGTAGGTCGCCATTTGGGCACCGATCGACGGATAAGCTATTGTCACGTTTGCGGCACCCTCGGGTCTGAATGTGTAAGACGCGCCCTCTTCAGTGTCGAGGTAATAGAAAACATCGTGTTCTGCATCGACATCGGCTCCCGACAGTTTGAGTGTCTCCTTGTTGTATTTCTCATTGATCAGCATGTTGGGTTTGACGGACGATGAGCCTTCACCGACAGTGATGACATATGCCGCGGTGTTCTCGGGCCATATCGCGCCCCAGTATTCGCCGCCCATATAGGGGCTTTTCGTGGCGTTGCTATAGTAGTTGACTCCGATCGCATCGTATGTGACAAGGACGATCGCCGTTCCCTTGCCGACAGCTTTTATGTCGGCCCACGATGAACCTTCGGCCTGGGAGACCGAGATCACGTTCTCGCTCGGCTTGCCCTGAAGGTCGATGACAGTGTAGTGGAAGTCGGGCTCCATGAAATAGTTGCCGGTAGAATTGTCGGTGAGCTCCCACGATCTCATCGCATGGGCCTTGAAGGTCTCGCCTTGTTTCAGCTCGAGATGTCCGCGAGGATTGATGTTGACGAATATGTCACCGGTCTCGTAACCTTGGTTTGAGTGGACATCGTGGTTTATTGTCCTGGGGCTGAACGCCTCATAGTCTTGTCTGGAGAATCTGATCACCGGGCGTTTCGACTCATCGGCGTTCATGGTGAAATATCCGGCTTGCGTCAGCCCGCCTTTAATCGACGTGCGGTAGTTGTAGATCTGTCCTTTCGCGAGATTGTAGGTCAGCGACTTGTTTCCGCCTGAGATCTCGGTCTTGACAGGATCGACTTTGGTGAAGTCGACAAAATGGGAGAACTTCATTCCGAGCTCAAACCAGGCGTTCTCAGGCACTGTTATAGTGAAGTTCTCGGCCTGGGGAATGGCACCTGAGATATTGATGCTTGATGTCAGTGTGCCGGTTTTGTAGAGTGTCACAAAGCCTTCGTCACGATGCCTCTCGCCCGGAATGAATGATGCCTGATAGCTGTTTCCGCTGAGTGCGAGAAAGGTGTGGCGGTTGGCTGTGATGCTGTTTCCGACCGTGATTTTTTTGCTTTCACCTTCTCTTGAATTGACTTTCACGTCAAGGCTGTAGTCACCGTTGGCTGTAGTCCAGCCGCTGTTTGTGGCATAGGCGGTGCAGGTGATGATTTTGAAATCCTGCGCTCCGTTATCGTTGACGGTCAGTTCAATGGTTCCGTTGACCGTCTTGCCGTCGGTTGCATAGGCGGTCAGCAGATAGTCGCCTGCCGGAGTCTCAAAGTCATAGACCGTTCCGGCAGGTGTGCCTGTCTCTACAGCCTCGCCTGTTGTCTTTGAGACAAGCGACATGGTTTTCGATACATTGTTCATTGTCACAGTGACGTTGGCGGCAGAAGTGGCAGATGCACCTCCGGCAATGGCGATCAATGTGATTAATGCGCTTTTAAAAGTCATAGTGAGGTTTTATTTTGAATGATAGATGAATTTACGTCGGTTCTGAATGTAGAGCTGGCCGTCGATCGGGTTGGTGACTCTGATTCCCTGAAGGTTGAAGATCTGATCGTTTGTGTGGTCGCAGTCGGCTTCGATCTGGTCAACACCGTCAAATTTTCCGTCGGGAGGCAGGGCGAGAAAGTGTCCCGGGTTAATGTAGACCTTATGTTTGCCAAGCAGCTTACCTTCAGGAGACCATTGCCATAATCCCCCGGCTGCGGCAAACGAGCCGGCGTCGGTAGCGTAGATGTAGCCGGTGTAGGGGTTGACATAGATTCCATAGGGCATTGTCATTGATTTCAGGTCAGACAGCAATGTTCCGGGCATTGTCTCATAAATGCCTCCGGTTCCTCCCGATTCCAACACCTCGGCAGGGTTGATAGTGAGATAGTTGAAAGTGTATTCGCTGGTGTAATATGAATATCTCGACCCTACCGCGAAGAAATTGCCGTCGGCTGTGGTGCAGCTGTAGGTGGCGGCATAGTCGAGTTTGACGAAACATTGATCATCGGGTTTGCCGCTGATGACGGCGCCACAGTCAAGAATTATCGTGGCGGCCTGAATGTCGTAGTAGTCGCCAGGAGAGTTGATGCACAGATATTGTCCGCTCTGTGACATTTTGCCGTAAAGGTTTATCTGCCCGGTGTCGACCGATCTGGTGACTTTCATCGTGGCGGCATCTATGACATCGACCGTGGTTTCATATTCATGGTCTTCCTGAAAGGCATATCCGCCGGTGTTGGCCACAAAAAGATGACCGTTGTAGAGGGCGATGCCTTCAGGTTCATAACCGACCTCGACCGCGTCGACAACCTTGAAGGTCGTGATGTCGATCTTGGCCACGTATCCGCGCTCGAATGTCAACAGGCCTTTCTCTGAACCACATTCATGACCATAGGAGGAAACATAGACATAGCGTCCGTCGGAGGCGAGTTTACGGTTGTTTGGAACATCTTCTGTCGCGGCCACCGCTTTGCCCTGGGGGGTGATGAACTGAACGATGTTCGACCAGTTGATCGCAATGGCGATCAGATTGTCGTTGATCTGGATAATGTCGTTGGGTGTGTCGCCGAGTTTCGAGCCGTTGACATCGCGGAACCATTGGTTGCTGACAATCTTGCCATTCTCAAAATAGGTCATGCGTCCGTTGTCAGATTGCCAGTTGCCTTCGTTGAGAAGAATGATTTTTTCTTGAGCTGTGGCGGTCACCGATATGGCGATGAGCAAGACCGACAGCAGTTGTCTCAGTTGTGTCATTGTATAGTATTTGAATTGGTTGATTTTAAAGCGATACGGTCAGTGTGAACTTGAACTGGCGACCAGGCATCGGATAGCGCGGAATGTGCTCATATTGCACGTCAAGAAGGTCGTTTATTTCAAGCGAGGCGGCGAAACGGTTGAAACTTCCGGTGAGTTTCAGATCGACGTTGTTATAAGGCTTGAGAACGTCTTCCGGATCGGCATATGACCACATCCGTTCTCCAACATGAAGTTCGGAAACGGTGAGTGACAGCGTTTTCCAACCGGCAATGGCGGTGATGCCAAAAGAGAGGGTCGGGGAGTAGCAGATCGGTTTATCGTAGGTGTCGGCATCGTCTGGATCGGTGCGGTTCAGGTCTTTCTGCCATGTCAATGAAGTCAGAAGCGAAAAATTCCATGGGCCGTTCATGTATCTGAACGACAATGTCGAATTCAATCCGCGGCAGAATGTCTCGCCATAGTTCATCATCGACCAGGTGTAGGTACCCTTCAGGGGTAGACAGACAATGCGGTTTTCAATGTGGTTCAGGTAGGCATCGGCCTGCACTGATGCGAGCCAGTTTGGCGATGATAACTGATATTCGGCTCCGAGATTCCACTGTTTTGTGTATTCAGGCTTCAGGTTGCGGTTTCCGACCTGGGTGTAATAGAGGTCATTGAGAGTCGGGGCGCGGAAAATAGATTTATACCATGCCCTCATTGTCACTCCTTTCAGCGTGTAACCCAACGAGACAGCCGGGGTGAAACGGCTCAGTGGGTCGGCGGCTCCGACGTGGGTCACGGTGTGGTCTTTGTAGTGTTGGTATAGAATAGATGCGGCAAGTCTGAGATCACGCCAGTTGATCTGGGTGGCGGCGACTGCTTTCTGATCAAGACGTCTGACAACGCTAAATCTCTTCAGATCGGCATCAAGCCACGACACACGGGCATCATAGCCGGCATTGACACTAAGCCAGCTGACGGGGTGCCAGCTATAGGCGGCCGAAGCGAAGGCGTCGTTCTGCCAATAGTGATTGTCGACGCGTGCCGTATTCTGGTTTTCGGGATAGTCGGTGTTGTAGCGAAGATATTCGTGGGCATATTTGACATTGAATTTTACCCGGTGGTGACGCCCGAAACGATGTTCGAAAGATGACTGTGCAAAAAAATCGGTGTCCCATTCGCGGCCTACATTATTATATTTGTCAGATAGACGTCTGACGATTCCTCCCGGACAGCCGCGCTCGGAAATGTATAAGTACAAATGAGAAGCGAACCCTCCCTTGAACAACGCGCTCTCAAGACGGAGATACTCGATGTCGGAGTTCGTGCGGTGTCCGACAGTGTCCTCAAATTCCGATTTGTAGCGGAATGGATAGTCACCTCGCGAACTCAGATATTCTCCGTCGAGAAACCCGCTCCAGCCTTTGCGTGAGAACTGTGCGTTGAGACGGGTGCGGTAGGTGTGGAAAGAACCTATGCCTGCCAACACCGACAGGGAGTCGCGTGTCGGACGCCGTGTCTGCAGATAGACCGTGGCACCGGAGGCATATTCCGAGGCTGACTGGCATTGGTCGAGTTTGTTTGCGTTGTAGAGCGAGACAGATTCAAGTGTCGACAATGAGTATTTCCCGAGGTCGACTGTGCCGTTCTGTGCGTTTGTGATTCTGATGCCGTCAATGTAGACACCGACATGTTGAGAGCCTAACGAGCGGACATTGACAGTTTTCAGTCCGCCCAATCCGCCATAGTCCTTGATCTGGACGCCGGCGAAGTATTTGAGAGCGTCGGCTATTGATGTTGATGAAAGCGACTGCAGTTCCACACCCGACAGTGACTGTACGGTCGCGAGCGGTTTTTTGCGGGCCGTCACTTCAACCTGCTCAAGAAGCAGTGTTGTGTCTGGTTCTTCAGCGGTGTGGGCTGACGAACCATAGGTTCCGGTAATCAAAAGAATCGAGGCCATTAAAAGACGTGTCGATCCATGAACGATAGCTTTCATTCAAACATGTTGTTTTGTCCGCTGTGCCAGACCACGGGCACATTTGTGCGGAATTAAACCGGCAGGTCTTCTGACTTGTTTCCTTCCACATCGCCTTCCCGATCTGCGCTCTCTTGCTTGATCAGTGGCTTGATGATGTGAAAATATGAAATTTACAGCAGCGGGTCTGTTCGAGATTCTCACTCGATTCCCTATTGATCGCCTTCGTGGGGCGAACCGGTGTCAAATAGTTTTCTGCTGCAAAGTTATCGATTATATATCTGAAAAAGAAATATATGCGAACATTATTTTATTCTGTGTGTTCAAAGTATACATGGCGGTAAAGAACACCGTTCATGGACTAACCCAAACAAAAATCCAAAATTCATAGCTATGACAAAGCAGCATCAACCAAAGACACAGGAACTTATTGACATGATAGCCCAGAACGGCTGGCAGGATAAATTCCAGAAAGCATTTGAAAAAGCAAAATCATTTGACGTTCAGGAAATGGACGACATCAATTCGCTGGACGATTATTTTGACTGGCTTGACGCAAATCTGCGTTGGGTTCCGGTTGAAAATCATTTCGGCCGTGCGATGTTCAACCACATCTGCAAATTCTATTTCATTCTCGATCAGTCGCCTGTCAAGGAGCTGCAGACCCCTGTCGAACCCCACGATGTGTCACAACCGTTGTCTCCTCTGTCTCAATGGATGAAAGACTACATCAAGGAACTTGGCAAATGGCTCGATTCTCCCGAATCGATCACTCCTGAATCGGTCAAGTCATTCTATGACTCTCCTGAGTTCAACATGGATGAGTATGTCGAACCACGTGGCGGTTGGAAAACCTACAACGAATTTTTCGCACGCTATTGCAAACCTGGCGCACGTCCTGTCGCAGCTATAGAAGACAGCCGTGTGATCACTTCACCTGCCGACGCGACATTTGACGGCGCATGGGAGGTCAGAGACGATGACACAATCGAGATCAAGGGCATTCACTGGAAGATTTCGGAACTTCTTGAAGGCAGCCCCTATAAAGACAGATTTGCGGGCGGCATGTGGATGCACTCGTTCCTCGGCCCGTCTGACTATCATCGTCAGCACACCCCTGTGGCCGGTCGTGTTCTTGAGTCACGTGACATCATGGGACAGGTCTATCTTCAGGTCGAGGCAGTGCCCGATCCGGCAACAGGCCGTAACAAACTCGACGGCAAGCGCGTCTCGAAATTTGACGCTCCCGACGCTCCGGGCTATGAGTTCCTGCAGAACCGCGGTCTGGTCGTTCTCGACAGCCCGATCGGTCTTGTAGCCGTCCTTCCTATGGGTATGGGCCAGGTTTCATCAGTTGTCATGACTGCCGAAGAGGGCCGCGTTTTGCGCAAGGGAGAGGAAATCAGCTACTTCCAGTTTGGCGGAAGTGACATTGTGATGGTTTTCGAGGCATCGGCCAATGTACACTTCACTGCAACCGTCGGCCAGCACTACAAATATGGCCGCGCGATCGCCCAGGCCTATCCTGTGATCTACAGGTAGACATCAGTTGAGATCAGATAAAAAAACAGCTGTGCCGCTTCCGGAAACCGGAAACGGCACAGTTTTGTTTTTTCTACGTTATCGGAATCAGGCATAAAGAGCCTTCATGATCTCGTTGATGTGGTCGTCGATCAGATTGAGGCCTGTGGAGAGCATCACACCTACCATTGTCTCGTTGATTGAACGGTCGTCGACGCTTGCCGAGCAACGCACGGCGAGCTCACCGTCGCTGGGATCACAGTAGATCGAGCCGAACAGAACATCAAAATTGATCTTGTTGAGAACGGGAAGAATCTTTTCCACCTGTTTCACGGGGATAGAGTGGCTGGGATATACAAACACAGAGAACCATTCTTTCTCTTCGTTGTAGACGATGCGCACTTTGACACGGTCGTTATCGAGGGTGAAGCCCATTGAGAAGACCGACTTTTCCTCATCGTGGTCATAGCGGTATTCGTGACCGTCAAGGAAGCCTTTTATCGTTGCGGCGATGAGTCCCTGGCCTGATAGATTTTTCATTAGTGACATAGCTTTGAGTATTTAGTGTTTATTTGGTCACAAAGATAACGTAACTTTGACGATAATGCAAATTTGCCGTGACGGTTTCAGCGGGTGACAACCATATATTCGCCGTTTGTCCCGGCTCCGACATAATATCGTTTCAGACCGTAGCCGTCTTCGGCGGCTTTGCCTGACAACGGGTGGCCATAGTTGGTGAAAATGTCATAGACGCTGTGGCATCGCGGACAATAGGCATTGAGGGCCTCCTTGTCGACCACTACCCTTATGTCGGCTTTCGCCTCTACCGGACACGACAGGTCGTAGGCCACGGGTGCGCCATATACATCACCACACAGCAGAATGCCTCCGAATCCGGTTTCGGTCAATGCCGTCCACGGAT
The DNA here is from genome assembly GCA_910588035.1 of uncultured Muribaculaceae bacterium. Lineage (GTDB taxonomy): Bacteria > Bacteroidota > Bacteroidia > Bacteroidales > Muribaculaceae > CAJUPY01. The sequence goes on along the minus strand of CAJUPY010000005.1, from coordinate 23,148 downwards.
AGTTTGACGGTTCGCGCATGGTTTTGATGAAGCGGCGCGTGTCGAGTGCCCCCGGAGTGCCGTAGATGTTCCACTCGGCGACAGTGTTGAACGTGAGCCTTACGGGGGCGGGTGGCAACCGGTCGTCGTCGATATGGTGACAAGCGGCGACAAACAATGTTGTCGCCGCAAGTGTGATTGCTGATATTGTCTGAAGGCGTTTCATTGTCTCTATAATTGATATGTAAATATAGACAATTCTATCAACACCGGGGCAATATCACCGCTTTTTTTGTGAAATTTTAAATTTTCACTTTGGCTGTCAGAGTCTCGCCGTCGATCACGGCACGCACAACATAGACTCCGCTTGCCTCAGGGGCGGTGACCGCCTGTGTGGCTGCGGCCTTTGCGACGGTGCGTCCGGCAAGGTCGAAGATTTCAACTGACGAGGCAGTCGCGGGGAGCAGTATCATTCCGTTCTCCACTGTCAGAGAGGTTGTGTCGGTTGTGATTCCGTCGACTCCGCCCGGAGTGTTGTCATAGGCAGCCACGAAGTCCGATACCTCGAGGTGGCAGACGGCTTTGGCCTTGTCTCCCGGGGTTATCGTTATTGACGACAGGGTTATGGGGTAGATGCCCTGGTCGGCTGCGTCGCCGAATGTCGACATCGGAATAGACAGTTTGTTGGGCTTGTCAGAGGCGATAGAGGTGAATTTCACCGGAATCGTGTTCTTTCCGTTGGCTGCGCGAACCGATATGTCAAAAGAGTTGACCTTCGCGCCCTTGGTGTCGAGGGTGAGTTCGAGACGGTCGGGGTTAGACCATGTGGTGATATGTTTTGACATGGCGATCTTGAACGAGCGCGCGCTCTTGAGGGTGTAGTCGAGATTGAAGCCGTTGTCGGTCGAGGTCAGGGTATAGGTGTCGATTCCGGCGTTGGAGAACGACCATGTCGAGGGGTCGAAGTTGGGGTCGAGAGCGAGGGTAGGCTCGGTCTGAGGTTCGACTACGATTTCGACCGATGTCGATTTGTCGCCACGTGAACCTGTAATGGTCGCTGTGCCCTTGGTCACTCCCGATACGATTCCGTCGGGGGTGACAGTCACTATATCGGGATTGTTTGAGATCCATTCATAGCTGCCGGGTGAGACGGACATCATCTCGCCGTTGACCTCAGCCTGGAGGTCGACGCTCCATTTGCGGCGTGTGTCGAGAATGACGCTTTTATATTTAGCCTCTACATTGGCATCGGAGTCAATTGTGACCGGAATGGTGCAAGTGACGCCGTTGAAGTTGGCTGTCAGGGCGTGTGTGCCGGTTCCTGATGCAAAGAGTGTTTTTCCGTCTTCGGTGACCGTGCCGAGGGCTTCGGGTGCCGACAGGGTGAAGTCTTTGAAGTCGGTGTCGATCACCAGACCATATTTGTTGTAGGCGAAGACAGTGGGTGAGAATGATCCGAATCTCGGAATTTTAACTGACGTCTCGCGGAAGCTTAATTCGGCAACCTCGGTGTCATTGTCGGGGGCTTCCATAACGGCGAAGATCGCATTGCTGACCGAGCGTTCATTGCCATCGCTGGTGCGGTTTCTGACACCAAAAGCCCGGGTGTAGAGGGTTGATGAACCACCACCGTCGAGGTTGACGCCTTCGTGTGCGCCGGCATATCTCATCACATCGGCGAGCATCGAGGTTGAGACACCGGCCGACAGACCGCGTCCGTCGATGACCATCATGATGATTTTGTTGCCGTCTTCACTGAATCCGATACCGGTGCGGGGGTGACGTGACGAGGCGTCACCGCGTTCGCCCTCGGTGTCGAGTGTGAGACCGCCGCCAACGTTTTTCGGGTTACCGGAGACCATGGTCACCGGTGCTACGCGCTGGCCTTCCGGGGTGAGGATGACATCATCGAACTCAACGATGTCGCCCGGTTTGAGTGACTCGACAAACGGCTTTGCACCGATGTTGCCGCCGGTGGTCGACGTTCCGCGTCCGAGAATGACGAATTGACCGTCGGGAATCGCGAGGTCGCCGGTCGATGTCGGGGTGCTTGTCACCTCGAGACGATATTTGCCTCCGGCGGTGAATTTGTCACCATCGACAAGACGTGCTGTCACTTCGGCGCAGTTGCCGGCGATGTCGGTGTTGTTGGTCGAGCCCCAGAATCGCGATGTGAAGAGCGAGACACCGTTGTTGGGGGCTGTGGCGGTTGTGTTGATCGCTTTGAAAAGAGTGGTCTTGTCGCCTGACTTGGCCGTTCCGGTGTAGAAGTCCATGCGGCAGACACGCGCTATGTTTTTGTCGTCGATAGAGAACTGATAGTCAGACTGGGCCGTGCGGAAGGTCTCGCCGTCGATGACACATGCGCCGACGGGAGTGCCGACAATGCTTTTTCCGTTGGTCGAGGTGCCGCCGGTGAAGTAGAAGTCGGCATTGGTTCCGGCGAAATAGTGGAGACCGTTTTTCGACTTGCGCTCAGCCATCTGTGAGGTGCGCTCATTGCCTGCGAGCATGTCGGTCGCGCTTACGGCGCGTATGCTTACGCCCGGAGTGGTGCGGTCGATTGTGAGGTAGAACACGTCGAGTTTGACGTTGCCTTCAAGGTGGAGCTGGGTGTGTGTTGTTCCCGGACCGACTTTGGCGTGGAAAATTGTGTCAAGAGTCATTTTGTCGCCTTTGACATCAATGATGTTGCCTGCCGTAGCCGGAATGGTTGCTGCAAGAAAAGCAGCGGCAAAAAACTTTGTTACGTTCATGGAGTAAGTTGGGTAGATTGTAAGTGTGTTAGTGATTGAATAGCTTTCTGTCTGCAAATATATAGAAAAGAAAGGAGACCGTCAAATTTTCAAGGAAATGCGCCTTTCCGCATCTGCCGTCACCGTTTCCACCGTTGTTGCTGGAGAGCGGCGAGTTTAAGCTCGGCCTGGTTGTCGGCTGCATTCCAGAAACGGGTTCCGTCGAGACTGTCGGGCAGAAATTGCTGCGCTATGAAATGGCCGGGATAGTCATGGGCATATCTGTAGTCCGCGCCATAGCCCATTTCTTTCATCAGTGATGTCGGAGCGTTGCGCAAATGTAACGGAACGGGCAGATCTCCCGACCGCCCGACTTCGGCAAGGGCGGCATCGACAGCCAGATAAGCAGAGTTGCTTTTGGGTGATGTCGCGAGGTAGACCGTGCATTGCGACAGCGGAATGCGGCCTTCGGGCATACCTATTTTTTTAATCACATCAAACGTCGTGTTTGCCAGTAGCAAGGCGTTGGGATTGGCCAGACCGATATCTTCGGCGGCGAGGATCACCAGACGTCGCGCGATGAATTCCGGATCTTCACCTCCGGCAATCATGCGTGCCAGCCAGTAGACGGCCGCGTCAGGGTCGCTTCCCCTGACACTCTTGATGAAGGCCGAGATGATGTCGTAATGCATCTCGCCGCTCTTGTCATATGCCGCCGGATTTTCCTGCAGACGTTCGGTGACGACCTTGTCGCTGATGACGAGCGGTTCGCCATGGCCTACCGATTGTTCGAGCAGATCAAGAATGTTTAGCAGTTTCCGTGCGTCGCCTCCAGAGAATCGAAACAGGGCATCGGTAGATTCGATCGTGACGTTGCGACGCGACAACACCTCGTCGGTGGTGACTGCGCGGTTGAGCAATTGGCTGAGCTGTGGTGCCTCGAGCGGCCGCAGGGTGTAGACCCGGGCACGCGACAACAGCGGTCTGATCACTTCAAACGACGGATTTTCGGTGGTGGCGCCGATCAGTGTCACCGTGCCGCTCTCGACGGCACCGAGCAGACTGTCTTGCTGCGATTTGTTGAAGCGGTGAATCTCGTCGATAAACAAGATCGGACGTCCCTGAGAGAACATGCTGGTCGACTCGGCACGGCAACGGTCGAGCACCTCCCTGACATCTTTGACGCCGGAGGTGACCGCGCTCAGGGTGTGGAATGCCGATCTGGTCGTGTTGGCGATGATCTTGGCCAGAGTCGTCTTGCCGACTCCCGGCGGTCCCCACAAAATGAATGATGAGACCTGGCCTGACTCTATCATGCGGCGCAAGACGGCACCTTGACCGACCAGATGTTCCTGGCCGACATAGTCGTCGAGTGTCTTCGGACGCATTCTCTCGGGTAGCGGTGGCAGTATGCTCATTTATCTTCTTTTTCTACAAAGTTACTACAAAAAACAGGTCGCGTGAACATTTTATTGAACTTTAACGCGCCTGGCGGTGTTAATCAGATGTCATCACTATCAGCTATTAGTTTATGAAAGGGAAAATAACAATATTGTCAGTAATGTTCGCGATGTCACTCCCGGGCATTCATGCCCGGGGGCTTGACAAACTGATCGAACAGCTCTCGACAAAAAAAGACTACCATTCGACGGTCAACGTCACCGTTCAGCAACCGATGGGCGACGATGTTGTCTATGACGTCGAGGTGCGTTCATCGGCAGCCGTCGACCGGTTGTCGCCGTGTGATTATCTTATCGACTGGACTCTTCCGGCCGCTTCAGGTGCGTCTTCAGGGTTCACATCTTACTCAGACGGCAACATGTTCCGTCATGTCGACAACAGGCTCCAGGAATATCACTTCGGGTGGGACAGCATTCCGTTTGTCATCAACGGAGGCCGCTCGGGCGTGCAGCGTAATGCCCAGTTCACAAATCTGTTGCCGCAGTTCATTGCCGAACAGCTCAAGGAGATAGCCACACAACCAGGGTGGACATACCGTTTCACTCCTGACACGGTCAGCGGCGGGGTGGAGTCGATGGTGCTGACCGGACGTTACACTGTCAATGGGTTCATCGGCAAGAACGTGCTCTATGTCTTTGACAGGGAAACTGCGATGCCGAGGCTTGTGGAGTTTGAAAACAACCCGACCACGTTGTCGGAGCAGGTGTTGGTGATGAAATATGACACGGCCGGTGATGAACCTATGGTCCTGCTGACGGAGCAGGCGTTGGCATCACGCTACCCCGATGTGTTTGACAATTACCGCGAGAGCAATTTCACGATCGAGAACATGCGCGGAAAATATCTTCCGGCATTCTCGGTGCCGACTTCGACCGGACAACGTTATCAACGTCAGAAGGGCGACGAATTCAGATGTCCGACGCTTATAGCCGTTCTCGACCAGGCGATCGCCACCAACCCCGAGACAGTGAGGGCGATACGCGACGGAGTGGCGATGCTTCCGGGTGCGGCCGATGTCATATATGCTTTTGTGAGTTCCGATGTAGATGCGGCTGAAAATGCTGTGCCTGATCTGCAGGCCGGTGAACATCTTCTGGTGTCGGCACGCGGACTTGCACGCGACTGTGGCGTCACCTCGTTTCCGACTTTGATCTTTGCCGGAACCGACGGAAAAGTCAAAGATGTTGTGATCGGATTCAACAAAGAGATGTCTACGATTGTTATAGAGAAAATCGCTTTGGCACAATAACCGAAAAAAGTAAAAACCTGTATAACAATGGATACAATTTATTTCAAAGGCACGCCGTGCCACACCTACGGATCTATTCCACGCGTCGGCGAGAAAGCTCCCTGCTACACACTCGTCTCTCCCGAACTGAAAGAAATTCATTGCTCTGACCACCGCGGAAAGCGCGTTGTCATGAACATTTTCCCAAGTCTCGATACCCCCGTCTGCGCTGCATCTGTGCGCCGCTTCAATGCCGAGGCCGCATCGTTGCCCGACACCGTTGTCTTGTGTGTCTCGATGGACCTCCCGTTTGCGGCCGGTCGTTTCTGCTCAGCCGAGGGCATAACCAATGTCGAGATCGGGTCGGCTTTCCGTTCGCCCGTGTTCTCTCAGAAATATGGTCTTCAGATTGTCGACGGTCCTCTTGCCGGACTTCTTGCCCGTGCGGTGATCGTCATCGACAGGGAATCGAACGTTGTCTACAGCGACCTTGTCGAGGAGATCACAAATGAGCCCGACTATCAAGGCGCGCTCGATGTCTTGAAAAATATCGACTGAGATTCCACCCGGTGACACGGGTCGTCTCGGCGGACGATCGTGACACGACACATGCTTCCGCGCTCTCCGCTTTCCGCGCTTCTGTGAGGCCACATCCTCTTGGAAAACACGGAAAGCGGAGAGCGCGGAAGCGTGTTGAAAAACTTGTTTTGTTGTGGTTATAAACATTGTTATCAACAGCTTTACTTACAATTTATGGCCTTGATGTCAGCTGATTATGAGAGTTATTAACACTGTGTTGAAAACTTTGTTGAACAAGTGTTAATAACGATGAATGTGACTGTTGAAAACTCTATGTGAAAAAAAATCGCTACCTTTGAAAAATAATTACCAACGAAAAACCGATAAGACATGAAAACAGTCAATTTTGCAGAATATCCCTCTCTCGTGAATCAGTACATGGCCGAGTTGCGCGACGTGAACGTTCAGAAAGACATGTTGCGTTTCCGTCGCAATCTCGAACGCATCGGCGAGATAATGGCATTTGAGATCAGCCGCACTCTCTCTTACCGCACCGCCGAGATCGAGACTCCGCTTGCCACGGCAAAATGTGAGCTGATCGACACGCCGCTTGTGCTGGCGACGATTTTCCGCGCCGGTGTGCCTTTCCATCAGGGTTTCCTGAACTATTTCGACCATGCCGAGAACGCTTTCGTAAGCGCGTACCGCAAATATAAGGAGAAAGAAAATTTCGATATCTGCATCGAGTATCTCGCATCGCCGCGTCTTGACGGTAAGACCCTGATCATTGCCGACCCTATGCTCGCTACAGGCGCGTCAATGGAGCTTAGCTATCGTGCATTGCTGACCAAGGGTGATCCGTCGCACATCCATGTATGTTCGGTTATAGCCTCAAAACAGGCAGTCGAATACATAAAGAAGACATTCCCCGCCCACAAGACCACTCTCTGGATAGGTGCGGTCGACGATGAGATAAACTCCCACTCCTATATCGTACCCGGACTTGGCGATGCCGGAGACCTTGCATACGGAATAAAGGAGTAGGTTAGCCAATCAAAAAAATATGGTTTGACTTTAAAATTGAGATACATGAGATTCATGTTTCTGGCTATGGCGTTTCTGGCGGCAGTCGTGGGCAGAGCCGTAAATCAATATAATGTTTGTGATTATGGTGCAAAAGGAGATGGAAAGACACTTGACTCACCGGCAATCAATGCGGCCATAGAGGCGGCAGTGGCCGGTGGTGGCGGTCAGGTTCTGGTGCCTGCCGGAACATATCTTTGCGGTAGCATCAGATTGAGATCAAATATAGACTTTCATCTTTCGGCAGGGGCGATAATTCTTGCTGCACCCGCCGAAATGAAAGCATATGACGAGAGCGAGTCATTCGGTGGATTTCCTGAATATCAAGACGGCGGCCACACCTATTTCCACAATTCGCTTATCTGGGCCGAGGGCCAGACCAATGTCAGCATCACGGGCCACGGAATGATTGATGGGGCGGGTCTGACAAAAAAAGATACAGAGAAGGCCGGGAATGTCCAGGGCGGTTCGATCGGAACGGGCGACAAGGCAATCGCGCTGAAACTATGCAGACGGGTGACCTTGCGCGACATCACCATCTATCGCGGAGGGCATTTTGCCGTGATAATGACCGGTTGTGACCTGTCTACGCTCGACAATCTGACAATCGACACAAATCGCGACGGCATTGACATAGACTGTTGTAAATACATGACGATCACAAACTGCCGGGTCAACACCCCGAGTGACGACGCTATCGTATTGAAAAGTTCTTATGCCCTCAAAAAACCGGTTATCTGTGAGCATATTGCGGTCACAAACTGCAATGTGACCGGATATAAGTGTGGTTCGCTTCTCGACGGAACATACATTCCGGAGAAAGTCAATTGGGTGTGCGGACGTTTCAAACTCGGAACCGAATCTAACGGCGGTTACCGCAACATAGCGTTGTCCAACTGCACCTTCAATTATTCGAGCGGGCTTGCCTTTGAGTCGGTAGACCGTGGAATAATGGAGAATATTGTGGTCAACAACATCTCCATGAGCCACGTTCATCACTATCCGGTCTATATAACCACAGGATGCCGGAACAGGGGCCCGAACGATCTGACACATAATTCGACCGCCCGCGACATCAAAATCTCAAACATAGTTGCCGACGACTGTGACTCGCTTTGTTCGATAATAGTCACAGGAATGCCGGGCGAGCCGCTTCGTGACATCTCTCTCAGCAATATCAGGCTCAAATTTCGTGGCGGCGGTGCGCGCGAACTGGTCGACAAAGACTACCGTGAGCAGTCTACCCACTATCCTGAGCCGAAATTTGCCGGACAGACTCCGGCCTATGGTCTCTATGCGCGCCATGTCGACGGTCTGAAAGTTTCAGACATGGTGTTTGACTGTGTGCGTCCGGACTACCGTCCTGCGGTAGTTCTCGATGATGTCAACGGTGCGCGTCTGAGTGATATTGACGCTCCGACAGCCGATGGGGTTGAAAAAATCGTCATCTTCAGATCAGAAAATGTGAAGGTCATTGACCGTTGACTTCCACAAGACTGAGAGACAGGCAGGGAGATGCCTATGGCATGTCTGTTGTCAGTTGCCCATCACAAGCGTCGTGTAGTAGCGCAGGCTTCCACCGGGCGAGTAGAGAGGCTGAAATTCGAGAGTGACATATTGGTTGTTGTAGCCCCACCATGTCGCAGACATCATGTTGCCGGAGTGGCGGGTTGAGACAGGCATGCCATAAGTGTTGACAAGAACGTTGTAGACGTTGTTGTAGCGGCCGTTGTCGAAATACGATGTCGAGTAGCTGAATGTCGACGACTGCAACATGCCGTTGTTGTAGTAGAGTGTCGCATCGGGCCAGTAGCAGTTCATGGCCGAGACATCGCGCAGATAGACACGGTTGTCTCCATAGCCGTCGATGCTGTAGTTGCCGCTGTTAAGCAGATTGAGGCTGACATTGAGTGCAGTTCCGAATGTGAATCCAAGAATAGCCTGCAGTGGCGACACATGGTAGTGTGGACGGAAGTGGGGCGGTGGAACCGGACGGTGCCAGGCCCGTGGAGCATAGCGGTAGGGGCGGTAGGGTGGCGGCGGAGGCAAAGTCGGTCTGTGGCCGTGGCCGTGATGCTTGTTGAAGTTGTTGTGGCCGGGCCGGTAAACCGGTGCGGGTTTCGGTTTGTGGTTGTTGTGGCCGGGGCGGTAGTTTGGAGTGTGGTCAGGTCTGTGGTTGTTGCCGGGGCGGAAATTGTTTCCCGGTTTATTATGGTGTCCGTTACTGTTGCCGGGGCGGTAGTTGTTACCCGGTTTTCCGGGCCGTTGGTGGTTGTCGTTTCCGGGTCGCTGGTGCTTGTTGTTGTCGGGTCGCTGATGATTTTTGTTTGAGTTGCCCGGACGCTGCCGGTTGTCGTGGTTGCGGCGTTCTGAGCCACGGCGGTTGCTGCCTCGACCACCGTTGTTATTGTTGTGTGAGGAGTTTTCATGTCCATGGCCGCGGCGGTTCTGCGCCGTTGTGTCGAACGGCGAGGATACGAGAATTCCGCAGAAGAAGCATATTGTCAGTATATTCCAGAATCGTCTCATTTCGCTTGGTTTTTATATCATTATGTGTTTTTGTTTCTATCTCTGATTAAATAAAGGTCTGAAGGTTTAATTTAGTTCGACCTAAATGCCAATTTCATGACTATAATGGAAATCCCGGACTGACACTTCAAAATGTCAATCCGGGATTATGTTCTATTGCTGTGCTTTCAACTTATTTGTCGGTCGAGAAGCGGTAGATTGTGTGGCTTGTGTAGGTGTCGCCCGGATTAACTATAACCGAAGGCCACTGTGGCTTGTTGGGTGAGTCGGGATAGTGCTGTGACTCGATGCAGATTGCGGCGCGGTTTGCGTGAGGCAGGTTTCCTTTACCCTTGACTGAGCCGTCGAGGAAGTTGCCGGTATAGACCTGGATGCCCGGTTCGTCGGTGAACATAGACAGAACGATGCCGGTTGTCTGATCGGTGATTGTGATTGCCTCGTTGTTGATGTCACCTTTTTTGTTGAGCACGTAGTTGTGGTCTATTCCGTTGCCGTAGCGCAACTGGTCGTTGTCGGCCTTCATGTCTTGACCGATAGCCTTGGCTGTTGTGAAGTCAAACGGAGTGCCTTCGACCGCCATCATCTCGCCTGTTGTCATGAAAGTGCTGTCGATCGGGGTTATGCTGTCGGCATCTATGAACATGATTTCGCCGAGAATGTCTTTCGACGGATCGCCGCTCAGGCAGAAATAGGCGTGGTTTGTCAGGTTGACGATCGACGGTTTGTCGGTGGTTGCCTCATAGGCGATGTCGATAGAGTTGTCGGGCAGAAGGGTGTAGACGATGTTGACATCGAGATTTCCCGGGTAGCCGGCCTCGCCGTCGGGTGAGAGAAGGTGAATCTTGAGGGTGGAGTCGTTGGGCTGCTCAGCGTCCCAGACCGAGTGGTGAAATCCGATCGGACCGCCGTGAAGAGAGTGGGGACCATCGTTCTGCGGCAACTGGTATGTTGAGTCGTTGAGGGTGAAGCGTCCCTGGTTGATGCGGTTGCCGTAGCGGCCTATGGCGGCACCGTAGTTGGAGTCGATGTTGATGTAATCGGCTATTGAGTCGAACCCTATGACCACGTCAACGAGGTTGCCGTCGCGGTCGGGCACCATGAGCGAAACGATGCGGCCGCCATAGTTGGTGATGCACGCTTCCATGCCGTTTGCGTTGGTCAAAGTGTAGAGGGCTGTCTCCTTGCCGTTGTGTACGGCCTTGAAGTTCTCGGGGTCAAGTCCCGACTTGGTCAGCGTGGGCTTGCTCTCGCCGCCACATGAGGCAACTGACATCGCGAGGATCGCAGCTCCGCCAAGAATAATCGATTTTAATTCCATTTTCATGATAATGTGATTGTTTAATGTTTCTCGCAAAATTACGCCTTTATGCCTTAATATCCAAATTTGACGTGCAAATCTCCTGGCAGAAAAAATAATAGGGAGGTATTTTCTTCTCCCTCCCGACTTCTTAGCTATTTAACAAATTTAAACGAGTGAATTTTTCCACTGCGGTCTTTACAGGTCAGCACATATAATCCCGACGGTATGTCAGAAATATCCAATGACGATCCGTCGTTCAGCGAATCGAATGTCTTGACCGGAGTCTGATCTATGCTGTTCAGTCTGACAATATAGATAACCGTGTTGTCGAAGTGCATGCTCATGTCCAATAATATGTATAGCTTTAAGTTGAGACAATCGTTCATGTATCTCGTCAGTTCCGTATGTATAGGTTTCAATCGGTTTTTGGCCGTACGATACTACAGGCAGCAAGCATAGAAGTGCAGTTAGTAAGATTGACTTTTTCATCTTGATATTTTTAAGGTTTTGATAATTTGGTTATCTGTTTTTAGTAACACGACGAAAACGCCGGAGGGCAGACCGGAGATATCTATCATACGTTCATTTTGATTATCAAGTAATTTATGACCGACAATGTTATAGATTTCTATTTTGAAATCGTTTATTTCTCCGTTGACATTGAGTTCATCTCTGCTATAAATTATTTCTGGTTCATTTAACGGCTCGCTGTCTATCGAAGCATTGGGGTTCAACGAGTTAATGCGTTCCAATACCTTTGGATCAGTAATGAAATCGGTAGTGTTGACAATCAGACTTTGACTTGTTCCATAACGATTAATAGCTGATAATTTCATGAAAATACCCCATTCCACCCGATCAATAGTAATTGTTGTTTTCCGTGGCGCAATTTTATTTACCGTATGATATTCGCCAAAGAAAAACCGATCGTCGTCCGGCTTTTGAAATAAATGGCCATAAAAATCAGGGCAGATCATGAATATTCTTTCTACATCGTCATCAATTTCCAATGTCAATTCTAAAATACCGCCGTCTATGCCTAAATCATCATAGTCCCAATCATAATCGTAATCAAACTTAAAGTCTATGACTTTTGGCTGGGAAGGAGTTAACTGCATATATATATCCCTTTTATCAAGCACGGAATCACCTTTGCTCAATTCTATGTAACCGACTGTATATCTTTTGTCTTCTATGTCAATTATTTTAAAATAACCGATATGTTTCTCTAATTGAAGGATATCAGAGATTTGAAAACTGATGTTATTTGAATAGGCTTGATCAGCAATAATAAAATCGTCAGATTTGGAATTCCAATAATAAATACAAAATTTCCAGTCGCATTTTTCATCGCTATGAAAAGTACAGCTATCGTTTGGCTTGAAAATATAACTGAAGTCCACTATGTCTCCATTTCCAAGTGTTATTTCATCGGAAATATGTTGAGATGAGCAGTATAATCCCAACAGCATACCGATTATTGTTAAAGCTGTTTTCTTCATCGTATCACTTTTTTAAACGTTACACTTGGATTGGATTTACTCTTGAAAATATAGAATCCCGGATTCAATGTTTTATTAAGTTCATTCATTTCTCCGCTTGCGGCAATACGCCCAGTGAAGTCTACGGCTTCAAAAATATCGTTTTCAGAAATGTCAATTGTCTTTACCGAAGTCTGATTTTTGTTTTCATCTAAGCCAATCAGTGGTTCCAAATCAATAGTATAGATAGTTTCACCATATTCATTTCTTACAATGAGGTCAACCCAAGCATAGTAATCTATAGAAATGTATTTGGTAGTCAAGTGAGCGATAAATGGATAATGATATTCATTCTCATAGGTTACAGGGTTACCCTCAACTTCAACTGCAAGGCTGATTCGATCACTTCCGGAATACTCGACCGCAAGATTAAGCCTATATGATGACATCTCAGGTGTAAATTCACGTGATATTATCGTAACATGATTGATCGAAGGTTTCAGTTCAAGTGACAGGCTGTAGGAGTCTTTGACTGCGATTCCGTTTACAGTGCCTTGAAATTTGACTGTAGCCCTTATGTCACCATTTACATTGACGGCATATTCCTCACTGTCGCCAATGGCAGGAATTGTGAATCCGGTTGTTCCGTCGGCCGACGAGACAACCCGGTCACCACCCGTTTTCAGCGGAGCAATAAATTCCCACCGTCGGTTTTCGATCGGCGTTCCGCTGTTGTTCCTTATCGTGAAACTGTGGCTCGTATAGGCCGAACCTATTCCGGTGTCAGGCAAGTCATTGCTGACGATTTCAATATCTTTGGTCCTGTCAAGTTCCCAACCAATTTCTTTCAACAGTTCAATGGTAGTGTCATCAATCTGCAGTTTAGAGTGACCTTTCTCCAATTGGTAGTGCATCAGGGAATTGGGATTGTCGAGATAAACAAGAGACTTGCCGTCATCAAAAGCCTCTGGAGCATACAGCAAATGCTCGCTATCGGTCTTCAACGCATAGATTCTACGGCCGTTTTTAGGCTGGGCAAAGTCGCTCAACGCCGCGTTATATCTGTTTCCGATCAATCGGACAGACGAGAGAGCTTTTTGATCACTGTCTTTTATCAATCTGTCAAACAAAGAATAGTATTTCCCACTGTTGGCACCAATATACGTGGAATTTCCTGTTGTCTTCAATTGCAAACTGCTTCCAAATCCTAAAGTAACTCCGATTGCCCTCAGTAATGAATATGTTAGATTACCACGTCCTTCAAATACTTGGGAAGAGTGATCGCATATCCAATTCATCTTTGAGTTTACAATTAAAGTTGCGTAACATGGATTTTCATTTTCAGGATATGTTTGATAGTATAAGGACGATGGTACGTATTTACCTTTGTCCGTATTATAAACAACCTCAGTTTTTGTTGCCTCATTACCGATGTCTTCATATTTGAGCTGAAAATGAATTTTAGACTTGTTTTTTATCACAGATTCCCAGATGTTTGCCGCAACGTTGGCACACGTGACGATCGAATCGGGAATCTCTCCGATTGCAGTAATCTCGATAAGGCCGTCGTTTTTAGTCACTCGTTCGCTCTTTGATAGAAGCGGAACGTTAGTCAAAGTTCCCGATGACGCGCTTTCAAAGCTGTCGGTGAATGTGAAAATCTCGGTTTCGTCCTGTCCCAAACAAACGAATGTTGACATTAAAAGCGAGATAAAGGTCATTAAATGTTTCATAAATAACGTGATTGAATTGGTTGGGCCGCAATTTAGTGATGAATTTTAAGTTATGCAAATAAAAATGTAAAAATATGACAATAAATGTAGGCATAAAAAAATCAGCAGACTCGGGAGCATGAGTCTGCTGATAGGGTAGAACCTGTTTCACAACAGATTTACCGTTAGATTAGCGTCGATTTGTTTGATGTCAAATCTATAAAGGTTATTTTTATGCTCACTAATCTCAAAAGTAACTTCTATTCTTGTTTTTGTCCTTCTTCAAGAATCAATCTGACAACGTCAGATACCATTTGCCGTCGTATTTGACCGGATTGAATGCCCACCGGGTAGTCGAGGGCGGATTACCGTTGTCGAACATGACGGTGTAGGTAACTGCATTGTTATCGGGCGAAAGAAATTTGACAGCGTTGACGGAGAATGCTCGCACGGGGAAAATCTCGTTGCGGCGTTTCAAGACCGCTACAGTCGCAGAATCGACTTTGACAGGTTTACCCCCACCATCAGACTGGTAGAGCATCGCGACCGCGTCGTCAACACGGTTCTCGCTCAAATAGGTCAGAAACTGACTGCTCAGCGTCTTGACCTCGGCCGTGTCGGCCGGTGAGAGTGATGTCAGATATTTTTCAAGCATCTCCCTGACTGAGTCGCTCTTCCGCTCTTCATGCCGGGAGTTCCGCCCACCACATGAGCTTGTCATGATGACAGCCGCGGTGACCGCGAGTATCGAAAAATATTTCACTGCTTTTTTCATTTCTTCCGTAGTTTTAAAAAGACGGGGGAGCCATTGGTCCGGCTCCCCTGTCTTTTATAGAGAATTATCAGTTACCGGGATTGAGGGTGTTGTTCACAGTCGCTTCAATTTGAACTGTGATAGTACCCCAGTAGTATGTCACGTCAACAGGAATACGAACTTTGAATGTGTTCTTGTTGTACTTGCTGTTGTCGTAGACAATCGTACCGAACGAGTTCTTTGCCTTGTTGAGAATATTCTCGGCGTTTGCCTCGGTGCGGTTAACCCATGTCATTGCTGCGTTGTCTTCCATTGAGAAGGCAGCGGTTACAGCGTCAAACTTCTGGAATGATCCGTTGACGGCGTCGGTTGTCATGTCGGCGAGGCGAACGTTGACGTTGGTGACATCATAGTAAGCGAACAGCCATGCGTTCTTGCCTTCGAACTTGACACCGCGCCAGTCGTCGAATGACAGCAGCGAGAAGACGTCGACTTTAGATCCGTTGGCGACAGCGTCGGTAAATTCTGCGCTTGTCGAGTAAATGTTGATCGGGCGGAGAATGATGTTTGAATATACTCCGTTGGTCAGAGGCATTGTGATGCCGCACTCGTTGTAAGCGCAGATGCCGATCTCAGCAAACAGTTTGGCATTTGTGCGGTCGAGACCGTTGCCGTTTGACTGATAGAGGTTCAGGACATATTCAGAAGTTGTATTCTTCTCATATGTGATGATACCTGTGTTCTGGTCAATGGTAGCGATGACTTCCTTGTTGTTGCTTCCAACTTTAGCGTAGAGCTTGGTGTTGGTGTATTCGCCGTTGTTAGCCAGGAGAGCGTGGTCGCCCATGTTCTTGACAGCTACAGAGTGGCCGATGAGCCCCTTTACAGTAGCGTTGTCAACGCTGTAGGTCACGCCGTCGAGAGTGCGGTTGTTGGCTGCGGTGAAGTAGTATTTGTAACCACCCTTCTCGAGGTTTACACCCTGGTTTGCGAAAGTAGCAGCGGTGAACGAGGGGAAGCCGGCCTGAACGGTGAACGAAGGTTTGCTGTTGGCACCGGTTGCCCAAGCCTCGTTGAGGTTCTGGGTGAACGGAGTCGGCAGAGCGTTGTCGGTAGGCTGCGGAACGTTGAACATTGTAACGGTCTGGTTGCGCATCCAGTTTGCCTGAACCTTTGTTGTGACGGTAGCGGCGTTGGGTTTGGTAACCTGAACCTTCATCGGAACGTAGATTGTGGCGTAGATTGTCGGTGCTGTCTTGTGGACATATGCTACGTAGATAGTGGCTGTGTGGCCTGCTTTCTCGTAGACAGTCTGCTGGTCAGCGGTCGAGAGAATCCATTTCAGAACGTCGGTTGTTGTACCGGTAGCGTTGCCGACTTCGGTAACATCACCGATATAGGCAGTTGCTGAAGCCTGGCTGAACGAGTTCTTAGATGCATTGTAGACATACTGGATAGCGTTGCCCTGAGCGTCAACGTCGAGTTTGTAGAGTTGGTTGAACTCATCTTTTGACAGAGCGGCGGTGTTCTGGAGAATGTAGTCAGAGATTGTTGACCACTGGACTGACTTGGTGGCGTCGGCGCAACCGAAGTTGATGTTGCCGAGGTCGATCAGGTTGGTGATCTTGAATGCCTCTTCCTTAACGATCTGAACTTTGATGAAACCGACGAGAACGACGTCGTTGCCACACATGACGGTCACGCGGACAATCGGCTGACGGCCGACAGAAGCGATTCCGTTTTCGTAAGCGGGCTCACCGGCCTCGTTGACAGCCCACGGAGTGAGAACAGAGTTCTCGTCACCGCTGAGTTTGCAATATTTGCTCTCAGAGGTCTTGTTGGTGCCTGAGGTATAGTCGATCAGCTCATATTTGTATGACAGACCGTAGTGTTTCTCCTCGCCATATTTCCAGATGAGGTGAGTTCCTGCATTCTTGGTGTTGGTCACCCAGTCATAGTGAATCTCGAGTTCGTTGAGGTTGATGCTGCTTGTGTAAGCGACTGTGCGAGAAGGTTTGTTCTCGATAGCCTCTTTCATTGTGGTGTAAAGCTCGTCGTTGCGGTTTACCACTTTACAGTCTTTGGCCTGGGGAACTGAGTTGTTGAATGCGATAGCCTGAGGAATTACCTGAGAAGCGTAAAGCATTGCATAGTCAGAAGTGATAGTGGTGTCGAGGTTGGCTTTCTGAATCTTTGCCTGGGCGGCGAAGATAGAGCCTTCTTTCTGTGCGCCTGTCTTGATCTTGGGTCCGTCGGCTGTGAAACCTACGGTCATGATGCCTTTCTCGGTCTTGAATGCATCTTTCTGCATTGCGAGAGCGGCGACAGAAGCACGTGAGATAACCTGAACATCTTTAGACACGAAGCTTACCTGGTCGGCGGTGACGACAGCCGATGAGGGGTTCATGTGGTAGTCGACAGTCTTGACGGGGTTGAATGCCTTGTTTGCGCCTGTTTTGGTGAAGTTCCACATGTCAGCCTTCGAGATGACGGTGCAGCTTACGCCTGACTCGTTGTTGGTGGTCAGTGAGCCGCTTGAAGTCAGCAACGGTTTGAACCAGTTGTACTCATATTCTACAGACTCGATTCCGTCGGCATAGAGCTCGGGAATGAAGACGAGGCTGCGGAGCTGTTTGCCCATGATGACAACCAGGTTCTGGTTGATAGAACCGACGAGGTTGCTGAGAGCTTGAAGTTTCTGGTCGAGACCGCTGACAGTCTGGGTGAGGTCTGAATAGTTGTTCTTGATAGTCGTGATCTCACCGTTGATAGTTGCGATAGCAGCTGTGGCGTCTTTAATCTGCTGGGCGGCGTTGTTGAGACCTGAGAGCTGCTCCAAAAGGGTCTTGTAGTTGTTGAGCGCGTTGACCTGATTTTGAAGAGTGGCAACGGTTTGTGCGAGGTTGGTGACGTCGCTTCCGCCGGTGAGGGTTTTGATAGTGTTCTCAACAGCAGTGATGCGGTCTGCGAGTGCGTTGAGATCGGTAGTGGTGGCATAGTTCTTGAGCTCTGCCATGATTTGGGCGACAGCGTCAGCCTTGGCCTGGGCTGCTGCTGCCTGGGCTGCTT
Source organism: uncultured Muribaculaceae bacterium (assembly GCA_910588035.1). Classification (GTDB taxonomy): domain Bacteria; phylum Bacteroidota; class Bacteroidia; order Bacteroidales; family Muribaculaceae; genus CAJUPY01. Next base: position 5,298 of record CAJUPY010000005.1, on the reverse strand, counting down.
TAGCAAGAGCGATTGCCTCCTGGGCATCTTTTTCTGCCTGGTCGGCTGCAGCCTGTGCCTTGGCAGCTGCATCTTGAGCAGCCTGAGCTGCTGTAGCTGCCTCAGACTGGTAGCCTTTGAGGGCCTCGCTAAGAGCATTTAATTGCTTCTGAATGTCATCTGTCTTGCTGTCCAGATTATCGATGTCATCATCGTAATCCTTGCAACCGGTGAAGGTCGTAGGGAGGGCAACAGTCAGTAACGAAAGAAGCGCCACTTTAAAAAAACGTTTTTTCATAATTACTGTGGTTTAAAATAAAAATATGGATAAAACTTTGTTGATTTTCGAGATTATTTGTTTTTGATCTCTTGGTTTATATTGTTTTTTGTCAATACTTCGGTTGGTTGCCACCGTGATTTGTCACTTTGCTCTTTGTTTGTTCGCCTGAGTCACCATTAGATAGGAATAGCCGCCGCTGACCTAAATCAGAGGCTGTCGAGTTGTCAATCATAACTCATTGAACTTCAGTTGATTGAGTTTAGTGTTGCTTTCGCATAGGCATATTGGTTTTTTACGTTTATAATTTTTACACAAAGATAGAGCAAAGATTTTTAGCGATTCATACGGTCATATTGCGGGGTTGACACGCATCTGTGTCTATCTTTGCAACAAGACCCTTATCCCAATCTTCGCGCAGCTTTGTCGACTGGAAGTTTTCGCTCAGCTCGGCGAAGAAATCGCGGTTGAGAATGACCGATATGCGCGACAGCAGGGCTGTGTCGATCGAGTGTTTTTGAAAAAGGCGGTAGACGTTTGAGCGGTCGCAGCTCAGTTTGCGGGCGAACCAGGTCACGGTGCGTTCCTGTCGCTCGAGTTCTTCCTTGATGATTGTTCCGATAGCTTTCATCGCCTCATGTGTTTTTGTAGTTTATAATTTTTACACAAAAATAGAGCAAAGATTTTTAGCGATTCTTACGGTTATATTGCAGGGTTGACACGTATCTGTGTCTATCTTCACGACATGGCCTCATCCCAATTTTCGCGCAGCTTTGTCGACTGGAGGTTTTCGCTCAGTTCGGCGAAGAAATCGCGGTTGGGAATGACCGGGATGCGTGACAGCGGAAATGTGTCTATCGAAGGAAAAGACTGACAGCAGGGAGGACAGGCCGGAAAAACAAAGAACTTAACGTGGAAACGTTAAGTTCTTAATATATATAAGTCTTAATATATAAATGAGACACGCGGTGCCGTTGCGGCCTCATGTGGTGCAAAGATACTGATTAAGCGGGCAGTGCAAATGAAAATTAAGCATTGGCGGGCGTGGGCCGGCCGTTCAGTCGCGACTCGTGAGCCAGATTGTGATACAACCTGCGATGATCCAACCCGCGCCGGTCAGGGCGTGTGACATTTGGTAGTCTCCAGAGAAGGTTCCCAAGATATATGAGATGCCGAACCCCATTGTGGATGTAGAGCAGATGAATGCCGGTTTCAGGGAATCTGATACTTTTCCGACTTTGCTGTTGCAGATCTGGTTGGCAACCATAGATGCGGCCAAGGCGACAACGGCGGACCACCACGGAAGATCTTTTTCTATTAGAGCGATGAATATGATAGCGACCAAAATGGCCGACAGTGTCCATGCGAGCAGATTGCGGAAGCAGAAGAGCCGTTCTTTACCTGAACCGTTGCCGGGCTTTTCAACGTTGTCGGCTATCCAGTCGTTTTTCTCAAACCGTCCGGTCTGGGAGGTTCCGTTGCTGAAGGTGTATGTTCCCTTGCCATAGAAACCGTCGTTGCGCTCGTTCCATGTACCTTCAAAACGGTCGCCGTTGGTCCAGACGATTTTGCCCGATCCGGTCATCATGTTGTTTTCGAAACGTCCGGTCGCGGTGTAACGGGCGAATCTCTTCACTCCGTTTCCGTGTGCGCCGTTCTCGTTCATCTCCCCGTTGTAGGTCGGGCCGTCGGCATATTTGATCTCGCCGTTGACCGGATCTCCGTTTCTGAAAGTCGCGGTCCATTTCTCACCCGAGGGGAAAGTCAGCACACCTTTGCCGTGGGGACCGTCTGACGACCATTCGCCTTCGTAGACAGCGCCGCCGGCAAACATGATTTTTCCGCTGCCGACAGCTTTTCCTTTGATAAAAGAGCCAGTCCAGGTGTTTCCGCCAATCTTGCGGGTTTCGGTCACCGGACCTTCGTCAATGCCTCGTTCGGCGTTGAGGGCCCGGCGGAAAGCCGCCGGGTCGGCCGAGATAAATCTGACCTTCTGGACAAATGTCTTCAGGGCGGCACCGAATTCGTCGGGACATTCACCCGCCGTTTCGGCCAGAGTCTGGCGGTAGTCGTCGAGGAGGTCGCTGTCGGGGTCGTCCGCCGAGTCGAAAAGGTGGCGTATGTAGGTGTAGGCCTCTTTTTCTTCGGGCGTGAACCGTTGAAGGTTCTCGTCGATGAAACGGGCGCGGCTCCACCATTCGGCCACGTGGGTGGCGAGTTTTTTGTCTATCGGCTCCTTCATCAGAGAATCGTTTTGTTTTCGATGTCTCTGCGGGCTTCGTTCAGCTCGTTCTCAGATGCTCCGGTCACTGTCACGTTATATGTGGCCTGGTGTCCGTTGCACTCGCCGGAGACGCGCAAGGTGCCGTCGGGAGACAGTTTCATGATCACCTTGAGATCGGTTCCCTTCGGCACGGGTACACCCCAGGTGAGCTCGTTCGATGCCAGCAGTGTGCTCCGCAACAGTGGTGTGTGCTCGTCAAACGAGATGTTCTCGTAGATCGCGAGTGTCGCACTTGTCTGGCCCTCCTTGCGTGTCTCGTACATTCTGAACGATTCAGTCCCGATCGGGTCCTTGCGTGTCAGCACATTGCTGACGACCTCTTTGTCGTCGACGAAACACGAAATGCCGTAGCTGCGTGAGGGGAGTGGCGGCGGTGGCGGGGTGACGCCGAGACGGTGGGCATAGATGGCGGCTCCTTCAGCTACCGCTTTGTTCGATTTTACGCGGTCGAGACGTATCTGTGCTTTTGGAAACGCCTTCTCAACCGCTTTGCGTATCATAGGCATCGACGATGATCCCCCCACGAGAATGATCTCGCTGATGTCGTCGGCGGTGATAGGCACGCGCGAATGTTTGATGGCACGTTTCATCAAAATGATCGTGCTGTCGACGCGGTCGTAGGTCAGGTCTTCGAAATCGTCACGTGAGATAGGGGTGATATATGTCTTGCGCTTATAGATCAGGTTGAGGTTCACGCTTGTGTTGTTCGAAAGGTTTACCTTGGCCCTTTCTGCGTTGATCAGCATGCGCCCCACGTCGCGCGAGTCTTGAATGTCTTCATACTCGATGCCAAGGTCGTGTTGCCTCAGGGCGTAGTTCAGTAGCATGATGTCCCAGTCGACGCCTCCGAGGTGATGGTCGCCGTCGTTTGACAGTTCTTCAAAATCATTGCCTTTGACACGCATGATGCTGATGTCGAATGTGCCGCCGCCGAGGTCGTAGACCATGAAGATCTTGCCGTCGGGACCGGTTGTGCCATAGCTTATCGCGGCTGCTGTCGGTTCGGGTATCAGACGCAGCACTTCGAGTCCGGCAAGTTCGCCGGCGCGTCGGGTGAGTTCTTTCTCTGTGTTTCCGAAATAGGCCGGTACTGTGATGACAGCTTTTGTTATCGGGTCTTTTCCCTGTTCGGCACGCGCGGCATTGGCGTCGGCAACCACTTTTTTCAGAATCATCGCTGAGATTTTCAGTGGCGTTATCTCCTCGCCGTCGATGCTGCGGCTGTAATTGGGGTTGCCTAACTCGCGTTTGATGAATGCCACCGAACGCTCCGGATCGCCCTGCATCTGTAGTTTAGCTTCTTCGCCGACCACCACGACCCCCTGGTCGGTGTCGTAGTAGACCACCGACGGTGTCGTGTATTTGTCGTCGGCATTGTTTATCACATGGGGCAGCCCGTCGTCGCCGACAAGCGCGATACATGAGTTGGTTGTCCCGAGGTCTATTCCGTAGACCTCCTCAGGTTTATTTTTGGCCATAGTCTTGATTATTTTTCAGAATAGACGATTTTGATCACCTGCTCACGGCGCAGAATGTTTTCAGTCGGCAGTCCGCCGTTCTTGCCCTCTTTGTCGGGCATGAGCATGAAATATCCGGGAAGCTCGGTGCGGTAAAATGTCGTGACGCCTTCGCCGTAGCGTACAAATTCGTTCTCGTTGCCGGAGGTCTCGCGGTCGATCACCTCCTGGCGTTTGCTGAATGCCAGCGGAGTGTCGAGTGTGTCCTGGAACTGGTGTATGTTGTAGTTCTCGAGATCGGCGAGAATCAGCCGCTGGAAAGTCTCGATCTCGTTTTTCAGCTCTCGGTATCTGATTTCGGCGTCCTCGCACCGGTCCTCGCGTTCATCGGCGTTGTGGAGCATGTTCTGGATCGAGTCGACATACTGTATGATCTGGAGCAGCAGCGGTGTCTGCATCTTGCCGACAATGTCGTCGTTGTAACGCTCTATCATGCGGTTCTGGCTGACGATTATGCGCTGAAATTCCTCTACTTTTGCAAAAAGGTCGTCGAGTTGCATCGAAATCTGGGCGACCGGCGGCTCCTGCTTGGTCTGGTCTGGTCCGTCGCAGGGCAGCGGTGGCGGGATTGATCCGGGAGCCGCGTCTGCGGCCGTTGAAGTCTGGGTGTCGGTTTGAATGGATGTCTGGTCAGAGTCATCGAAGTTTATCTCGACAGTGTCTGATTGGGCCGGAGTGTTCTCTGGTTGGCTGTCGTCTGAGCCATAGAACCAGTTGGTGAAATTTGATGCCATGGTGTGTCGTTGATTGGGCGATTGGTTTATGTAGTCGCAAAGATAATATAATAACGTGTAATTTCATAGCCTTTGGGCAATTTTTGGAACCTATCGGCTTCAATTAGGTCGTGTTAACATAAAAAAACAACAAAAAAGCGCAAAAAAATGACTGTAACATTTGGCAGATATAAAAATTAGTGCTAACTTTGCACCGCAAAACCGATAGTTCGGTTGGCAGAAGAGAAAATTGACAATGCCTCTTTAGCTCAGTTGGCCAGAGCACGTGATTTGTAATCTCGGGGTCGTTGGTTCGAATCCGACAAGAGGCTCAAAGGAAGAAGTAAATTTTGAATTCCCCTAATTAAGAAAAGTATCTCGGGCGAATACCAGAGTGGCCAAATGGGGCAGACTGTAAATCTGCTGGCTTATGCCTTCGGTGGTTCGAATCCATCTTCGCCCACAAGTCGTTCGCGGAAGTAGCTCAGTCGATAGAGCATCAGCCTTCCAAGCTGAGGGTCGCGGGTT
>CAJUPY010000004.1 GCA_910588035.1 uncultured Muribaculaceae bacterium | reverse complement strand
CACGACCTTTTCGTTACGAATGAAATGCTCTACCGACTGAGCTATTGCGGCTTGGTTAAATTTTCAACGGTGCAAAGATACTAAAAATTTGTGAGCTGCTTGCTAAATGTCAAAATAATTTTTGATTTTTTGAGATCAAGCTGCACCATTGTAGGACTGGACACATATGGAACAATTGCGTTGACAACCTCGGTCGGCGAACTGTAATAATAGTAATAGTAGCTTGTCGACGCATCGGTCGTTGTCATCAACGACACGGGTGTCAGAGTGAACGTGTAGTCTTCGGGGGTTATGTTCTCCTTCTTCAGGAGATCGAGCATATATGCACGCATTCCGTCGAAATTGTAACTTTTTGTCGTTGAGTTATATCGTGCGATGAAAGAAGTGACATCGTTGTTTATCTCATTGTCGACAAAGAACTTGTCTTTGTCTTTTGACAGTATCATCAACATTGCCGACGGCGGCTCTATCGAATAGTCGTTGTCAATCTCGATTGCCGGAATTCTGAATGTCAATCCATTGATGACAGCGAGCTTGCCAGCTTTGTTTTTGTATGCGTCAAGCACTTCGGGAGCGGGGAATCTGATCTCGACATCGCGGCCTGCGGGTGCCACGATGATGTGTTCTCCGTCGTTGATACGTCGTTCGAGTACGGGGCTGATCTGATAGTCGATTATGTTGTTGGTCACGACTTCAGGTTGAACGCCATAGTAGTAACCGACATATCTGATAGTGGTATCGCGTCCGGCATCGTTGACAAGGTTCTTGTGATAGTACATTCTCATGACTGTCTTGGCGATTCTCACCACCCGGCCTGATCCATAGGAATTCTTGACATAGAAACCGGGGAATTTCTTCACGAATGCCTGGGGTGTCGCATAGTTTGCCGGATTTTCCTTATAGATGTCATAGAGTTCGAGTGCCATTTCGCGCGGCAGGTTGAACATGATGTATTTTGTGGTCGAGTTAAAGAGTGTGTCACCTTCTTCAATGGCGTTTGCCTTGTAGATGTGTGACATCACCTTTGTCTTGTCATAGTAGCCTTCGGGTGAGAATGTGCTGTAGATCGGCGACGGCAGTTCTTTGTTGAGGCGATAGATGTCAAGGCCCATCGGCAGCAATGAGTCGCCGACGATCTCGGTGTGTGGAACGAGAAAGAAAAGGCGCAGCGAGTCTATGTTCTCACGCTGCACGTTTGTGGTGTCAATGTTGAGAACCGGCATGAACTGCGTGACGAAGTCTGACTGGAACGAGCCATATCCTTCGGCATTGATTTTTCCGAGCACCTGTGTTATCGTGCGCGACTGAATCTTGCGGTTAGAGACCGATTGTCCAGAGACCGTGAAAGTTGAGTCGATGACAATCTCAACCTGATCTTGAACCAGCGAAGTTCCGATAGAACTGGTCGTGTCGTCGCATGATTGAATCAGTGCGCCGGCTGCAAAGATCGAAGCTATGGCAAGATGACTTAATTTCATTAGTTGCAATGTGTATTATAGTGACGCATAGAAATCGGCATAGGCCTGAGCGTAATCTTCCTTTCCGGGGAAAAGCATCAGCGGTTTGCCCGATTGTTTTGCATATTCAATCAGTGACTCGTCAACATTCTCATCGGCCACTGCCACAGCGTCGGCATGGTCAATGGCGATTTTGTTGAGGGCGATATAGTCGGGAGCGTCTCCGGCCTCGATCAACGGTTTGAGCATCTCGTCGGTAAAACCGTCCATTTTCAGTTTTTCGACAAAACGGCTGTCGAGAGTGCCGTCGAAGCGGTCACTGACAAGTGAATAGACGATTTTAGAAGAACGGAACGACGGATCGTCATTGTAGCTGTTTTTCAGATAGAGCGGAGCAAGAGCGGTGATCCACCCGATGTTATGGATGATAGCGGCTTCCCAACGCAATTTTTTCACCGTCTCGATCACTCCTCTGACAAAAAACATGATACGCTCGTCATTGTCGTCGGGAGTCTCCCTGATCTCAAGATCACTGACAGCGTGGTGCTGGAAGTAGTCGTCGTTATCAATGAAGTAGACCTGCATGCGTGCCGGCTGCAATGTAGCCACCTTGATGATGAGCGGATGATCGCTGTCATCGATGATTATGTTCATTCCCGACAGACGTATCACTTCATGGAGCTGATTGCGGCGTTCGTTGATTATTCCGTATTTAGGCATAAAAGTCCTTACTTCATATCCATGCTCCTGAATTGATTGAGGCAGTTTCTGTCCGAGGGTCGCAAGGTCTGTTGTCGGCAGATAGGGTGTGATCTCCTGTGAAATGTAGAGTATTTTAGGCTTGCTCATTAATCTAACTGTGGCTTAATGTGACGTTCAGTTTGCAAAATTACGATTTTTTTTTGAAATAACAGCCACAACGGCTGTTTTCAAGATGTTATAGTTGTGTAAAATAACTTAAAACGTGGCATTCTGACCGTTAACCGCACCCGTTTGACTATGCTACAGATCACAGATGTCAAAATTTTCGGCATCGGCACCGACGGGCAGTTTGCGGCGCATCTCCTCAAGCAGCTTTCTGTCGAGCGTCGCGGTTATGGCACAGGTTTCTCCGACAGATGTGCCCACGGGGCGTCCTGCGGGGTCAAAAATGAACGACAGGTTGTCATATCGTCCGTAGTCATCGCTGCCACCGCGGTTTGCCCCCACATAATAGGCCTCGTTTTCAATCGAACGCCCGATCAGCAGATGTTTCCAGGCATATGCGCGGGCTTCGGGCCAATTTGCCGGAACGAGCATCACCTCATAGAGCATGCCGACGTTGCGGCACCACACCGGAAATCTTATGTCGTAGCAGACGGCAAGCGAAACGTTCCATCCTCTGAATCTTATGACAGGACAGCGTTCGCGTCCGGCTTGCAGCAGTTTGTTTTCAGGACTGATCGAGAACAGATGGCGTTTGTCATAGTAAACCTCGTCACCACCCGGTTCGATGAAGAACGCCCGGTTATAAAACCTGGATCCAACCCTGCACAGAAAGCTGCCTGCAAACGCGGCATTCCGTTGGCGGGCCCAACTTCTCACGGTCTCAATGGTGGTCTCGCTTGTGGTCTCGGCCATCTCCGCGACTGTCTCATGATCGCTGATGAAGCCTGTCGAGAAAAGTTCGGGCAACACGAATATATCGGTTCCGTCGGGAATCTTGCCGAGCATCTCCTCTACTTTTCTCAAGTTATAGTCACGGTCGCTCCACGCAATTTCAAATGGAAGCACAGTGACCGTCAGATCAGATGAATTCATTGCGGGTCAGTGGAAAAATTTTCATTATGCAAACCGGTGAACTTGCTGTAATAGGCTTTGATGGCACACAGATCGGCCTCATTGTCACCGGTGGGGACAAATGTTTCGGTTATCTGGGCACATTTTGTCTTGAAATCAATAGCAGCCAGAGCTATAGGCACATCGGCCTGCCGGGCTATTTCAAGAAATCCGGTGTGCCAGCGGTCGGTTCGGCTTCTCGTCCCCTCGGGCGTGACCGCCAGAACGAGATGGTCCACACGTTTGAACCGTTCGACCAAAACCTCGACGAGCGAATAGTTTTTGCGCCGTCGCGGAACCGGAACACCGCCGAGCGAACGGAATATCGGACCCAAGGGCCAGAAAAACCATGACTCTTTCATCAGGAATCCGGCCTTGCGTCCGACAGACGCAATGGCCAGTTCCCCGATGACAAAGTCCCAGTTGCTCGTGTGGGGAGCGACACAGATGATACACTTAGGGTAGTCAGGAACCGTCAACTTGACAGTCCAACCAAAAAGTTTCAGTATCGTACGGGACAGGTTCATATCAGATCACTCAGTTTTACCTTCCTTTGCGGGGAGAGCCGAGTTCATCTGCTTAACAATCTCAGAGATGTGATTGTTGAATTCGGTCAGCAATGCAGCGTAAGCCTTTTTGTAATATGACGCACGCGCTTTGTTATACAGATCGCGCGATTCGAAATCGCCGGGAGTCTTGTCAAACGAAACCGACACTTTGCTGACAGTCGCGACCTGGAGCTGGGCTGCGTCGATGATCGACTGATAGAGTTTTTTAACGTCAACACCGGGAATTGAGTTTGCTGCGAAATGACATTCGAGAGCGATGTCTCCACAGACATAGCTGATTTGTTTTTTCAGATTTCTACGGTTCATAATAAAATAAATTGGGGGTTAAAGGGTTGATAGTCTCATTTTTTTCACTTTTTCTCACCGAGTCAGCATCACGCGTTTCATTGCCGCCGCCGAAGGTGCGATTCTGACAATTCGGTGTTTTACCGCACGGCTGCGCTGTCGTTGAACAGCCTGATCGTGTTCGGCAGGATCATCGGTCAGCATCGTTATGCAGATTTCATCGTCAACCAACGGGTGGGTCTCAGGTGAGTAGATTTTTATCTCGTCGTTTTCATCAGAAAGCAGAGCCGTCAGACGCGATTCGTTGACCATATCAGATGCGTCTTGAGTATCGTTTTGCAGCAATGCAATGAATCGGCTGACAGGCATACCCATTTTGCGGGCAATGACCGCGGCGGTCAGATTTCCGAGATTCTCGGTCGGCGTCGCTATGACAACATTCTCGAGAGGCCGGCCAAGCGCGGCAAGGCGGGCGTAGGCATAGAAGAAGTAGACGACACGTGGCAACAAGATCGCCACGTTAGACGAATTGGCAAGCAATGTGGTGGCCGATTCCTGAATCTCTCTGTCGAGAATCACTTCCCTGACCAGATTCTGACAATCGGTGAACGCACCTCCTACTTCGACCGGAACCACATTCGGCCCATAGTCGATCAGTTCGTTAAAACGTCGGTTTGACAAAGAACCGGCAGGGAAAACCACATATGTCGTCACTCCGGCAGCCTTACAGAAAGCCTGCGCCACGGCGTTACCGACATTGTCGCTTGTCGCCACAACGACATTGAGACGGTCTGACGTGCGGTATTCCTCGACAAAACGCGCCAGAAACATCGCACAAAGGTCGTTGTAATTGTGTGTCGGGCCTTTGGTCAGATCGAGGGTGAACATGTTGCCGGCAGTCTCGACAAACGGCAACTCGAATGTCATCGTACGGTCAATTACTTTTTTCAGACGGTCGGCAGGAATATCGGAGCCAAACAGAATGTTCGCGCACACATACCCGATTTCCTGCAGCGACATGCCGGATATGTTGTTGAAGAATGCCCGCGGAATACGTGGCAACGACACAGGCAGGTAAAGTGCCGAGTCGGGAGAGATGCCCTTTTTGACAGCCTCAAAAAGGGTCACCTCGGGGGTTGAACCTTTAACAGGACGATAGAGCATTTTTTTGATCGTTTATATTGGTATTTGATTATTTGTGTTCAGATCATCTCACGTTGGCAATGCTTATTATGTCGGCAAAGACCCCGGCGGCCGTCACGTCGGCACCGGCACCATATCCTTTGATGATGATCGGAAATTCGTTATATCGGTCGGTTGTCAGGGCAATGATGTTATTGCTGCTCTGGAGAGAGTGGAACGGGTGGGTCTGCTCAACCTCCCGCAGAGAGACAGTCGCCTTGCCGTTGCGGTCGAGGGTCGCGATGAATCTGAAACGGTTTCCCTTGGCAGCCGCACTTGCACGCCGTTTCTCGAAGTTTTCGTCAAGATCTGGCAACCGCCTGAAAAATTCGTCTACAGTTCCGTCAAAAAACTCATCAGGCATAAACGGTTCGATGACCACATCGCTCTGTTCGACGGCATATCCGGCCTCACGTGCCAGAATCACAATTTTTCTCACCACATCGATTCCGCTCAGATCGACACGCGGATCAGGTTCGCTGAACCCGTTATCGCGAGCCATGGCTACTGCCTTGCTGAATGGGATCTCGGGAGAAAGCACATCGAATATGTAGTTCAAGGTGCCTGAGACGACAGCCTCGATCTTCAGTATCTGGTCTCCGGAGTTTATCAGGTTGTTTATTGTGCTTATGATCGGCAGGCCGGCGCCTACGTTTGTCTCAAACAGAAATTTCACATCGCGCGTCACCGATTTGTGTTTCAGGGAGAGATAATTCTCATAGTCAGAGGATGCGGCGATTTTGTTGGCTGCGACAATGTTGACATTATGGTCAAGCAGATAGCCGTAGGCCGACGCCACCTCACGGCTCGATGTGCAATCGACAAACACAGTGTTATAAAGGTTCATTCTGACGATTGAGTCGACGATTGAGACAGGATCTGAGGCTATAGCCGAGTTGGCCAGCAGAGTATCGGTTTTGTCGATGTCTACCCCTTCAGGGTCATAGACGGCGCGTCGCGAATTGGCGATTCCGACCACTTTCATTTCAAGTGATTTAGTGGTCAGCAGTTTCCGTTGCTGTTTTTTTATCTGACCGAGCAGGTGACGTCCGACGTTGCCTACACCGACAACAAACAGGTTCAGCACCTGTGTCTCAGACAGGAACAGTGAGTCGTGGATGACATTGAGTGCTTTTGAGAGGTCGGAATGCCTGATCACAAACGAGATATTGACCTCAGCCGCGCCCTGGGCCACGGCTATGACATTGATTCCGTTACGTCCGAGCGTATTGAAAAGTTTTCCGGCAATGCCTGGCATGCCTTTCATGTTCTCTCCCACAATAGCAACTGTCGTCAGATCGTGGGTCGCGGTGATGTCAGTCAGTTGTCCGTCAATCAATTCATCGGCGAACTCCTGTTTCAAGACTTTGACCGCAGTCTCGGCATCACAGTTTTTGACTGCAAACGAAGTGTTGTTCTCACTTGATGCCTGCGACACCAGAAACACTGATACTCCACTACGCGCAAGTGTATTGAAAATTCGCGCATTGACACCGACAATGCCGACCATACCGAGTCCGGTGACTGTGATCAGACATGTGTCGTTGATTGACGATATCCCCTTGATTGGTTTTCCCGACTGCGAGGCTTGAGCTGTGATCAATGTGCCCGGAGCATCGGGATTGAATGTATTCTTTACCCTGACGGGTATATTACGGTGATAGACCGGGTAGATCGTAGGTGGATAGATCACTTTCGCGCCGAAATTGCACAGTTCCATTGCTTCCACAAACGACAGGCTGTCAATGACGTAGGCCGACGGTATGACCCTTGGGTCAGCCGTCATGAATCCGTCGACATCGGTCCATATTTCAAGACACCGGGCGTCTAATGTAGCTGCTATCACAGCCGCGGTGTAGTCGCTTCCACCCCTGCCGAGATTGGTGATGTTTCCGTCGGCACTCGACGCGATGAATCCCGGAACCACCGCCACACGCCAGTCACCTGAGTTGAAATTGCTGATTATGGCGTCATGGGTAGCCTCGACATCGAGCACATTCTTGCCCATGACACGTCGGGTGATGATGAATTTCAGCGAGTCAAACAGGGTTGCGCCGTCAATCACACCGGCAATGATCAGACTCGACAGTCTCTCACCGTAGCTGACCACGATGTCGAGAGTGCGGTCTGACAGATCTTTCAAAAGCGATATGCCGCGGAAAATGTTTGCAAGATCGTCAAGCAACAGTTCCACATCGGCTCTGACCCTGTCACGGATAGATTCATTGACAAGTTTGCCGACGATCTCCAGATGACGGTTTCTGATGATTTCGAATGACTCACCGCAGTCTCCGCCTTTTACCGCGATGCGTGCCGTCTCAATCAGACGGTCGGTCATACCTCCGAGCGCGGACACGACCACAACTACCGGTTGGTTCTCAGACTCTACGATTTGCTTCACATTTTGCAGACTTCCGACTGTTCCGACCGAAGTTCCGCCAAATTTCAAAACCTTCATATCTCTTTTGTTTTGCACACAAAGTTAACCTTTTTTCCCGAATAAATCGACTGTGCTTATGTTTTTAAGACATCAACACGGATATCAGGGTCTGATATCCTCGAACGGACCCTAAAAAGAACGGCGTCAACCCATTGTGGGCAAACGCCGTTCTTTTTTTATATTTTTCAATGTGTTGCGGATATCACTCTATGATTCCGTGGTTTCTGAATACTTTCTCGATTTTTTCGAGTGCCGTCGTGACCTGTTCCTTGGTGTGGGTAGCCATCAGGCTGAAACGGATCAGAGTGTCTTGCGGAGCCACTGCCGGAGAAACGACCGGATTGACAAAGATGCCTTCGTCGAGAAGGTCGCGTGTCACAGCGAATGTCTTGAAGTTATCACGGATAAACAACGGAATGATCGGAGTCGAGGTGCCGCCTATCTCCACACCCATCTGACGGAATCCGTCAAGCGCGTAATTTGTCAGTTCCCACAACTGCTCCTGACGTTCGGGCTCGTTCTTCATGATCTCGATCGCTTTAAGAGCGGCAGCAGTCGAAGCGGGTGTTATGCTTGCGGTGAAAATATAAGAGCGTGAATGGTGACGCAGGAAGTTGGTGATCTCTTTGTCAGTAGCAATGAAACCGCCGAGCGAAGCGAACGATTTTGAGAAAGTTCCCATGATCAGATCCACATCTTTCGCGACGCCCTGGGCGTGGCACACTCCGCGACCACCTTCGCCAAACACACCGATTCCGTGTGCCTCGTCTATCATCAGAGCCGCGTTATATTTCTCAGCAAGCTCAACCATAGTCTTGACATCAGCGACATCACCCTCCATCGAGAAGACCGCATCGCTGACAATGAGTTTCAACCGATCGGGCTCACACTTCTGGAGCTGCTTTTCAAGCGACTCCATGTCGTTGTGTTTATATTTCAGGCTCTTTGAGAAAGATGCACGAAGACCTTCGATGATCGAGGCATGGTCTTGTTCATCCCAGAGTATGTAGTCTTTAGGTCCGGTCAGACAAGAGACGACACCGAGGTTGACACCAAATCCGGTAGAGTAGATCATCACATCTTCCTTACCCATGTAATCGGCAAGCTCGGCTTCGAGACGTTTGTGAAGATCAAGAGTTCCGTTCAGGAACGGAGAACCGGCACATCCTGTGCCATATTTCTTTGTTGCCTCAATGGCCGCTTCCTTGATTCGCGGATCATTCACGAGACCTGAGTAGCAGTTAGACCCAAACATCAACACTTTCTTGCCGTTTATGATCACCTCTGGATCTTGTTCGCTTGAGATAGCGCGGAAATAAGGATAGATTCCGGCCTCCTTGGCTTCTTGCGGGGCAGTGTATTGTGAGAGTTTTGCTTGTAATAGCTTCATAGTTGTTTCTATGCAATGATATGGTTTTAAACGAGCTATCTATCCTTGTTTGTCAAAAGATAGGCTGCAAAGATAGCAAGAATTATTGAAACAGAGGGTGGTTTGCTTTGATTTTTTCACAAAAAAGTATCTTTTGCGCCTCATTTTCAGCATATCTGTAAGCTAATCTGCCGTCACCGGTTGTTTTTAGTCATTCAATGCGTCAAATTCACCTCAACCTGTTGTCTCCGTTAAACTTATTTAACTTTATGGCGTTATATTCAATAAACAATGAAACAAAATTTTCTCAAAATTCATCTCTTTATGTCTACTGCATCAATCCTCAGAAGTCTTGCCGTTATTTCGGCATTCGCGGTGTCGTCAATTTGTCATCTGTCGGCACAAGAAGACCTCTACGGTAACACCGGAGCCATTCCCGAACGCATGATAGTGCTTCAGGGCGACAGTGCTGACCTCGGCGGCGAACTTGTCGCCATTGTCTATGACACCAAAGATCTCCACTTCCAGGATCCGCGTGCCCCGCGCTTTCTTTTCATCGACCGGCAAGGCAACACGGCGCTCGGCATCGGCGGATACATCGAAGGTATCGCACAATATGACTTCAACGGAGCGATTGACGGCAACTCGTTCACGACATTTGACATTCCGGTGCCACGCGATGCGTCGTTACACAACCGTCTGGGAGCCGACGCAACCCACTCGACGATCTTCCTGCGACTGGTACGTCAGACAAAACTCGGACCTTTGTCGGCCTATATCCAGACCAATTTCAGCGGCGACGGCGGCGGTTATGGCGTAAAGGTCAAACAAGCCTACATCAGAGTCGGGGGCTTCACGGCCGGCCTCACAAACTCGACGTTCGCCGACCCCTCGGCCGGAGTTCCCACCATCGATTATCAGGGCCCGTCAGGATCTATCGGAGGAAAGAACCTCATATTCCAGTATATCCATAAATTTTCCGGCCACTGGACAGGAGCTATTTCGGTGGAGAATCCCGAAGCCACATACACTGTCGCCGACGGCAAATGTGAGGAGATCAACCAGCGTGTCCCTGACATTCCGGCCTACATTCAATATCAATGGGGCTCGGGAAAAGACCACATACGTCTTTCCGGCATTTTCCGTGATCTATCCTACCGCGATCTCGTCAGCGGGAAGAACAGATTCACGACCGGCTGGGGTGTGCAACTCAGCACCGTTTTCTCGCCCGTAAACCTCATCACTGTCTACGGACAGGCGGCTTACGGCAAAGGCATCGCCCGCTATGTCAACGACCTGTCGGGTTTCGGCTATGACCTCATCTCGGCCGGCGACGGAACCATGGAGTCTCCGGAAGACCTCGGCATTGTCGCAGGCATTCAGTTGAATGTCAGCAAATCGCTATTCTTCTCGGGCAGCTACAGTCTGAACCGCGCCTATGGAACGTCAGACAACGGCCCGTTGGCCTATCAGAGGGCAAACTATGTCGTTGTCAACGGGTTCTACACTTTTGGAGACAACTTTCAGGTCGGCCTGGAGTATCTATATGGCAACCGCTACGACGTAAATCATCTCCACAACCATGCCAACCGCCTCGAGGCTATGATGAAATTCAGTTTCTAAAACGGGTTTTTATCAACTTTAACTGTTGTTCTCCAACATTCACGGCGACGGAGATGTTTATCTGTCAGAAACTTAAAATTCAAGTACACTATGAAACACACAATAACTCTGACAGAGTTGAAAAATGCCGTTGAATCGGCCTACGAACATTTGAAGAATCTTGATGAAGGTACTGTTGACAGTAATCTGATGTCGGCCGACGACAGCAAGTTCGGCATATCGGTTGTTCTTGCCGACGGCACGGTAATCAACAAAGGCGACGTCGACGTTCAGTCACCGATGGGAGGAATCGTCAAATTGCCACTCGCATCCATTCTTCTGACACAGAACAGCCCCGAGCAACTAATGAAAAAAGCCGGCACATGCAGTTGCAGCTGCAACGGAAAACACGACAAGCCACATGCCGGAATCAGTGCTCACGGAGTTCGTGCCGTCAGCGCGTTGGAACCTGTCGGTGATCCTGATTCGAAATGGAATTTCATTGTCAACCAGATGATCGGAATGATGGGCTCTGCACCGGTTCTCGACGACAAACTCTATGAGAAACGCATGGCTGATCTCAAAGCCGGTGATGCAGTCAACAAATTTGCCGAAGCCGACTACTATCTCTACGACGACACCGCTATGTCGATTGACCTGCTGGCACGTGCCCAATCAATGTGTGCATCGACCAGACAACTCGCCGAAATGGGTGCGACTATTGTCAACGACGGTGTCAACACAAACGGACAATCGGTTTTTGACGCCTCTGTCGCGCCCCGTCTGGTAGCCATGATGGCAGCCAAAGGCCCCCACAAAATGGCGAAACCTTGGCTTATCATGAGCGGTCTTCCCGCACTCACAAGTTTTGGCGGTGCCATTGTCGGTGTTCTGCCCGGTGTTCTCTCAATCGCGGCCTATTCGCCAAAAGTCAATGACAGACGCATTTCGGTCAAGGGCGCGAAAGCACTTGTCGAGATCATGAACACCCTCGGACTGAATGCATTCTCAAACTCATGTGTTAAGATCGACACAACTAAATAATAGACCTTAAACCTGTCTTTATATCAAACAGGGTGCGCCGCTCAAAGTCGACGCACCCTGTTTCAATTTCGTGTAACCGACAGGTTGTTAACGTGTGATTTTTGCGATGACGGCTTCCGAGTCTTCCATAATTGCCTTGACGACATAGACGCCTGCGGGAAGGGCCGCTACATTGATCTCAGAGCCGGCCACAGTCGCAGCCACTGCTCCTGAAACCGAGTAGACCGTCAGTTCAACGGCCTGTCCGCCGACAACCCTTACAACGTCTCCTTCGACTGCAATCGCCGCTTTTCCGGCACCTTCGATTCCGTCGACCGAAGTCGGGGTACGTGCTCCGTCGTAGCTATACATCGCGATGCCCTGTGTCGGAATCATCACCCAAACGTGAGCCTTGGCTCCGTCGTTGACAGTCTCGGCGCATACCGACGATTGGAAAATCGTGTTACGTGTCGTGCCCAGACCCTTTGCCGGATATACAGAGTGGGAAGTGGCAGCCGCAGTGCCGTCAGTCAGATTCACCATCGACACCACACCGTTCATCAACGACTGGGCAGCGGGAAGATAAGTCGCGACCGCCGCATATTTCTTCTTACCGAAGTCGAAGAATCGTGCCGAGGTTCCGTGTGCGGCTCCTCCGACAGGTTCTGCCGGCATTTCCTCAATGAATTTTCCGTCGGCAGAGAAGAGTGTCGGATGTTTGTCCTTACCCATGACCCAGATAGTGCCGTCGGCATTGACATGTATCTTGACAGTTCCTTTCTGTGCGCCGACACTATATTCAGCACCGTCTTTAGTCAGACTGAATGTCTTGGGGGTAGCGTTGGCCTTGCCGTTGGTCACTTCATAGTAAATGATTTTGGTTCCGTTGGAGAACCACAGGCGTCCGGCTGTCATATCGCCGCTGACGCTCATCAGCTCGCCGACCTGAACACCACCGTGTCCGGCATCTTCGAGGAACACGGAGGGAGCCGAAGCGTCGCTGTCCCATTTATAGACCTTCAGGGCGTCTGCCTGACGGGCACCGTTGCTCATCAGCAGTTTGCCACCCATGGCTTCGATACCGCCGGCAACACTTTCGCCTCCGCTCAGACCCGACATGTTGAGCTGACCGGTCTTGGCACCTGTGTAGGCGTTGACGATCGAGATTTCGGGAGTAGTGTTCCAAGCCTTGGCATTGAGTATGTAGAGTTTGCCGTCGAGCAACGCCATGTCGCGTGAGGTTGTCGAGCTGAGGCTGTTGTTGAACCACGGAGCTGAAGAGAGGTTTGAAGTTCCTTCAGAATAGATCCACTCCTGTTTCATAGACACAATGTTGTCATCGATGACAACTTGCTGTGCACCCTTGCCGTTGACAGTCGCCGTTGCCGAGTAGCTCTTGCCGTCGCTGTCTTTGGTCGTGAACTTCAGAGTGGCGGTGTGGCTGCCTACGCTTGTCGGCGAATAGGTAACCTTGACCGTCTTGTCAACAGCACCGTTGGTTGCGGCGAGTGTTGTTTCAGAAACGGTGAAGAAAGATGCGTTGGCCGAGCTCATCGAAACAGAAATCGCGTTCTCGAGATTTGTGCCTTTGACTTTCAGGCTAACCGTCTTAGACTCGCCCAACGTGACCGTGCCGGCATCGGGGGTAGCCGGAGTGACAGTCACAGCCGGTTTGGGAGCGGTAATGGGTTTGACATCGTAGGTCGGTGCCTTTCCACCTTTCGAGATATAGTAGCACACACCCTGGCTCTGTATCGAGATCCATGCCTCGACAGTTGTCACATTGTTAGCCGTGGTTACTGAAGTCGCGATCGACGACGCGCAGTTGGCGTTTCTGACATTGTCACTCATTCCATCTTCCGGAATTTCCTGAACAACCTTGCTCTCTTTCCAGTTTGAGCCTTTCTGCAGCAGGCGTGCACGACCTTTCAGATAGTTGGTCTCGCCGATTGCATCATAGACCGTCTCAAGCGCGTAATTGTAGGAGTCACTTTCATATTTGAAACGGGCCCAGTCGTTACCCCAGGTGACATCACCGTCGATATAATAGCTCAATTTGCCGGTTGCGTCAAGCAAAGAGGTGTAGCTGTGTTGACCGCTGATCCAGAATTTGCCGTCGGAATTGGCGTAAACGCGGGTCGAAGCACCGGTCACGAGTTGTTTGCCCTGGGTGTTGGTCGCGTTTACCACGGTCGGAGTAGCCTTGAAGGCCGAGTTTGTGATCGGATAAGAGACAATGCGGGTCGTCGTGTTGTCATCGTTGGCGAAAGTGACGCTGCCCGAAGTCTCGTTGCCCTTGAATG
Source organism: uncultured Muribaculaceae bacterium (assembly GCA_910588035.1). Classification (GTDB taxonomy): domain Bacteria; phylum Bacteroidota; class Bacteroidia; order Bacteroidales; family Muribaculaceae; genus CAJUPY01. The sequence goes on along the minus strand of CAJUPY010000004.1, from coordinate 151,466 downwards.
TCATGCAGTCGCCCATTCGTTTCGCACCACCGAAATTGGTCGCGGTCATAACGACCACGGGGGCCGATGTGTCGCTGTCCCAACGGTAGATTTTCAGCGGAGTGGCGTCTGTGGCGAGGTTACATGCATAGATCTTCCCTCCGAAGACCTCGACATCACAGAGAGTCAGAGCACCACCGCTGACGCCTGCTGTCGAAAGATCGCCGAGCAGTTCGCCGGTCTGGGCATTGACAACCTTGATGACCGAGTGGTCGTAGACAAGATAGAGTTTGCCTTGATGATAGGCCATGTTGCGGATTTTGCCGGCATCCCAGCCTTTTGCTGTCAGGTTGCCTTTTTTCTCGCTGAACTGCCATTTCTCGACAAACTTCAACGGAGGAGCCGTAGCAGTCGCGGTCACGCTGACGGTCTTCGAGAGCGATCCGCTCTTGACAGTTATAGTTGCCGTTTCCTGCCCCACGGCTGTCGGAGCGAACGTGACTTTTACGGTCGCGCTCTTGGCATTCGCTTTTGTCACAGATGTCGGAGAAACAGTGATTTTGGCGTTATTTGACGAAATCGTCACATTGTCAGTCAGGTTCGTTCCGTTGATTTCAAATGTGCTGGTCTCTTTCACACCGGCCGCATATTCGGTTGTCAGCACCAATGAGCCCGGCACGACTTTCAGCGTCGGAGTTGTGGTCGTCGAACCGCTGCTGCCGCTGATAGCCGCTATATTACGCGGGTTGTCGATCGAGCTGTTGAGCGTTTTCAGGTGGTCATAGAAACCATAGAGGTGTCCCCTCGCCCATTTCAGAAAACCGTCACTGCCCTCGGTCTTGATCAGATTGTGCTCAGTCTTGTTGTCGACAAACAGTCCCTCGGTCAAGATTGCCGGAATGCCCGATGATCCGGTGATGACTGTCCAGCCGTTTTGTTTGACACCACGGTTGGTTCTGTTCATCTGGGAGATCAACGTGGCCTGCACCTTCTGTGCCAGCGGCTTGCTGTTGCCTGTCGACCAGTAATACCAGGTCTCGGTTCCGTTTGCCGTTCCATTGAAAGCATTCAGGTGTATCGAGCAGAAAATATATGGGTCATAGTTAATTGACGCGGTGCGTCGGGCCGAAAGCGACAAAGTCGCGTTGGTCGTGCGCGTCATTTTCACCGGTGCGCCCAGAGTGCCTGTCAACCAGGTGTTCAGCTGTTTGGCACATCTGAGGGCGAGTTCAGCCTCATGGGGCGCGGTAGGCCCGCTCGCGCCGGGATCGGTACCACCGTGTCCCGGGTCAAGCATGATGCGGTAGGTAGTCCATTTCACAGCATGTGTGACAGACGGAACCGCCATTGCCAGCATGGCAATGACAAAGAGAGAAAAAATACGTTTCATGTCGGTAATTGGTTAACGATGGTTTATCATTTGAAATCAGCCACATAGATCTGTCCGTCGACAAACGACGAGAACAGCAGGGTGTTACCGTCGGGTGAGACGGTCGGATACATCTCGATCATGCCGGGGGTGTTCGTGATCTGCTTCACGCTGCCGGCAGCCACGTCGGCCAGAAAAAGCTCTCCCGACAGATAGGTGTGACCGTCATCTTCGGTGCGTTCGAAAACAATCTGAGATCCATTGACCCATGAAGGGTTGAAACCGCGGCCTATTACCTTTTTCGAGGTTCCGTCGATGTTCATGACAACTACGTCGTCAACATCGCAGAAAGCGACTCTCTTACCGTCGGGCGACAGAGCCGGACATGCTGCCATGCCGGTGAAAATCGATTTGCGCGCGCCCGATGCGTCTATAGCCCACAACGACTCGCCGTCACACTCAAAGCTTATCTGCGACGCCGGATCGGCGGTTATTGATTTAACACGTTTCGCAGGCAGTGATTTCAATTTCTTAGTGCTTGCGGCAATCTGAATGTCAGCCGGTGCGGTCACTTTTTTCAGACCCGAGGGAGTGTAACGCCACGATGAGGGCTGCAGATATTCGGCATCTTCTGTCATTTTGACTACCTCTCCGTTGAGATCAACAGCAAGTATCGCGTGTAAATGGCTGCCGACGCCTGTCTCGCCACCAGTCCAGCGTGTGTCTCTGACAAGAATCTCGTTGTTGTCTGCGCTCCACCGGTGAAGATATCCGATGCCGGACCCTTCTGCCAGTCTGGCTCTCGCGCTACCGTCGGCGTTCATCACATAAAGATTGTCAAAACCACGGTTGGTAAAAGAGATCATCGAACCGTCGGGAGACCACCGTGGTGCCTCATATTGCTCCGATCCCGATGTAAGCTTCCTCACATTCGTGATTGATCCCTGTTTTTGCTGAGCATACATGGTCTGTGCCACAAGATACGCCATTGCAAGAAGTAGAAATTTCTTCATGAGCTTAAGTTTTAAGGATTTAATATTTATTTATTTGATTGGTCGGTAAGTAATGAATTGTTAGTAAGTCCGTTTGCAAATATACACATTGTAATGACATTTCCACAACGCCATTCACATATATTAATAAACAATAACTAATTTTAAAAACTCACAGAAGCAGCTGAAAGTCAACGACATCAAGAAAACGTCCGAGCTTGAACCCGACTTTTTTGAAGTCTGAAACCTGCATGAAACCAAGCGATCTGTGAAATGAGACGCTTGCTTCATTTTCTGCGGTTATACACGCGATGAGCGATCTGCACCCCCTCTGACGGCATGCATCGATCAACCGCGTCATCAACATGCGACCGAGACCCGAGCGACCTATTCCGTCGCGCAGATAGACAGTCGTCTCCCAGGTCAGACTGTAGGCCGCACGCTCCTTCCATGGGTGTGCGTAGCAATAGCCCTCGACCCTCCCGTCGACAACGGCGACGAAGTAGGGGTAACCTGAAGAGAGATTTCTGATGCGCCGCAGCATATCTTCAGGCGACAGCGGCTCGGTCTCGAACGACACAGTCGTCGAGACCACATAGTGGTTATAGATAGCGGCTATCTCAGCCGCATCGCGTTGGTCAACCTCACGTATCACAACCTTACGTGTCATGTCAGTCATCCGCATATCTTACAGTTGAGAATAGCCTCGACCCTGAACAGAGACCTGATGTCAGAGCGGTTTATCTCGACATCGTCGTAATCGGGGTTTGAACTGTGGAGAATGACTTTGGTCTCATCGCCGGGATGTCGCCTGAGCGATTTCACCCGACGGAAATCGTCGGTCACGACAACGTAGATCTGTCCCCACAGAATGGTCGACATTTCGGTGACGGGTCTTATCGCGATAAAACCGCCGTCAATGATGTCGGGCTTCATTGAGTCGCCGCTGACATGGACGATCAACGAGCCGCAACTTATGCGCGGCAGGGAAATATAGCCCGTAATGCGGTCAACGGTGAACATTGACGAAAGCTCGTCTGTGCCGGCTGTCACATCTATGTCATAGACCGGAACACCGCGACGGTCAGCCACAGACGGCACGGCATCAAAGACTGATGAAGAGATGACAGTTCCGGCCGTTTTGCTGAAAGGCAGATCAGTGCCGTCTCTCAGCCACTGTTTCGACACACCGAAATCGACGACAATGCGGTTCAACAAGACATCGGTCACAGGCAGCCGGCCCGACAGATGTTTCGACAGGTTGGAGGGGTCAATCGACAGCCTGCGCGCAAACTGGGCCTGACTCATGCGGCTTTGTCTGATCAGATATCTGATGCGCTCGACAACGGTTTCAACGGGTTTCTGACTATTCATCAATGGCATTATTCATCGTTACGTTGCAAATTTACTACTTTTTACCCGATTGACCCATGTTTTTACCACGTTTTTTTATTGACACATAATTAAGGTGATTCATGATAAACTTTTTCCCGACAAATTCATTACCTTTGCAAAAAATCTATGAACAATGGACTTATTTGACAAAATTTCAGCTGACATCATGACTGCCATGAAGGCTAAAGACCGCACTCGTCTCGAAGCCCTGCGTGGAGTCAAGAAAGAATTCATCGAGGCGAAGACCGCCAAAGGATCAGACGGAGTGCTGACTGACGAGGCCGCCTTGAAAATCATGACCAAGATGGTCAAACAGCGTCGCGAGACCGCGCAGATCTACACCGACAACAACCGACCGGAACTCGCTGAAAACGAACTGGCCGAGGCTGCCGTCATCGAAGAATATCTGCCCCGGCAGCTTTCAGACGAGGAACTTACCGCCGAACTGAAAAAAATAATCGAGCAGACAGGCGCGACCTCAGCCAAAGAAATGGGCAAAGTGATGGGCGTGGCCTCAAAAGCTCTCGCCGGTCGTGCCGACGGACGCGTCATCTCAGCTAAAGTCAAAGAACTTCTCGCTTAACACTTCCAACTATGCTTACAATCCAGCAAATCAAAGCCGATCCCGAGCTGATCATAAAACGACTCGCCGTCAAAGGTTTCGACGGACGTAAAACAATCTATGATGTCATCGATCTCGATGACCGCCGCCGTGCCCTCCAGCTCAACAACGACAATCAGGCTGCCGAACTCAACAAGGCTGCCGCAACAATCGGCGCACTGATGAAGAGCGGTCGACGCGATGAAGCCGAAGCCGCAAAAACACGTGTGGCCGAGATCAAGGAATCTCAGAAAGAGTTGGCCGAACAGCTTGCCGAGACCGAAAAGGCAATACGTGACATTCTGCTCACCGTGCCGAACATTCCCTGTGAAATGGTGCCGGAAGGAAAGTCGGCCGCCGATAACGTGGTCGAGAAAACAGGTGGTCCGATGCCCGAACTGCCCGAAGACGCCCTTCCCCACTGGGATCTCGCAAAAAAATACAACATCATCGACTTCGACCTCGGAGTGAAGATCACAGGCGCGGGCTTTCCTGTCTACATCGGCAAAGGAGCACGCCTGCAACGTGCCTTGATACAATTCTTCCTCGACAGCGCGGGCGAAGCCGGATACACCGAAATACAGCCGCCATATGTCGTCAACGAGGCATCGGGATACGGCACCGGACAGCTCCCCGACAAAGAGGGTCAGATGTATTATGTCAACGAAGACAATCTGTATCTGATTCCGACCGCCGAGGTTCCGGTCACCAACATCTACCGCGACGTCATTCTCAACGACAGCCAGCTGCCGATCAAAAACTGCGCTTACTCGGCTTGTTTCCGCCGCGAGGCAGGCAGCTACGGAAAAGATGTGCGCGGCCTCAACCGTCTGCACCAGTTCGACAAAGTAGAGATCGTGCGCATCGAGAAACCTGAAAACTCCTACGCCGCTCTCGAGGAGATGAAAAACCACGTGCAGAGTCTTCTTGACCGACTCGGATTGCCATGGCACATCTTGCGACTGTGTGGTGGCGACATGAGCTTCACTTCGGCCATAACATTTGACTTCGAAGTCTTCTCCGCCGCCCAGAAACGCTGGCTCGAGGTTTCGTCAGTCTCAAATTTCGAGACCTATCAGGCAAACCGACTGAAGTGCCGCTACCGCGGTGAGGACAAAAAAACGCGCCTGTGCCACACCCTCAACGGCTCAGCTCTCGCGCTGCCGCGCATAATGGCCGCGATTCTCGAAAACTATCAGACACCACAAGGAATAGTCGTTCCGGAGGTTCTTAGAAAATATACAGGATTCGACATCATCGATTAATGAAAATTTGCCAAAATATTGTTAAATATTTGGCAAAATGAAAAATTGATTTTATATTTGCATCGCAAACGCTAAGAAACGCTACTGCATCAAGAACTAAGTTTAATCACATCCCTGTATACACTTTACAACATGTCAGAGGAAGCAATGTCGTGAGACGTGGCTTCCTTTTTTTTCATAGCTTATCTTTCACCGATAAACCAACCCACCCGGCAAAATGTTGTAATTACAACACACCCTATCAATTAAAAATCTCTTACTATGACCTACAAAGTAATCGACATCGAGGGTATTGGCGAAATTTATGCCAACAAACTCATAACGGCAGGAATAGAGACTGTCGACCAACTGCTTGAAAACACATGCACTCCGCGACAGAGAGCGGAACTGTCAGAGAAAACAGGCATATCGCCAAAACTGATTCTGCGCTGGGCCAATCACGCCGATCTATTCAGAATCAAAGGCATCGGACCGCAATTTGCCGAACTTCTCGAAGCATCGGGCGTCGACACCGTCAAGGAACTGCGCCACCGCAATGCCGTCAATCTCGCCGCAAAGCTCGAAGAGGTTAACAACGAGCATAAGCTGACACGCCGCGTGCCTTCAGAAACCGAGTTGCAGAAAATGATAGACGAGGCCAACGCTATTGAACCGGCCCTGATCTATTGACCGCAGGAAAACAGAAAACAAATCGGCCCGGATCGTGCGATCCGGGCCGATGATCATAATATCACTGTTGTAAGCTTTATTTTACAATTATTTTTGACACCACAGTACCCTTGCGCACAATGTAAAGGCCGGGGGTGAGATTACCGGCGTTCATGCGGACACCCTGAAGGTTATAGTACTCGGCTACAGCCTCTTCGTTGTCAGCGTCTATCGAAGCAACGCCGCTGGTGCCTTTGCCGGGTTTGCCCTCACCGTTGAATTTCACGAGAATCGGCACCGGCTCGGCACCCGTGTTTGTCCACATCACATTTATTGTCATCACGGCCTTGCCGGCACTGTCGATTGTTCCGTCGAGGTCGATGTCGGCTACAATTTGATCTTCATAAAGTTTGAAGTCCTTGACTGTTCCGGTGTAGTGGGTCACGTTGTTCTCGACTGCATAAGAGACATTCTTAACCACGATATTGCCGAGCGGCATCGGGCCCATGCCAATGTCAAGTGAGAAGTTGGGAAGGACGAAGTCACACTTGCCATCTTCGTCGAGATAGGTAATGGCGACAGTGGCAGGTTGGTCTTCAGCGATAACGTCATCATTCATTTCGATTGTCAGCGTGCCGGGATATTTATCGGCTGCCGACAGATCTATATCGCCTTCATAGACAAGTCTGACATTGTCGACAGTCAGCGAGTTGTCTTTGACCGGAGCGGTAGAGAAATAGTCGCCGGCCGAGAATATCACATTGATCTTCTCGGGAGTGGCCTCTGAAAGATATTCAAACGGAATCTCGATGTGTTTCCATTCAGCGGCAGCTTCCTTGATCTGATAGTTAATCTTGGCGATGCACTCGGCGCCGTCGGTTTTTGTGACAGCTCCACCTTTGGCTGTTTCCATTCCAAGAATATTGCGGTCACGGTCTACCATGTCGCAATTTTTCGGGTCTTTCATTGCGATGTCACCCGGAACATCTTTCTGCGTGTATGTGCCCTTCCAGAGATAAGCTACGACAGTAGCCGGTTCATCAGAACCATTAGCGAGAGTGCGTTTATAGTCGAAAGCAATGGCTTTAGGACGTGCGGTGAATTCAACACCACCCCATGTTCCACCATCGTTTTCCTTTCCCAACACCGATGTTGACCATGGTTTGCCGAGAGTCACATATCCGGGGACAATCTGAGTTTTCACAAGCGAATTAGAGTTGTTATACAGTTTGACTGCTGATTCAGAATCACAACCCTCGGCTTTCTCACCAACTGTTGTCGCACCGAAGCCTCCAATTCCGATAACTTGGGAAATGGTCCATGAACCGGGAGTTGTACCATGTGTTTTAGTGTTATTGCTGCTGGTCCATGGAGTGCAAGCTCCCCAATCTTCTTCGAAACCTGCATTGGGCAGTTGCTGTTGCGCGGTCGCGCTGAAGCTCAAGGAGAGTGCCAAAGCGGCAGAACCGGCAATTGTGTAGAATTTTTTCATCTGAAATGTGTGAATTAGTTAAGTATTTTTTCCATAAATGACCGACAAATCTACGGATTTTTCATGAAACGAGAAAATTTACCTCGAATTTTCAGCATAAACAACGAAAAAAATGTTATTTTTGGACAATTTTACGCCAATGGTTCCTTTCTCAGATTATAATTGTTTCTCAATTGCTCAAACAGTCCGGAATTGTTTTTAAGTTCTCGTGTATCGGCCAACGGATCGTAGGTCGACAGCAGCGACCCGACCGTCACCCGAGCCGGAGCATCGGGTGGAACAAGACCATTGAAAGCGACTCCGAGCGACAAATTTCGCGACACGGCCTCAACCACCGCGATAGTCGCCCTGATCTTTCCCGCCTCTGAATATCCCGCTATGTGGGGTGTGGCTATGTCGGCGCGACGGAGCAGTTCCGACGATATGGCAGGTTCCCCCTCCCAGCAATCGACAACTGAATGCGAGACCAAACCGCGGTCAATCGCCTCGATCCAGGCTACGGTGTCGGTCACCTGACCGCGCGCGCTGTTTATCACGACAGGCCGGCGACGCAACGAGTTGAAAAACAGCCGGTCGGCAAGATGAAATGTCGGGTGGTTGCCTGTGCGTGTCATCGGGGTGTGGAAAGTGATCACGTCACACTCCGAGGCAATCTCGTCGAGCGAGACAAAACCGTCGCTTCCTTCTGCCTCGGCCCGCGGAGGGTCACAGAGCAGAACCGACATTCCGAGCCCTCCGGCCCAACGTTCGACAATCGACCCGACATGACCGACACCGACAATGCCGATTGTCTTGCCTCTGAGATCACCGCCAAACAGGGTGGCGACAGACGCGAGGACATATTGGGCTACGGCCGGAGCATTACACCCGGGAGCATTGGCAACCTCGACGCCATTGCGCCGGCACCAGTCAAGATCAATGTGATCGGTTCCGATTGTGGCCGTTGCGACGATGCGGCACCCCGAACCTTCGAGAAGAGAGGCGTCGCAGCGGGTCCGAGTACGCGTTATCAACGCATCGGCATCGCGCATCACGTCGCGCGTGATCTCACCGGCAGGCAGATAGAGCGTGTCTGCCACCGGTTCGAAAATACCTTTAATATAAGGCACATGGTTCTCAATGACTATTTTCATACCGACATGTTCCAGCCATAAATGCCGAGATAGACTGCCAACAAGACAAACACTCCGATGTATGACCGGGCGTTGGTGTTGGTCGCAAAGAAATGGCCGGCCTGATAGGCCGCCAGCCAGCTCAACAAAGGCATGTAGGTGGCGATGTTGTTGAAATCAAAAAGAGTGAAAATTACCGTCGCGATCATTGCGATGGCCATAAAGCCGTTGACCGCACGGATGCGTGAGTTATAGCTGAGAATCTTTATCATGTTCATCATGAAGAACATGATTCCGACGAACGCGGTCAGCACTGCCGTGACAAAAACAGTCAGCACCGCCGGATCGGCATAGTGTTTCCAGGCCAGCGAGATGTCGGGCAGATAGAAATCGTCAGGAGTGATGATGCCGAACCCCATCAAGATCCACAACGGGGTGACAAGTCCGAGAACCGCCGCCATGACATTTCTCACATTGAAAATCTTCATCTGGGCCATGCCGATCAGAAACACAGGCACATAGAGCAGAAAAGCATACTGACAGAGCGTGCCGGCCGACAGAAAGAAGAATGCGGAGAACACGCGCCGCTGACTCGAGAAATTCTGATAGGCCGAAAAAAGCAGCATCGCAGCTCCGACAAACACAACGGCAAGCAGGCTTCCGCTGTTGAACCGCGCAAGCTGCGACGGCGTGGCGGCGACCATGATCATGAACAGTCCTGCAAAAAGCGAAGACAGTGATCTCATTGTGTTGAACTGCTTGTTGATCACGATTGACAACACAGCGATCGACACAACCACCGCGACGTTGACTGAAAACGAAGCCACAGCCCCGGTGAACCAACCGTCGGGCGATGACATCACGAATCCGCCGTCTCCACAAAAATCAGTCACACGTCCGGTTGCGAGTGCGGCCAATGCTCCGGCCACCGCCAGCAACGACATCACGACTGTGGCGGAGCGGGTGTGCAGAAAATGGCTGATCAGACTCTCGTTCATCGGTCTGTCAGAGATTCATCAGATCGCGGCCGATGTCGCGGCGATAACGTTTGCCGTCAAAATCAAACAGCCCGATCGAGCGATAGCTGCGCTCCAAAGCGTCGGCAATCGAATCGCCGAGAGAGCTGACGGCGATCACACGTCCGCCTGAGGTAACGAGCTTGCCGTCGGCGACTTTTGTTCCTGCATGGAAAAGCGTGCTCTCGGTTACGTTCGAGACTCCTGTTATTTCCTTACCCTTGAGATAAGAGCCGGGATAGCCGTCAGAAACCGCCATGACTGTTACGGCTGTCTTCGGATTATGCTCGAGAACCAACTCCCCGAGATCGCCTTTCGCAGCAGCAGCCATGAGCGGAACGAGGTCAGATGCGATTCTGAGCATGACAACCTCTGTCTCGGGGTCACCCATGCGAACGTTGTATTCAATCACCATCGGATCACCGCCGACATTGATCAGACCGAGGAAAATGAAGCCTCGATAGGTGATCCCGGCCTTTCTGAGCCCTTCGACTGTCGGTATTATGATGCGCGACTCGACTTTTTTCATGAACTCCTCGTCGGCAAACGGAACAGGACTCACGGCACCCATGCCTCCGGTGTTCAATCCGGTGTCACCCTCTCCGATCCGCTTGTAGTCTTTTGCCACAGGAAGAATGCGGTAGCCCCCGTTGCCATCGGTCAAGACAAACACCGAGCACTCGATTCCGCTCAGAAACTCCTCGATCACAACCGTGGCCGACGATTTGCCGAACATGCCGCCGAGCATCTCGCCCAACTGCTTTTTCGCCTCATCGAGGTCATCGATAATCAAGACTCCCTTGCCGGCTGCAAGACCGTCGGCCTTCAACACGTAGGGCGCATTGAGCGTCTCAAGAAATTTCTCACCCTCGGCCAGCGTTGCAGCGGTGAAACTGCGGTAGCGTGCCGTCGGTATGTTATTGTCGACCATGAATTTTTTCGCGAAATCTTTGCTGCCTTCAAGTGCGGCACCGGCTTTCGACGGACCGACAACCAGCAGACCGTTTCTGCCCGCGAGACGGTCATATATGCCTTCCACGAGCGGATCTTCGTTTCCGACGACAACCATTTCGATGTCATTTCCGTCGACAAACTTCTCTATGGCATCGAAGTCAAGCGGCGAAATCGCCACATTCTCGCCATAGGCACCTGTGCCTCCGTTTCCGGGAGCGATGAAAAGACGGTTTACGACCGGGCTTTGAGCAATTTTCCATGCAAGAGCCGATTCACGGCCTCCCGAGCCGAGAAGCAGAATGTTCATTTTATCCATGAGTCTATTTCGTTTGAGCAATTATTGTTTCTTTTTCCAGCCACGGCTGCGCATCACCGGTCCTTCGGCGGGAGGCAGCGAGGGCTTCTTGAATGAGATTGATTTCAGCGCGTGCTCATTGCGGCGGCGTGCGAGCGGATTTTCAGACTCTTCAAACGAGTCGTCGCGGCGGCGGTCAGACACACGCTTCTTGTCAAACCGCTTTTCGCCACGCTCATCGTCGCGATGTTTCCTGAAATCTTTAGACTGCCGTTTTTCCCGACGTTCGCCACGCGACTCGCGTCCGCCGAAACCGTCACGACGTGCTTCCATGCGCCACTCCTTGTCGGTCAGGCGGCGTTTCTTATCTTTTTTCCTGTCGTCACGCGGCCTTTCTCCGTCGTGGAGTTTACCGCCTTCGCGACGGAATGTTTTCAGATCGCCCTCGAAAATTATATATTCACGCAACTCACACTCAAGCGCACCGTTCATCATCGGCAACTTGACCGACGGCGCGAGTCCGATAGCGTCGAAATGCTCACGGTGATAGCCAATTATCCAGGCGTGGTAGCCCTTGAACACATTCTTAAGTTTAGAGCCGATCAGGCGGTAGAGACCTTCCATGTCGTCGGTTGAGATACGTTCTCCATAGGGCGGATTTGTAATCAGCACACCACCGGTCGGGGCTTCGTCCCAATGGCTCAGCGGTTTGACCTCAAGTTCGATCATGTCGGCCACACCCGCGCTCTTGATATTCTCGCGGGCAACAGCTATGGCTTTGGGCGAGATGTCGCCACCGTAGATTTTATGTTCAAACACGCGCTCGGCCGAATCGTCATTATACAGACGCTCGAAAAGTTCGGCATCGAAGTCTGGCCAGCTTTCAAACGCGAAACTGCGGCGGTAGACTCCGGGGTTGATATTGGCGGCGATCAACGCGGCCTCGATCAGGAATGTTCCTGAACCACACATCGGATCAACCAACGGACAGTCGCCCCGCCACCCGCTGAGCAAGATAATGCCCGCGGCGAGCACCTCATTGATAGGTGCCTCGGTCTGGGCTACGCGGTAGCCGCGCTTGTGCAGCGACTCTCCCGACGAATCAAGCGACAAAGTGACACGGTCGCCGGCGATGTGGACATTGATGATGACATCGGCATCCTGAACCCTTACCCCCGGACGTTTGCCCGCGCCATATTTATCTGTGAACCAGTCGGCGATAGCATCCTTGACCCTGTAGGTCACAAAGCGCGAGTGGGTGAACTCATCGCTGTTGACCACCGAATCGATCGAAAATGTCTTGTCGAGAGACAGAACTGTCTCCCAATCAAACTCCTTCACCATCTCATAGAGCGAGTCGGTGTCGGTGGCAATGAACTTATATATCGGTTTAAGAATTCTCAATGCTGTGCGGCAGCAGAGGTTGGCGCGGTACAACATCTCAAGATCTCCCTCAAACGACACCATGCGGCGTCCCGGTTCGACGTTGACTGCACCGAGATTGCGGAGCTCTTCTGCAAGCACCTCTTCAAGACCGGCAAAGGTCTTGGCGACCATTTCAAATTGTTGTTGATTCATCTTTTCAAATATCTCTGTTTTCGGCCACAAAGTTACCATATTTTTCACACATATTATATAATGGCCCCTTATTTTTTGTCATCGACTGCGTTAACATTCACTATGGATTGCTCGTTTGTTTTTTGTTAAAAACCTATAAAAACCGCAACAATCGGGTAAATTATCTATAACATGTTGGTCAATCTGAATCTAAGACGTAAATTTGTGCAGTGAATTTAATAGCAGAAAACACGATTTTAGCCGTTTATAGCCATGAAATTGCTAAAATTGTCGTATTTTTGCACGTTGATAATAAAATTTTTATGCTTAGAAAAGTCGCTATATCATTACTGACCGTGCTGACAGTCATCGGGTTTACCGCTTGCAACTCAGACTCTGACGACGACACTCTGAACATCGCGGTCTCTACCTCGACAAGTGTGGCAGTCTCATCTTTCACAATCTCACCCAACTCGAAAGTACTCCACAATCTCGACTCGGTCTACTTCTCGATCGACCTTAATAACGCACTCATATTCAACGCCGATTCACTGCCGGTCGGCACCGATGTCAGGAAGCTTGTCGTCAACATATCAACTTCAGGAAGTTCTTCTATCGCCGAGCTTCATTTCAAGAATCTCAACAACGTCGATACCATTGTCAACTATCTTGAAAACCCGACCGACTCGATCAACTTCGCCAACGGTCCTGTCAGGCTCCACCTCGTCGCGCCTGATGCATCTTCAACACGCGACTATCAGATCAAGGTCAACGTTCACAAGATGAATCCCGACTCGCTCTACTGGAACCGCGCGCAACGCACCACGCTGCCGATGTGCCAGAACCGCGTGCCCTCGGCTCAGAAAACCGTCTTCTTCAAGGGCAACTATTACACGATGCTCCGGTTCGGAAGCACGGTCGAAGTTTACAAATCGCCTTCATTGGGAAATACGACATGGACCAAAGTCAGCGAGATGAACAACAACGTCATTGACATAAATGAGTTTACCGCGACCGACGCCTGCCTGTATATATTAACCAATTTTGGCCATTACCTCTTTTCTTATGACGGCGTTTCGTGGAGCGAATACAACCACATCACAAACTGGACCCACATCATAGGCAGCTATGGCAAATATGCACTTGCGATAGAACAGAAAAACGGAAAATATTATTTCACGAGCGATCCGGTCATTCCCGGTGCCGACTACGGCGAAGTGCCCGCCGACTTCCCCGTCAGCGGCAACAGCGTGCCCTACACAATCACAACCGACTGGACGACAACGCCACAGATCATAATCACCGGCGGACGCAATGCCGAAGGCCGCCCTCTGGCCGAGACATGGGCGTTCGACGGACAGCAATGGGCCAACATCTCGGTTCAGCGAATGGAACCGCTATCGGAAATGACAATGTTCCCCTACTTTGTCTGCTCTACCGACACCGTGACCTGGAAAGCCGACGAAAAATCGGTGCTGGTAGCATTGGGCGGCATCGGCGAAAACAGCAAACTCAACCGCACGGTCTACGTCTCGGGCGACCTCGGTTTCCATTGGAAAAAAGCCGGAGATCTGATGCAGCTTCCCGACTACATTCCCGCAATGGCCGGCTCACAGGCTTTTATTGAGAACGAGACAATCAAGGCACGTTCGAAATCGGCATGGACATCGTTCGCGCCGCGACGTCTGCCGTTCTGGTATGAAATCATGTCGACACCCCCGACGAGAGCCGTCGCCCCGATAACTCAATGGGACACCCCCTACATCTATTTAGTGGGCGGATATGGCCAATCGGGCGAACTCTACAACACGATCTGGCGAGGCACGATCAACCGTCTGTCGTTCAAACCACTGCAATAACGGGCCGAAATAATGAAACGAATCCCGGTAACGATAATTCTGGTTCTGGCCACCGTGTTCGGCACGCTTGCCCAGGAAGAGACCTACAAATTTGACGCAGGTCTCCAGCTTGGCATGTCGGGCTATCTCGGCGACGCCAACACCAGCAACATATTCCACAAGCCGGGAGTTTCAGGAGGTTTCTCTTTCAGATATCTGGCAAACACACGCTGGACACTGCGCGGAATTCTGACAGCAGCCACAGTCAGCGGCGATACCGGCGACTTCGACAACGTGTTGCCCGACGGAGCCTCCTACTCATTCAAGTCGACCGTCTTTGACCTCGGCGCACGATTTGAGTTCAACTTTTTTCCTTACGGCATCGGCGAGACCTACAAACGGCTGAAGCGTTGGAGTCCATATGTGACAGCCGGTCCGGGAGTGACCTTGGCAACATGCGACGGACAGAGCAACATAGCCCCCAACATCGCCCTCGGCCTCGGAGTTAAATACAAACTCAAGGAAAGATTGAACCTCGGCCTCGAATTCACGATGACCAAAGTATTCTCTGATAAAGTCGACGGCAAGGAGCTGAACGACCTCTACGGCATAAAAAGCTCGTTTCTCAAAAACACCGACTGGTACTCAAACCTGTCGATATCGATAACCTACGAATTTGGCAAACGATGCGAGACATGCCACTATGTCGACTAAACCAATCAAACGCAAACCAATGGACAATCTCATAAAACAAATAGACCACTCACGGCTTCCTGCCCACGTCGCCATTATCATGGACGGCAACGGCCGGTGGGCCAAAGCACGTTCGCTGCAACGCTCAGCCGGACATGTCAAGGGTGTGGAGACTGTCAGAAAAATAACCGAGATTGCCTCAGAAATCGGCATCGGCTATCTGACGCTGTATGCGTTCTCGACCGAAAACTGGAATCGTCCGCGCCAGGAAGTCGACACTCTGATGCATCTGATAGCTACAGCTATCGAACGGGAGACCCCCGACCTGATCAAGAACAACGTCAGACTGACAATGATCGGCGACACCTCGCGAATGCCTGCCGAAGTTGTAAGTCGTCTTCAGAAATGTATCGACGACACCGCCTCGGGCACCGGCCTGACCCTCTGTCTGGCACTCAGCTACTCGTCGCGCTGGGAAATCACCCGTGCAGCACGCCGCCTTGCGGCTGCAGCCGCCGCAGGTGAAATCGATCCGGCCGACATCGACGACAATGCCGTGGCGGCAAACCTCACCACCGCCGAAATGCCCGATCCTGACATTCTGATCAGAACCGGCGGCGACATGCGTGTCAGCAACTTCCTGCTGTGGCAAATCGCCTATGCAGAGCTGTTTGTGACTCCGACATTCTGGCCCGATTTCTCTAAAGAGGATTTCTGCCGCATCATTCTGGATTTCCAGTCACGTGAACGCCGGTTCGGCCTCACAAGCGAACAAATAAACGAAACGATATAACAGACAAATCAATCTTCACCGATTATCCCATGCGATATAAGCTATTTTTCATCACATTGATCGCCTCACTGATGTTCAGCGCGTCGGCCCAGGAAAAAACCGACACGATATATAACCCCAATGTCGTGTTCACAGGTGTTCCGCGCCAATATGAGATCGCCGGCATCACAGTGTCGGGTGCTCCAAACTACGAAGACTACATCATTATCGGCTACTCGGGCCTGAAAGAAGGTCAGAAAGTCGACATTCCGGGTGGAGACATCAACAACGCGGTGCGCCGACTGATGAGACAGGGTCTTTTCGCTCAGGCCAGAATCAAGGTTCTGAAGACCTACGGCGACAAAGCATGGCTCGAAATCGAGTTACGCACCCACCCGCGCATCTCAGAAATCAACTACATCGGAATGAAAAAGGGCGAACGCGATGACATTCAGGAACGTCTGCAGCTGATGAAGGGCAACCAGATAACCCAGAACATCGTCAACCGCGCGAAAACCATCATCAAAAAATATTACAGCGACAAAGGTTTCGGTAACGCCGACGTGCAGATCAACCTCAGAGACGACTTGTCGAACAAAAACGAACAGATTGTCGACATAGCCGTAGACAAACACGACAAGGTCAAGGTGCATAAAATCTACATCGAAGGAAACGAAGTCTTGTCTGACAACGCCGTCAAAGGCGCGATGAAGAAGACCAACGAGAAAGGAAAACTACGCAACATCTTCAAACAGAAGAAATTTGTCGAGAGCGACTATCACGACGACCTTAACCGAATCATAGAGAAATATAACGAAAAGGGCTATCGCGACGCCAAGATTCTCTCTGACAGCGTAGTGCCCTACAACGAGAAGACCGTCGACGTCTACCTGAGCCTTGAAGAAGGTAAAAAATATTACATCAGCGACATCGACTGGGTCGGTAACACAATCTACACGACTGACTTCCTCAACGCCGTGCTCGGCATCAACCCCGGAGAGGTCTATAATCAGAAATTGCTGAACAAACGAACGACAGAAGATGATGACGCTATCTCAAACCTCTACATGGACCGCGGTTACCTCTTCTATCAACTTGTGCCGATCGAGAAAAACGTGCATGGAGACTCGATCGATCTTGAAATGAGAATGTTCGAGGGTCCGCAGGCGACACTAAACAAAGTCGTCATCAACGGTAACGACCGACTCTATGAAAAAGTGGTGCGCCGCGAATTGCGCATACGTCCCGGTGAGCTGTTCTCGAAATCTGACCTTGTGCGTTCGCTCCGTGAGATCGCCCAGACCGGACACTTCAACCCCGAGAACCTGAATCCCGACGTACAGCCCAACGAAGAGAACGGAACTGTCGATGTCATTCTCAATCTTGAATCAAAAGCAAACGACCAGATCGAGTTCTCAATGGGTTGGGGACAAACCGGCATCATCGGCAAACTCGCCCTGAAGTTCACCAACTTCTCGATAAAGAACCTGCTCTACCCGTCGACCTACAAAGGTGTGATTCCTCAGGGCGAAGGACAGACATTCACCATTTCGGCCCAGACCAATGCCCGTTACTACCAGGCCTACCAGGTGTCGTTCCTCGACCCGTGGTTCGGCGGTAAACGACCCAACTCACTGTCGGTGTCGGCCTACTACTCACGGCAGACAGGAGTAAACTCCTCGTTCTACAACTCACGTTGGCAGAACCCCTATCTCTACAGCGGACTCGGCTATTGGGGAGGCAGCAGTTACAACGACTACTACCAGAACTCTTACGAGAACGCATACGACCCGAACAAGTTCCTGCAGATGGCAGGCGTGACAGTCGGTTTCGGAAAACAGCTCAACTGGCCCGACGACTACTTCACGTTCACTGCCGAACTGACCTACAACTGGTATTACCTGAAGAATTGGGATTACCTCTACTACATGAACAACGGAACGTCTAACGCGCTCGTTCTCGGTCTCACCCTTGCGCGTAACTCGATCGACAACCCGTTGTACACCCGCCGCGGATCACAATTCTCCGTCAACCTTCAGCTCACACCACCCGCTTCGCTCTTCTCGCCCGGAAAAAACTGGGAAAAACTGTCGAAGCAGAACACAACAGAGTCACGCAAGGAAATGTACCGCTGGATCGAATATTGGAAACTGCGCTTCAAATCACGCACCTACACTCCGCTCACCGATGTTGACGGACAATGGACCCTGGTGTTCATGACACGTGCCGATTTCGGTCTGCTCGGAAGCTACAACAAATGGCTCCGCTCTCCGTTCGAGACATTCTATGTCGGTGGCGACGGCATGACCGGAAGCTACACATATGCAACCGAGACAATCGGTCTGCGCGGATATGACAACGGACAGTTCACCCCGTGGGGACACGAAGGCTATGCCTACAGCCGAATCGGCATGGAGCTCCACTTCCCGTTCATGCTTCAACCGACAACCACAATCTATGGACTGGCATTTGTCGAGGCCGGAAACGCATGGACCGCAGTCAAAGATTTCTCGCCGTTCTCACTCAAGCGCAGTGCCGGTGCCGGCGTCAGAATCTATCTGCCAATGGTCGGCATGATGGGTATAGACTGGGCCTACGGTTTCGACACCGTCTTCGGAGAAAAAGGCGGCAGCCATTTCCACTTCATTCTCGGACAGGAGTTCTAATCGGCTGTCTGATTAAACCTTTTGTTCGCTGAAACGTCTATACAATAGAAGTCTAACAACATTAATAAGCAACAACATGAAAAAAATAGCCATGACACTCGCGCTGATTCTTGCCGGCTTCAGCGCGGCATTCGCCCAGAAGTTCGCATTGGTCGACATGGAGTATATCTTGAAAAACGTGCCCCAGTATGAAATGGCCAACGAACAGCTGAACCAGCTCTCGCAGAGATGGCAGAAAGAAGTGGAGAACATTTCAAAACAGGCCGAGACACTCTACAAGAACTATCAGGCGGAGCGTGTTTTCCTGACCGACGAGCAAAAGCAGAAAAAAGAAGAAGAGATCGTAGCCAAAGAGAAAGAGGCAAACGAACTCAGATATAAATATTTCGGTCCTGAAGGCGAACTTTACCAAAAACGCCAGACACTGATGAAACCGATTCAAGACGACGTCTACAACGCCGTCAAGAAAGTCAGCGAGGAAAGAGGCTACCAGACTATCTTCGACCGCGCCTCTTCGGCAAACATAATCTACGCATCTCCCCGAATCGACATCAGCAACGAGGTGCTCGCAAAATTAGGTTATTCAAATTAAAATCACTAATTTTGCACTCTTCAAAAGAGAAACTTTAAAATTAAAGAAACAAATAAACCATAGAAACTAAAATGCTTAAAAAAATTCTTCTCGCAGTCCTCGTTGCCTTCCCTATGACGATGGCCGCACAGACTGTCAAAATCGGCGTCATCGACCTCGACGCAATTGTTAAAGACGCGCCCGAAACAGCAGAGGCACAGAAACAACTTCAGGAGGCCCAGACAAAATATCAGGGTGACCTGCAGAAACTTCAGGAAGAAGCACAGAAAGCTTTCGATGAATACAACAAGCTCAAAGCCGATCCGGCAACTCCGGCAGCGATTCTCGAACGTCATGAGAAATCACTCGGTGAAATGCAGCAGAAAATCCAGACCCACGCACAGACCTACGACAACGATCTTCAGCAGCAGCAATATCAGCTCATGGCTCCGATCTACGATAAAATTCAGAAAGCAGCTCAGGCCGTAGGTCAGGAGAAAGGTCTGACCATCATCATTCCGACAGCCGCAGCCGTATACATGAGCGCAGAAGTTGTCGATGTCAATCCGTTGGTAAAAACAAAACTCGGAATCAAATAAACAATCTCCCGCTAAAGATATTGTCGACAGCCCGGCACGCGTCATACGTTCCGGGCTGTCATTAAATTAACCTCTATTCTAAAAACGTTAAAATACCCTCACCCAATGTCACGTTTCGTTCTCTCGATTTTGCTTTGCGTTCCGTTCTTCGCCGCGTCGCAGACAGCCAAGTTTGCCGTCGTTGACGAAAATGCCGTTCTTGAATCAATGAGTGACTATGTATTCGTTCAACGTCAGCTCTTCGAGACATCTCAAAAATATCACCAGGAGTATGACAAGATGAGTGCCGACATCGACAAAAAATTTGAAGACTATCAGACACTCAACCAGGAACTGTCAGCACCCCAGACGATCAAGGAACGCCGCATTCAGGAAATCCAGAACCTTCAGAAAAAAGCGCAACAGTTTCTCGCGACCGCCGAAGCCGACCTGTTACGTCAGGAAACACAACTCGTCGACCCGATAAAGGAACGTGTCAGGGAAGCAATACGTCAGGCCGGACTCGAAGGCTCCTATACCTTCATCTTTCCCGCGTCACAGCCCTTGTTCACCGGAATTGAAGTTGAAGACATAACCGATCTTGTCAAAGAAAAGGTAAACAGATAACCGTGAAAAAGATAATCGACTTTCTGCGCGCCCATCCGCTGACGGCAAACATAATCTATATGTTCATCGTGGCGTGTGTCATTTTCACCGCCGCACTCTATTTTCTCGACTACTGGACGCAGCACGGCACCCAGAAAACCGTTCCGTCACTGAAAGGCATGACCTACAGCGAGGCATGCCGGCAACTTCAGGCCCAAAGTTTTCAGGCAGAAATCGCCGATTCGATCTATGACACCACAGCCGCTCCCGGAACGGTTGTCGAACAATCGCCTCGCCCCGGGTCGAATGTAAAACCCGGTCGCACCGTATATCTGACAGTCGTGGCGTTCACACCGAAAATGGTCACTGTTCCCCATTTCCACAACACCTCGATGCGCCAGGGAATATCTCTGTTCGAAGCTATCGGCATTAAAAAAATAAATGTCGTGGAGATCGAGTCGGAATACAAAGGCCTTGTTCTCGGTGCAAAATTCAACGGAGTTCCCCTGAAAGCCGGCACACGCATTCCGGTCAACGCTGCCATAACCATAGAAGTGGGTCGCGGATATGAACCCGAAGCCGACACCGACGCACTTGATTTGTCAGACGACTCAATTCTGAATGAACTTGACTGATCATGAGCGAAGACTTTCTTGAAGACGAACTCGACGACGAACTCGATCAACTTGACACGACCGGACTGAACGGCGAGACTGTCGACACGGAGCGTGAGATGTTTGAACATTTCAGATTCGTGGCCGACAAGGGACAGACACTGCTCAGAGTCGACAAATTTCTTGTCGACCACATGCAGAAGGCCTCGCGCAACCGCATTCAGCAAGCTGCCGAGGCAGGTTGCATTCTTGTAAACGGAAAAGCGGTCAAAAGCAACTATCGCGTCAAACCGTTCGATGTGGTCTCGATCGTGATGGACCGTCCGCGCTATGAGTTCGAGATAATCGCCGAGAACATACCCCTCGACATCGTTTATGAAGACGACTACCTTCTGGTCGTCAACAAACCGCCCGGCCTGGTCGTTCATCCCGGTCACGGCAACTACACGGGCACACTGGTCAACGCCCTCGCATGGCATTTCAAAGACACACCCAACTACGACGTGAACGACCCGCGTTTAGGACTGGTACACCGCATTGACAAAGACACATCGGGCCTGCTCGTCGTAGCCAAGACACCTGATGCCAAAACCCACCTTGGCCGGCAATTCTTCAACAAGACCACCAAACGCGAATATGTGGCCGTTGTCTGGGGTGTTCCCGAACCTCAGGCCGGACGCATCGAAGGCAATATCGGACGTTCTCTGCGCGACCGTCTGCAAATGGCAGTTTTCCCGGCCGGTGACTACGGCAAACATGCAGTCACCCACTACAGCGTGATCGAGTCCCTGGGGTATGTCTCGGTCGTGAAATGTGTGCTGGAGACAGGTCGCACACATCAGATCAGAGTTCACATGAAACACATCGGACACCCGCTGCTGAACGACTCACGCTATGGCGGTGACCAGATTCTGAGAGGTACGACCTCAGCTTCCTACCGCCAGTTTGTAAACAACTGTTTTCAGTTGTGTCCGCGTCAGGCTCTGCACGCACGCACACTCGGCTTTGTACACCCCGCGACCGGCGAAGAGATGTTTTTCGAGACAGATGTACCCGCCGACATGACATCGATGATCGAAAAATGGCGCAACTACAACCGTCTCTGATCAGAGCATCTGACTGAACAGATGCCACAGGGCGATTCCCGTCGAAACCGACACGTTGAGCGAATGTTTGGTTCCCTCCTGGGGAATCTCGATGCAGACATCGGCCATATCTACAACAGCCTTGTCGACACCGTTGACCTCATGGCCGCATATGACAGCATAACGGTGGCCTTTCTCAACCTTGAAATCCTGCAGGGCCACACTGCCCTTGACCTGTTCCAGACAACAGATAGTGAAACCATCGGCACGCAAGGCCTCTACAGCCTCCGCCGTCGTTTCATAATACTTCCAGCTGACAGAGTCCTCGGCCCCGAGTGCCGTCTTGTGGATTTCTGGCGACGGCGGCACGGCCGTTATGCCACACAGACAGATTCTGTCGACCGAGAAGGCGTCAGAGGTTCTGAACAGAGAGCCTATATTGTTAAGGCTCCTGACATTGTCGAGCACGACTGCGATGGGTTTCTTCTCTTTTGCCCTGAACTCCTCGACAGAGAGACGGTGCAGATCCCAGATTGTTTTTTTCTCCATGGCGGCAAAATTAGTAAATTCCCGACGTTCCGGCAATTTTAAACTAATTTCACTTTGCCATGTTATGACTATGAAGTAACTTTGCATTGATATGGCATCTGACGATTCACAACGGCTTCACATCGAACAAACGCAACAACAGCGGCTCCTGCCGTTGCAGGTGCGCGTTGGCCGCATGCTCGAAATGAACGCGATCGAAGTCGAGGAAGAGGTGAAACGTGCGCTTGAGGAACTTCCGGCTCTTGAAGTGGCCGACAAACCTGAACCAGAGCCGCAGACCGAGGAAAATGACATTCCGTTCAGCGAGAGTTCAGAGGAAATGCAACTTGCTGACTACCGTAACGATGACGATATTCCCGCCTATCGTTTCGAAGCCTCGAACAGAAGTCGCGACGACGGATTTTATGAGCCTGTCGCGGTCGCATCTGAAGGTAGCCTCATCGACTCACTGTCGCGTCAGTTGTCTGAAATCGACATGAACGATGAAGACCGGCTGATTGTCCGTTACATCATCGGCAATATCGATGACAACGGCTACATGGGGCGAGACATGAACTCCATCACCGACGACATAGCCATTCAAACCGGACTCGATGTGACGACCGACCGTGTGCGTCAGGTCTGGAACATGGTCAGAGGGCTTGATCCGGCAGGAATAGCAGCAACAGACCTGCGCGACTGCCTGCTGCTTCAGTTGAAACGACGCTCACCCTCACAGGCCGTCAATGATGCACGCGAGATTATCGCCGACTATTTCGACATCTTCGCTAAAAAACATTTCGACCGAATCGCCTCGATGATGTCGCTTCCGCTCGACCGGCTGAAATCGGCTCTGACCGTGATCAGACAACTGAATCCAAAACCGGGAAGCGAATTCACCGACGGTGGCATCGAGGAAAATTCCAGACACATCGTGCCCGACTTTCTAATCGAGACCGACAACGACCGCATAACCTTGACTCTGCTCAACAACCTACCCGAGTTGACGATTGAGAAGACATTTTCTGACGATGCGCTTCCGGTCGACGACGCCGCCTCCGCACGCCAACGCCGCGAAGCCCAGACATTCATCAGACAACACCGCGACGAAGCCCGCGACTTCATAAAGATTCTGCGCACACGTCAGGAAACCCTGTTCAGGGTCATGAGCGCGATCGTGACGCTTCAACACGACTTCTTCATCTCTGAAGATCCGAGACAGATCAAGCCAATGATTCTCAAAGACATCGCCGCCATAACCGGCGACGACCTGTCGGTCATATCGCGTGCGACGGCATCTAAATATGTCGCGACACAACGCGGCCTCTATCCGCTGAAGATGTTTTTCAACGAACGGACCCAGACCGATGAAGACACATCGTCTCATGCTATTCTGGCCGAGCTAAAGAAAATTATCGGAAACGAAGACAAACGCCACCCGATGAGTGACGAACAGATAACGGCCGCCATGACACGGCTCGGATATAACCTGGCACGACGCACCGTAGCAAAATACCGCGAGAGACTCGGCATTCCGGTGGCTCGTCTGAGAAAAGAAATGTAAACACCATGTTAGAAAAAATAGCACGCATAATTTCCGCAATCTTCAGCCCGCTGCTGATTCCGACCTACGCCATGACACTGGTCTTGACAAAATCCATTCTTTTCATCGTGTCATCCGGATCAAAACTCGGGGTCATAGCGACGACATTTGCCGTCACCTGCGTCATTCCGATCATTGTGATCGGAATTCTGCTGAAAACAAAAGTCGTCTCAGACTCCGGCCTCAACAAACGCGAGGAAAGACCCATACCCTACGGCGTCACTGCTGTCTGCTACTTCGTCCTGGCATGGTATCTCGACTCGATCCACTCACCGCTGTGGCTGTCGATGTTCATTGTCGGAGCCGGACTGGCCACCGTCATCTCGGCCATTGTCAACCGCTGGTGGAAAATCAGTGCCCACGGTGCGGCCATGGGTGGTCTGACAGCCCTTATCTTCTGTCTGATGTATTATCAGCTGAACATAACCGGCATGTCACTTTTGTTCTGTTCATCGATAATAGCCACGGGGCTGGTCGGCACATGCCGGCTGATACTCGAACGCCACACGCTTATGCAGGTTCTGGCAGGCATCGCCAACGGAATTGTCTGCGTCACCGCGTGTGTGATGCTCACTCATTGAAATAAATCCAACACAATAATAAACGACAAATGACACCACTCGTCAGCATTATCATGGGGAGCACATCTGACCTCCCTATTCTGAAAAAAGCGGCAGATTTTCTTGATGCCATGCAGATTCCGTTTGAAATGAACGCACTGTCGGCCCACCGCACCCCGATCGAGGTTGAAAAATTTGCCACCACCGCAGCCGACCGCGGAATAAAAGTCATAATAGCCGCCGCAGGTATGGCCGCCGCCCTTCCGGGCGTTATCGCCGCGATGACACCGCTGCCGGTGATCGGCATTCCGATCAATTCCACTCTTGACGGACGCGATGCCCTTCTGTCTATTGTCCAGATGCCTCCGGGCATCTCTGTCGCAACCGTCGGCATCAACGGAGCATTGAACGCGGCAGTCATGGCCACCCAGATTCTGTCGCTTACCGACAGCGGAATAGCGGAGCGTTTCGCCACTTACCGCGCAAGTCTGTCGGCCAAGATCGTGAAAGCCAACAAAGACCTTGCCGAGGTAAAATATGACTATAAAGTCAACTGACCGATGAATCCGTTTGACTATCGCCGCCGCCCGACCACAGAGGTCGTGATTGGCGGAGTGCCTATGGGGGGACACAATCCTATCAGAATCCAGTCGATGACAAACACCTCGACAATGGACACTGACGGCAGCGTATCTCAGACAGAGGCGATTGTCAGTGCCGGCGGTGAATATGTGCGTTTGACTGCACAGGGAGTCCGTGAGGCAGTCAATCTCGGCGAGATACGGCGACGGTTGCGCGACAACGGAGTGAACGTGCCGCTTGTGGCCGACATTCATTTCAACCCTAAAGCAGCTTTCGCGGCTGCCGGGACGGTCGAGAAGGTGCGCATCAATCCCGGCAATTTTGTCGATCCGGGACGAACGTTCAAAAAACTCACATACACCGATGAAGAATATAAAGCCGAACTGAAACGCATAGACGACACTTTGATTCCGTTCATCGGACTGTGTCGTGAGAATTCAGTCGCCATACGCATCGGAGTCAACCACGGATCGCTGTCAGACCGCATCATGAGCCGCTACGGCGACACACCCGCCGGAATGGTCGAGAGCGCAATGGAATTTCTAAGGGTCTGTGTCAGACAAGACTTCAAAAATGTCGTAATCTCGATGAAAGCATCAAACACCGTTGTCATGGTCGAGAGCGTGCGACGGCTTGTCAAAGCAATGGACAACGAAAACATGCACTTTCCGCTTCACCTCGGAGTCACAGAGGCAGGCGAAGGTGAAGACGGCCGTATAAAATCGGCTGTCGGCATCGGCACACTGCTGGCCCAGGGCTTCGGTGACACCGTCAGAGTCTCGCTCAGCGAAGCACCCGAAGCCGAGATTCCGGTCGCGCGCGAACTTGTCGACCACATCACCAAACGGGCTTCCATGAAACAACTGGCCGATGCTGTCATTGACGAACCATATCAGATCGCCCCCCGACAGAAAAGCAGAACCATAGTCGTCATGGATAAACGCCATGAAGACGCAGAATTCGACAACGAACGCACCCCCGACCTTTTCATTGACGGCAATTATGAGACCACCGATGTAGGCGACGGCTCAAATCTCCCTGCCGAGGCCGATACACCGGTCATTCTGACATCATCACACCCCAATGCGACCGGAGCATTGATGACTGCAATGAAACTTATCGAAGCGGCCGGCATGAAACGTCAGATCATTGTAAAATTACGCTATGACGAGACTTCAAAAGAGAAAATCACACTCCACTCCTCGGCCGACTTCGGAACCCTTCTGCTGAACGGATTCTGCGACGGAATAATGCTCGATGCCCCGGCGCTCACCCCGAGTGAGACCGCCAATCTGTCGTTTGCGATACTTCAGGCGGCACGTCGCCGTTTCACCAAAACCGAATTCATTTCATGTCCCGGATGCGGACGCACTCTTTTTGACCTTCAGACGACACTTGCCGAAATCAAGAAAGCGACATCTCATCTCAAAGGTCTCAAGATAGGTGTCATGGGCTGCATCGTCAACGGTCCCGGAGAAATGGCCGATGCCGACTATGGGTATGTCGGAGCGGCTGCCGGACATGTGAGCCTCTACCGAGGCAAGGAGTGCATTGAAAAAAACATCGAGGCTTCGAAAGCACTCCCGAGGCTGATCGAGATTCTGAAAACCGACGGTGTCTGGACCGACTGCTGATGACTGAAAAAGAAACAATCACATATCTGACCACATCCAACGGCCTGAGAATCGTACACCGGCAGATCGATGCCGCGGCAGAATACTGCGGCATCGATGTCAATGCCGGCAGCCGCGACGAACAACGCGGCATCTATGGCATCGCCCATTTTATCGAACACACGATTTTCAAAGGAACGACACGCCACTCCCCTTCATACATTCTGAACTGTATGGAAGAAGTCGGAGGCGAACTCAACGCATTCACAAACAAGGAAGAGACCGTCATTTATTCAATATTCCCGACCGGGCATCTGAAACGCGCCTGCGACCTGATCGGTGAGCTGGTGACCAAATCGGTGTTCCCTGAAGAGGAACTGCGCAAAGAACGAGAGGTGATCATCGACGAGATTCTGAGCTATCGCGACACTCCATCGGAGGCTGTCTACGACGATTTTGACGAACTCATTTTCAAAGGTTCATCTTTAGGCCACAACATTCTCGGAACGGAACGTTCGGTGAGAAACATAACCTCTGACGACTGCCGCGAGTTTCTCAAATCATTCTACACCGCGCGCAACATGGTCTTCTTCTATCTTGGCCCTACTCCGGCCGAAACTGTCCTCGAGGCGGTTGAACACGGGTTCTCGTCTCTGCGCGATGTTGCCGCTCCCAACCGGCGCATGCGTCCGAGACCAACCCTACCGTTCAACGTCAACCGCGACTCAGGCCACCACCAGTGCCACACGATTCTGGGAACACGTATACCGGGAATCGCCTCTCCCGACCGGACAGCCCTCGCGCTTCTGAACAACATCATAGGCGGCCCGGGCATGAACGCACGTCTGAATGTCGCCCTCCGGGAGAAAGAAGGATTGGTCTACACCATTGAATCGGCCCTGTCGCTATACAGTGACTGCGGTCTGTTCTCGATCTATTTCGGCTGCGACCATGAAGACATCGCCCGATGCCGGCAACTGATCGACATCGAATTGAGACGCATTCAGCACCACCACATCGGAGAAAAAGCTCTCGAAGCGGCCAAACGTCAATACATCGGTCAGCTGATCGTCGCAAGCGAGAACCATGAGTCAGACGCACAGGCAATGGGACACGCTATGCTTGTCAAAGGCCGTGTCAGAACCCAGGCCGAGACAATCAGCCTGATAAACTCTGTCACGGTCGACGACATAAGCCGGGTGGCCTCGCTGATCTCTCCCGAAAGACTCTCGTCTCTAACACTCTCTTGATTATGTCTGCATAAGTTTGTATCTTTGCCAACAATATGAAAACCCGCTGTCGATTGTTGTTTTTATTGATTTTTCTGTCGGGGGTGTTCTCACCCCGGGCCGAAGCCCTGTCACTCGCACTCGATTCAATCGCCACATGGGGTAAATTTCCCCACTTCTGCATCGATGTGTATCGCTGGGGCGACAAATTCTTCAACAGCTACGATTCGACCTACGTTGTCGGCACGGGAAACAAATTCAACATGAAGTTCAGAACGGAATCATGGATGGACTACTATGATTTCAGGTTTGAGAACAAGACAAAGATGTCGATGATCTCAGACCCCTGTACCTCAATGGGACTCTACCTGACCTACCTCGCCGTCTCGGTCGGCTATGACGTCAACGTGTCGAAACTGTTCGGCGGCAACCCCAATGCCCGAAAACGATTCACATTCGGGTTCAGCTGCTCGCTGCTCGCAGCCAATTTCTATTTCATCAGCAATGATGTCGGCACACATATCAGCTCTTTTGCCACCCCGGAGATAGACATCAGACCCGACCTTGAATTCAAAGGAATCAACACCCGGCAGTGGGGATTTGACGCCTACTATTTCTTCAACCACGCCCATTACAGCCAGGGAGCGGCGTTCAGTTTCAGCAAACTACAGAAAAAATCGGCCGGAACCCCGTTTGCCGGTTTCTCCTACTACTCCTTGAACTACAACTTCGATTTCAACAGCCTGCCGGTCTACATGAAAGCACATCTGCCAATGTCGTGGTCAGAGTATTTTTACCACGTCAAGAACCGCAATTATGCAGTCAAACTCGGCTATGCCTACAACTGGGCTCTGCCCCACAACTGGCTGATCGGCATTTCCGAAGCCCCCTCGGTCGGCATCAGAACAGGCTACATAAATAATCCCGGCAAGTCATCGACGACATTCGGTCTGTCAAACCGGTTCAATGCCTCGGCAGTCTACAACCACGGAAAGTGGTTTGTAGGCATAGTAGGCAATATTGAGAACAACCTGATCTCCGACAAGGAACATACGTTGATAAGCATGATGTGGAGCGTGAACGCCTCGATCGGCTACAGGTTCAACCTGTGGTGATCAGTCGACAGTCTGCCGGCGCAATGTGAGGTCGCGTTTGTTGATCTCACACGACATTATGTTATCTTTGATCTTGATATCATCGATCTTTCTCACATTGAAAAACTGATTTCCTACAGCCGACTTGATCTGAGCCTCTATCGAACGCGCCAAAGCCGGTTTAAGAGATGTTGTGTCGGGGGTCGATTCATTGGTCAGCAGATTGTCGTCAAGAACCACCGCCGACGGATCTACATTGACGTTCAAAGTCTTGGCATCAAGAAAAACAGAGATCTCGTCATCATCTATTACAGTCCATTCACCGGCTATTGATGCCACGCCGCTTGCAGTGACGCTCAGTGGCTGAATAGCTCTATCACTCTGGGGCATAGCCGTCATTATCGAGAACAATCCGCTCATGGTCAGGGTTCCGCCCGTCTTGGACTGATCTTTGGTGAAATCAATTATCTGAATGATCGAGGCTGAACTCGCCTGATTGTCAACGAAACGTTCGGGCGAACTTGCCCAACTTCCGGCAATGTCATCTGCGAGTTTTGACTTGCTGTCACATGACGACAGCGACAACAGAAAAGCTGCAAACGAAGCTGCAAATATAGTTTTTTTCATCTTTTAACACATTTTCAGGTTTAAACTATAACACCTGAAACGGTCGGCAGGTTCAATTCTTTTAAAACAAATCTCTATAGATCAGATCGGTCGCACCAATGCTGCGTCTGATATAGTCACCCGCTTCTTTTCCGGCCTCGCTCCTCATTTTCTCGTCGTAAGTCAGTTGCCGGAGCGTGTCACAAACCTCCGATGCGTCGCGACAGCTGAATGCGCCTCCCGCAGCTATCAGATCTGAAGCCTCCTTGAACTTCCTGAAGACCGGACCGAAAACAACCGGAATGCCATAGACGGCAGCCTCATTTATGTTGTGTATTCCAGAGCCGAATCCTCCGCCTATGTATGCGACACGGGCATAACGGTAGAGCGACGACAGTTTGCCGAACGAGTCGACTATGATGCCTCTTATCTTGTCGTGGCCCGTTGCCCGCGTCGACTCTCCGGCTGCCATTTTCTCCCACTGCGACAACAAAACGACATTACCGCGCAAAGAATCGCGCATCTTCTTCAATCTTTCGTCATCAAACTCATGTGGGGCGATGATGAACGTCAGATCGGGGTTATCGTTTAGAAACTTGAAATATTTCTCCTCATCGGCCGGCCAACTGCTGCCGAAAATCAAATCGGCACCGTTTCCGGCATTGAACCGATCCATTCCGGCAATCTCAGACGAAGCTTTCATAACATCGGTCACACGGTCGAAACGCGTATCTCCGGCAACGGTCACATTACTGATGCCAACCGATGACAACAGACGGCGGGAATTCTCGTCCTGAATATAAAGATGTTTGAAAAAACCGAGCACACGCCTCATGAAACCGCCATAAGGGCGGAAGAAAATCTGATTCCTGCGGAAGATGGCAGATATGAGATAGACGGGGATATCACGTTTGTAAAGAGTCTCGAGATAGTTGCCCCAGAACTCATATTTGACAAATATGGCCACAGACGGATCGATCGCGTCAATAATCCGGCGGGCATTACCGGGAGTGTCAAAAGGAAGATAAAATGTCGCATCGACCTTGTCATAGTTCCTGCGCACCTCAAATCCGGACGGAGAAAAGAAACTCAAGACAATTTTTTTCCCCGGATGCTCCCGCCTGATACGTTCAATCAACGGACGTCCCTGCTCAAACTCACCGAGCGATGCCACATGAATCCACACCGGACGGTCGCCGGGTTTGATTTTCCGTCTGAGACGATCCAGCGATTCGCGGTGTCCCGCTATCATCTTTGCGGCTTTGGGATTCCGCGACGCCACACAGCGCACTGCCAGGCCATAAATGCGTATGGCGGTGTCATATAGCCAATTCATCGGCCACTGGAAGTTTTATTCGACTGGTTTTATATTTTCAATTCCGGCCTCGATGCGTTTGATAGTTTCCTCTTTGCCAAGCAATTCGGTGATGTCAAACATGTGGGGCCCTTTACACTGTCCGACCACAGCCAGGCGAAACGCGTTCATCACATTGCCCATGTGAAGCCCGTTGTCAGTGATCCAGCCGAGAACGACAGGTTCGGCAGCCGCTGACGAGAAATCATCGAGTCCACGCAAGATCGAGATGAGAGTCTTCATGTTGCCGGGCATGTCGGGAGTCCAGCGTTTCTTGACCGACTTAGCTTCATATTCTGTCGGTTGCACGAAAAAGAACGAGGCATTTTCCCAAAGATCATTGACAAAGTTGATGCGTCCTTTCACCATCGAGACAACTCGGGTCAGATAGTCGTCAGACCAATCATCTGGATTCACTCCATGTTTTTTCAGAACAGGTTTGAACATTTGTGCCAGAGTGGCGTCGTCAACCATCTGCAGATAACTGTGGTTGAACCATTTGCCTTTTTCAAATGCGAACTTCGCGCCGGCACGCGAGCAGTGGTCGAGAGAGAATTTCGCAACCAGCTCGTCCATAGACATGATCTCTGTGTCGTCTCCCGGATTCCAGCCGAGCAGAGCGAGGAAATTGACAACAGCCTGAGGCAGATAACCGCTTTCACGATAACCGCTCGATATCTCACCGCTCTTAGGGTCATGCCACTCGAGCGGAAAAACAGGGAATCCGAGACGGTCGCCATCACGCTTGCTGAGTTTACCCTTTCCGTCGGGTTTAAGCAACAGCGGAAGGTGGACAAAACGAGGCATAGTGTCACTCCAGCCAAAGGCCTCATACAGCAACACATGGAGCGGTGCCGACGGCAACCACTCTTCGCCTCTGATGACATGGGAAATCTCCATCAGGTGGTCGTCGACGATATTGGCAAGGTGGTAGGTCGGCAGGTCATCGGCACTCTTATACAGCACCTTGTCGTCGAGAACCGATGAGTTGATAACCACTTTTCCGCGAATAAGGTCGTCAACCTCGACATCACGTCCCGGTTCAATCAGAAAACGGACGACATAGGGCGTTCCCGCGGCTATCAGGCTTTCAACCTCCTCGGCAGAAAGCGTCAGCGAATTTCTCATCGAGCCGCGCGTCGAGGCGTCGTACTGGAAGTTGGGGTGAGCGGAACGCGCTGCCTCAAGTTCGGCCGGGGTGTCAAACGCAATGTAGGCCCGGTTGTTGTCGAGCAACATTTTCACATGCTCCCGATAAATGTCTCGCCGTTCACTTTGTTTGTAAGGGCCGAATGGTCCTCCCTCGCGAACGCCCTCATCTATTTCTATTCCAAGCCATGCGAGAGCCTCGTTGATATAATCTTCGGCACCCGGCACAAAGCGTTGAGAGTCTGTGTCTTCAATTCTCAAGATCATTTTACCGCCATTCTGACGGGCAAACAGATAGTTGTAAAGAGCTGTTCTGACGCCTCCGATGTGAAGGGGGCCGGTCGGTGAAGGAGCAAATCTGACTCTGACAGGTCGATCCATATTTCGTATAATTTGATATATCTTTATTTTGAGAATGCAAAAATAGTTAAAAACAGCGGGATATGCAAAAACCGTCCATAAAAAACGAGAATGAGGAGAACCAACCCGTGGTCCTCCTCACTCACGTTTCAACTATTTATTTATGAGAGCCTCAATATCTGGTATCACTACCCGATAGAAAGGTCGAGGGATATAATGAAACTTGCCTTGTTTGAATCAAGTTTCATTATAATAACAACAAACTGTTGAAATTGTCAGTTAAGCGTCAGCTAAAAGTGTTTAAATAAGGTTATTTTGACAGTCTGACATTCAGTCCGTCCAATTCCGCCAATCCGTTGTCGGCCATATCTCTGACGACAGCGATGATCTGATCGCGTCTCTCTGCGGTCGTGACGCCCAGACGGGAGACAAGAAAGTCAATTGTGCAGCATCCCTCTGACCGGAGTATTGCAATGAGCGCGTCACGGAACCGGTTGCTGTCTTCAGATGACATAGTTCTTTGTGCGCGTCTCATGGCACGGCACCAATCACACTTCCCACATGGCACGGCATTCTTCTCCCCGAAATAGCGCAGCATGGTGACCGCACGACAACGATCTGAGGCAAAAACAAAATGCTTCATGGCCTCGACCCGTTGTTCCATCTGTCTGCGCCGCTTCTCGTAGACCTCGGCGGGAGTGATTATGTGGCGTGGCTCTTCACGCGACGTCGTATAATATAAATAAGGTGTTGAGGTCCGCGGCACATAGTTTATCACATGCATGCGGCTCAATGTCAGTAACGACTCATAGATCTCATTCTCCTTGACACCCAACCGAGAGGCCAACAGAGACTCGCTGATATATTCATAGTCGGCAAACAATCCGGTGTAGGTGCGCAGAATGAGCTGAAAAACGCGGTCGACCGACTGAGGCAGCTCAAGACAATAGAGTTCGTCGCGCTGCATCGTGACCATGATTCTCGACCGCGTCGCGATCTCATCGGTATAGTCGACGTAGCCGGCACGCGTCAGAATAACCAGGGCATTGCGGGCAATCACGGGTTTGAGATCAAACCGTTTGCAAAACAACGGGAAATTGAATTCATAGACCTGATTGTAACCTCCTCCGACCGCCACATCGAGAAAATTACCGGCAAGCTCATAGACACGCCTGATCATATCTTTTGGAGGAAAAGCCTCATTGACACGACGGGTCAGAAGAGCCTTGTCGGTTTTTGAAGCGAGAACGACGGCAAACGAGGGCAATCCGTCGCGTCCTGCCCTGCCTGCCTCCTGATAGTACTCCTCGAGTGAAGAAGGCAGATCGTAATGCACAACAAGCCTGACATCGGGTTTGTCAATGCCCATTCCGAATGCGTTGGTAGCGACCATGACTCTTGACGTTCCCTCTTTCCACCGGTTCTGGCGTTCATTCTTGTCCCGGGCATCGAGTCCGGCATGGTAATATTCGGCACTGACGCCCGAATCATTGAGCATCTGCGCGATCTCGCGGGTGCGACGGCGCGATCTGACATATACGATCGCGGTGCCGGCGACACTGGTGACAACCCTGAGCAACATCGAGTCTTTGTCTGAGACATCTCTGACAACATATGACAGATTCTCACGTGAGAAGCTGAGAGTGTACCGCCGTGCCCCCTCCCTGAATTCAAGTTGCCGCGATATGTCATCGGCAACATCGGGAGTCGCCGATGCGGTCAACGCCAGAACCGGAACTTCAGGGTGGAACTCACGCAGTTTTCTGATTTTAAGATAAGACGGTCTGAAATCATAGCCCCATTGCGAGATGCAGTGGGCCTCGTCGACAACTATCAGCGAGACCGGCAGTTGTCTCATTGTGTCGGCAAACGAACGTGACGAAAGTTTTTCGGGTGAGACATAGAGAATTTTGACTCTTCCGGCCATGCAACGTTCAATCGCGAGCTGCTGCTCATGTCGGGTCAGTCCTGAAAACAGATACAGTGCCTTGATGCCGCGTGCACGCAGATTGTCGACCTGATCTTTCATCAGGGAGATAAGCGGAGTCACAACCACCGTAAGTCCGTCGAGCATCAGTGCCGGCACCTGAAACGTGATCGACTTGCCTCCGCCGGTAGGCATCAGACCGAGCGTGTCGCGGCCCTCGAGAACCGACATCACGATCTCTTCCTGCATAGGGCGGAACGAGTCATAGCCCCAGTTGTCCCTGAGTGTCCCGCGGGCGTCGTCGCGTGTGAACATATTAGCGGCCTGTTACTGCTGACCTGTGTGTATTTCCTTTACCAGCAGCTGAATCGCGCCTGAAGCACCGTGGTGTTTATTGTCTTCGATTGTGAAACAGATGTCAAACGGTTGGCGAGAGTGGATATGCCCGAAATGCCGCGCCATGTTGAATGCTATTCCGTTAAACACTTTTCCGGAAGTGTTGTCGACAAGCTCGAGCTTGATGTGTTCGAGATTGCGTCCGACAAGTTTGCTTGTGCCGAAATCTATCACGTTGCGCGCGCAGAACACCGGTTTCTGATTTCCCGGACCGAACGGATTGAACCGTCGCAGCAGCGACACAAACTCGTTGGTTATCTCTGAGAAATTGAGATAGGCGTCGATGTCGAGCTGGGGTTCAAGCTGCGAAGGCAGAATGTTTGCCGCGACATACTCTTCAAAACGGCGCGTGAATTCAGGAATATTCTCCTCTTTCAACGACAGGCCCACAGCATAGGTGTGGCCGCCGAAGTTTTCAAGAATGTCGCGCGAGGCCTCGACCGCCTTATAGATATCAAAGCCCTGGACCGAACGCGACGAGCCTGTCGCGAGTCCGTCACTGAGAGTAAGCACCACCGATGGCTTATAGTAGAGTTCGGTGAGCCGCGACGCCACGATGCCTATTATGCCCTTGTGCCAATCTTTGTTGTAGATGACAATCGACTTTTTGTCGCTCTCCTTCTCTCCGCGCTTCTCAAGAATGGCGTTTGCCTCTTCGGTGATGCGTTTGTCAAGTTCTTTGCGGTCTTTGTTGTATTGGTCGATGTTCCGTGCTTTTTCAAAAGCCTCGCTGATGTCACGCGCGACAAGCAGTTCGACCGCCTCGCTGCCACACTGCATTCTGCCCGACGCATTTATTCGCGGTCCGATTTTGAAAATCAGATCGCTGACCGTGATCTCACGTCCGGAAAGCTGACATATCTTGATGATCGCCCTGAGCCCCATGTTGGGGTTGGAGTTCAGACGTTTCAGGCCGTGGTAAGTCATGATGCGGTTCTCATCGATCATCGGAACGATGTCGGCGGCGATGCTTACAGCCACCAGATCGAGCATTGACTCCAGATCGGTTGTCGGCAGACCGTTGCTTATGGCGAAAGCCTGCATGAACTTAAAGCCCACACCACAGCCCGAAAGTTCGCGGCACGGATAGGTCGATCCGTCCATCTTAGGATTCAGTATCGCGGCCGCCTGTGGCAACTCCTGATCGGGAACGTGGTGGTCGCAGATAATGAAATCAATTCCGAGGCTACGGGCATACTCGATTTCTTCATTGGCTTTTATGCCGCAGTCGAGAATGACAACAAGCGAGATGCCTTGCTCTGCAAACTCCTCGATAGCACGACGCGACACACCATAACCCTCGTCATAGCGTGTCGGAATGTAAAAATCAATGTTGGAGTAGAAATTGCGGAGATATTTGTAGACCAATGCAACGGCTGTGGTGCCGTCGACATCATAGTCTCCAAAGACCATTATTCTTTCCTTTAACCCCATTGCACGGTTCAGACGTGCGACTGCCTTGTCCATGTCAGGCATAAGAAACGGGTCGTGCAGATCACTCAGCGAAGGACGGAAAAATTTTTCCGCTTCCTCCACCGAGGTTATACCGCGTTGCACCAGCAGCTCACTGACAGGCGGACATGAGGCGTACTTTGCAGCCAAAGCCGTCTCCATTTTTTGCTCGTCGGATGTAAGGGGTAAGTAATTCCATTTACTTATCATTATGTTGTTTTTTTTATTATCGGTCGCAAGACACAGCCTCTCCGGGCCGTGTCGGCTGAAACATCGGTGCCTCAGCCTGTGTGAGGAGAGATATGTATATGGCGGTGCAAAGATCTCGCACCTGTGAAATGACATCAATGAGAAAACGCGGCTTTCCGGTTTCAGGAGAGAGTCAGAATCAGCCACAAAAGAGTCTTCCCTATCAATTTGCAAAAATAGCAAATTTATTCTTAATTCCCCACAATTTTGGCCTTGTGTTAATAATAATAAATGTTAAGGCCTGTTTTATGTGAATCAGCTTCCCATTTTACCGTGCCCATGGTCTCCGGCGACTGAGCTTGAGACAGTCGGCATTGATTGTTGCGGTGTGCCGATAGCAATTAGTCAGCGGAAAATAGCGATTGCCGCGACTATGTTTCAACGGCTTCTCTGTTACCGTTGCAAAATGGTACAATTCCGTTACCTTTTGACCAATTTTTGAGATATTAAGACGAACTATTTATTGGCATATTTAAGCTAATGCGCTATCACAGTGCATATTAGCATTTTTGTAAAAAAGTCGAAAAAATTAGTTTTTTTGTCAAAACATTTGCAAGATAATTTGAAAGTTCATACCTTTGCAATGCAAAGACAGAGAATTCATCTGTATAACCGGCGATAGAATATAACCGAGATCACTCAGATGTTTACAAGGATGGCACCGGTTAAAGATGATTCTGATCTCAGTCTCTTGTTCAACAAAAGACATCTTCTGATGTCGCTGACCTCCATAACCTCCGAGGGATTAAGCAAATCCCGGTGAGTTCAGGCCAACTCTCATGACAGAAGTTGTCAAACGGCTGAGGGAACTCGAAAATATGACTAATCAGATTAATGATAACAGGTAAAATTTCAAATAAGGTAGAATAATCAGTTCAGATTCATGTATACAAGATCCCAAATAAACCGATTAATTGTCAAAACAACATGACAAGACGACATTAAACGCCGGTCTTGGGTATCCGCTCATGCTTCCAGACAGCTGCACGACCCTTGAACGACGTCAAGACTTAATGAATCTGCGATTGAGCGATTCCTATCCTTTACAATGATAGAAAACGAAAACAGCAAAGATTGATATATAAAATCAGGGTTAGTTAGTAAGTAAGATGCATGTTGTAAAGGTTACAGGGTTCTAATCGTCGCCTCGGAAACGTTGCGACAAAAACAGCCAGAACGCGTGTCCGGGAACGGATTTGTTCTGGCTGTTTTTTTGTCATGATTTCAATTTATCGGCGGCACTATGGGCAGCGTCGGCGAGTTTATCGGCGAGTCCCGCCCCTTTTTCAAGGGCATCTCCTGCGACTGCCTTCATTTTATCTTTCAACACACCGAGCTTCTCCGAGCCCGATTCTTTGGCAGCCGAAAGATTATCTTTTGCGGCCGCCATGGTCGCTGACGCCTGTTCACGGGCATCGGCCATTGCCTGCTGCGCATTTTCTTTCATTGCTGCAATTTTACTCTCGGCGGCGACTTTCGCAGCGTCTACAGAGATGTCGGCGGCCTGTTCTGAAACTTGAGCCGCGATTTTCGATACGGTTGAATTCTGGTTATTCATAGTAATATGGTTTTATTGATTTGTTATCGTTATTTGAGAACAACCGTCTCCATGGTTTTGTTGAAAAAAAATCCGGAACCGATGTCGATTCCGGACTATTTAAAGAAATATCATATACGGCTATTTTCCTTCGCGAATGAAACCGACACACAACGCACCCGCCACAAGTGAGATTCCGGCAATGATCATCATCGTCGCCTGGGGAGCGAGCTCATCGGGCTGACCCAACATAGAAAGTATCCAACCTCCGGCAAGCGCACCAATGATCTGCGGAATACATATGGAGCAGTTGAACAAACCGAGATAGGCCCCGATATTACCACCCTTTAGCGAGTTGGTCAAGATCGTGAACGGCCATGCCAGCATGGCAGCCCAGGCACATCCGATAAGGAAAAACGACACGAACAGCAGATATTGGTCTGTCAGCATTCCGGCAGATATGAAACCTGCGGCTCCGAGCAGAAGACTGAGTGCATATGAGAACTTGCGGCTACGGAACATCGGAAGCACGCATGCCCAGATAACAGACCCGATCGCCTGAATGGCGAAGAGAATGCCTACCCAGTTTCCCGCATCATTATATTGCGTCGATTCGGTGTTGAGGACCACCGAACGGTTGAATGAAGCCTCCGACGGATTTTCAAGGGTGACTTTCTCCGGATTGTCAATGAACAGTTCTCCTGTGTGATGATCGTGGGTGACAATGTCTGACAGCAATAATTCGGTCGGTCCGTTCATG
Organism: uncultured Muribaculaceae bacterium; assembly: GCA_910588035.1. Classification (GTDB taxonomy): domain Bacteria; phylum Bacteroidota; class Bacteroidia; order Bacteroidales; family Muribaculaceae; genus CAJUPY01. The sequence goes on along the minus strand of CAJUPY010000004.1, from coordinate 112,369 downwards.
ACCTCGAGATAATCGACGACCATATAGTCGGCAAGCCCGTCAGCCGCGACACCGTCGATGACCAATGTGGCACCGTCCGTGGAATAGAGATGCCCGAACTCCGCACATGGCACTCCATTATTGCTGACTACAAGCGACCGGGCGACAATCGTGTCGGCCACTCCCCCTTTTTCTACGACCAGAGTTCTGGCCGGAATAAATGTCTGGCCCGACATGACACCGGCAACCGTTGCTTTTCCGTGTTCAAGTATCAGCGTCGAGTCTCCGAGCATGACATATTTGGCCTTGATCATCTTGCCTGAAACGCGATCTTCGATTCCGTTTATTGTAACAGCCTCCGGGCAATCAAAGGCATTTTTAGCAATCGTGCCGTTGGTGTAGGTCCACATGAAAAGGAACGCGAACCAGCAGAAAAACTGAACCGCTCCGACAGTCCAGAATGCCTTCGGAGCATTGACAAGCAGTTTGAACAGATTTGAAGATCCCTCCTCCGGCCCGTCACCGCTCTTGCCTCCACCGTTATACTCTGAATAGAGTTGCGGCGGCCACTCCTTAACTTTGACAAGCGTGTAAAGCACGCATATCAACAAGATCGCCGCCCCAAGATAAAACGACATCACTACCGTCTGCGGAATAACCCCCTCGGCCGCTGTGTTCCTGAATCCGATCCATGTCAACAGAAACGGGAAAACATATCCGACAATCGAACCTGCATTACACAAAAATGACTGGATCGAATAGGCCAGACCCTTCTGCTTCTCATTGACCATATCGCCGACCAGCATCTTGAACGGCTGCATAGCCATGTTGATCGACGTGTCGAGCAACATAAGGGCGACAAGACCGAGTATGATAGCCGACGAGACCGCAAGGCCAAACGAACCGGCATTTGGAAGAAGACACATTACAAGCACCGCAACTACAGCCCCTACGACAAGATAGGGCAAGCGACGCCCCATGCGGGTCCATGTGCGGTCACTGTAAGAACCGACAAGCGGCTGGACAATAAGTCCCATTAACGGCGGCAAAATCCAGAAATAACTTAAATCGTGGGGATCTGCGCCAAGTGTGTTGAAAATTCGCGAGACATTCGCGCTTTGCAGTGCATAGGCGATCTGAACGCCAAAGAATCCGAAGCTCAAGTTCCACAGCTTCCAGAAACCAAGGTCGGGTTTCGTTTTCATGATTTCAATATTGTCTATGTGAAAAAAAGTATGATATGCAGGTATGGGTTATGATGCTGATCACGAAAGATCAGGCTGCGTCAATCGCAGAGTGAATAGAGAAACGCGATCTCCTCTTTCCACCGCGTCTCGTCGGGAGTTTCAAGAATCAACGGAATGTCGTCGACACGACGATCGTTCATCAGCAGTTTGAAAAACTCATTGCCGAGAGTTCCCTCTCCGATCGGAGCGTGGCGGTCTACCTTGCTTCCAACGCCCTTTTTAGAGTCATTGACATGCATTCCGCTGAGGTAACGGAGACCGACGATCCGGTCAAATTCGGTCCACATTGCCTCGTAGTTTTCGGCGACAGTCATGTCATATCCGGCAGCGAAGGTGTGACAAGTGTCGATACACACTCCGACTCGCGTCTTGTCTTCGACCCGGTCTATTATGCGGGCCAGATGCTCGAAACGGTAACCGAGATTAGTGCCTTGTCCGGCCGTATTCTCGATGACAGCTTTCACCCCCGACGTTTTGTCGAGAGCCATGTTGATGGAATCGGCGATCAGGTCGAGACATTCATCTTCGGTCATGGCATTGAGATGACTGCCGGGGTGGAAGTTGAGCATTGTCAGACCGAGCTGCATGCAGCGGTTCATCTCGTCGAGAAAAGCCTCGCGCGACTTTTCAAGTTTCTCTGAGTCTGGTGCCCCGAGATTGATCAGATAGCTGTCATGAGGCAATATATGCGATGGCTCATAACCGAGATCGCGACATCTCGACTTGAACAATTCGGCATCAGCCGCCTTTATCGACGGCGATTTCCATCTTGACGGATTGCGGGTGAAAAGTGCGAACGATCTCGCGCCGATCTCTCCCGCCCTCAATGGTGCTTCGGCCACCCCCGATTGGGTTGACACATGGGCTCCTATATACTTCATTGAATCTCTTTTTTATTTTACGCAATCTTAGAATTTCCACAAAGATACGAATAAGTGAGAGCAATGCAAAATTTATTTTGACATTGCCGAACAGCAGTATCTTGGACCACAGGTCAACGATGCTCTTCGAAGATACAAAAAGTGAGAATGACACGAAAAACGCCCTCCCACTCCGACCTATGATGATTTTTTTTGCATTTTTTTCACTTCGTGTTTAAACCTTTTCAAATTAGATACGTCATAATAACAGATAATAAAACAATAATACGACATACACCGGTCTGGAGCCGCGAAGGTAGTCCGGCCGAGCTTCAAAAACTTACAAATCGAACAATCTTTGATTAATCGGCGGGCAGAATCTCTGATTTCTGCCCGCAACTTTTTTTTGGCAAAAAACGGTCAGGCTGAAAAAAAAGTATTAACTTTGCCGAAAATTGATGCCACCTACGACACCGATCCGTGATGCTCGAATGGTGGAATGGTAGACACGAGGGACTTAAAATCCCTTGACCATTGCGGTTGTGCGGGTTCGAGTCCCGCTTCGAGCACCAGAGAACTCTTGTAAATTTTACAAGAGTTCTTTTTTGCTTTGAGCCTGTCACAACGACTCTATGATCAACCTGTTGGCGCGGTCAACGACCGATGAGTCCAGCGAAGAGAGATAAATGTGAGTCGTCCGCTCGGAGTCATGCCCCATGCCACGGCTTATCACACTAACCGGCACACCTTTCAATAAAGCCGCCGAGGCCCAGCTGTGTCGGGCGCAATAGAGCGTCACCGGAAACCCGAGACCGGCGACCGGCATCATCAGTTTCAAATGACGGTTGATTCTGGCCAGCACATTTCGATAGGCCGAACGTTCATCTCCACGCCGGCCGGTCAAGATCGGCAACAGATAGCCGTTTTCATTGACGGGATAACGGCTGACAATTTCCTGCATCTCATTTGTCCACTCTATCTCAAGCAGTTGACCGGTTTTGCGACGGCGGTAACGCAAACGGCCGTCATGTAAATCGTCTTTTCTCAAAAAAGCCATGTCTATGAAACTCATGCCTCTGAGATAAAAACTGAGCATGAACATGTCTCGGGCATAACAGGCCTGGGGCCTCTCAAGCCTCAATTCTTTAATCTGCCTGATCACCTCGATTGGCAACGCACGCTTCACAGTCTTGCCGATTCCGGTATAGACGTGACGGAACGGTCTCGTCTGCGATGCGGCTCCATCATCGACTGCACGGTTGTAAACCGAACGTAGAACTCTCATATAAAACGAGATCGTATTCGGCGTGTTGCCCCTGCCTTGAAGATATGCCTCATATCTCTCCACCACCGATGAGTCAAGAGCATAGATCATCATGTCTTCACCTCCGGTAAACGCAAGAAAACTTCTTAGCGTCGACCTATAGATCTCGGACATTCTGACACGCCCGGCACCAAGAGCCGACTCGATGAGATGTTGCATGTGTGCGGTCAGCGAACACCGGTCTTTCAACCTGCCGTACTCAGCTACCACATCGTCAACTTCGAAATCAGACTGCCGCATGTCAAAACCGCTTATGATGCGTGACAACATGTCGACATCGTGACCGATCTGCCGTCTGAGTCCTGAAAGACATTCCGACTCTCTGATTCTGAACTGAGTCATTATGCGCCTCACTTTTCTGTCATGAATTAGCTGATAATAGATGCAGCCGTCTCCGTCAGGTCCGGACGAACGACGGAATTTAACTTTTATTGAAGTCATAAATCTGTGTATAATAAAATAAAGAGTATCTTTGCAACGAAATGAAACACGTTCTGTTTTTAATATTATCGTTGCTTCTGTCACAGATCTCCGTCAAGGCCGACCCGATTTCTGTCAGGGAACTGCCGTTGCTCAACCAACTTCCCGAGAGAGGAATCCTGAGTTCATTCAGAGATTCCGAGGGCTATCTGTGGTATGCCACAGCCAACGGACTGTGCCGCGACGACGGATATGACATCACGGTTTTTCATGCCGATGCCGACAATTACATCAACGGGATCAGCGAGGACACCGGCAACCGCATCTGGCTCTCGACACGCAAGGGTGCATCGTATATTGACAAAAAAAATTATCGGGTGGTTGAACTCGACAGCATCAATCTCGGCGATGTCCCGGTAAAGAACGTCTTCACCACCTCTGACGGAAGCATCTGGGTCAACACGCTCGGAAGCCTGCGCAGATATGACCGCAATCTCTCATTTGTCAAAAGCTATGACATCACCGACCGGTTTAGCAATCCGGCCTATGTGTCGGGGTTCGTCGAAGACCGCAACAAGCAGATCTACATGACATCGTTTTCCAGGGGAGTCCACGTCTACGACGCCAACTCCGACCGGTTCACCCTGGCGTTCCCGATCGGCGAAGATATGCCGCTCGGTGAGATGATAGCCGACAACACTCACAATTATCTATGGATCAACAACCTGAACGGCTACATCTACCGTTTTGATCCGACAGCCAAAGGTGAGATGATGTTTGTCGGAAGTCCTGTCAAAAGGTCCGGCAACGACAGTTCGGCACACCATGTCTACTCGTTCACCCAGGACAATGTCTTCAACTACATCTGGGCGTGCGTCAGAAATCATCTGATTGCGATGCAGCCGCTGTCTGACGGCAGCCTGCAACCGGTCGCATTATCTTCAGCCGAACGTTTTGACAGCAAAATGATCGACGACATCTATGCCGACAGGGAATCTTTGATTCTGTCGGCCTACGACTCTCCAAGTTCGGTAATTTATCTTTCAGAAAACAATGTGACCTCTTTGCCATTGGGCGAGATAGAGCGTACGACCCGTTTCGCGCCTGTCATAAACGCCGTCTGCACCGATTCAGACCCCTCGTTTCTGTGGTTGCTTCAAAGCCGCTCCGGTCTTATGCTGTATAATCTCGCTGAAGACCGCATGAGCTACTTCAATGATTTTCCACGGCTACGCAACAGAAGGCTCCATATGGCACAGTCAATGGCACGGTCTGAGGCATCCGACGGAGTTTGGGTATCACCGGCCCAATCCCACACTGTCTTTCTCGTCACAAGAAAAAAGATGAACATGACGCTTTCAGACTCGCTCTCGCTCGACACACTGCTCGACGCCACGCACCATGTGACGGCTCTCCATGAGGCGGCCGATGGAAATCTGTGGATCGGAACGACCGACGCGCTGTTCCGCTATTCACCGTCAGACGGCTTGATTGTCACGGCAATGACAGGAACGTCACCCGTCACATCGATAACATCATCAGGGTCTGAAGAGATTCTTGCATCCACTTCCGGCAAAGGATTCATTTTCGCCACGTCGGGAGGTGAGGCTAAACAGATCGGAATCGGAACGCACAGTCTGACGGCGATAGCCCGGGGAGACAGCTCCGACATCTGGCTCGGAACAGCAAAAGGAGAACTGCTCAAATTCAACCGGCGCGACAGCTCTATTGTCGCCGCGAATCATAACTTTGGCTTGAACTCCGCCTTGGTCAGGCAGTTGCACGTAGACCACAACGGGCATGTATGGATTGTGGCCGACCAACATGTAATCGAATATAATCCGGCAAACGGATCATTCCGCAGTGAGTCAGGCGACGATAACGCGGTCACACTCTCGCGTTTTCTCTCCTCTACCCCTGCCCTGCTTCCTGACGGACGCCTCGCAGTGGGCGGTGTCGGAGGCATCAACCTGTTCCGCTCGACCGCGGCCCTCGATTCAGGACACGGAAACGCAGTCGTCCACATATCCAATGTGTCGGTCGACGGTCAATCAATCGTGTTCGACGGCAACAATATAGAACTGCCCTCGACAATCACCTTGTCGCCCGATGCCAGGAACATCGAGATCTGTCTCACAACCCTTGACCACCGCAACATTTCTAAAACAAGATACGCATACCGCATTCTGGGTCTTGATGAGAAATGGATCGAAATAGCACCAGGCAACAACCGCATTTTCATAAACCACCTCGACAAAGGTGAATACAGACTCGAGTTAAAGGCATCTGACGAAAACGGGCAATGGGGTGCGATTACAACAGTTACAATAGACCGCCTGCCGGCTGTCTACGAAACATGGTGGGCCTATCTGATATATCTGACTCTCGCCTCGGCAGGAATTTATCTCGCAATCTCGCGTTATATCGAACATATCAACCGTCGCAACGACGAAATCTGGACCGACAGTTCAGAGATGTTGCGAATGAGAGACTACCTGCAAAGCCGTGTGACTCTCCCCGATGTCGAATATCTCGAACTTGACCGCATTCTTCTCGACAAAGCCACTAAAGAAGTGGAGAAGAATCTGTCAGACATAGATTTTGACGTCAACCGTCTTTCAGAGGCCATGGGAATGTCTCGGTCGTCATTCACCCGCAAGCTGAAAGCGATCACAGGAAAAACTCCGATCGATTTCATCAGATCGATCAGAATGCAACACGCATATCACATGCTTGAGAACTCAGACCACACCGTTGCCGAAGCAGCCGAAAAGGTCGGTTACCTCGACCGACGCTACTTCACGGCAAGCTTCAAGCGTGAGTTCGGGATAACCCCTTCGGAGTGTCAGAGACGCTCCTCTCTGAAGTCTGATGTGAGTTCCAACAGCTCAGATAAGGGGTGAAAATCTCGTCAAAAGGGGTGAAAACACGCCAAATAGGCACTTTCAACCCGATGATAACCTTTTTTTATTAAAAATAGCAGAGACTCTTAAAAGAATATTTATTACTTTGTAGTTGGAAAATCAATACCGATCAAAACCAATCGATTTTACGAAAAACTTTAAAATATCATCATGAAAATTTCCAACCTACTACTGCTTTTGACCGTGGGTGCGACAGTCGGCTCCGCATCGGCCCAGTCAAACTATGATTTCACAAAAATGCAACGTGAAAAACTCAACCGCGGTGTTGTAGCCGTCAGAGAAAATCCGGGCAAAGTGGCCGTTTCGTGGCGTTATCTTTCAAGCGACCCCAAAGACCAGGCTTTCGACATTTATCGTGACGGCAAAAAGATCAACAGCAAACCGGTGACCAAGTCAACGTTTTTCACCGACAACTACACAGGCACAGCTCCGGCATCATACGTTGTCAAGCCACTCAAGGGCGACAAGAGCGAAGGCTCCTACACTCTGCCGGCCAATGCTCCCGAAGGATACATCAACATTCCCCTCAATGTTCCCGAGCGTGGTGTAGATGTCTGGGGTAAGGAATACACCTACGTTGCAAACGACGCTTCAATCGGAGATGTCGACGGTGACGGTCAGTATGAGATATTTCTGAAATGGGACCCGACCAACTCCCACGACAATGCCCACGACGGCATGACCGGTCCCACCTACATCGATTGCTACCGTCTTGACGGAACCCAGCTGTGGCGCATCGACCTGGGTGACAACATTCGTTCCGGCGCACACTACACCCAATTTCTCGTCGCCGACTTCGACGGTGACGGCAAAGCCGAGATGATCTGCCGAACAGCCGACGGAACAGCCGACGGAACCGGTCGGGTGATCGGAGACCGGCGTGCCGACTACCGCAACCTCAAGGGACGCATCGTCTCAGGTCCCGAATACGTGACCGTGTTCAACGGACTCACCGGCGAAGCAATGGCTACCGTCGACTATATTCCCGAACGCGGCAACCTCAAGGACTGGGGCGACGGATATGCCAACCGTTCAGACCGTTTTCTCGGTGCGGTCGCCTATCTCGACGGCGTCCACCCGTCGGCCGTAATGTGTCGCGGCTACTACACCCGAAGCGTGCTCGCAGCATTTGACTGGGACGGCAAGGAACTGAAAACCCACTGGGTGTTTGACAGCAACACACCCGGAAACGAGGCATATGCCGGACAAGGAAACCACAATCTGCGTGTGGCCGATGTTGACGGCGACGGCTGCGACGAAATAATCTACGGCCAGATGGCAGTCGACCACGACGGCAAAGGCCTCTACTCGACAGGCATGTATCACGGTGACGCAATCCATTTGCTCTCTGACATCAACGACAAGACCTACTACGTCTGGGGATGCCACGAGAACAAGAAAGACGGAACCACTCTACGCGAGGCTGCGACCGGAAAAGTGATTCTGCAATATCCGAGCAACAAAGACATCGGCCGTTGCATGGCCGCCGACATCGACCCGACCCACCAGGGCGTCGAGCTGTGGTCGCCCAACACCGGCGGAGTGCGTTCTTTCACAGGTGAACTGATCTCTCCCCAGAAAGAATTCAAGAACGAGATCTCGGCAAACGTGCCCGTCAACATGGCCGTCTGGTGGGACGGTGACCTGCTCCGCGAGATGCTCGACAAAAACGTTGTCAGCAAATATAACTGGAAAACAGGCAATTGCGACAAACTGGTCACTTTCGAAGGCACGATGTGGAACAACGGAACCAAGTCCAACCCCTGTCTTCAGGGTGATATCATAGGCGACTGGCGCGAGGAAGTTCTTATGAGAACCGCCGATAACTCCGCTCTTCGTCTCTATGTCTCACCGATACCTACCGAATATCGCTTCCACACCTTCCTCGAAGACCCGGTCTACCGCGTCAGCATCGCAAACCAGAATATCGCATATAACCAGCCTGCAGAACCGGGATTCTATTTCGGGCCCGATCTCAAAGGTAAATTTTTCCGTGGAACTCAAGTAAAATAAACCATGAACATACTGAAAAAACTACTTCTTCTGGGCTGTCTGCCTGCCGCAATGTCGGCGGCAGCCCAGAACACGGTCGCAGGACCGATGAAAGATGTCAACGGAGTGATCGACAACACCCTCGACAGCCTCAACAAAGCGATGACAGTACGCCCGGTGGCAGGCTCTACGCGAGTGGGCGACAACCCAGTTCTGTTTCTTGTCGGCAACTCGACAATGCGCACCGGCACCCTCGGCAACGGAGACAACGGACAGTGGGGCTGGGGATATTACATGCCCCAGTTCTTCGACAAATCGAAAATCACGGTCGAAAACCACGCGCTGGGCGGCATGAGCAGCCGAACATTCTACAACGTTCTCTGGAAAGATGTGCTCAAAGGAGTAAAACCCGGCGACTGGGTAATAATCGAACTGGGCCACAACGACAACGGCCCGTATGACAGCGGACGCGCACGCGCCTCGATTCCGGGAATCGGCGAAGAATCGCTGCCTGTCATCATCAAGGAGACCGGCAAAGCCGACACAGTCTATACCTATGGCGAATACATGCGCCGCTATGTACGCGAGGTCAAGGCACGCGGAGGCAAGCCGATTCTTTTCTCACTGACTCCGCGCAATGCATGGGTCGACAAAGACAGCACGATCGTCACCCGCGTCAACAAGACATTCGGCCTCTGGGCACGTCAGGTCGCAGAGGCGGAGAACGTTCCGTTTGTTGACCTCAACGAGATCACGGCACGTAAATTCGAGCGGTTCGGTAAAGAGAAAGTCAAGACAATGTTCTACATCGACCGCATTCACACATCGGCGTTCGGTGCTATGGTAAACGCCGAGTCGGCTGCCGAAGGCATCGCCGCCCTCGAGGGAGTGGAACTCAAAGACTATCTTCTGCCCAAACCTGTCGACAATGTCACCGGCGCGACACGCCGCCCCGGCATTCCGATGGTCTTCACGATCGGCGACAGCACTGTCAAGAACGAAGACAAAGACGATGACAGCATGTGGGGCTGGGGAAGCGTTATAGCCGAAGTGTTTGACACCACACGCGTCACTGTAGAGAACCACGCCATGGCAGGCCGCAGCGCACGCACTTTCCTCGACGAAGGACGTTGGGACAAGGTCTACAACGCCCTGCAGCCGGGAGACTTCGTCATAATGCAGTTCGGTCACAATGACGGTGGAGACATCAACGTCGGCAAAGCCCGCGGAGAACTACACGGAGCCGGTCCTGAAAGCAAGGTTTTCAAAATGGAAAAAACCGGCAAAAACCAGGTTGTGTACACCTATGGCTGGTACATTCGCAAATTTATCATGGATGCCCGTGAGAAGGGTGCTACAGCAATCGTGCTGAGCCATACCCCCCGCAACAAATGGGATGAGAAAGGCCGCATCGAGAGCAACGCCAAAACCTTTGGTCTCTGGGCCCGCCAGGCCGCCAAGCAAGCCGGAGCCTACTTCATCGACCTGAACAAAATCTCAGGCGACAAATATCAGGCAATCGGACCAGAGAAAACTGCTCCATACTACAAGAAAGACCACACCCACTCGTCGAAACTCGGCGCACGTCTCAATGCCGCCAGCATTGCCGAAGGCCTGCGCATGACCGACTGTGAGCTGAAAAACTACCTTCTGCCCACCCCGATGAGCTACGATCTGAAAAACGCTCCCGCCTACAACGAATTTGACGGTTACGGTTTTGACTTCGGCACAAAACCCGACGTGAAAAATCCCCGTCCGTTCTACTTCTCGGTGCGGGTGCCCGACGGAAACTACAAGGTGACCGTAAAACTCGGTGACAAGAAACGCGACGCATCGACAACCGTGCGCGCCGAGAGCCGCCGTCTGATGCTCGAGAACATCGTGACCAAGAAAAACAAACCGGTCGAGAAGACATTCATCGTCAACAAACGTCAGAACGGAATCAACCTCAAAGACTCTGTCAAACTCAACCAACGCGAGATCGGCACCCCGACATGGGACAACAAACTGACGCTCGAATTCACCGGTGCATCGCCTGCGGTCGAACACATCACGATCGAACCGGTGACAGAGGCCGACAGCGTGACAACGCTTTTCCTCTGCGGCAACAGCACTGTGGTTGACCAGACTTATGAACCGTGGGCAAGCTGGGGACAGATAATTCCCCGCTATTTCGATGACAAAGTGGCGGTGTCAAACAACGCCGAAAGCGGCGAGCGCGCCTCTTCGTTTCTCGACAAACGCCGCCTTGACAAGGTTCTGTCAATGGCAAAACCCGGCGATTACATGATCATCGAGTTCGGTCACAATGACCAGAAAGAGAAAGGCCCGGGCAAAGGCGCATTCTACAACTTCGCCCACAACCTGAAGATCTTCATTGACCGCGCACGCGCCAAAGGCGTCAACCCGATTCTGGTGACTCCGGCGGCCCGCCGTTCGTTTGACAAAAACGGCAAGGCGCAGGATACCCACCTCGACTATCCCGATGCCGTACGCGAAGTCGCGGCACGCGAGAATGTGCCCCTGATCGACCTCAATCCGATGACAAAGACCCTCTATGAGACCCTCGGTGTCGAAAATTCAAAGAAAGCCCTCGTCCACTATCCTGCCGGCACCTACCCCGGCCAGAAACAAGCGTTGGCCGACAACACCCACTTCAACCCCTATGGCGCGACACAGGTGGCCAAGTGTATCATCGAAGGACTGCGCAAGGCAGTTCCCGCACTTGCCAAGCATATTATCGATGCCCCGGCCTACTCACCGGCATCGCCCGACGATACGGAGACATTCAACTGGTATCCGGCCCTGTTCATTCAGCTCGACCGCCCCTACGGAAGCTAACTAACATCTCTCACATACTTAAAAAACAAAAATCATGGAAATCATTATCGGTCTATTGATCATTGCAATCGGAGCTTTCTGCCAGTCGAGCTGCTATGTGCCAATCAACAAAATTAAAGACTGGAGCTGGGAATCATATTGGATTGTCCAGGGCGTGTTCGCCTGGCTCGTCCTTCCCTTTCTCGGAGCACTGCTTGCCGTTCCTGAAGGCCACTCGCTCTGTGAACTCTTCACCGGCGGTGACTCGTTCAACATCTTGATGACAGTTCTCTTCGGAGTGCTCTGGGGTGTCGGCGGTCTCACCTTCGGCCTCTCGATGCGCTATCTCGGAGTCGCCCTCGGCCAGTCAATCGCTCTCGGCACCTGTGCCGGTCTCGGAACAATCATGGGTCCCGTCTTGCTTAACATCTTCTTCCCCGAGCTCGACGCTCTGTCGTCGCTGACAATGTCGGTGATCATCGGTGTCGTCGTTACCCTCATCGGCATCGCCATCATCGGCGTGGCCGGTTCGATGAAAGCCGCATCACTCTCTGAAGAAGAGAAAAAGGCCGCCGTCAAAGACTTCAACTTTCCCAAAGGACTCGCAATTGCCCTTCTGTGCGGTTTCATGAGCGGCTGCTTCAATGTCGGCCTCGCATTCGGTGCCGGCATCAATTTCGGCGACCTTACCCCCGACATGTACAAAACCCTTCCTGCAACCTTCCTCGTCACACTCGGCGGATTTGTCACCAACGCTATCTACTGTTTCTACCAGAACTCAAAGAACAAGACCTGGGGAGACTATAGAAAAGGCAATGTCTGGGGCAACAACCTGCTGTTCTGCGCTCTGGCCGGTGCTCTCTGGTACAGCCAGTTCTTCGGACTCAGCCTCGGCAAAGGCTTCCTGACCGAGTCGCCGACACTGATGACTCTGTCGTTCTGCATTCTGATGGCACTCAACGTCGTGTTCTCAAACATCTGGGGCATCATTCTCAAAGAGTGGAAAGGTTGCTCTCAGAAAACAATCACCGTTCTCGTTGTCGGCATAGTCGTGCTTGTAATCTCATGCTTCCTGCCGCAACTGATCTGATAAACAAAAAAAATAAATAAACCATGACCAACAAAGCACTGATTCTGCTGGCAGCCCTCGCGCTGACATCATGCGGCAAAACGACCGCTCCGCAACAAGAAGAAGAGATCAACGACTCGACTTCTCCGCTACATCTTCTCAAACCCGACTACAAGACACCCTACGGCGAACTCGACACCGACTCTGTCAAGGCCGACGTCGACCGTGTGTTCGCCTATGTCGACGCCGTCACTCCCGCCCGTGTCGTCAATGAGGCCGGCGAAGAGATAACCGACTACACCAACCTGCCCGACGACGCGAAGCTCAACCAGGGCACCTATCGTCTGACAAGCTATGAGTGGGGCGTGATGTACTCGGCTCTTCTCGAAGCTTCAAAAAACCTCAACGACCCGAAATATCGCGACTACGCACTGTCGCGCATCAAATTTCTAAACGAGGTCGCACCGGCATTCAAAGCCCAGGGCGAACGTCTCGGCAAATATGATGCCCAGATGCGTCAGGTCGTGGCTCCGGCCGCACTCGACGACGCCGGCGCGATGTGCGCGGCATGGATGACAGCCGCAATGGCCGACTCGACCATCAAGGCCGACACAATCATCGAGGGCTACTGGAAAATTCTTCAGGACAACTACCGCCTCGCCGACGGCACAATCGCCCGAACCCGTCCCCACCACAACACTGTCTGGCTCGACGACATGTTCATGGCTCTGCCGACAATGGCGACACGCGGCCACTATGCCAACGACCCGAAACAGTTTGACGAAGCTGCAAAAATGGCTTCGCAGATCATTGACCGCATGTGGGTTCCCGAGAAGAAACTTTTCCGCCACGGCTATGTCGAGGGGCTCGAGCAGCAACCCACATTCCATTGGGGACGCGCCAACGGATGGGCTATACTGACAATGTGCCGTCTGCTCGATCTGCTCCCCGAGAACCACCCGGGACGCGCCAAGATCATGTCGACATTCAAGGAGCATGTCAAAGGTCTTGTGGCAACCCAGAGCAAAGACGGCTTCTGGCACCAACTGCTCGACCGCAACGACTCATATGAGGAAACCTCGGCCACCGCAATCTTCACCTACTGCCTCGCCCATGCCATCAACGAAGGCTGGATCGACGCCGTCACCTACGGTCCTGTCGCACAACTCGGTTGGGAAGCCGTCTCGACAAAGATCAACGACAAAGGCGAGGTCGAGGATGTCTGCGTAGGCACCGGCATGGGCTTCGACCCGGCGTTCTACTACTACCGCCCCGTCAGCGTCAAGGCAGCCCACGGCTACGGTCCCGTCATCTGGGCCGGCTCTGAAATGGTTCGCCTGCTCAACAAATATTATCCGCGCAGCAACGACAGCGGCATCCACTACTACAACGTCGACCCCGAGAACACGACCCCGCTGTTCTATCTCGACGAAAACGGGAAAGCTACCGAAGTGTTACATTAACCCCCTGCCGTAGTCAATGAAACAGAAACTTATCGTCATCGCCGCCGCGCTCCTCGCCCTGGGCGCGTCGGCTCAGACCGATGCCTACATCAAGCTCCACGACCAGAAGGCGAAACACCCCAGAATCAACTCGATCACCTATCCCGGCGATGCCGACCGTCTCGACATGTATAACAGCATCTACGGTCACGGAGCGGTCATCGAGAATCCCTGGGTGGCCTATCGCGTCTACATGGACAACCGCCAGAGCCTCGATCTCTATGTCAAGGCCAAACCTCAGCTCGAGCTCGACGTGACCGGCTTCTACACCACACCCGAGCAGATGAACCAAGGCTATGGCTGCGACGTGCTGTGGGCCGGAAAATCGATCGCCGCCGGTTCGTTCCGAGGATGGCAAAACCGTCAGCCCGTAACGATCGACACTGTCGCATCGCGCCGGCAGACAGTTTTGAGCAACCGACAGATCGAGGTCTTTGACAAAGACTGGAACTACAACGGCCACAAGATCGACATGACCCAACGCTACAGCGTCGACCCCGCCTCAAGAGACCTCTTTGTCGAGATCACACTCGACGGCTACACGCCCGACGATCTCTTCTGCACCGGAATTCAGAAACTCGAGACCGGAAACATGGGCTTCATCTCGCCCGAAGGTGTGGCCGCCTCGTGGGGCACTAACGTTCCCGACAAGGCACATCCCGAGCTGGTCGAGGCAGTCGGTCTCGGCATCGTCGTTGACCCTGCAAACATCGTCGAGACTCTCGAAGACGACCTCAACTATCTCGTCGTTGTCCGCCCCGACAATTTCGGCCGCATTCGCTACCGGGTCATTGCCGCCGGCTCACGCGAGAAAGACGGTTTCAAAAACGGAAAACAATGGATCAGACACATCAAGAAAAACGAACTATAACCGAGCTGAAATAACTCAACCTGCAACGAGGGTAATGTACAATGTACGTTACCCTCTCATTTTATTTTGCGTCTCTCACATTTTATCACTATCTTTGGCAGATAATCGATCAAATGTCAGATGAAAAAGATCTTTGCTCTCATATTGCCACTGTTTTTGCTCTTCAGTTGCGGCGACTCTCAGCATGTCACCGACACGCTCGACCGAGCGGAACAGTTGATGGAAAACACTCCCGACTCGGCACTCGCGGTTCTAAACCGTCTCGACACCGACTCTGTCAGAGAGCAAAGAAACCGTGCACGCCTCGCCCTGCTAAAGTCGCAAGCTCTCGACAAGACCTACAACGATGTTAAAGACGACTCTCTGATAACGATAGCAACCGACTACTATGCCGATGCCGGCGATCCACACAATGAAATGCTCTCGCAATATTACCTCGGACGTGTCAAATTCAACAACGACGAGTTTGCGCCGAGCCTCATAGCCATGTTCCAGACTCTCGAAATCGCAAAACAGCTCGACGACCCGTTCTGGACCGCTATGGCGGCAAGGGAAATCGGGCGTGTTTACACCACTGTTTATAACGCGACAGAGGCCATAGCTTATTATAAATTGGCTCTTGACAAATTTCTCGAGAGCGGAAACGAACGGTTCTTCGATTCTGCCATTTTCAGATATATCAAATCACTGAACAATAGCTTTAATCATGACAGCTGCCTGATACTCGCCAATAAAGTATTAGATACCGGCAGTGAGGGATATGGTGGTCATCATGTCAAATCTTCACGGTGGAAAAAAGCAATCATAAACACCTTAGGCACAACTCATTACGGCCAAGAATCATTTAATGAGGCAACACATGTGTTCGAGCTCAATCTTGCCAACGAAAACAGTAAATTGGACGATACATTGTGGTATGCGGTATCATCTATAAGATCCGGAGCAATTCCGCCCAATATCAGACACATAATGAATCGGGCGGAGAATGATAGCGATCGGTTGGTTTCTGAACTAAAATACAGATATTATATCGCCGTTGATTCACCCTATAAAGCCTTGAAATACGCTGAAATCATAGAGGATTGGAATAATACCGAACTGCTTAAGCGAATTTACCAAGACTTGTCCACACCTGTCTTTCAACTTTTCGAGAGCCAAAAAGAGGCGAAACAGGCGGTTATTGACAGAAATAGACAAACGACTGTCGTGGTCGTCTCATTGGCTGCTTTAATCATCGGTATAGCAGCCTGGCTGATATATAAACATATCAGTCGACAAAAAGCCGCAATCTATAATAGTCTCGAAATCGTCCATGACCTACGTTCAATGCTGACACTGAGAGACACTGAAATGAAACAGGCTCAAGAGTCCATAAGAAAACTGCTCAATACACGGTTTTCTTACTTTGACGAACTGTGTAGTGTATATTATGCGAATAATAATGAATATGCCGCTAAAAAGATTTCTGACGAGCTGTCGAAATTAATCAACAACATGAGATCTGACGATAACATTGAGAAACTTGAATCATTGATCAACAATCATCATGCCGATTTGTTAAATCGGCTAAAAGCTGATATCAATAATATGACCAAAGATGATTATCTGCTTTTCATTTTCAGTGTACTCGGATTTTCATCAAACGCAATAGCACTTTTTCTTGGAGTTGACAAACTCACTTCTATTTATGAACGTCGTAAACGTCTGAAAAATAAAATCAGGAAATTGGATGAACAAAAATCATCATATTATCTTTCTTTCTTCCAATAGCTCTCAATTCTCTATAAATTTATCTGTTATTTTTGTAGGTTTTCGATAGATTTCCACAATCATAAAATTTATTGAAAAATCTTGTAAAACAGCCACTTAAGCCAGCCGTTCCACAGCACGCCTAATCCACAACATTAGGCGTGCTGTTATTTTGCTGTATATCAAGATTTTACAAAATAATCAAACCTAACGATTTTAGCCGGATTCTACGATGAATATCCATAATTAAATTTATATTTGCCTTACAAATAATCATAATTAATCCCACAAATGAAAAAGTTCATCATCTTATTTATGACCTTTATGGCATTGGTCCCAGTCCCAGACTCTTTCGGCAAGGATACTTCAACAACTCTTTTATTAAAAGATACTAATGTAGACCCACGCTTACCTGTATCTTCGACAATCAGCTGTGTCTATTCCGCCGGTGTCCTGACCTTCAGTCTCCCCTCCGAGATTCAGTTCGCGACGGTTTTGATCACGTCAGAAACGGGCGAGCTGTGGTCGGGAATGGTCACTCAAGACTATCCGTCGGTTGAGATCAGCGAACTGCCGGGCGACCAGACGATCACCCTTATCGATGACAACGGAATCGAATATACCGGCGACATCAGCTTTGAATAATTCTTCCATTCTGACGCAAACTAAGCTAAAAATCGATAGTTTTAACTTGATTTTAAAAATAATTATGATCTAATAGTTTGCAATTGAAATAAAATTATTACCTTGCAGCAATCTAAAGAAGAAAGCCCAAGATTCTTTACTAACCAATCAAAAATTAAAAACAATGAAAAAGAACATTTTGCTTTTCGCGATGCTTTTCAGCATCATCAGTTCTTGGGCTTACCCCGGCAAGGTTGAAGTGACGCAATCGAAGGCTCTCGAAATGGCCAAACAAGCTGTATTCAATCAAAGCGATGCCGAGTTCTACCTTATTAACAACTCAAACAATTCTCAATGGACAATATTCGTTGATCTTCAACCCGGGGCTAACTGGGAGCATGACTGCTGCATCGTCTATGTACCTCGAACCGCTGACAATCAATTCGATTTAGAGAATCTCGCACCACTAAGGGAAAACCTGAAATACCCACCTGCAGATAACATGGTTCATCTTTCCGCTCCCGGGACGGGATCAGAGATAACAGAACCGTCACAGCCTGTTGAGGAAGGAGAAGGTAACTCTTCAGAATTTGAGGCTAACGTTGACATTCAGCCCGACATGTCGGCCGCATCGCGCACTCACGCCATTATTCTAAGCGGCGGCATCAACAAAAACTCAAATAACATCAGATATTGGAACGACTGCTCATTCATTTACAAGACGTTGACCGAACGCTATGCAATTCCTAAAAATCAGATTTATCCGATCTTGGCCGACGGTGATGATCCCTCAGAAGACACAAGACTACTCAACAACACTTACAAGTCTCAGGATCTTGATTTAGACGAAGACGGAGTTGACGAAATCAGCATGTCAGCGTCAAAATCAAACATTGAGCAGACTCTAACCGGCCTATTAGCAAAACTTAAACAAGGAGACCACCTGTTTCTTTACGTCATTGACCATGGCGGCACCAACGGCAACGACCAATCATATATCTGTCTTTGGAACGGTGAGAATTTACAAGATTACGAACTTGCCGAAATGTTGAGACCGTTTTCTGAAAAAGGAGTCAAAATAAACGTTGTTTTAGGACAATGTTACTCAGGCGGCTTCATAGATGACCTGACAATGGAGGGATGCGTCGTCGCTACCGCTTCAAGGGGAGACGAATCTTCATGGAGCCGCTCAACAGGAATCCACGATGAGTTTGTCTATCAATGGACATGCGCGATAAACGGTTTGGACTATTACGGTAAATCAGTGAAATATAATCCCGACACCAATAACGACGGCTATATTTCTATGGAAGAGACCTTCAATTATGCAAAAGCCAATGACAAATATCATGTAGAACGTGACAAAGAGCACCCACAGTATGCATCGACTCCGACTTCAATAGGCCAAAATCTAGCATTCAACAAACTTGACATCTCGACACAAACAGAACAACTGCCTACCGTTGATTTATTCATAAAAGACAATGAAGAAGATACCGGCGTTGAGCCTAATACAACTACTGATATATTCTGGGCAAGCCCTTCTATTTGGGTCAGAAACAAATTCGACGGAATTGAAGAATACGAAAATCCGGTCTACTCACCTGATCATCAAGTGGCATATATATACGTCAAAGTTCACAACAGAGGAAAAGAAGATTACACCGGAGGCAAATTCCTCAGAGTCTATTGGGGACAGGCCTCGACAGGATTCACCGATAAAGTTTGGAAAGGACGTGAACTGTACAAAGATAAATATCCGACCGGTGGCAGCATGGATTCGAAAAGAATTGATCCAATAGAGGCAGGTGGAGAACGTGTATTATATTTCACATGGCCATTGCCGGAATTACTGTGTGATTTCCCCGACGGTAATTTCCATTTCTGTCTTGCAGCCAAAATCATGGATATATCATATGATGACGGTTATGAGGAAGGTAAGTCATATTTTAACATGAGCGGCAGCAATGACATCGCCTCACGCAATCTGACGATTATAAAACAGAGCGATATCTATAAGGCATTTAACGTATATGTCCGCAACATTTCTGACGTTACCGCAAGTTACAATCTTGAGCTTGTTCCATTGAGCATGTCAGACGAAATGGTTTACTCAGAGGCTAACATCGAACTGGAGATGAGTCCGACAATATATGACGCTTGGGCCGACGGAGGTTTTGAATCAACTGACATAGAAATGCCAGTGGTCTATTCCAGATCGAACAGCGTTGAACAGAATATCGTCCAATTCCTCACTCCTCAAAGTAAATTGGAAAATTTAGCGATTCCGGCAAATGAATTTGATGTTGTCAAACTCAAATTTGATTTCTTTGAATTTCCAAATGAGGCGAAACGTTACACATTTGACCTGGTTCAAAAAGATTTGAACGGCAATATAATCGGTGGTGAACGTTTCATTGTAGAACCACCAGTTCAGGCATACAATGCAGTCGAAATCAACACTACCAATCTTGATGACGGCTCCGTTAAATTATCAGCCCAAGGTGAAGGATTCAACAAGTTCAAATGGGTGGATGCCCGGGGTACTATTCTGAGTGACAAAGAGTCAGTATGTGTGACCCCCTCTTCTGACGATTGCGACTATAAGGTTATTGCTCTGACAGAAGACGGCAAAGCCGCGACAAACAACATTTCGTTGACAGCTGCCGCCGGCATAAAATCAGTAAATGTTTCAAATGGGAACATAAAGATCGATTTAAAAACTGAGGCTTCTGAAAATTCATCAGTGACTGTGACATCGTTGACAGCCGACAACAAACGGGTATCGGCCGAGATTGCCGCAGGATCAAAATCTTTGGTCGTGGACACTTCAACTCTCTCAAACGGACTTTATGTTGTCAGCTATTCAGTTGATGGCAACGTGATTGACCGCAGAAAAATCACATTACCGTGATCAAATAACGTAACTAATCTGACAAAATAAATTTTAATTCTGTTATAACTATGAAACGACTTGGCTATTTTTTAGCGTCTTTGCTGTTAGGGGTATCTCCAGGATTCTCACAAAGCGCGTCAGAAACGACTACCGAAAACGACCTTCATGAAATTGTAAACAAGCTGAAGGTCAAGTATCTTAATGAATCATCAGGAAACGAAGAGTTTAAATATCGCGATATAACCACCACAAAAGCGGGTGAACTGGGCGCGTTGCTCGGTGACGATATCACTGCGATAGACTCTCTCGTTGTCAGAGGTCCAATCAATGATGCTGACTTCAAGACAATGTGGCACAGTACATATTTTGGCAAGGTAAAGGTTCTGAATCTTGAAAATGCGACCATTGAGAACAACAAAGTTCCAGATCGTGCATTTTGGGATAAAGAGCAAATTGACACAGGCGAAGGATATTACTACTCGATCGATCTGCGACGGATAATTTTACCGGAAACGGTCGAAGAAATTGGTGAATGGGCATTTTTCTGCTCAATGAAACTGACTACTGTAAATATTCCGTCCTCGCTAAAGATTATTGGCCGAGATGCATTTTACTATTCCCTTTCACTTAAAATCGACAAACTGGTTTTTCCTGAAGGATTTGAAGAAATTGGAGATTTCGCATTCTTTGGCATCAACCACTTGTGTAGTGAAATTATATTTCCATCAACAATGAAATCTGTAGGAAACTACGCTTTCAACCAAGTGTGGGTCAGTTCTGTAACAATTCCTGAAGGATTGGAATCTATCGGTCAGTCAGCTTTTCAGGGTACGAAACTTGAGGAGGTCGTTCTTCCGCATTCATGCGTGAATATGTCGGGCGATTCTCAATTTGCTTTGAATTATTTATTGAAGAAACTGCACATATCAAATGGATTGACCGAGATACCCGCATGGTTTGCCGATAATTGCCTGGAGCTCAAGGATGTCAGCATTCCAACCTCCGTCAAATCAATCAAACATGACGCTTTCAACTTATGTGAGAAAATTGAAGAACTTGATTTGCCCGAGGGACTGGAATCCATTGCAACAGGAGCATTCACCAGTTGTCGGGGACTTAAAAAAGTCGTTTTCCCCTCGACACTATCCAACCTTGCAAGCATGAGCTGCGACGATTGGCAGTCGATCACTGAAATATACTCCAAGTCGATTGTTCCGCCGACGTGTGACGTTACAGCTGAAACCACACCTTTCGGGAAATATACCCGTGAGTCAAAGATCGACACACCACTCTATGTTCCCGTTGGTTCGGCCGAAGTCTACAAGACTGCACGTGGTTGGGAAAACTTCGTGAACATCATTGAACTTGACTCCGACAAATTCCCTTCAGGCATCGAAGACATCACTGTCGACGGCATCGACGAGGGCGACGAAGCGATCTATGACCTGTCAGGACGCCGCGTGTCGAATCCCGCAGCAGGACAGATTTACATAAAGGGTAACAGGAAGTTTATTCAAAACCGTTGACTCGTGAGAGTGAACAAAACGCAAGATAATAATTTTATTTCAAAAATCTGAAAACGATTGATAAAGGCAGGCTGGTTGTGAAACCGGCCTGCCTTATTTTAAGAGCCTGTCCCATGATATATGTTAACGCTGAATTTTATGAGATGAGATCTAAACCCTGCTACTTCACGGCAATTACCCTCATCTGACACCGTCGGCAATCGAAATCGAGACGGTAGCGGTTATTGCCGGAGCGCAGATAGAGAGGCGACGGCAATCGGTGCGCCCCACCGGTCTTGAGACATGCGCCGAGTTCGCGTCTGATGCAGTAGCGGCACTCCATGACAATCATCTCCTTGCCCGACGGCCTGATGACTTCGGCCGCTTTATCGACAGTCACTGCTCCATGATCGCGATAGAATTTCTCGGCGAGCGAATTTGACACATTGTCGCGGAACGTGACTTCAGGTTTCTTCCCGGTCATGCTGTCAGGGCGACGACGGTCATAGCTATAGGTTGCACGGCGTGTCTGGTCAAGAATACCGACGGCATCACGGCGCAGGCGCGTGAGTGTCGAGGCGGCGATGAAATCATCATCTGCGGTCAGGTCTTCGAGCGACGACAACATGTAGGGGGTGTCTCCGAGTTTTCCGAGCACACGGCGGCGTTGGTCGCGCTGTGGTGAACGTGACTCGGCAAACGGTGCTTCGACAACCGCAGAGACCTGCGGTCCGCCCGACATCGAGACATCGAGGGCCACCCGGCTCTCATCGACACGCCGCAGTGTCATCGCGACATCGACGGTGCGTGTCGCAGTGGCCGTTTTCATCTCGCGGTCGAGACGGCTGTCGCGGTTGCGGTAGAGTTTCGTGCCGGGTGAGACATTGACACGCTCCCTGACATAAATGCGGTTACCCTTGACACTGTTGGCCCTGAAGCCGGCGACTCGGCCTGTGCGGTCAAAATAGCTCAGTCCGTCGCCATTCGCGATCTCCACATCAGTGTCGACAGTCACATAACCGTCGCCGACAGAGATCACCTTGCCGATCTGGCGTCCGACCGACTTGGGAGTGTCGAGCGAAGCTATCGACCGTGGTTGACGGTCGGTCAGAAAGTAGGATGTGAAACCGCGGTTGAACACATTTTCGGGCGAAGGAACAAACCCAAACCGGCAAGTGCCTGACGAAGAGCGGCGATATCGGTCGGGATGAGCCCCTATTATGCGGTCGAGAGCCTGACGGTAGGCCGCTGTGACATTCCTGACGTATGCCTCATCTTTGAGCCGTCCTTCGATCTTGAACGATGAAACCCCTGCCTCAAGCATCGACTCAAGATGATCAAGGCGATTCATGTCTTTGAGCGACAGCAGGTGTTTCCCGGCGACAAGAACCTTGCCGTCGCCGTCGGTAAGGTCGTAGGGCAAGCGGCACATCTGGGCACACTCGCCCCGGTTCGCGCTCCGGCCCGTCGCCAGCAGCGACGCACGGCAGTCTCCGCTGAAACTCACGCACAACGCGCCGTGAACAAACGCCTCGAGTGGCACCGTGACCGACCCGGCTATGTCTCTTATCTCGTCGAGCGACAGCTCGCGTGCAAGCACAATCTGAGAAAATCCGGCCTGCTCGAGAAACCGTGCCTTGGCAGCGTCACGCGTGTCACATTGGGTGCTGGCATGCAGAGCGATCGGAGGAATATCCATTTCGAGTATCGACATATCCTGCACGATAAGGGCATCGACCCCGACGCGGTAGAGATCGGTGATCAGCGACCTGACCGATTCAAGCTCATCTTCATAAACCAATGTGTTGACCGTCACATAGACCTTGACATCAAAACGGTGTGCGTAGTCTACCACACGGGCGATCTCCCCGATCGGATTGCCGGCAGAGACGCGTGCGCCATGAGATGACGCGCCCATGTAGACGGCATCGGCACCATGGTCAATGGCCGCGATCGCAGTCTTGGCGTCACGGGCGGGAGACAGCAGTTCGACCGGCCGCGGTCTTCTTATCTTATCGTTCATAGAGTGATTTCAGCCAATTGTGAAAAAACAGACGGCCCCATCGTTGCCAGCGGGCCTGATAGCCGTTGGCCGGGTTGTCGCCGATGTAGTAATTTTCAGGAATTAGCGGAGACAGTCCTTTGTCTGAATCACGCCGATATTCCATGTCGAGCGTGTCAGGCGCATATTCCCAATGTCCCATGACATAATATTCCCTGCCGCCGCGACCCTCGATCAGGTGCGCCCCTGTCCTGTCGCTCCAGGCGATGACAGAAAGATCGGCACATCGGTCAAGAGCCTCCGGATCAATCTCGGTGTTACGGCTGTGGGGAACCTCGAAATGACTCTCAAAGCCGGCGACAACCCCGTCTGACGGTTGGTTGAGAGAGTGGGTGTACACACCCGACAGTTTTGACGGCAACAGGCGTTTCCCTATCTGATAGCGGTGGTAAAGTGCCGCGAACGCACCCCAGCAGATAAACATCGTCGACTTCACGTTGGCCGACGCATGATCAATGAGCCGCGTAAGCTCGTCCCAATAGTCTACCTGCTCAAACTCCATCAACTCTACCGGAGCTCCGGTAACGATCAGCGCGTCATAGTGATTTTTCAGCGCGATGTCCGACGGAATGTAAAAGCGGTCTACATGTCCGGCATAGGCTGATTTCAGCCTGTGGGATCTCATAGAGATGAAATCGACATCGACAACTGCCGTGTCGGCATCGAGAATGCCGAGCAGATCGGCCTCGGTCCGGCGTTTGAGGGGCATTAAATTGACAATGCCGACCTTAAGGGCCGGCGTTTGCCAATCGGTGTGCCGGTCAACGACAACACCTTCAGTTTCAGGAAATCCTTCAGGAAGCGGCAGAATCATCTGGATCTTTTTCTGGTTTCTTTACCGGCTCATCATTCTTCACCTCCGAAGCCTCGACATCGACAACATCTCCGGCAGAGGGAATCGGTGGCGGCGTGGGGTCTTTGGCCTGCGCAAGCCCCTGTTGTGCCGCGAGAATCTCGTCGGTGCGCGAGGTCCAGGGCCGTTTTCCAAATATCCGTTCGACATCTTCGGTGAATATCACCTCACGGTCGATCAGCGTCTGGGCGAGCTCGGCGTGTCCGGCCGCGTGTTCGCGCAAGATAGCTTTGGCCCGTTCATATTGCTCGGTAATTATTTTCGAGACCTCCTCGTCAATCATCCGTGCACGATCCTCACTGTAGGGTTTCGAGAAACCGTAGCTCTGACCGGTCGAGTCATAATAACAGAGGTTCGGCAGTTTATCGCTCATGCCATAGTAGACTACCATTGCATAGGCCTGTTTTGTCACACGTTCAAGATCGTTGGCAGCGCCGGTCGAGATGCGTCCGAGAAACAGTTCCTCGGCGGCACGACCGCCCAATGTCGAACACATTTCGTCGAGAATAGCCTGCGACGGGGTGATCTGACGCTCCTCTGGAAGATACCATGCAGCCCCGAGAGCCTTTCCGCGCGGCACGATCGTCACCTTTATCAACGGGTTGGCATATTGCAGATGCCATGAGATCGTGGCGTGTCCGGCCTCATGTATGGCGATCGACTTTTTCTCTTCTTCGGTGGTTATCTTGGTGCGCTTCTCGAGTCCGCCGATAATGCGGTCGACAGCATCGATGAAATCTTGTTTCTGAACGACCTTCTTGTTGCGGCGTGCGGCGATCAGAGCGGCCTCGTTGCAGACATTCGCTATGTCGGCACCCGAGAATCCGGGAGTCTGCCGTGCCAGCAGATCGACGTCAACCGAACTGTCGATCTTGATGTTGCGCAGATGCACCTTGAAAATGGCCACACGGTCGTTGAGATCGGGCAGCTCCACATAAATCTGACGGTCGAAACGTCCGGCACGCAGAAGTGCCTTGTCGAGGATATCGGCACGGTTCGTAGCAGCAAGAATGATCACGCCGCTGTTTGAGCCGAAGCCGTCCATTTCGGTCAGCAGCTGGTTGAGCGTATTCTCGCGCTCGTCGTTAGACCCCATATTCGGATTTTTGCCACGGGCTCGTCCGACTGCATCGATCTCGTCAATGAAAACAATGCATGGAGCTTTTTCTTTAGCCTGACGGAAAAGATCGCGCACACGCGATGCCCCGACTCCGACAAACATCTCGACGAAATCACTTCCCGACATTGAGAAAAACGGCACATTGGCCTCTCCTGCGACCGCCTTGGCCAACAGGGTCTTACCGGTTCCAGGAGGTCCTACCAACAGTGCGCCCTTCGGAATTTTACCCCCCAGGTCGGTGTAACGCTGCGGATTTTTCAGGAACTCGACGATTTCCTCGATCTCGGTCTTGGCCTCTGACAGACCGGCGACATCTTTGAATGTCACCTTGACAGGACCATCCTTATCAAATATCTGGGCTTTTGATTTCCCGACGTTGAAAACGCCACCTGCCCCGCCGTCTCTACCCGACATGCGTTTCATGATGAAAAACCAGAAGGCGATCAGCAACACTACCGGGCCGAATGTCCACAACAACGACGAGAAGTCGCTGCTTTTCTCATATTTGACCTCACCGGTGAAAACTCCTTCGGCCTGCCAGCGGTCTATCTTGTCCTGCAATTTGTCGGCCGACGGAATCTCGGCCGCTATTCTTGCTCCGGCATTGGAACCTTTCTTGTATTGGGTCGGGTCAAACAGTGCAGAGGCCATTGAATCGGTCAGAACCGCTTCGGCAACACCCTTGTTGGTGAACACGATTATCTCAGATGCCCCGCCTTCTTCGATTATATTCTCAAATTTGGTAAAATTGACATCTTTGACAATCGAGTTGTCATCGAGATAGAAAATTCCGGCAAGAAACAGCAGTATGATAGCATACATCCAATACATGCTGAACTTGAATGCCCGTGGTTTTTTTGATGAATTCTGAGTCATAGAGCGATTCTTATTAATCGAGATCGGGAATCTCGGTTACGACAGCGTCACTCCAGAGTTCCTCGAGATTGTAGTGCTGACGTGTCTCACGCTGAAAGACATGAACCAGTGTGTCACCATAGTCAATCACAATCCACTCAGAGTTGCGATAGCCGTCATAGTTATAAGGTTTTTTACCGCGATGCTCCAGCAGGTAGTCGCGAATGCTGTCGGCTATAGCCGCAACCTGCATGTTGGAAGTTCCCTCGCAGATGATGAATTCGTTGGCGGCCGCTCCGTCGATCTGCGACAGGTCGAGAACGGTTATGCCACGGCCCTTACGGTCGCGGATAGCTTCAATAATGTCGTCTTGAAGTGTTGTTTCTTTTGCTGTTGTTTCAGTCATTTGTTCTAAAATATGCACAAAGATACAATTTTGCTTAATAAATAGGTGAAACGCTTTTTATTTTTTAACAAACAAACAGACGAAAAGTTAGATAGTGACATGCACACCCGGCCTGTTGTCAGATGAAAAGTTTTTCAATTTTGTGGATTGACCCCGACAGGGAAAAGACCAGAACATGGTCGCCGGGCTTTATCACCGTGTTACCGCCGACGAGCATTCCAACACCGTCGCGTATCATTCCGGCGATCGTCATGCCGCGGTCAAGCTTTATGTCCTTGATCGGTCCGCGGGTGATTTTTGAGCCTTCACGTGCCTCAAACTCAGCCACTTCTGCATCGGCCAGAGACATACATTTCGACGACTTGGTGTCAGCGTCTATAAGCAATTGGAAAATTTTGCTTGACGCCAGCAGTTTTTTGTTTATGATCGACCCGATGTTGAGTGCCTCGGCCTCTGAGATGAACTGAAGGTTCTCGACTTCAGCAATGGTTTTCGGAACCCCGAACTCCTTTGCGATCAGACACGACAGAATATTGGCCTCCGAGCTGTCGCTGAGGGCTATGAAGGCATCTATGTCTTGAATATCCTCCTCGACCAGCACCTCGTTGTTGCGTGCGTCGCCATAAATGATCTCGGCGTTGGGACACTTCTCGGGCAAGTGACGGCAACGCTCGATGTCGTCATCGATGATCTTGATCTTGAAATCACGGTCAAGAATACTGGCAAGTCTCACAGCGATGCGTCCGCCACCCATGATCATTATCTTCCTGACCTTCACCTGTCGTTTGCCACAAAGATCACGCAACTCGTTCAGATGATCGCGCGTGGTTGTGAAATAAAGTATGTCGTTGACATTGACCGTGTCGTCTCCACGCGGAATGATCGTGTCGTGGTGACGCTTGATTGCGGCAACGTGAAAATTGTGGTGGGTGAATGTGACATCACGCAGCCTCATTCCGATGATTGAGGCATTTTCCCTGACTTTCACCCCCAGCAGAATCAACGCCCCGTCGTGAAGTTCAAACCAATGGCGAACCCAGGTGTGACACAACGCAGTCTTGATCTCGAGCGCAGCAAGATATTCGGGATAGATTGTCTCATTGACCCCGATCTGATCAAAGAAATCGACATTCTCGCGCTTCATGTATTCATATGTGTCGATGCGGGCAACAGTCTTGTTCGCTCCAAGGGCCTTCGCAATGGCACACGCTGTGACATTCTCAGCCTCATAGGGTGTGACGGCGATAAACAGATCACATTTGTCCACACCGGCGGCTCTGAGCGCATCAAACGAGGTAGGACTGCCCTGCAGCGTCATCAGATTGTAGTTCGCATCGAGCGGTGCAAGCCTGTTCTGGTCTTTGTCGATCAGAATGATATCCTGGTCTTCGCGCGAGAGCAGCTTCGCCAGGTGTGAGCCGACCTCTCCGGCTCCTCCGATCACTATTTTCATTTTTCCTGCTTCTTGATGTTGATGACCGTGTCGGCAATAGCCTGCGCATCGAAACCACACTCATGGCGTTGCCCGGCCACCGTGCCCTGGGCAATGAACTCATCGGGAATGCCGAGTCTGACAACCCGACGTGAGTATCCGTTGTCATTGAGCCACTCGACCACAGCCGAACCGAGACCTCCGTTGCGCGAGGCATCTTCGACAGTGACCACAGCCACATTTTTCTCCGCAATCTCCCTCATCAGGTCTTCGTCAAGAGGTTTGAGGAACATCATGTCGTAGTGGGCCGCCGAGACACCCTGTTCCGACAACATGGCAACAGCCTCAGCCGCTTCTGTGGCGATCGGGCCTATTGTCACTATCGCCACATCGGTGCCGTCAGACAACCTCTCACCCTTTCCGATCTCGACCTGCCTCATCGGCTTCCGCCAGTCGACTGTCGAACCGCTGCCGCGTGGATACCTGATGGCCATTGGTCCGCGTTCGGCGACCGTCGCTGCAGTGAACATCAGGTTTCTCAACATCTCCTCATTACGCGGCGAGGCTATCACCATGCCGGGAACAGTCCTGAGATATGCCAGGTCATAGACTCCGTGGTGGGTGACCCCGTCTTCCCCGACAAGGCCTGCACGGTCAATACAGAAT
Organism: uncultured Muribaculaceae bacterium; assembly: GCA_910588035.1. Taxonomy (GTDB): domain Bacteria; phylum Bacteroidota; class Bacteroidia; order Bacteroidales; family Muribaculaceae; genus CAJUPY01. The sequence goes on along the minus strand of CAJUPY010000004.1, from coordinate 83,193 downwards.
GTCACCGGCAGACGCTGAATTGCCACGTCATGGATAATATGGTCATAAGCCCGTTGAAGAAACGATGAATAGATGGCTACGAACGGCAGCTTGCCGTCTTTGGCCAAACCACCGGCAAAAGTGACGGCATGCCCCTCTGAGATGCCGACATCAAACACCCGTCCGGGCATCTCTTTTTGCAGAATGCTCATTGAAGTGCCCGACAGCATGGCGGCCGTGATGCCCACAATATCTTTGTTCTGACGCGCCAGCTCAAGTAATGTCTCTCCAAAAACAGTCTGGAATTTCGGCGGTTTTCCGTCAGCCTGCTCCTTGTGGCGTTGGCCGGTCTCGGCATCGAACAGACCGGGAGCATGCCAGACCGACGGGTTCTGTTCGGCCGGTGCATATCCTTTTCCTTTTACCGTGCGGAGATGGAGAATACGCGGACCGTTCATATCTTTGATGTCGCTCAACACCTGAACGAGATTGCCGACATCGTGTCCGTCAAACGGACCGAAATATCTTATGTTCAGCCCCTCGAATATATTCTGCTCACGGTTGAGCAAAGCCTTGAGGCTGTTGTTGAACCTGAGTATGGCTCCGCGTTGTTTCTCTCCGACAAGCCTGAGCCTGCGCATTCCGCGGTAGACGAAATCACGGAACCGGTTGTAGCTCGGCCATGTGTTGAGATGGGCGAAATAACCGTTAAGCGCACCCACATTACGGTCGATCGACATATTGTTGTCGTTGAGTATGATCAGCAGATTATTGCGGACGTTTGCCGCATTGTTGATACCCTCGAATGCCAGTCCGCCGCTGATCGAGGCATCACCGATAACCGCCACGACATTGCGCCGCGGTTCGTCTGACATTTCCGACGCAATTGCCATGCCGAGGGCAGCCGAAATAGAGTTCGAGGCATGTCCGGCGGTAAATGTGTCGTAGGGACTCTCATCGGGATTCGGAAATCCGCTCAGTCCGCCCGACTTTCGGTTCAGGTGAAACCTGTCGCGGCGACCGGTCAGCAGCTTGTGTCCGTACGCCTGATGCCCCACGTCCCAGACAATGCGGTCATAGGGGGTATTGAAAACATAATGTAGCGCGACTGTCAGCTCGACAGCCCCGAGACTTGAAGCGAAATGGCCCGGATTGACTGAAAGGGAGTCTATAAGAAAACGGCGTATGTCGGCACATACCTCAGGCAGACGCTCGATCGGGAGCTTCCTTAGATCTTTCGGGTCATCGATCGTCGAGAGAACCCGATAGCGTTCACTCTTTGCTGTCTCCATTGTTGCGATATTTTTTATAGAGAGGAACAAACACGATTATCCCCGACGCGACGATAGAGAAGACTGTCATCAGCGTGATCTCGTCTGTTCTTGTCAAAACCAGCCAACAGAGCAGCAGCCATAAGACAACGATGCACGAGAATCTGAATAATTGTGTTCCTTTCATACCTTTTTAGCTTGTGTAAACAAACCGTCACACAACGGTTGTGATGACTGCAAAGATACGAATAAGTTGAGAGCAAATGCAAATTTATTTGCAATTTGTCGGGCGTGGGTATCCAGGAGCCTGCCACATAATATATCTGTCAATGGTCGAAGACCTCCACGGTAAATTTTGCCACCTCACTCATAACGCATCGTAGACGACGGTGATATTTTGGTGATTATCATGCTCGGAACGATCAGAACAAGACAGGCAACAAGCGGAACCGCCAAATTAAGAAGAACAATGTCGGTCACATTGACCTCAACCGGAACATAAGCCAGATAATAGGCCTCGGGATCGAGCGGAACGAGATGAAATCTATATTGCAGCCAAAGCAACATGAAGCCGGCCGCATTGCCGATCAACATGCCAAGCAGAACTATGCGCATCGCCAGATAAATGAAAATTCGCGCCACAAACCGGTCTGTCGCTCCAAGTGCCTTGAGTATGCCGATCATTCTGACACGTTCAAGAATCAGTATGAACAGACATGAGACTATCGTGAAGGCCGCAACCAGCGACATCAGCAGAATGATCACCACGACATTGGTGTCGAGAAGCTCCAGCCAACTGAAATAAACCGCACCGGTCGTCAGCACATTCTCACATATGTAATACCGTCCAGTGCCTGTGGTAAAATAGCTCCTGTTCAGTTCATCGCGCAGGTGGCGGGTCTGCTCGTCAAGGCTCTCGAAATCGAGATTGTTGATCTCGACTCTCCCGACCATGTCATCGCCCAGAGACCCGACACCTCTGAGAAACGACGGCGAACAGAATGCAATCAGCCTGTCTCGTTCGCCAAACGAAGTGTCATAGTTCGCAGCTACCGTAACCCTGCGCGCCTTGACATTTCCGTCTGAGACAAAGTAGACCATCGGTCTGTCTCCGACCGAGAGCCTGAGCATGCGTGATGTCGCCCGCGAGATGATGATTTCGTTGTCGGTTGATCCGGCATCGTAGTCGGGCATCACACCCTCGACAATATTTGAGGCGACAAACTTTGCAGGAAAGCTTCCGGGTGTGTCTGACTTGAATGTCAATCCGGCAAAATCATTGTCAGTCTTGAGAATACCCGTGGCGACAATCGAGCCGGAAATGTCGGCTCTGTCGCCGGCTACGTGTCTGACAGAAGCCACGAAATCGTTGTCGACACTGAAAAAAGAATCAGAGCCTTCGTCGATTGTCGTGACCGTGATCTGTGAATCAAAACCTGTCACTTTGTCGCGTATCTGATTCTTGAACCCGAAAACGACCGACAGGGTGATCATCATGACCGACACAGCTATGGCGACCCCGGCGACAGCTATGACAACTCCGGGCGACCGACGTTCGCGGCCGTCAGCCCTGAAGCCGAGACGTCTCATTATGAACAGTGGCAGATTCATCTTTTTTCTTGTTTCAGAGTCCAAAGTTACAAATATTCAGAGTAGCTGTGCCTATTTTAACACCCTATTTCGACCAATTGACTAACTTTTGTTGAAATAACACATGTTAAAAGCTGAATAAATCATTGCAGACTGAGATTTAATTCTTATCTTTGTGACGAATTTGTAACACAGTTTTAACTCATGGGGATTACGATACTCGGAATTGAATCATCTTGTGACGACACAGGTGCAGCCGTGATTCGCGACGGCATATTGCTCAGCAATGTTCTGGCGAGCCAGAAAGTTCATGAGGAATATGGCGGCGTTGTGCCTGAACTCGCATCACGCGCCCACCAGCAGAACATTGTGCCGGTGGTCGATTCGGCCATTCGACGTGCCGGAATCGACAAGTCTGACATAACGGCAATCGCCTTCACCCGTGGTCCCGGTCTGCTCGGCTCGCTCCTTGTCGGAACTTCATTTGCCAAAGGGCTCTCTCTCGGGCTGCGAGTACCGATTGTCGATGTCAATCACCTCCACGGCCACGTCCTGTCTCATTTCGTCAGAGAAAACGAGTCTGACGAGGTTCCCGGTTATCCGTTCCTGTGTCTGCTTGTCTCAGGAGGCAACTCACAGATCATTCTGGTCAGAAACTACGACGACATGGAGATTCTGGGCCAGACAATAGATGATGCCGCCGGCGAGGCTTTTGACAAATGTGCGAAAGTAATGGGACTCCCCTATCCGGGTGGGCCCCACATCGACCGCCTCGCGGCCGAAGGTGATCCGAAACGGTTCAAGTTTGCAAAACCCCACATTCCAGGACTCGATTACAGTTTCAGCGGTCTCAAGACCTCTTTTCTATACACCCTCCGTGATGCGGTCAAGGATAATCCCGACTTCATAAGCCGGAACATGGCTGACCTCGCGGCTTCGCTCCAGGCTACGATCATCGACATTCTGATCGACAAACTCGACAAGGCGGTGAAACAGACCGGAGTGAAAACCGTAGCTATCGGCGGCGGTGTCTCCGCGAACTCGGGTGTAAGGAACGCTGTTGCCGACTACTGCTGCCGACATCGTCTGAAAGCCTTCATTCCAAAACGATCATTCACCACCGACAATGCCGCAATGGTGGCTATAGCCGGCTACTACAAGTTTCTCAGCAAAGAATTCTGCCCCTATGATGCGGCACCATTCGCAAGAGTATCACTCTGAACACCGGCCCGTTTTTTTAACTCTCTCTAAACTTTTTCATCATGAATATTTCTGTCATAGTCATCGGAGACGAGTTGCTGCTCGGTCAGGTTGCCGACACCAACTCCGGATTTATAGCCCGCACAATCTCTCCTGCGGGGTGGAAAGTGACATCTGTCACTACCGTCGGAGACAACGCATGCGACATCAGGGCAGCCATCACCGACGCTTTGTCCAGAACCGACATCGTTCTGACTACAGGCGGGCTCGGGCCTACTAAAGACGACATCACCAAAGAGGTGCTGATGTCGGTATTCGGCGGCGAACCTGTCGAAAACAGAGATGTCCTTGAAAATGTAAAAACCATTTGCCAACTCCGCAACATCAGTCTGAATGAACTGACGGCACGACAGTCAATCGTGCCCTCATCGTGTCAGGTCATAATGAACCGTGTCGGAACAGCTCCCCTTATGTGGTTCGAGCGCGAAGGTAAAGTGCTCGTCGCAATGCCCGGAGTGCCGTTCGAGACCGCCGAGATGTTTCCTGGCGATGTTTTTCCAAAATTGCTCAAACGTTTTGGCCACGACATCGTCATCGCCCACCGCACGGCCGTGATCTACGACATCACCGAATCTGACATCGCGACACGTCTGCAAAAATGGGAGGCGGCCCTGCCCTCTTGCCTTCACCTCGCCTATCTGCCGGTACCCGGATATGTCAGACTCAGGCTCGATGCGTTTGGCGACGACAAAAACACAATCGACAGACTGCTTGACAATAAACTTGAAGACCTGAAGACTATTTTCGGCCGCAATCTGATCACAACCGATCCGGCTCCACTTCAGGAGATACTCATCAAATTACTCAAGGAAAAAATCTGACCGTCTCTACCGCCGAAAGCTGCACCGGTGGCCGGATTGCAGCAACTTTAACCTCCGTTCCCGGCGCATCGGCTGTTTTCAAAGGCAGTGTCGTTGCCTACAGCAACGAAGTGAAACAAAACGTGCTGCTTGTCAAAAAAGAAAGCATCGACGAATATGGTGCTGTCAGCCTTCCGGTTGTCGAACAAATGGCCGACAACATAGCTCTTAACGTGGTCAAGTCCGACTGCTCGATAGCGGTCAGCGGAATAGCCGGTCCCGGCGGCGGAACCGATCTGAAGCCGGTAGGCACAGTCTGCATAGCTGTCCACACCCCGCAGGGCACTACCGTCAATCACCATCTGCTGACAGGCAACCGTAACCGCATAATCGAACGTACGACAAACATTGCGATTATCAAATTGATCAAAAAACTGAATAAAATTTAATTGATTTATTCAATTGGCCAATGGTCCATGGAACTTCACCTTCGACCTGATGTCGGCCGATGACGATCCGACCAATGCCTCAAACTCGCCGGGTTCACAGACCCATGCCGATTTGTCTGCATCATAGTAGCTCAGAGAGCGATCGTCAAGGCTGAAAACCACCTCAACCGTCTCGCCAGGTTTTAAGCTGACTTTTCTGAAACCTTTCAACTCTTTGACCGGACGCGGCAACGACGACTTCAAATCACTGACGTAGAGCTGCACCACCTCCGATCCATCACGGCTTCCGGTATTGGTTACAGGAACAGTGACCGTCAACGATCCGTCACCGTCTCTTACGGCTTTAGCCTTGCCATATCCAAACGTCGTGTAGCTCAACCCGTGTCCGAAAGCAAACAACGGGTCAATCTTGTTTTTATCAAGCCAACGGTAACCGACATAGATACCCTCATCATAACGGCAGTCGGCGACATGACTTCCGTCACCGCGCTCCACACCCGGATATTGACCTGCACTGTGTGCCCCGATATCTTCAAGACGTTTCGGAAATGTCATTGGAAGTTTACCCGACGGATTTACCCTTCCTGTCAGCACATCGGCCAATGCGTTGCCGGCCTCCGATCCGAGATACCACGCCTGGACAATAGCCGGGACATCACCGGCCCACGGCATCGCCACAGCATTTCCCGAAACATTGACAACAACAAGATTTGGATTGGCCTTGGCCAGCGCTGCAATCAGTTCATTCTGCCCGTATGGCAGTTCAAGCTGCTGACGGTCAGTTCCCTCACAGTCTTGTTTACCCGATTTGTTCAGCCCTCCGACAAAAATCACGCAGTCGGCCTTGCGGGCGGCCTCCACAGCTTCAGCAGTCAGTTCTCCGGCAGTGCGGTCATCTCTCAGATTCTGTCCCGTCGACACTCCGTCATAGTCACCCTTGGTGTGCCCGACATACCCGCGTGCATACACAACATCCGCCTTTCCCTCAAGAGCATTCCGGAGTCCGTCGAGCGGAGATATCTCATGCTGCGCCTTCAGTGAAGAACTGCCGCCACCGACCGTCATCATTTTGACAGCATTTTCGCCGATAACAGCTATGGTCTTGATCTTCGACAGGTCAAGCGGAAGAACCTCGCGCTCATTTTTGAGAAGAACGATGCCCTCGCCACCGATTTTTCTCGCCGCAGCATAATGCTCCGGAGAACAAAGCGAGCCATACGGACGGTTACGATCCATTGATGTCCTGAACATAAGCCTCAGAACACGCCTCACCTTGTCATCAAGTTCACCGGTGCCGATCTCCCCTCGCTTGATCATCTCAAGATAGGGTCGGGCCATGTGATAATTGTCATATGCATTCCCCGCGCCCTTCGACAAGCCGTCGGTCCACGTGCCGAACTCAAGATCAAGACCGTTTCTGATCGCCTCGGCGGTGTCGTGTGTACCGCCCCAGTCTGAGACTACAACCCCGTCAAATGCCCAGTCGCGTTTAAGAATGTCGTTGAGCAGATATTGGTTGTGACACGCGTGCTGATTCTTGTAGAGGTTATAGCTGCCCATGATCGACCACGTTCCGCCCACTTTCACCGCGGCTTCAAACGCCGGCAGATAGATCTCATGCAACGCCCGGTCATCGACCACGACGTTGACCGTATGCCGGTTACACTCTTGATTGTTCAACGCGTAGTGTTTCACACACGCCGCCACTCCGTTGCTTTGCACTCCCTTTATATATGGAACGACCATAACCGACGCCAGATACGGATCCTCACCCATATATTCAAAATTACGCCCGTTAAGCGGGGTGCGGTTGATGTTGACACCCGGGCCGAGCAAAATCGACTTCCCACGGTAACGCGCCTCCTCACCGATGCTCTCTCCATAGAGTCTCGACATGTCGCCATTCCATGTCGCGGCAAGACACGTCAGAGCCGGAAAAGCCACACACGAGTCATTGGTCCATGACGCCTGAGACCATTCGTCCCATTTCACCTCTGGTCGTATGCCGTGGGGACCGTCTGTGGCCCATAGCTCGGCAATGCCAAGACGCCTGACGCCGGGCGATGAGAACTTTGACTGCGCATGAATGACAGCGATCTTCTCCTCAAGAGTCATTCTCGAAAGAGCGTCTTCGACACGCTGTTCAACCGGCTTTGAACAATCGAGATAGACCGGAGTGGTGCCACCTGACGGAAACGAGACGGCAATCAGCGTCAATGCCGCGATAAAATGTAGCTTTAAATTGTTTTTCATCGGTTTAGGGGTGTTTAATGTAAAGAGTATCACAAAGATATACAATTTTTCATTACCCCGATCCTTTTGAGTGTGTTTTTCCCCGATTTCAAAAAAAATTGACTAACTTTGCAAGTCGAAAAAATTTTATATCAAACAATTATGGCCAAGAAAGCATTATTAATGATTCTCGACGGCTGGGGCATCGGCAACCACTCCAAAGGCGATGTCATAGCCACGACCCCGACACCCTACTGGGACTATCTCTTGAACTCATATCCCCACTCCGAACTTCAGGCAAGCGGCGAGAACGTCGGTTTGCCCGACGGACAGATGGGCAACTCTGAAGTCGGACACCTCAACATCGGTGCCGGACGTGTTCTCTATCAAGACCTCGTCAAAATCAACAAAGCGATCAAAGAAGGTTCGATCTTGGAGAACCCCGAAATCAAAAACGCTTTCTCTTATGCGAAAGATAACGGCAAGGCGATCCACTTCATGGGTCTTACCTCCGACGGTGGTGTCCACTCTTCGCTCGATCACCTATTCGCTCTTACCGACATCGCAAAGAAATATGACCTCGACAAAGTCTTCATTCACTGTTTCATGGACGGACGCGACACCGATCCCCGCAGCGGAAAAGGCTTCATCGAGCAACTCACCGACCACTGCAAGCAGTCGACCGGCGTGATAGCTTCGATCATCGGCCGTTTCTACGCAATGGACCGTGACAAACGCTGGGACCGTGTAAAGGTCGCTTACGATCTTCTCGTGAACGGTCAAGGCAAACAGGCCGACGATATGGTAGCCGCAATGCAGCAGAGCTACGACGAAGACGTGACCGACGAATTCATCAAACCGATCAACAACTCGACCGTCGACGGAACAATCAAGCCCGGCGATGTCGTGATCTTCTTCAACTACCGCAACGACCGCGCCAAAGAGCTGACCGTCGTCCTGACCCAGCACGATATGCCCGAAGAGGGAATGCACACCCTCCCCGACCTGCAATACTATTGCATGACCCCCTACGACTCTTCATTCACAGGTCTCCACATTCTCTTCGACAAGGAAAACGTCAACAACACCCTCGGCGAATATCTCTCGAACCTCGGCAAAGCGCAGCTCCACATAGCCGAGACTGAGAAATATGCCCACGTGACATTCTTCTTCAACGGCGGGCGCGAGACCCCCTACGAAGGCGAGGAGCGCATTCTTGTCGCTTCGCCAAAAGTAGCGACCTACGACCTCAAACCCGAAATGAGTGCCTATGAGGTGAAAGACAAACTCGTCGACGCGATCAACACTCAGAAATATGACTTCATCGTGGTCAACTACGCAAACGGCGACATGGTCGGCCACACCGGCATCTATGACGCAATCCAGAAAGCTGTCGTAACGATCGACGAATGTGTCATGGATACTGTCGAGGCCGCCAAGAAAAACGACTATGAGGTCATCATCATAGCCGACCACGGTAATGCCGACAACGCCATAAACCCCGACGGAACACCCAACACAGCCCACTCGCTCAACCCCGTGCCCTGTGTCTACGTGACTGCCGACAAAGAAGCTGCCGTCGAAAACGGCATACTCGCCGACGTAGCCCCCACAATTCTCCACATCATGGGTCTTGAACAACCCGCCGAGATGACCGGTCACAACCTCATCAAAGACTGATTCTGTCAACTATAACACATCGACATGCCTCCCCCCCTACGGAAGGCATGTTTTTTTATACCCTACTTTTTTGCGACAAAGATAATATGCAACCACAGGATCAAAACTGAAAGTTATAGTAATTTTCGCGGAGTCAGATTGTGAAAAGTGGCGGTATTGGAATGATAATAAATTGAGAAACAGTGACATCAATCTGCTGTTTAGAGTGACCTTTATCCAATCGGTAGTGCATCAGCGTAAAGTCAGATGTCAAAATATCGTAGCCCCATTGATCCAACCGGGCGTAATCGATTTGTGTGTCTATCCCCGCCACACCACCCGTCCGATCAAGAGCCTGCAAAAACAAACGCCCCATGTCGACCCGGTCGGGCTTCACACAGGGCGTTGTGAGGTTGTTGCTGAATGTGTCACTCACTGTCTGAGGTCAAATCCACGGCGACGCAGGCTGTCGAGCATCGTCATCGGCATCTCTTCAGAATAGTAGTCGACGATGTGGCTGATCCAGTCGTTATCGGTTTTTGTGCCCGAACGGGTTTCATTGTAGCGTACAATGTCGCGGTCAAATTCCAGAATATCGGCTGTCATGTCGTCGGTGCGGTAACCGTTTTTGAAAATGAGCAGTTTCTCATTCTGTTTCGGCTTCATGTCGGGCATCTCTCGCGGAACGCCGACAGCCAGACCGCAGACAACGTAGACTTTCGGGGGCAGATTGAGCAGTTCGGCAAACTTTTCGGGGGCAGCGGTACGGGCATAACCGATCGGACAAGTCCCGAGACCACATGACTCGGCTGCGACCAACGCGCTCATCATAGCCAACGAGGCATCTATCACCCCGACAATCAGGCTTTCGACCCTGGTGGTGAAAGCCGGCATCTCGATCTTTTTTGCCTCCGCGCCGAGCGAGATCTTGTTATAATCGGCACAGAACAGATAAAACCTGTTGCAGGTCTTGATCTGTTTCTGACCCGTTATGTCATAGAGTTTCTCCTTTAGTTCCTGATCATCGATCTCAATGACAGAATATTGCTGACCGTTGTAGCTCGTCGGAGTGTTGCGTATCGCGTCATGAATCAGGCGCACCTGTTCAGGTGTCAGTGTTTCCCGCTCATAACGACGTATTGACCTGCGTTCAAGCAAGGTCTCGATTACTGATTTCATAGTGTTTGAGTCTGTTTTTGTTTACAGATTTCTAACGCTGCCGGCAGCTTCAAAGTTCAATCAGCTCGTCAGCAACGAAGTCACGACCGGCACGGCGGCCTGTCACCTCATCCCAAAGCATGGGCGAAATGCCGTTTCCGGGTCGTTTGACCGTCAGGTTCTCTTCTGTCAGCAGTTCTCCGGCCTTGATGTCACGCGCGGCGACGATGCTTTTTCTGGCCACCTCGATGTTGGGCCTCTCCGATTCACTGACCGTCTTGATCTCACTGCCCAGAGCAAACCCGATGTTTCTGATAGCAGAAACCATCTGACGCAACTCATCGGTGTCGAGCGATGCACGATGGTCAGGACCGGGCAACGATTTGTCGAGTGTGAAATGTTTTTCGATGATGTCGGCTCCGAGAGCGACGGCTGCGACAGGAACCTCGATGCCGACAGTGTGGTCGCTGTATCCGACATATCCGGTGCCAAGACGGCGAAGCGATTCCATCGCCCTGAGGTTGACATCGGCAAACGGTGTCGGATACTGTGTGTTGCAATGAAGCAGAGCGATATCTTCCAGGGCTACACCTCGCTCGGTCAGGATGTCGACCGCGCGGGCAACCTCCTCGGTCTCGCTCATTCCGGTCGACATGATGATGCGGCGGCCGGCAACGGCTATTTTCCTGAGGTATGGCAGATTGGTGATCTCACCCGACGGAATTTTCCACCAGTCCATATCAAGTTCGGCAAGGCAATCGATCGAGACAAGATCGAATGGCGTGCTCATGAACCCGATGCCTACCTCGCGGCACAATTCGGCAAGCCTCGCGTAGGCCGACAGCGGAAGATGTATCTTGCGGCACATCTCCAACTGCGACTCTCCACTGCCGGTGGTCTCTTTCTGATATTCGGCCTTCGGGGCATACGTAGAGATGACCAGCTCCGGCACCGCGGTCTGGAACTTGACATAATCGGCTCCGGCTTCTTTGGCGGCATGTACCATTTTGCAGGCCATGTCGAAGTCTCCGTTATGGTTCACGCCGGCCTCGGCGATTATGATCACGTGCTTAGCCCTGGACTTCTCCATTGTAGAAAACCACTTCTTGCATGTAACGTGAAATCTCGACCCCGGGTCGCCAGTCTGTGCAGGGGGCCGGATCGCCTCCGGTGCAATCGGTCAGCATATATTCAGGCATGTTTGCCCCAGCGTGTATCGAGCATACGACTCCACCGCCGAAACGTGGATTGACCTCCATTAGCAGCGTGCGGTCATTGTCCTTGTCAATCAGGAACTGAAGTGTCACGGCTCCGCGAAGGTCAAGCGCGGTCAACACGCGGCGTGAAAGTTCGACGATACTATTGTTTTCGATCGTTATCGTGCGGCTGACCTCACCTCCGACCACTGTCTCTCTCAGACGCGGCACCACCGCGATCTGACGGCCTTTCATCGTCACATAGCAGTCGACCGTGATTTCTTCACGGTTCTCGACATATTCCTGAAGCAGATAATCGTCGGCATAGGGAATCAGCCGGGTCATCTCATCATCGTCATTGACAACGATTATGCCCGCAGAAGCCGATCCACATCGCGGTTTGGCGATCAATGGAAGTTTGTAGTCTCCGGGGGTGTAGGTGGCCGGGATAGGTAATCCGGCCTGCTCGAACAGGCGTGCGGCGACTACCTTGTCAAACATTCCCTCCACCGACTCGATTGTACCGACAGGAGCCCAGACATTGCCATATTTGGCACGGTAGCGGGCCGTGACCCCGATCGCTCCGTCGACAAACGGAATGATTATGTGTATTTTCTTGGTTGTCACGACCTCATGGAGTTTCTCGAGAACATCAGGGTCACTCCACTTTGCACCTTCGACAATCTCGGCTATCTGGGCTATCGGCACGACCCGATCAAGTTCCCAACTGAACAGGTTGACTGAAAGCCCCATTCTGAAGCCCATTATGGCTATCTTGGTGGCGAGAGATACGCGTTTGGCTCCGCCGAGCATCAATATATTGAGAGATTCTTCGTTCATCGGTTATATATGTCGGTTTTATAGTGTGACAGGTTGGAAGGATCGGTAAACCATCTGATCGTTTCGCCAAGTCCGGCCTCAAGATCAAATTTCGGACGCCAGTCGGTCAAGGTCGTGATGAGCGTATTGTCGCCGCACAGACGTCTGACCTCACTGTTGGACGGTCTCAGCCTGGCCGGATCGACAACATAGTTGACATCGGCGTTCATCAGACGGGCTATAGTGTGGAGTGTCTCCTCCATCGACACCTCGGTGCCGGTGGCAATGTTGATCTCTCGGCCCTCAATGCCGGGCGCCGTCGCCAGAGCGAGAAATCCGCGACATGTGTCGGCAACATAGTTGAAATCACGGGTGGGTGTCAGGTCTCCGACCTTGATCTCGCGCTCTCCGGCCGCTATCTGGCTTATGATCGTCGGTATGATCGCCCGCGCGCTCTGGCGCGGACCGTAGGTGTTGAACGGTCGTGCAATCACGACAGGCAGACCGAACGCGTTGAAGAAACTCATCGCGATCGCGTCGGCCCCGATTTTCGTGGCCGAGTAAGGCGACTGTGGCTGCCGCGGATGCTTCTCGTCAATAGGAACATAAAGGGCGGTTCCATACACTTCTGAGGTTGATGTCACCACCACCCTGCCGACCCCATTGTCGAGAGCGGCCTGACAGATGTTCAACGTTCCGCCGATGTTGGTGTCGACATAGCTGCCGGGGGCGACATAGCTGTAGGGTATGGCGATCAGCGCGGCCAAATGAAGCACCGTCGACACTCCTTGGCAGATGTGGCGGCAGAATGACGCGTCGCGGACATCGCCGCAGACGATCTCAAGCCGCGGGTCTCTTTTTCCTTCGAGCCAGCCCCAGTAGTTGAACGAGTTGTATTGGCTGAGTGCTCTGACCCGGTAGCCACGCGAAAGAAGCAGATCGACAAGATGCGATCCGATGAAGCCATCGGCCCCGGTAACGAGAATCGGTTTATCGTCCATGGTTTCTCTCATCCCCATTTTTTAAACGTGTAGATATAGGCCTTGTCATCATCGCCGTGCCACAGCAGCTTCATCTCGGTGCGTGTCATCTTGAGAATCGACAGAGTGATTGTCTTCATCGCCGAAAGGTGGGTCTGGGGCAGCGGCGTGTAGAGCGCGCTGCCTGGGCCGTTGATGTCGTCGTGGTTATTGAAATCGAGTATCATCTTGTCGCCTTCCTCCGTACATCGGCCGAAGCATGAATAATAGCCCGACTGCTGCATCTCGATGACACCTGTCTGGAACATCCAGAACATGTCGCCTGTGTAGCCGGTGTCTTTCTGCCCGTCGATCTCGATCGAGAGCAGTTTCCACATGCCGAACCGTTTGCCGATGTGGCCGTTGTTTTGTGTACATGCCGAAAGGCCTGCCAGAATCAATAGTGCAAGTATGACGCTTATGACTGTTTTCATCGTTTGAAATTTAGAAGTCCTGAATATGAGACTGATATCAGCCCTCCGAGCTTGTTGCCGTAGAGCTTGCCGCGGTCGGCTGCGACCTGCGCCTTGAAGTCAAGACCTTTGACCGACGGAATGTGCCAGGTGACCTCGGCCATGACCGAGACATCGCGGGCGGGATAAAGTCGCGGTGCGCCGTAGTTGCCCCACGATTTTCGGTAACTGCCGAGCAGGCGGTAGTCTACATTGTCGCCGAGATTACCGGTAACACCGACATGAAAGCCTCTGACCCTTGTGTCGAGATACATGACCTCGCCGTTGGTGTTGTAGATCGGAGCTTTGCTGAACGGGGTGCCTATCGACATGCCGAAATTGGCATAAGCGTTGTAGAAGCCGTTGTTGTAGTACGTGTCACTGCCGGTGGCCTGCACGCCGGTCAGTGTGGTTCCGGGATTGTCGGCCGGATCCCAGTGCATCGGACCTCCCTGGTTTGTGAAATCGATATACTCGACCACGGCTCCGGTTATCCACCATTTGCGCGACGATTTGAACTCGAGGCCCCACAGACCGTCCCAACCGTTGAGTTTACCCATGCCTGAACCATCTTCCCAGAGGTTCTCGACATATGCTCTGATCTGGTCTCCGTTTCCGAGACGGTAGCGTAGAGCGATGTCCCAGCTTCCGAGGTGCTGACCTTCATAATAGCCTTCGTAGCCGTTGTCCTGGGGCAAAAACGCCTGCCAGAACGCTTTGAGGTTGGTTCGGTTTTTCATCTCCTTTTTCAGTTTGCCTCCTGAATAGTATTCAGTTTTGCCGCCAAAGAGACAGACGAACCGGCCTCCGAAAGTTGCCGAGAACGGTTTGTCGGGATTGGTGCGGAAATAGAGATGCTTGTAGTGGTAGAGTGTGTTCAGGTTGATCTGGCCTGAGTTGTAGTTGTAGTGGTTTTCGAGATATTTGTTCTGGAAAAATTTTCCGTATGCTATCTCACCCTGAAGTTGCAGCCAGCCGTTTGTGAACGGAATGTTCTGGAAGTCAATGAATCCGGCTCTGACCTGCGGAATCGGGCGCGCGTTGCCGCTCTCGATCAGATCGCCGCTCGACAGTCCGAATGTCACGATGTCGGAGTGGCGCTGCTTCATTCCGGCAGTAAGATAGAGCGAACGGTATTTCACCTCTCCGTAGAGTTGCTGAAGCCATATCGCGGCAGGGCCTTCACGGTGGCTTAGCCATGATCCCTCAGAGTCGACGCAGGCATAAGATGTCTTCTTGGTCGCTCCGGTCAGGAAGTCGACCCCGAATCCATAGCTGAAACGCCCGGCGGTGTCCATGGGTTTCCAAGCCGTTCCACGCAGCAGGCCGCTGACACTCTGTGTCAGGACCCCGTTGTTGTTTGAGGCGATGAAATAGGGTGCGAGATCTCCGTTACCTGCGTTGAACATCGCTTCGGCGCGGTAGTTGACGGGTAGGTCGGCATTGGCTTGAAAAGCGGCTGTGCCTGCCAATGCGGCCAGTGTTGATTTTATAAATTTTGAAAACATGGTCAATGGTGTTGATATGAACCGATGTGGCGTTGTTTTTTTTCCTCGAAGATGTCTGATATCGCAATCAATATTCCGGTCTCCTCGACGTCGCCAAACTCGGTGTTTATTGCCGTGCCAAACATTTTCATTGTCGGAGACAGATTCATGTAGGCGTTTACCAGAGGCGGGATGTTGATGCCGCGCGAGCGAATCTCATTGTTGAGAATGCGCAGACCTTCCTTGAAGGGCACGTCGCCGAAAAGCCTGTTGAGCCTGTCGGTGTCAATGTCGGCGGGCAGAGGACTGATCGGGGTCACGAGACTTTCATTGTCGGGGAAATACTTTCTCAGAAAATGAAGTATCATGTTGCGGCAGTCGTGGTTGTAGCTCGGATACATCGTCACCTTGCCAAAAAGATATTTGATCTCGGGATTCTCGACTGTCAACGCACCGAGACCGTCCCAGAGATTATCAAGGGCGAAAATGGCTTTTGCCCCGGCTTTTGACGATTGATACTCGAGCCGAACGAACGAACGTCCGAGCTCGATCGTGTAGGGAAGATAGTCGCGGAGGAATTTCGGTGAGAAATTGAACATGTGTGATGTCGCGATTCTGGGCTTTCCATCTTCAATGACGATGTCTTTGCCGAGAATGAACCTGTAGGCACCGAGAATCATGTCGGCTGCCGGATCCCACACGATAAGCTGCCGGCACGGCGGATCCATTGTGTCAAACTCGTCGATATCACACTCTTTGCCGGTTCCGCCACCCGCGGCTCTGAAAGCTTCCTCGCGCAGACGGCCGAGCTCACGCATCACGTTGGGTGCCGAACGGTGGTCAACGACATATATCAGGTTGTTGCCACGGTTTGTCTTTCTCAACAACCTGTCGGGAGTGAGTTCCGACAACAGCAGCTCTGTATCGACGGGGGGTATTATTTTCTGTTCCATTCGCGGAATGATGAGTTGTTAACGGGGTTCGAGAGCATAGACCGATTTTTTGATCTGAGCCGCTTTTGACATTGCATCGGTGTCAGAAAGATTCTCTACGCTGATTTCATCGCCGAAATAGACGTTGAATCTTTTTCCACGGCTTCTGACAACCTCGCGCGGCAGATATATCATCTCAATGTTGAATTTCAGTCCGCTCCTTCGGCGAATATCTGCAAAATTATAAAAAAATGGGGAATTGCAACCACAAAAGAATGTCGGAATGACTGTTCTACCCGACTCGATGCTCTTTTTCACGAACATTTTGTGCCAATCGAGGTCGCAAATGGTGTTTTTACTGTTTTTTCTTGAACATAGTCCGGCCGGGAAAACGATGATCGGGGCGTTGCCTGCAAACGCTTCGTCAATTGCACGGATCCGCTCTTTTGACTGGGACCCGTGTTTGTTGACAGGTAGAAAAACGTCGTTCAGGGGTTCGACGGCGGTGAGCAGATCATTGACAATGAACAGAGGCTTTGCCGGGGCATAACGACGTGAGACATAGTCAATCAGAATCATTCCGTCAAGACCTCCGAGAGGGTGATTGGAGGCGAAGACAACCCTTGTGTTTTCTGGCGGCGGCAACAGTCGCTCATTGTGGAAATCGGCCGAGACATCAAGATCGGACAGCACACCGCGACAAAATTCCGCACCTGTCAGGCCGGCATTGTCTGCCAGCAGCCGGTTCAGCTCCTCCTGACAGATTGTCTTTTCGAGCCAACGGGTCAGAAAACGCGGAATAATCCATGAATATCGCTTCAAGCGTTGCCTGACGACCGTGTCGACATCGATTCTCATCGCTACGGTCACGCCTCAACCAGTTGCATGCCTCGTTTCAGAGCTGCCTCATTGGCGGGCAAGAGGTGGTGATGACGCTCGGGCAACACTTTTCTCAGACCTTTCAGAACATCGTCGATGCTGACCACCGGATCGATTTTCAGCAATGCACCGAGCAGCACCATGTTGTAGCCTTTTGCGTTTCCCATCTCGATTGTCGCTTCCATGGCGTCGACACTGAAGATTCTGACATCGGTTCTTGACGGAAGATGATGTATTCCCGACGGATCATATATCAGAATTCCACCAGGCTTGACGCTGTGCTCGAACTTGTCGAGGCTCTGCTGGTTAAGAATGACGGCGATATCATAGGTGTCTACGATAGGCGAGCTGATCGGCTCGTCGCTCAAGATGACTGTCACGTTCGCTGTTCCGCCACGTTGCTCCGGTCCGTATGATGGCATCCAGGTGACCTCGAGGTCATTCATAAGAGCTGCATAAGCGAGAATTTTGCCCATTGAGAGAACGCCTTGTCCCCCAAATCCGGCCATGATTATTTCTTGTTTCATTTTGTAGTCGCGGTGTCTTTTAAGTCGCCAAGCTGATAGTGTGCCGACATGTTTTCAACCATCCATTCATTAGCTTTGGCCGGTGTCATCTTCCATCCCGAGCTGCATGTTCCGAGCACTTCGACAACCGATGTGCCCTTGCCCTCGAGTGAGTTTTTGAATGCCTTTCTGATCGCGGCTTTCGCTTTTCTGACGGCAGCCGGGGTGTGCACGGCCTGACGTGTGACGAAACATGTTCCGTCGAGTCGGGTCATCAGGTCGGTTATGTTGAGCGGATATCCGTTAAGATCGACTCGCCGGCCATAGGGTGTTGTCGCGGTTTTCATACCCTCGAGTGTGGTGGGGGCCATCTGTCCACCGGTCATGCCATAGATTCCGTTGTTTATGAAAATTATCGCGATGTTCTCGCCCCGGTTTGCGGCATGGATCGTCTCGGCAGTACCGATCGCGGCGAGATCACCGTCGCCCTGGTAGGTGAACACCAGGCGGTCGGGGTTGAGTCGTTTGGCAGCGGTAGCGAGAGCGGGAGCGCGTCCGTGAGCTGCCTCGATCCAGTCGATGTCGATATATTTGTAGGCGAAGACAGCGCAGCCGACCGGAGCGATCGCGATAGCGCTGTTGTCGAGGTTCATCTCTTCAATTATCTCAGCGATCAGACGGTGGACCACACCGTGGCTGCAGCCCGGACAGTAGTGCATCGTCGTTGTGTTCAGAAGCCGTGGACGGGTATATACCCGGTTTTCAGCAGAGATTATATCTTCTGATTTCATTGCAGTTCAAATTAGTTTGTCAGAAAATCGCGGTTGAAAGCGTTCAGAATCTCCGACGGATTAGGAATTATACCGCCCATGCGTCCGAAATGGCACACTTTCATTCGGCGGCCAACGGCCAGACGCACATCTTCGATCATCTGTCCGGCGTTAAGTTCGACGACCTGTATTCCTTTGACCGCGGTGGCGGCTTCAGCAATCGCATCATAGGGGAACGGCCACAGTGTTATCGGTCTGATCAGACCGATCTTGAGACCTTGTTTACGAGCCTCCTCAATGGCTTTCAGACAGATTCTGGCAACTGAGCCGAAAGCAACCATGAGATAGTCTGCATCGTCGGTGTAATATGATTCATATCTGACCTCGTTGCGCTCGATCTCACGGTAGGTGCGTTGGAAGCGTTCGTTATTCTTCTCCATAACCGCCGAGTCGAGTTCGAGCGAGGTGATTATGTTTGGATGACGACGTGAGCCGGCTTTGCCATTGGCCGCCCACGGACATTGGCGGGCGATCTCCTCGTCGGTGCGTCGTGGACGCTGCTCGGGCAACACGACTTTCTCCATCATCTGGCCTACGATTCCGTCGGCAAGAATCATTGCCGGAGTGCGGTATTTGAACGACAGATCGAATCCGAGGGCTACGAAATCGGCCATTTCCTGCACCGACGACGGCGCGAGCACAATCAGCCGGTAGTCACCGTGTCCGCCTCCTTTGGTCGCCTGGAAATAGTCGCTCTGGGAGGGGTGTATGGTTCCGAGGCCGGGTCCGCCACGCATCACGTTGACAATCAGTGCCGGCAGTTCTGACGCCGCGAGATAGGATATGCCTTCCTGCATCAGGCTGATGCCGGGACTCGACGAAGATGTCATTACCGCTTTTCCGGTTGCGGCACCTCCATATACCATATTTATTGAAGCGACCTCGCTCTCGGCCTGGAGCACGACCATTCCGGTCGTTTCCCAGGGCATCTCGGTCTCGAGAGTCTCGAGGACTTCTGACTGTGGAGTGATCGGGTATCCGAAGTAGCCGTCACAGCCATAAAGAATGGCAGCGTGGGCGATCGCCTCGTTTCCCTTCATCAATCTGACTTCTTGATTCATAGTTTGATGGGTTTAGTTTATTTTTCAACGACCCTATAGACTTCGATGCATGCGTCGGGGCATACGGCGGCGCAAGAAGCGCAACCGATGCATGCGTCGGGGTTGGCGGCGACCGCATAGTGGTATCCGCGGTCATTGACTTCTTTGGGTTGCAGCATCAACACCGCGACCGGACATGCGACCACACATAGTTCGCAGCCTTTGCATCGTTCGGCGTTTATTGTGACGGCACCAAATATTCTGGGCATAATGTTGTCTTTATTAGTTGTTTTTTCTTTTCCCTTTTTCGCCTTAACAAACAAACCTCGGTTTTGGTTTACAAAATATCTGCCTGTCAGTCACGGCTTACTGTTCAGTAGGCAAATTTAATAAAAAATATGCAATTGGAGTATCTTTAACACAATGTTAACTTATTGCACATTTCCGCAGATGCCGTGCATGTATGCGCATGTGAAGCGGACACACGGCGCAAGGACAAAAGAAAATGCCCGACATCACCGGTGGGGAGGAACGGTGTGTCGGGTTAAGCCGGAGAGCTGACAAGAATTTATTGCCGGCTCCGTTCGAAATTTTTCTGGATATTGTTGTCGAAATAAAGAATGTGCTGGCGGTCGCTTGTGGGCAGTTTGACTTTGATCGCGTCGAGGTCACGCACTGTCGCGCTTCCGATTGTCGACTCCACGCAGATCACGTTTCTGACGATGCGCCCCATGTCTTCGTCGCAGATCACGATGAACGGCGACTCGGTGGTCGTCCCCATTCCGGAAGAGAGAATGACTGTCGAGACAAGGTCATAGCGGTTCTGGAGTGTCGGAATCATTTTTCTGACCTCTGGGTTGTCGCTGTTGTTTGCCGCAACCAGAGCTTTGATTGTCAGGTCGAGCGAGACAGGGTTGTATTTCAGAGCGTTTTCGGCCAGGCTCCATGTAGTGGTGTAGTCACGCTCACCGTATGCCTTCTCTATAGCGGGATAGTGATCAGACGGATCATAATCGGAAGTGAAGGCATAGCCATAGTAGACGGTCGCCATTTCGTCGAGTGTGAGGGTCGTGTCGCCAATAAGGAAGCGGTTCATCAGCGAACTGAAATTTCCGGGATTGGTCGCGACATCGACTTTGATGCGGTTTATGTCAACGTCAAGACGATTTGTTGCCGCCACCGAGGTCAATATAGATGCTGCGAGCATCATTAAAAGAGTGATCTTTTTGAGCATGAGATGAATGGTTAATTGGCGGAACGCAGTTGGTTTGATCTTGAATTCCGCTGATGTTTCGAGCTGCAAATATAGCAATTTGAAGTCAGATAAGTTCTCAGTGACCGTCACATTGAGATAATTTAACAATCGGCGGAGACAGTCTTTGTTTTCACTTTTGCCCTTTTGCCGTCAGTGTCAGGTTGAGCAACTGTTCGTCGTAGATCTGCTCAAGATCTCCGAGAAGCTCGGGCACAAGCCTGACCATGTCAAATTTGAAAAAGTTGAATATCGGATCGATGAACCGGTCGCGGTTAGAGTTGCATATGTTCATTTTCATGCTGCGTCCGGCGCGGTAAAACAGTGATGCGAGATACTCGAGAGATTTCAGCGGAGATGACTGTCTTCCGTAGTCGAGGTCAATGGCGAGACACAGCGATTCGACATTGTCGGCGGTCAACGGAGATCCGTCACTGTTCACAACCGACGCCGACGTTTCGTCGAACAAGGTCGCGGACACAGTCTTGTCGCTGTTGAGGGTAATTTCAAGAATGTCAGAAAGGCATGTATCGCAGACTTCCTCAGCTCCGTCGGGTTTCAGATAGACATGAGTAGCCGAGACCATGTTGTCAACCCAACGGTCGAAATCATCGCCATGGTAGTTCAGTTCGATTTTATCATCGTGGCGGTTTTCAACTACCGACAGATTCTGGGAAAAGTGTGTCAGACGGTCAAGAAATCCGATCGGGAAAAAGTGTTCCTGATCAAGATCGTAGTTATCCGATTGTCTCAATTGCTGTCCGAGCAGTGTCTCGAGCGATTCGTAGTCGACGGTTTCCATGTGTCAGTTTTTTTGAAATTGTGTCGGTGACATTCCGGTCAGATGCTTGAAATATTTTCCGAACGCCGACTGATTGCTGAAATTCAGGGCGTATGCGACCTGCTGGACGTTCATGCCTGAGAACCTGAGCATGTTTTTCGCTTCAATGATGACATATTCGTCAATCCAGTCGGCAGCAGAGCGGCCGGTGACTTCCTTTATTATGAAAGACAGATATTTTGGCGAGATGCACAGTTTGGATGCATAGAATCCGACGGTTCTCTCGGTCGAATAGTGGGAGTGGACCAACGTCATGAACTCTTTGACATAGGTCAGACGGCGTGCGCCGGTACGGCTGTCTCCGTTTCCATTGCAGTCAATGTCACGGTCGTACATCGTGTCGGCGATCTGCATCAGCTGATAGACCAGCGCGGAAATCAGACTGCGCGAGATGTTTTTCGTGATTATGTCGCTGACCGGATTTGCCGATGCGCTGATGTGGAGCATCTCCATGTATTGCCCGAGCAGAATTGCTTTCTCGGGTTTCAGCGGGAGCAACGGCGAGCGTTTGTGTGACAGATGTGATTTCTGCAACACGTTCAGGTCAATGTTTATGTCGGCGACAAATTTCGGGGAGATAAACAGGAAGTATGCCTCGAGGTTTTCAGACACAGGCGTCACCGGTCTGAAAGTCGAACCAGGTCCGGTCACCATCAGCGAATTCTCAGTCAGGTCATAGGTTTCTGTGTTTATCATGATTTTCATAGATCCCTTCAGCGTGAGCAACATTGTCAGGCCGTCGAGTCTGACCGTCTCAGTTGTGGTGGTCAACATCTGGCCCGGAAGTCTGAGCCGTGAAATCAGGTAGTCTTTACCCATTTGGGAAAAATTTCCCGAATAGTTGGCAAGTTCCCTCAGGTCGTCTATGCAGTAAGCTTTATCCATAAGTTATCGGAGAGATTGATTATTGTCGTTTTTACGCCTTGCCTTCGAAGCGGTACGCGGAATCATGATCGAGGTGTAGATCTGAATCGCGCCGCCTGCGAGAGTGAAAGCAAGCCAGTCGCGTGCCGACATCCGGTCATAGAACATGAAGAAAGCAGCCACGCAAAAGAATATCGCGCTCCACGATTCGATCCTGAACAGTCTCCTGAGTCGGTCGTTGTCTCCTCTGTAGGGATTGAAAAGACGGCTGACGAGCAAGATAACAGCACCCGCGGCATAGACATATTTGTAAATCACAGTCTCAAGTCTGAAAATCGGAATCACCGTTCCGGCTACAATCAGCAGCATGCCGAGAGTCATAAGCCATAGCCACACCGCCGAGGGTTGGCGTCCCATGATGTTGTCTTGTCGGTCGTTATCAGGCCTGTTCTTTTGTTGGGTTTGGTTGTGATCTGATTTTTTGGGCATAATTAGGGTTTTGTTTGTCAATCGGTGAACACATAGACATCTTCGTTGTCACGCTGCATGTGGTATTGCTCTCTGACAACGCGCTCCATTGTAGCCCTGTCTGTCTCGAGCCGGGCGTTGAGGCTATGGTAATGGTTCATCGTGTCGCTATATTCCTTGATCTCTGCTTTAAGACGCTCGATCTCGCGGTTGTATTCGACGCTTTTCATAATCGAGTTTTCGTTGAAGAAGAGCACGAACAAGACAAAAGCGATGACTGCGATAAAAGTCAGGGAGATGTATCGGCGACACCATGACCAGATGTTGTGAAGAGTGTTCATAAATGCAAAGATAGTTATAAAATTCCGTTAATGAATCATTTCGAGGAATTGATTTTCATCGATTATCACAATGCCGAGTTTCTGTGCTTTCTCAAGTTTCGCCGGACCCATGTTCTCACCTGCGAGAATGAAGTCGGTTTTTTTTGAGATTGAGCCGGAATTCCTGCCACCGTTGCGCTCGATCATTTCCTTGTATTCGTCGCGTGAATGAAGAGAGAAGGTTCCGCTTATGACGATAGTTTTTCCTTCAAGCTTATCGGAGTTGCCAGTTTCGGAGACTGTCACGGTCTCCATTCTGAGACCTGCCGCCTGTAAACGTCTGACAGTCTCACGGTTTGTGTCGACACTGAAATAACCGACTATGCTCTCGGCAATTTTCGGGCCGATGTCGTCAATCGCGGTGAGCTGTCCGACAGGCATCGACATCAGCGTCTCGATGTTTTTGACCGAGCGTGCGAGCTTTTTTGCCACAGTTTCACCGACAAACGGAATCGACAGGGCAAAAATAACACGCTCAAACGGCACATCAAGCGAACGTCTGAGTCCGGCCATTATTCTTTCAGCACTCTTTAGAGCGAAACGGTCGAGCTCCATCAGTTTAGCCTCGGTCAGGTCATAGAGATCGGCGATGTTCGACACCAGTCCGCTGACCATAAGCTGCTGTGCGGTTTCTTCACCGATGCCGTCGATATCCATGGCACGTCGGCCCACGAAATGTTCGATGCGACCTGCGATCTGTGGCGGGCAGCCATATTTGTTCGGGCATTGCCATGCCGCCTCACCTTCGACTCTCACCAGTTGTGCTCCGCATGCGGGACAATTGGAGATGAATTCAACAGGTTCGGAGCCGGGAAGACGTTCTGAGACCTCCACACCGGTGATTTTCGGAATGATTTCGCCACCTTTCTCGACATAGAGCATGTCGTCGCAGTGAATGTCGAGCTGACGCATTATGTCTTCGTTGTGGAGCGAGGCTCTTTTGACTATCGTTCCCGACAGCAAGACAGGGTCGAGGTTGGCGACAGGTGTTATTATGCCCATCCTGCCGACTTCAAATGATATGGACCTGAGACGGGTCATTGCCCGTTCGGCGGCAAACTTGTAGGCTATCGCCCAGCGTGGTGATTTGGCCGTGTAGCCGAGATTGAGCTGCTGACGCAGTGAGTTGACCTTGAAGACGAGTCCGTCGGTCGCGACGGGCAGTTCCTTACGGGCCGTGTCCCAATAGTTTATGAACCTGTCGACATCGCTGATAGAGTTCAGGCGCGTCATTGTGTCAGAGACCTTAAATCCCCATGAGCGCGCAGCCATCATGTTGTCGAAGTGGTTGTCGGCCGGAAGATTTTCGCCGAGCAGATAATAGAAATATGCGTCAAGACCCCGACGGCCGACTTCAGCCGGATTCTGCAACTTCAGCGTTCCCGATGCAGCGTTTCGCGGATTCGCGAACAAAGGTTCTTCGTTAAACTCGCGTTCGCGGTTGAGTTTGTCAAACGCTTTCCACGGAAGCACGATCTCACCTCTGATCTCAAACATGTCGGGATAGCCCGATCCGGTAAGTTTCAGCGGAATGCTCCGTATTGTCTTCACATTTTCGGTCACATCGTCGCCTTTCTCGCCGTCGCCGCGTGTGACAGCCCTGACCATGCGCCCGTTTTCATAGATTACCGAAATGGAAGTTCCGTCAAATTTCATCTCTCCGACGATTGTCACCGTTTCTCCGGCAAGGCCTGTCTCTGTACGCCTGATAAAATCGTCGACCTCGCCGACAGAGTAGGTGTTTCCGAGCGACAACATCGGGTAGACGTGGGCAACCTGTGTGAAGCCCCGGGTTATGTCACTGCCGACCCGACGGGTCGGCGACAAATCGTCGGCGACTTCGGGGTGACGGGCCTCAAGATCGGCCAGCTCCTTCATCAGACGGTCAAACTCGCGGTCGTCGATCCGGGGAGAGTTCAGGACATAGTAGCTGTGGTTGTGGCGGTTAAGTTCCTCGCGCAAGGCGATTATTCGTGCAACTTCGTCGGTCATTGGAGTTTTTATTTCTTGATATAGTCGTTATAGATTTTGATTCCGAAGACGATCGCGCTCGCCACCGCCGTGACGGTGTTGGTGAACCAGAGCGGCACATTGTCGAGCATGACACCCTGAATGATAAAAAATATTGATCCGAGTCCCATCAAAAGGAATGTCGGGAGTGCGATAGCATCGGTCTCGCGGGTTTTGATAGTGTGCCAAGCCTGAGGCAGATACCCGAATATCATGCATATGCAGGCGGCATAGCCAATAACGTTGGCCCAGAGTTGAGTTTCCATATTCAGCCGGAATTTTGTTCGAGTTATAGTGATAGAACAAATATCCGGGTTCAAAAGTAGGCAAATTTTCTCTATTTTCAAAAAGTTATTATCTTTGTGGTTGCTATGCGAATAACTGAAATCACATCAACCGACGACAGCCGTGTCAGCGTATACGCCTCTTTGACCGAGGCGCAGTTGCGCAACAGGCTCAACCCGGCCGAGGGAGTCTTCATCGCCGAGAGTCCGAAAGTGATCAATGTCGCTCTTGACGCGGGCTATGAGCCGGTGTCGCTGCTGTGTGAACGACGCCACATCGAGGGCGATGCGGCCGGCATAATAGACCGCTGTGGAGATATCGACATCTTCACAGGCGACCGTCGGGTGTTGTCGTCGCTGACAGGCTACACGCTCACCCGCGGGGTTTTGTGCGCGATGAGACGCAAGCCTCAGCCACCGGTGTCTGATGTTTGTCGTGACGCACAACGTGTTGTGGTTATCGACGGCGTTGTCGACACCACCAACATTGGTGCGATTTTCCGATCGGCGGCCGCGCTCGGCATTGACGGGGTGCTGCTCACCCCGACTTCGTGTGACCCACTCAACCGTCGGGCAGTCAGGGTGTCGATGGGATCGGTGTTCCTGGTGCCATGGACCTGGCTTGACCGGCCGGTCAGTCAGCTTGGAGAGCTCGGATTGAAGACTGTCGCGATGGCTTTGACCGACCGGTCGGTAGCGATCGATGACCCTCAGCTCAACGCCGAGCGACGTCTGGCAATTGTGATGGGCACCGAGGGCGACGGTCTGTCCGGCGAGGTGATCGCGTCGACCGACTATGTGGCCCGCATTCCGATGTATCATGAAGTTGATTCGCTGAATGTCGCGGCAGCTGCGGCGGTGGCATTCTGGCAATTGCGAAAAAATAGAATATAAAATCACGAAAACATACATATCATGAAAAGAAGATTTCTAACATTGCTGCTGTCTCTTCTCGTGTTCACAGGCATGAAAGCCGCCGGGAACGAGGCCTATCTCTTCTCTTATTTCACCGGTCAGAGCGACGGTCTTCATCTGGCGTACTCAACCGACGGACTGACCTGGACCGCTATCAACGACAACAAGTCGCTTCTCAAACCGCGGGTCGGCGACGACAGACTCATGCGCGATCCGAGTATCTGCATGGGACCCGACGGAATGTTCCACATGGTGTGGACCTCGAGCTGGAATGACAAGATAATCGGCTACGCCTCTTCTCCCGACCTGATCCATTGGTCTGAGCAGAAGGCCATACCTGTGATGGTTCATGAAGATTCGTGTCTGAACTGCTGGGCTCCGGAACTTTTTTACAACGCGCCCGACAGCACTTTCCACATTTTCTGGGCGACGACCATTCCGGGCCGTCACAGCCATGTCGCCACCAGCGAGCGTGAGAAGCAATGGAACCACCGCATCTATGAGACAACGACCAAAGATTTCAAGACATTCACCCCTGCCAAGCTCTTTTTCAACCCTGATTTCAGTGTCATAGATGCAGCAATCGTCAAGACTCCGTCCGACGGCGAACTGATCATGGTAGTCAAAAACGAGAACTCCAATCCGCCGGAGAAGAATCTTCGTGTCACCCGCACCAAAGATATCAACAGCGGTTTCCCGACCGTTGTCTCAGCCCCGATAACCGGCAAGGTCTGGGTCGAGGGTCCCGCACCGCTTTTTGTCGGCGACATGCTCTATGTCTATTACGACATGTATACCTCTCACCGCTATGGTGCAGTCATGAGCACAGACAACGGACAGACATGGACCGAGATCAACGATCGTGTCACATTCCCGAAAGGGATACGCCACGGAACGGCATTCGCAGTGCCGCAGAGAGTTGTCGACCGTCTGATTGAATACTACGACAACTGATCATGAAGCCTGAAACAGAAAGACTTGTCGACAGCTTGCGGCAGAAAGAGAAAATCAAGGTGTTGTTCGTATGTCTCGGAAACATCTGCCGCAGCCCGGCCGCAGAGGGTGTCATGAAGTCTATTGCGGAGGCTTCGGGCGAAGGAGCGAGGTGGGAGATCGATTCGGCCGGCACAGGCGATTACCACATCGGCGACCTTCCTGACCGGCGCATGAGAGTCCATGCGTCAAGACGCGGTCTGACGCTTGACCACCGGTGCCGCCAGATTAAATCGTATGATTTTGAAGAGTTCGACATCATAATAGGCATGGACGACAGCAACCTTCAGAATCTCCACCGCCTCTCACCCTCGGTCGAGGCTGAACGCAAAATCGCCGGCATGGCCGAATTTTTCACAGACAGCCGCATGGGCGATGCCGTGCCCGATCCCTATTATGAAGGCAGCGAAGGTTTCGAGCTTGTGCTCGACATGCTCGACGATGCCTGCAACAATCTCTACCGTCTTGTGACACCTTCTTATTAACTTCCAATCCTGACTGAATGAAAATCAAACATATTCTCTCTCTGTCTTTGCTCACGGCTATGTCTCAGATGTCGGCCATAAGTCCCGTTGTCGAATGGGAGACGCTCGGAAACACGACTGCCGACGGTAAACCGGTCTACACCCAACGTTTCACAGTGAAAAACCACAACGGACTGAAACGACTGTGCTTCAATCAATTCGCACGCAAAATGGCGACAGTCGACAAGGCAGATTCGGTGGTTGAGATCATTCCCGGCTACTACTATCTGACCTCACCACGGTTTGGAGAGCCGGGCGGCGATGTTGTTGTCGACGTGACGGTCTCGGGTGCGTTGCGTAACGTCTGCTACATTCCCGACGGTCTACACGGGGTGATGGCCTCGGGCGAGGTCGTTCCGGTCGAGATTCACCGTCGGCCGATGATGTCACAGCTCGACAAACTTGAGACAAAAGGGCGGCAGGTCATGCTCCATGCCGATTCGGTCTACCGGCTCAACGAGCGGCTCAACGAACCAGGTCAGCTATCTCCGTTTGATGTCATTCCGTCGTTCAAGAGTGTCTCGGTTTCAGACAGAGGTATCTTCACAGCCGACAAACCTGTAACGCACAAGAGGGTCGACAACGCCAACAGCGAGTGGTATCGCATCACACTTACGCCCGATTCGGCTTTAATTGAAGCTCCAGGAATGATGGCCGCAAAACTGGCCGAACGCGTATTGCGCGAACAGCTGTTGCCGGCCAATGGCGGCAAGTTGCCGTGTGCCGTGATCGAAGACTGGCCCGATTTTGAATATCGCGGCATGATGATAGACATTGCCCGCAATTTCATTTCATATCCGCAAATGGAACGGATCGTCAGGCAAATGGCACGTTACCGGTTCAACCGGCTCCATTTCCACATCGTCGACGACGAGGCGTGGAGGCTTGAGATTCCCGGCCTGCCGGAACTGACTTCTGTCGGTGCGCGTCGCGGATATACAACCGATGAACATGACTACCTTGCCCAGCTGTTTGCCGGAAACGGAGACCCCTCGACAAGCGAGGGTACTGCCAACGGCTATTGGACGCGGGAAGAATTCATCAATTTCATCAAACTGTGTGACAGCCTCGGCATTGCCGTCATTCCAGAGATTGAATCGCCCGGGCATGCCCGTGCCGCCATACGATCAATGGAAGCCCGCTATCGCCGCACCGGCGATGAGACATACCGAATGATTGAACCTGGAGACAGATCGGTCTACTCATCGGCGCAGAGTTTCCACGACAATCTGATGAATCCCGCTCTGCCCGGAACCTATCGGTTCATTTCAAAGGTTGTCGACGAGATCGCGTCAATGTATGATGACGCGGGCGTGAGGCTTGAAGGCATTCATCTGGGCGGCGACGAGGTTCCGGAAGGGGCATGGGACGGCTCTGAATCGGCATCGCGTATGGCAGACAGTCTCGGTGTGACCGGACGTCACGGTCTTCAGGGCGAATATGTCAGGAAGGTGTCGAAGATGATGGCCGACAAAGGTATCAAGATGTATGGCTGGCAGGAAGTCGGAACGGGATATGACGATGCATTCAATAAAGAGGTATCGCCCAGGATCGGGGGAGTGAATTGCTGGACCAACACCCTTCCCGGAGACCGGAATGTGGCTCTGAGAGCCATGCGGGGCGGATTTCCCGTGATTCTGAGCAATGTCGACTATTTCTACGTCGACCAGATTTATCAGAATCACCCCGATGAGCGCGGATTGTCGTGGGGCGGAATCGTCGATGAGTTCAGGACTCTGCATGGTTATCCCGAACGTCTGTGTGTCATTGACCCGACTGCTCCCGGACGTATAATCGGTGTGCAGGGACAGCTTTTCGGAGAGACATTGAGAAACATGGGTGGAGTCGAGACCCTGCTGTTTCCCAAGATGCTCGGAATTGCCGAGCGCGGTTGGAACAGCAAGCCGACATACAGTGACAGCCGCTTCAACCGTGTGATAGGCGAGCGTGAACTTCCTCGTCTCGCAACTGGTGGATCCTCCTTTCACCTCCGCGGGCCAGGCATCGTGATCGAACAGGGAATGGTGAAGATGAACAGCCCGTATGAGGGTGGGGTCATCCGCTATACCCTCGACGGCACGGAACCCGACGGTTCATCGCCGGTATACTCCGCTCCGTTTGAGGCAGGAGACGCAGCCGATATCCGCGCCCGGCTTTACTTTCTTGGTGCCGAGTCGCTTACCCAGATGCTGCCGGTTAGATGAAATAATGACGGTCTACCCAATTACCCACTGAAAAAAAACTTCTATACCATGACTCCCCAACAACATTTCGATGCTGCTAAGAAAGGACTTGATTACATTCATCAACAACTTTACGGTAACCACACATTTTCGATTTTAGACCAGTCTTCGTCAACAAGTTCAAAAGAATATGAAGAAGCGGTCAACGCCGTGAGGACACATCTGCCGGCTGCCGCCGACGCCAAACATGCCGAAGCCGCCAAACTGCTGGGTAACATGTATTATATCGGAAACAGCACCATCGGTTTTGAAGCAGACAATTTGAAAGCTGAGAAATATCTCACTATCGCCCATAGAGGTGACGACATCGAGTCAAGCCGTAAGCTCGCCCGACTGATGCGTTACGGTCGTGAACAGAACGGATTCAAGAGAGATCTGCAATTCGCATTTGCCATTTATGAGACTATCAGCAAGACTCCGAGACGAGCCGGTCAGACTGAGGAAGAGTTTGTCGACATAAAGGTCGAGGCTTTATATAATATGGCCGACATGCTCCTTGAGAATATGGAGTTCTATTGCTCCGATCCTGTCGACACGGCATTGCACATCTGCAATGATATCTGCCGTTTCAAAATATACCCCGACAACTATGCTTTGCTCGGATTGATCCATCTCACCGGCGGCAAAACATTCAAACCCGACATAAACAATGCGGTCAAGTTTTTCAAATTCGGCATGTCAAAAGGCAGTGCCCGGGCATATTATGAGTATGGTAAGCATCTGTGTATGACCGCTACTGACCGCAGACAGCATGCCGAGGGCTATAATCTTGTAAAGGAGGCGGTCGACCGAAACTATATCGAAGCCGTCGTTGACTGGGCCGACTCAATTATTCTCGGACAGAATCAGGCCGGCGACAAAGTCGATGCCTTTTGGCTGTTACGTGGAGCTGCCGCCGAAAATCATCCCCGTGCCACCTATAATCTCAGTATTTGTTACGCTCAGGGAATCGGTACCGGCGTTGACATGAAATCAGCCGAACTTTATTTGAATAGTGCTGCCGAACTCGGTTCTCCCGATGCCTTGAAACTGTTGCAGACAATTGCCGAAGCCCGAGAGAGCGAACGCAAAAACAGCGGTTTCTTCTCACGTTTGAAAAGTGGGTTGACGGCAGGAGGTAAAAGCCTCGCTAAAGATGCCGCCCAACAGGCATCGGAAAATTTCTTCGAGAATCTCGTGAAATCATTTCTTGAATGACGTAAGCGGATTTCAATTCATTTTTAAGAACTTTGCCTTTAGAGAGGACGGCGAGGTTCCATAAACATCGCTACCCGCCACGGCACATGAGGATGCGTGGCGGGTAGCGTGTATGTCAGCGTATGTCTTATCAATCGTTCACGACGGCGAGAAAATCGCCCATAGAGTCAAATTTCAACTCGATGTCGTCGGCAGCTTCGACCTCGACAAGATATCCGCCGTCTTTGGTTTTCTCAATCTTGTCAATGAAACCGATGTAGTTGTTGGTTCTGAGCAGATTGACCGCGGTCACAGGGAGAATAGCCTCGACAGCGTCCATTCCGACCGAATAACCGTCGGGTGCATCTATCTCGACTATGTGACCCTTGTTGTCAAATTCGAGTTCAAGACCGTTGGCCAGCTCAACATCATATAGACCGGCCATGTACTCACGTTCGGCCGAAACCACGCCCACTTCTTTAAAATTCTTGGCGATGAATTTCTGCGCTTTCTCAGGAAGACGTGAAATATCTACACTTCCTGCGACAGCCGGACCGGGAGAAAAGATCAGGATCGGGGACTGGGCCGATAGAGTCATCGCTCCGGCTCCAAGTAACAATGCCATTGCGGCAATAACAGATTTTGTGGCTTTCATAATATCATCAGTTTAATCATACATTTTGCAATTATAACAAGCCGTTGTCTGTTAAAGTTCAAAAAAAGGCCAGACACGTCGCCGTGTCTGACCTCGGGTTTATCTTAATTAAATCATTGTCGCTCAAGCCACCACGGTGTATCCGGCCTCGGCGAGACCTTCGCGGATAGTCTTGATGTGTTCGGCATTCCGGGTCTCAAGTTCGAGTCTGATCGTGCAGGCATTGATCGATGTGTGGCTGCTCATGCGTTCATGGGTGACAGAGATCACGTTTCCGCCCAACTGAGCGATCACGTTGCATACACCAGACAACTGTCCGGGCTGGTCGGCGAGGTCAATTGTCAGTGTCGACAGGCGTCCCCCGACAGTCAGGCCTCGGGTGATGACACGGTTTAGAATATTCACATCGATGTTTCCGCCCGAAACGACACAGACGGTCTTGCGTCCTTTCACCGGAAGTTTTCCCGACATCACGGCGGCAACAGAGACAGCACCGGCACCTTCCGACACCAGTTTCTGCTTTTCAAGCAGGGCAAGGATTGCCGCAGCGATCTCATCGTCGGAAACGGTCACGATTCCATCGACATAGCGGTTGCACAGATCGTAGGTGTTGAGTCCCGGCTCCTTCACCGCTATTCCGTCGGCTATCGTCGATACGCTGTTTAGGTGAATCATGCGGTGGTGTTTGATCGATTCTTCCATCGAAGGGGCACCCTCGGCCTGAACACCGTAGACTTTGACATCGGGGCGCAAGGTCTTCACGGCGAACGCTACGCCGGAAATGAGCCCACCACCACCGATCGGAACAATGATAGCCTCTACGTCGGGCATCTCGTCGAGAATCTCGAGACCTATGGTGCCTTGTCCGGCAATTACCAACGGGTCGTCAAAGGGGTGGACAAATGTGTAGCCGTACTTGTCACGCAGCTCTATCGCTTTAGCATAGGCATCGTCATAGACGCCCGGCACCAGGCAGACTTCAGCCCCGTAGCGTTTGGTAGCCTCAATCTTTGATATCGGAGCTCCGGCAGGAAGGCATATCAACGACTTGATTCCATTGTGGGTCGCACCGAGCGCGACCCCCTGGGCATGGTTTCCGGCCGAGCATGCTATCACACCCCGTGATTTCTCCTCGGGTGTGAGCTGCGATATTTTATAGTATGCGCCACGCAGTTTGAATGAGCCTGTGTGTTGCAGACACTCGGGTTTCAGATAGATTTCAGCGTCCTCGCGAAATTTGGTCGGTACCAATCGCGGATGACGTGCGACGTCTTTGAGCACTTCCTGTGCTTTAAAGACTTCTTCAATTGTAAGAATCTGTGACATTATCTTATTTATTGTCTTTGGGTCTAAGTTTATTGTCCATTGCAGCCGCGGCACGCCGGCCGTCACCCATTGCGAGAATGACAGTCGCACCGCCACGGACGATGTCTCCACCGGCAAACAGTGTCGGAATTGAAGACTGCAGCGTTTCGTCGTTGACAACAATAGTTCCGCGGCGGCTGACCTCGATTCCGTCTACGGAGTTGGGAATCAATGGATTTGGCGACACGCCGACACTGACAATGACGAGATCGACATCGATGTCGTCGATCGCACCTTCAATGGGCACAGGTGAACGACGCCCCGAGGCATCGGGTTCGCCAAGTTCCATGCGTTGCACCCTCATGGTCTTTACGCGACCGTTCTCATCGCCTATATATTCCACCGGATTGCACAATGTCATGAACTCCACGCCCTCTTGTTTGGCGTGATGAACTTCCTCGACACGGGCCGGCATTTCGGCTTCGCTTCGCCGGTAGATGATCATAGCCTTTTCGGCTCCCATACGGCGGGCGGTTCTGACCGAGTCCATGGCGGTGTTTCCGCCACCGATGACAGCCACACGGCTTCCGCGCAACACAGGCGTATCCCAACCTTGGCGTCCGGCACCCATTAGATTTATGCGTGTCAGATATTCATTTGACGACATCACTCCGATCAGGTTCTCTCCGGGAATGTTCATGAATCTCGGCAGTCCGGCACCCGAAGCGACAAACACGCCGTCGAAGCCTCGTGCCATCAGGTCGTCGTAGCTCAGAGTCTTGCCTACAACGCAATTTGCGACAAACTCGACTCCCATTTTGCGCAGGTTGTCGATCTCGACATCTACAACAGAGTTAGGCAGACGAAATTCGGGTATGCCATATTTCAACACTCCTCCGATCTGGTGGAGTGCCTCATAGACTGTCACGGCATATCCACGGCGAATCATGTCGCCGGCAAAAGACAATCCGGCCGGACCAGAACCGACAACAGCGATCTTCATTCCGTTCGAAGCCTCCATCGGAGGTAGCGCACGGTCATCACTGTGTTGTTCATAGTCAGCGGCGAAACGTTCGAGATAGCCGATTGCGACAGGCTCTTTCTTCATTTTATTGTATATGCACTTCGACTCACATTGGCGTTCCTGAGGACACACACGCCCACACACGGCCGGTAGCGCGCTGGTCTCCTTCAGCACTGCCGCAGCTTCAGAAAAGTTGCCGCGCTCGATATTTTTGATGAATCCGGGAATATTGATCGAAACCGGGCATCCGACCATGCACTGAGGGTCTGGACAATCGAGGCAACGTCTGGACTCGACAAGAGCCTGGGCCTCGCCCAATCCCTGATTGACCTCCTCGTTGCAGGTAACACGATAGTCGGGGGCAAGCTCGTTCATTCTGGCGCGGGGAATCGATGTGCGCTCCTTGGCTGTCATCGACCGACGCAGTTCTTCGCGCCACTGTGCGTCGCGGGGTGATATAGTGTTTGACATAACAATCTTGAGTTAAAAGTTATCGTTTCGCCGGAGTATATGACCGCAGACGCATCATCATTTCATTGAAATCAACCTGGTGGGCATCAAATTCGGGACCATCGACACAGACAAACCGTGTTTTTCCGCCGACTGTCACACGGCAGGCGCCACACATGCCGGTTCCGTCAACCATAATCGTGTTAAGGGAACACATTGTCGGAACCTCATATTTTTTTGTGAGCTGTGCCACAAACTTCATCATGATAGCCGGACCAATCGTGACAGCCAGGTCGACAGGCTCGCGTTTTATGATCTCCTCGATGCCGTCTGTGACCAGACCTTTGGTTCCATAGGAACCATCGTCGGTCATTATGACTACCTCGTCGCTATGTTTCCTGACCTCATCTTCAAGAATGATCAGGTCTTTACTTCTGGCCGCGAGAACCGAAATCACCCTGTTGCCGGCCTGTTTCATCGCCTTGATGATCGGCAGCAGAGGTGCGACACCGACACCGCCTCCTGAACAAACAACGGTGCCGTAGTTTTCGATTTTGGTCGCACGCCCGAGAGGACCGACAACGTCGGTCAGGTAATCGCCCGCCTCAAGTGCACAAATTTTGGTTGTAGAATCACCGATCGCCTGAACGACCAGAGTGATCGTTCCGCGTTCGACATCGGCATCGGCGATGGTCAACGGAATTCGTTCTCCTTTCTCGCCACATATAACAATGACAAAGTGTCCCGGCCGACGCGAACGCGCGATCATCGGGGCCTCGACGACGAGTTTTACCACTTTCTCTGAAAAGTGTTGTTTCTCAATGATCTTATTCATTTTTAAGGATTGGTTTTTCTAACTCCGCAAAATTACACATTAGTTTTTGAAAATCAATGTCAAGAGGCTATAAAAAAATTAGTCCGGACGCTCTCTTCAAACAGAGAATGCCAGGACCAGCCAAAAGGCATGTTGTGATTCCAAGCCGCCGGAGCGGCTTTAGAGTGTAGAGATTATATCATACTTACATTTTTCACATCACTCCAAATCTCGACAGCTGAAACTTCACAGCCTCGGCCAGCGCGATTCGCCTTTCTTCCGGTCCTAAAGATATGATTGCGTAAAAATTAATCAGTCGAAAGGAAGTCAAGCAGGAGTTTGATGCAAAGGTAAGAATAATCGTGAGAGCGGCAACTGTCGACTAACATAATTTAAGATTTATTAACCCGTCGGCCATGAACAATTTTCAGGGTGCCGATTTTTTTCATTTATTTTTTTGGTTGTTATATTCAAATGCACTATTTTTGCTTGAAATCAATCATTTGTAGCAAAATGTTGCATAAAATTACTTTATTTCTGTTGTTCATAACAGTTTCGTTGACTGCCCTCGCTCTTGACATTGACAACCCCGTTGACCGCTATAAGTTGAGAAACCAGAAGCTCGCCGAGCTCGCCGATGCAAAAACCGCCGACGACAGCATCAGACTTTTGTATGACGCCTTTGACCTGGCCTCGCGAAGAGCAAATGCGAAAATAGGCTGGCAACTTCTTGAGACAGCGCGCCGGGCCAACAACAACTATGTCGTCAACGACGCGCTGAGGCTGATTGCCAACCGATATTTAGAAAACGACTCGATTCAGCATGTGGTCATGCAAATGGCGGTTCAGTTACCCGACAATGAGTTGAAACGTGAGACTATCACTTTCATCAAAATGCTATCGACATGGAGCAACGCCCGAAAAATGTCAGAAAAAGACAGGCAGATAAAGTTGCAGCAGATGCTTTCGGCTTTTTCAAACAATCAGCCCAGAAACTTATATGACGAAATTTATCTTCTGCACTCGGTCTGTGTCTATCTCAGCCAGTCTGTGCGCAACGACCTGCTTGTCAACTATCTCGACAAACTGATTTCGAAAAGTGACGAACTGCCCGAAAGTGCTTCTTCACTGAAAAGCCTGTGCTACAACATGGCTTCAATACACTACATTGATGGCGGAGACTACAATGGAGCCCTTGCCTTCAGCAAGAAACTCATCGCGGTGATTGACACACTCGAGAGCCGCTATGCGGCACAAGGACGAAAATACCGCAACCTCAACGACAGCCGCTTCACACGCTACGCCACGATGATGTTCAGCTACCCCGGCATGACTGACAAGGAAGTGGATGAGATTTATGAAAAGGCGAAATACTATGCAGTGCGCGACTCTGACGCACTCGAGACATTCACCCGATATGAGAGTCCGACGATCAATTACCTTATGGCAAAGAAACGCTATAGAGAAGTGATTCCGATAATCAAACGGCAATATGACAATCCGTTCAACATCAAACGCCGGAAGATGTATACCCAATATCTCATAGAGGCAGCTTCAGGTGTCAACGACGACGAGACTCTGATTTTCGCCCTAAAAGAGTATCAGACTCTGCTTGAGAACTATGTGAAGTATCGTTCCTTCGACCGATATCGCGAACTACAGATAATCTACGATGTCAGCGACCTGAAACTGAAAATCGACACTCTCGAGAAAGAACTCGAGACAACCGGCAAACAGAAAAACAAACTGACGATGTTCACTATTGTCGCCATCGCCTGCGCCTTGATCATTATCGTAATTTTACTCTTACGCTCAAACATCGAAACCTCGAGGCTTAGGACATTGCTCTCACAGACCGATGCCGAACTCAACGCCGAGAGGCAGAAAACGCAGACTCTCCACGATAAACTCATCAAAGCCAACGAAGAGGCAGACCGCGCGAACCGTCAGAAAAGCGATTTCATAAACAACATGAGCAACGATGTGAAAGTTCCGCTCCAGGCAATAAATGAATACTCGCGTCTGTTGGTCGATTGCATCGAGGGTGAGAAAAAGGGCTATCTCGAGCGATTCTCGAACCTGATCGAACTCAACTGCGAGCTGCTGACCGCGCTGATCAACGACGTCCTTAACCTTTCTGAACTCGACAGTTCGACGATTCACCTGACATGCCACGGAGCCAACGTGGCCAAGCTCTGCCAGATTGCCGCCGACAGTGTCAGAAACCGGCTCCAGCCGGGTGTCAGAATTGACGTTGATATCAAAGACCCGTCGATGATCGCCTCGACCGATCCCAAACGTGTCGAGCAGGTGTTGATCAGCCTTCTCTCAAACGCTGCAAAATTCACCGAAAAAGGCTCTGTGACATTGTCGTGCCACGCCGACGCTGAACGGAATCTGACCGTTTTCACCGTCACCGACACCGGAATAGGAATCGCGCCCGAGAAAAAAGATGTGATCTTCGACCGTTTCGTCAAACTGAGCCGTTCAACCCCCGGCGCGGGCATCGGACTGACTGTGGCACGAATGATTGCCCGTTTGCTCGGCGGTGATGTCGTGCTCGACACTACCTACACCAAAGGAGCCCGATTCATTTTCACTATTGCGACGAGCTAAAACACTCAGGTTTGAACTTTTATGACAACAGCGAATTGAACCGATGTTGTTTAGTGTTAATTTATTTTAATTATAATTTACATATTGTTAATATTTGTTATTCAATAGGGTGATTATGAAATAATGAACCGGTGGAATTTGCACAGAGGTGACAAAATGACTACCTTTGCATAGATTCTTACGGAGGAGGCATCAGCTTCCTCCATTTTGTTATAAACAACTCAACATGATTGACAAGCAACTACTTCGCGAAACGGTTGAAAAAGCCATCGCCGGAACAGACATATTCATTGTCGACATCACCGTCGGCACCGACAACCGCATCGTTGTCGAGATTGACTCACGCGACGGAATCGACATTGACACCTGCGCGGGAATCACGCGCGATATCGAGGCGGTGTTCAACCGCGACGACGAGGACTATGAACTCGAGGTCGGATCGGCCGGCCTGACCTCGCCGTTCAAAGTGCGTGAACAATATGTGAAGAACATCGGCAACGAAGTCGAGGTTCTGACACGCGACGGTCGCAAACTGCACGGCACTTTGACCGAGGTCTCCGACACCGGCTTCACCGTCGAGATCGCTACAAAGATCAAGGAACCGGGGGCTAAACGCCCGACAATCGTCAATCAACCCGAAACATTTGGTTTCGGCGATGTCAAATCGGTAAAATACATGATCCAGTTCAAATAAGAAAAAATAATTAAAAACAACATATCATACCCCTAAAACTACTATGGCTAAAAAAGAGGAAGCACCCAACATGGTCGAGCGCTTTGCCGAGTTCAAAGAGCTGAAGAACATCGACAAGGCGACAATGATCAGCGTTCTCGAAGAATCATTCCGAAACGTATTGGCAAAAATGTTCGGAACCGACGAGAATCTCGACGTCATCATGAACCCAGACAAAGGTGACGTTCAGATTTTCCAGAACCTCGAAGTCGTTCCCGACGGCGAGGTGACAGACCCCAACCTTCAGATCAGCCTCACCGATGCACGCAATGACGACGATCCCGAAGTCGAGATCGGCGAGGAACACACAAAGGAAATCATTTTCGCCAACTTCGGACGCCGTGCGATCCTCAACCTGCGCCAGACACTCCAGTCAAAGATTCTCGATCTTCAGAAAGAAGCGATCTACAACAAATTCAAGGAACTCGAGGGTGAACTCGTCTCGGGCGAAGTCTACCAGACATGGTCAAAAGAGACCTTGCTCATCGACGACGAGAACAACGAGTTGCTGTTGCCGAAAAGCGAGTCGATTCCCGGCGATTTCTTCCGCAAGGGAGAGACCGTGCGTGCCGTCATAGCCAACGTCGACAACAAGAACAACAACCCCAAAATCACAGTCTCACGCACCAACGAGGCGTTTCTGCGCCGTCTGTTCGAGCTTGAGGTACCCGAGATTCACGACGGCCTGATCAACATCCGCGCTGTCGCCCGCATTCCGGGAGAACGTGCAAAAATAGCCGTCGAGAGCTACGACGACCGCATCGACCCCGTCGGCGCGTGTGTCGGTGTCAAAGGCTCGCGCATACACGGAATCGTACGTGAGCTCCACAACGAGAATATCGACGTGATCAACTACACCAACAATCCGTCGCTGTTTATCGAACGCGCACTCTCACCCGCGAAAATATCATCAATCAGAATAGACGCCGAAAACAAAACCGCCGAGGTCTTCCTGCGTCCCGAAGAAGTGTCGCTGGCAATCGGCAAAGGCGGTCTGAACATCAAACTCGCATCGATGCTGACCGGATATGTGATCGACGTTTACCGCGACAACGAGACAACACCCGACGAGGAAGACATCTATCTCGACGAGTTCAAAGACGAGATTGACGAATGGGTCATCAGCGCGCTCAAAGACATGGGCTGCGTGACCGCCAAGAGCGTTCTGTCAACTCCGCGCGAGGTGCTTCTTGAGAAATCAGATCTCGAAGAAGAGACCATTGACAATGTCGTGAACATTCTAAAAGCGGAATTTGAAGACTGATTCCGGGTCTGAGTCATAATTTTTAATAAAAACATCAATTCGAACACCCTATAACCACTACATGGCGAGAACAAAAATCAGCAAAGTCGCAAAAGACCTCAACGTGGCACTTCCCACGGTGATTGATTTTCTGCGCACCAAAAACATCTCTGTCGACGACAACCCGAATGCACGAATCGAGGACGATGTCGTTGACCTTCTAATTGACGAATTCAAGAAAGACAAGGCTCTTCGCGACGCTTCCGACAAGTTCTCGTCTGACCGACAGAAAGAGAAGAAAACGACGCCGTCAGCAAAGACCGCACCCAAATCGCCCGCCCCTGTCTCTGACGACAAATCGCCGATTGAAAAAATCAACCGGCCGAAGATTCTTGGTAAAATCGAGCTCGACCGCCACGGAAATCCCGTGGTAAAAAAAGAAGAGAAAAAAGTCGAGGCTCCAAATTCTGAATCCAAACCTGAAGTGAAACCGGAGCCCAAA
This sequence comes from uncultured Muribaculaceae bacterium, assembly GCA_910588035.1. GTDB lineage: Bacteria > Bacteroidota > Bacteroidia > Bacteroidales > Muribaculaceae > CAJUPY01. Next base: position 42,343 of record CAJUPY010000004.1, on the reverse strand, counting down.
CCTCAGCCTAAACCTGAGTCACAGCCCGTGGTCACCCCCGAACCAAAGCCACAGCCAAAACCTGAGCCTAAACCGGAACCAAAACCCGAGCCAAAGCCACAGCCAAAACCTCAGCCCAAGCCCGAGCCAAAGCCTGAGGTGAAGCCTGAGCCAAAGCCAGAGGTGAAACCGGTGGCGGAATCAAAACCCATCGAACCGAAAGCCGCAGAGCCGAAACCGGCTGAAAAAAACGAGGAAATATACACTATCCCGACTCAGCCATCGACAGGTCCGTCACTCAACATAATTGGTAAAATAGACCTCTCGACTCTCAATCAGTCGACACGTCCCAAAAAGAAAACCAAAGAAGAGCGTCGCAACGAGCGCATTGCGAAAGCGGGTCAATCGGGTCAGTCTGCCGGCGGAACACAACAAGGAGGCACCCAGGGCGACCGCAAGAAACGCAAACGCATCGGCAGCAAGGAGAAGGTCGACATCGAGAAGACCGCAGCCCAAGCAGGAAATGGTAACCAGCAGCCCGCGAAAAAACGTGAAGACCGCCGTGAGAAAGGTCCGCGCCACAGTGACCGTCAGAAACGTCCCGTACACACCGAGGTCAACGAGGAAGATGTTCAGCGTCAGGTAAAAGAGACGCTCGCCCGCCTCACTTCAAAAGACAAAGGACAGAAGAAAGGAGTCAAATGGCGTAAGGAGAAACGCGAGGCCAATGTCGCCCGCGAACGCGAAGCCGCCGAAATGGAGGCAGCAGAGAGCCGCATTCTGAAACTGACCGAATTTGTGACAGCCAATGACCTCGCCTCAATGATGGACGTGCCCATCAACCAGGTGATCGCGACATGCATGAATATCGGAGTTATGGTCTCGATCAACCAGCGTCTTGACGCCGAGACGATCAACATCGTGGCAGAGGAGTTCGGGTTCGAGACCGAGTATATCTCGGCCGAAGTCAGCGACGCGATCCACAATGAGGAAGACGACGAGGAAGACCTTGTTTCACGTCCGCCGATCGTGACCGTCATGGGCCACGTCGACCACGGCAAGACCTCGCTGCTCGACTACATACGCAAAGCCAACGTGATCGCAGGCGAGGCCGGCGGAATCACACAGCACATCGGAGCCTACAATGTGAAACTGCACGACGGCCGCCACATCACGTTCCTGGATACCCCCGGACATGAAGCGTTCACAGCCATGCGTGCCCGCGGAGCGAAAGTGACCGACCTCTGTATCATCATCGTCGCCGCTGATGACAACGTGATGCCCCAGACCGTCGAGGCGATCAACCACGCATCGGCAGCCGGCGTACCCATTGTGTTCGCCATAAACAAAATCGACAAGCCCCATGCCAACCCCGACAAAATCAAGGAGGAGCTGGCAGGCATGAACTACCTTGTCGAGGACTGGGGAGGTAAATATCAATCTCAAGACATCTCAGCAAAAAAAGGCACAGGTGTACCCGAGCTTATGGAAAAGGTTCTTCTTGAAGCCGAGATGCTCGACCTAAAAGCCAACCCCAACCGAAACGCGACCGGTTCGATCATCGAATCAAGCCTTGACAAAGGCCGTGGATATGTGGCCACCGTCCTTGTCCAGAACGGAACACTCCGGGTCGGTGACATAATTCTTGCAGGAACCCACTTCGGAAAGATCAAGGCGATGTTCAACGAGCGTAACCAGCGCATCAAGGAAGCAGGACCGGCCGAACCGGCCCTGATACTCGGTCTGAACGGCGCTCCCACCGCAGGCGACACATTCAATGTCATGGACACTGAACAGGAAGCACGTGAGATCGCCAACAAACGAGAACAGCTGCAACGTGAGCTCGGACTCCGCACCAAGAAGATTCTGACTCTTGAGGATATCGGCCGCCGTCGTGCGATCGGCAACTTCCAGGAACTCAACATCATCGTCAAAGGCGATGTCGACGGTTCAATCGAGGCTCTCAGTGACTCGCTTATCAAACTGTCGACCGAAGAGATCCAGGTCAATGTTCTCCACAAAGCCGTAGGTGAAATCTCCGAGAGCGATGTCACCCTCGCCGCCGCTTCCGACGCTATCATCATCGGTTTCCAGGTGCGTCCCTCTCAGGCAGCCCGTCGTGAAGCCGAGAGAGAGGGTGTTCAGATCAGACTCTACTCTGTCATCTACCAGGCTATCGAAGAGGTCAAAGACGCTATGGCCGGCATGCTTGCTCCCGAAATCAAGGAGGAAGTGCTCGGAACAGCCGAAGTTCTCGAGACATACCACATCTCGAAAGTCGGAACCATTGCCGGAGCCATCGTTCGCGAAGGCAAGATCAAACGCAACTGCAAGGTGCGCCTGATACGCGACGGAATCGTTCGCTACACCGGCGAACTCGGCTCGCTCAAACGATTTAAAGATGATGTCAAGGAAGTCGCCTCCGGCTATGACTGCGGTCTATCGATCGCAGGCTACAACGACCTGAAGATCGGAGACATGATCGAAGCGTTTGAAGAGGTCGAGGTAAACCGTCAGTTGTGATATACCACCTGAACATCGGATCAAACACAGGCGACCGCACAGCCATCATAGGCTCGGCGGTCGCCTTGATTTCATCTATGCCAGAAACCGTCGGCACAAGAGTATCAAGTCAGATCGAAAGCGAACCGTGGGGTTTTGAGTCAGACAACAGGTTCATCAACGTCGGTGTCGAAATCGAGTGCGATCTTGAACCGGAACAGCTTCTTGACCGTCTTAATGACATAGAGCGGCAACTGGGAGCCACACCCCACCGCGACGACAGCGGAAACTACATTGACCGAAACATCGACATCGACATCATCTGCGCCGATGACATGATTGTCGAAACCCCGCGGCTCACCCTGCCCCACCCCCGTCTTCACCAGAGAATGTTCGTTCTACAACCATTGTCCGAACTCTCTCCCGGCTGGCGGCATCCGCTGACAGGCCTGACAGCCTTTGAAATGATTAATATCTTATTATCGAAATGAACAACTTCACCTTTTGCACCCCCACACGCTATCTTTTCGGGCGTGACACAGAGAAAGAGACAGGCCGGCTCACTGCCGGCGAAATGAAATCACACAACGTTCTGCTTGTTTACGGCGGACAATCGGCAATTCGCAGCGGACTGCTCGACAGGGTCAGACTGTCGCTGACCGATGCCGGTGTCACATTCTGCGAGCTGGGCGGCGTCAAGCCAAACCCGACAGACGACCGTGTCTATGAAGGCATCGCTCTTGCACGCGAGAAAAAAATCGACGGACTTGTCGCCGTAGGCGGAGGTTCAGTCATCGACACTGCCAAAGCCATTGCCGCCGGCACACTCTATGATGGCGACTTCTGGGATTTCTATGCCGGTAAGACTCCGGTTGAGAAAGCACTGCCTGTCGGCGTAGTGCTCACCATTCCGGCCGCAGGCAGCGAGGGTTCGGGAAACTCTGTCATCACCCGTATCGACGGTCTCCACAAGATCAGCCTGAGAACCGACATGGTGCTTCGTCCGAAATTCGCAGTGATGAATCCTGCCCTGACCTGCACTCTTCCGCCCTATCAGACCGCATCGGGCATCGCCGACATGATGGCCCACATAATGGAACGCTATTTCTCACCCACCGACAACGTTGAGGTCACCGACCGCCTGTCGGAAGGTCTTCTGAAAGCCATTATAGGGGAAGCAGCCAAAGTCATGGCCACTCCCGACGATTATGAGTCACGTGCAAACATAATGTGGGCAGGAACACTGGCCCACAATGGAATCTGCGGCTGCGGACGCGCCGAAGACTGGACCAGCCACTTCATGGAACATGAGATAAGCGCGGTCTACAATGTCACCCACGGAGCAGGACTGGCTGTCGTGTTCCCCGCATGGCTCACATTCATGGCCGACGTCGCGCCTTCAAAACCAGCGCAGTTTGCCCGCCGGGTGTTCGGAGTCGAAAACCGCGATGACAAAGGCGCCGCACTCGAAGGTGTGTCTGCGTTGAAAGCCTTTTTCGGGTCGATCGGCCTTCCGGTATCGTTTGCCGAGCTTGGAATAGCGTCACCCGACATCGACCTTCTCGTCTCCAAACTCCACGAAAACAAGGGTGACTTGGTCGGCGGTTACCGCAAATTGAGCCCCGTAGAGACAAAGGCAATTTACATGTTGATGCTCTAAACTCGACATTTTCGCAAGTAATGTTGTGAAATCTGTGAATAATTCGTAAATTTGACGCTTAAACAGAACGAGAATGAAAAACCGTCTGACTGTCATAGCATTGTTGTGTGCCGCATCGGCCGCTTTCACTTCGTCTGCCTATGGGTGGGAGGAGACTCCGCGCCGCAATGTCCCCCAGACTGAGGTTCAGACAATCGAGAGCGAGCAAATCGACATTGCAGTCAAGGACGGCTGGATCTACATCACAACCCAGAAGCCTATTCAGATCAAGATTTTCAACATTCTCGGACAGATAATCTCATCAGAGACCATACAGCCCGGGACGCACCGCATTCACATGTCGTCACGCGGAATCTACATTCTCCGCGCGGGCAATGTCACCCGGCGCGTGACCATTTGATTGAATAAAACTAACCAAAGATAGACTATGTCAAAACAACCAACCGAACTTAAAGGCCTCACCGACTCTCAGGTAATCGAAAGCCGGAAGCAACACGGCATAAACATTCTCACTCCTCCTGCCAAGGAATCTCTGTGGGCTCGCTTTTTTGATAAATTCAGCGATCCGTTGATCATCATATTGCTCATCGCCGGCGTGCTATCCGTAGGCATCTCGTGCTATGAATATTTCGGACTCGATGAAGGAGCTTCAGTCTTTTTCGAACCTGTCGGCATATTCATCGCGATCTTGCTCGCCACCGGTCTGGCTTTCTTTTTCGAGCTGAAGGCCGACCGCGAGTTCTCTCTTCTGAATCAGGTAAATGACGACGAGCCGGTTCAGGTGATCAGAAACGGCAACACAATCCAGATACCGAAAAAAGATGTCGTTGTCGGTGACATCGTCATCATAACCACCGGAGAAGAGATTCCGGCCGACGGCGAACTGCTCGAGGCTGTCACGCTGAGCGTCGACGAATCGTCGCTCACCGGTGAGCCTGTATGTGAGAAGACCACCGATCACTCGCGGTTTGACAAAGACGCCACATTCCCGTCAAACCACGTGATGAGAGGCACAAAGGTTATGGAAGGCCACGGCATCATGAAAGTTTATGCCGTCGGAGACGCCACAGAAAACGGAAAAGTTTTTGAGGCGGCACAGATTGACGACAGCGTCAAGACCCCGCTCAACGAGCAACTCGACGGTCTGGGTGACCTGATCACCAAAATAAGCTACTGCTTCGCGGCCCTGATCATCATCGGACGCTGTCTGATTTATTTCCTCGGCTCCGATGTCGACGGCCCGTTTGAATGGGTGCATTTCGCCGCCTACTTCCTTCAGACGATCATGATCGCTGTCACACTTGTCGTGGTCGCTGTTCCCGAAGGACTCCCGATGGCCGTTACACTGAGCCTCGCCTACTCAATGCGCCGCATGCTCAAGACAAACAACCTTGTCAGAAAAATGCACGCCTGCGAGACCATGGGCGCGACAACCGTCATCTGCACCGACAAGACCGGCACCCTGACCCAAAATCAGATGCAGGTCTACAAGACAAATTTCTATGGTCTCGACAAAGACCAGAAACTCGGCGACAACGAGACCTCACACCTGATCACCCTCGGCATAGCAGCCAACTCTACCGCCCAGCTTGACCTTTCCAACCCCGACAGACCTGCCGCTCTCGGCAATCCGACCGAAGGCGCGTTGCTGTTGTGGCTAAGAGCCAACGGTCTTGACTACCGCAAGCTCAAGGCAGAGACCGAAATGGTCGAGGAACTGCCGTTCACAACCGAGCGTAAATACATGGCTACCATTGCCAAAGACAAGACGACAGGCAAGACAATCTTGTTTGTCAAGGGTGCTCCGGAAATTGTTTACGGACTCTGTCGCAAAACAGCCGGAGACGTCGACAAGGCCACCATAGACAAACAGTTGCTCGACTATCAGAACCAGGCAATGCGCACCCTCGGTTTCGCATACCAGATTCTCGAGCCCGGTGATGCAACGTTCAGAGACTCAGCCGTCGTCGCCACCAATCTGACATTCGCCGGCATAGTCGCGATCGCCGATCCGGTGCGCGGCGATGTGCCCGAGGCCGTGGGCGAAGTGATCAACGCCGGAATCAATGTCAAGATCGTCACAGGCGACACACCCGGAACGGCAAAAGAAATCGGACGTCAGATCGGCCTCTGGAAACCGACCGACACCGACCGCAACATCATGACCGGACCTGAGTTCGCAGCTCTCAGCGACAGCGAGCTCGCCGACCGCGTCATGGATCTAAAGATCATTGCACGCGCACGCCCGATGGACAAAAAACGTCTGGTCGAGAGTCTCCAGAAGAAAGGCCAGGTAGTGGCCGTTACCGGCGACGGTACAAACGACGCACCGGCACTCAAAGCCGCACATGTCGGGTTGTCGATGGGCGACGGAACTTCGGTAGCCAAGGAAGCCTCCGACATCACGATCGTCGACAACTCATTCGCATCGATCGGCCGCGCAGTCATGTGGGGACGTTCGCTGTTCCGCAACATCCAACGGTTCATTCTCTTCCAGATGACTGTCAATGTCGCCGCCTGCTTCATAGTGCTGGCCGGCGCATTCATGGGAACTGAATCACCGTTGACAGTGACCCAGATGCTTTGGGTGAACCTGATCATGGACACATTTGCCGCCATGGCTCTCGCCTCGCTTCCGCCGAGCGAACAAGTCATGAACGACAAACCGCGCAACCGTGAGGATTTCATTATCAACCGACCGATGTGGAAATCAATCATCGGTGTCGGCGGAATCTTCTTCCTGTTGCTGCTCGCGATTCTCTACATCTTCGAACACTACGACGTTCAGTCAATAACCCAGATTTTCTCATTCATACCACAAGACATTCACCAACCGACGCTGTCGGCCAAGGAGCTCTCGATGTTCTTCACGATCTTCGTCTTCCTGCAATTCTGGAACATGTTCAACGCCAGGGCTTTCGCAACCAACCGGTCGGCACTCAACCTGCGCGGCTGCAGCGAGTTCGGCATCATCGCCCTTGTCATCTTCCTCGGTCAGTTGCTGATTGTCAACATCGGCGGAGAGTTCTTCAATGTCACACCGATCTCGGTAACAGACTGGGTTGTGATCATTCTGGCGACATCGTCTGTTCTCTGGATCGGCGAAATAGTCAGACTGTTCAATAAAGGATCAAAAATTTAATATCCATTACAAGACCACAACGGGACCGGCACGTCAGACAACAGCCCGACGGTCGGTCCCGCAGTTTTTTTTCAAACGTCATGAAAGGCATCGTTCTCGCCGGCGGCTCGGGCACACGGCTTTACCCGATCACACGCGCCATTTCAAAACAACTTGTTCCGGTCTACGACAAACCGATGATATATTATCCGCTGTCGGTTCTCATGCTTGCCGGCATACGTGAGATTCTGATAATCTCGACCCCCGGCGATCTGCCCGGATTCAGACGCCTGTTGGGCGACGGATCGCATATCGGCCTGTCGATCGAATATGCACCGCAGCCACGGCCTGAAGGACTCGCACAGGCCTTTCTGATCGGACGCGATTTTCTCGACGGCGATGACGCCTGCCTCGTTTTAGGCGACAACATTTTCTATGGACAAGGTTTCACGGGCATGCTTGTCGACGCGCTCGACAACGCACGCGACAGACGCGAGGCAACGGTGTTCGCCTATCCGGTGAAAGATCCGCGACGCTTCGGAGTCGTCACTCTCGACCAATCGGGCAAAGCAATCTCGATTGTCGAAAAACCGGCAGTGCCACAGAGCAATATGGCGGTAGTAGGCCTTTACTTCTATCCGGGCGATGTGGTCGATGTCGCGGCCGCGGTAAAACCTTCGCAACGCGGAGAGCTCGAGATAACATCGGTCAATCAACACTATCTCGCCCAGCGGCGTCTAAACGTCAGCTGCTTCGGCCGCGGGTTCGCATGGCTCGACACCGGCACCGTCGACTCGCTCATGGAGGCATCATCGTTTATAGAGGCTATACAGAAACGCCAGGGATTTTATGTGGCTGCTCTTGAGGAAGTGGCATTCCGCCGCGGTTTCATCACCGCCAGCCAACTTCTCGACCTGTCGGCACCGATGGCGTCGACAGAATATGGACAATATCTCGCAAACCTTGCCAACCACCACCTGAACAATGGAAAGACCGACTGAAACGACTATCATAAACCTGCCGAAAGTCTGCGATCCGCGCGGCAATCTTTCGTTCATTCAAAACAGCGACCATGTGCCGTTTGACATCGCCCGATGCTACTGGATCTATGACGTTCCCGGAGGCCGTTCGCGCGACCCACATGCCTTCTACACCCAATGTCAGCTCATCGTCGCTCTCTCGGGCAGCTTCGATGTCGTCGTGACCCGACCCGACGGAACGACCCGACGTCACCACCTCGCCCGGTCTTACTACGGGCTCTATCTTCCGCCGCTGACATGGCGCGAACTTGACAATTTCTCGACCAACTCGGTCGCCATGGTGCTGTCGTCAACTCTTTATGACGCCGATGACTACATCAACGATTTCGACCTTTTCAAGACAATAGCCGATGAAAACACCTGATAACCATTCCGTTTCAATGCTCGACGACTGCCGCATGGTCAGTCTGCCGCGCCACCGTCATGAAAACGGTTCGCTGACCGTCGTTCAGAACGACGACACGACCCCGTTTGCCGTAAAGCGTGTTTTCTATCTCTATGATGTGCCTGGAGATTCCAACCGCGGCGGACATTCCCACCACGAAGCCCGTGAATTCATCATAGCCGCCGGAGGCTGCTTCGATGTTGTTCTCGACGACGGGCACAACCGTCGTACCTTCACCCTGAAACACCCTTATGAGGCTCTTTACATTCCGGCCGGCATCTGGCGTGAACTAAACAACTTCTCGTCGGGAGCGGTCTCGCTGGTGCTGACATCAGAGAAATATGACGAGGACGACTATGTGCGCGACTATGACCGTTTTCTGAAACTGACCGCCGAAAAACTACCGCGATGACTGAGATTCCGTTCCTCGATCTGAAACAGATCAACGGCCCCTACATGGATGCCATCACACGCCGTCTGACCGAAGTAGCATTGTCGGGCCGCTATATCGGAGGTGACGAGAACGGGCGTTTTGAAAAAATGATGACCGACACGATCGGCACTGAGTGCTGTGTCGGTGTCAGCAACGGTCTTGACGGACTGTTCCTGATTCTGGAGGCATACAAATGTCTCGGACGTCTGAAAGAGGGCGACGAGGTGATCGTGCCTGCCAACACCTACATAGCATCGGTTCTCGCCATCAGCCGCGCACGATTGGTGCCGGTTCCTGTCGATGCCGACATCTCGACATTGAATCTCGACATTTCGAAAATCGAAGATGCACTCACCGACCGCACCCGCGCCATAATGACAGTCCACCTCTATGGGCGGGTCTGTTGGTCCAAACAGTTGAAACAGATTGCAGACCGCCAAGGTCTGATCGTTGTCGAAGACTGCGCCCAATCGATCGGCGCAAGTTTCAGTGGAACAATGTCGGGCAACCTCGGCGACGCGGCGGCCTTCAGCTTCTACCCCACTAAAAACATCGGAGCAATGGGAGATGCCGGAGCCGTAACGACAAACGACCGACTGCTTGCCGACACCGTCAGAGCCTTGGCAAACTATGGCACCGACCGCCGCTACCACAACGTCTACCGTGGCTACAACTGCCGCCTCGACCCGATGCAGGCGACAGTGCTGACTGTAAAACTTCCCGACCTCAACCACATAAGCGACAGCAGAAGAAATCTGGCCGGAATCTATCTCGGGTCAATCGACAACCCGGCAGTGAAATTACCTGAAACACCGGCTGATTCCGCCGAACATGTCTGGCATCAGTTTGTCGTTTTGACCGACCGGCGCGATGAACTCCGACGGTTCCTTGCCGACAATGGTGTCGCCACCGACATCAACTACCCGACACCACCCCACCGTCAGCCTTGCTATGCCGATTCGCTCAGTCATCTCGACATGCCTGTCGCCCGGATCGTCGCAGACAAATGTCTCTCTCTGCCGCTGAATCAGGCAATGTCACCCAATCAGATCAGGAATGTGGCCGATGTCGTGAACAGCTTTAAGTAACTGATCGCAATTCTTAAATTTAACACATCAGTTTTAACATTCATAACCTCTTGATAATCAACAGAGGTTCAAAGAAAACATGTTAAAGAACATGTTTTTTAAGCATATTTTCGCAAATTTCATCTAACTTTGCAGCGTTTTTAAGTGTTATATCTATGATTCATCACTGAAGAGTCAGTGAAAAAGATTTGTTTAGGTTTAATTAAAATTTTAAAGTTATGATCAACATGTTTCAAACATTCAGATCTGAGATGCGCCACATTCTTCATGAAGCAGTAAGCCACGACTCATTCAGAGTTACCGGCGACTGCACCCTGCGAGACCCGCACCGCAAAATGAGATAATGTCGGCACATCGCTACAATTAAGAAACAGACGTTTCACTTTTAAAATGATTTACATTATGAAAGTAACCAAATTGTTTAAAAAAGCGTTTGTCTGGTATTTCACCGAAGCTGCAAAGCTTTATGAATATCCCCACGAAATCTGAGACAAACACACACAATCAGGGACATAAAACGCCGCGATGACGTTTATACCCGTCCCCTTTTTAGCGAATAACTACGCAAGTATTATAATTTCAACAAATCGTGATATCTTTCACGATTTTTTTTGTACCCTATAGTGAAGCTAACTGTTGTTTTTTTTAACTATTGTGACTATCTTTGCGAAGAATCGGCATGTTACGCTCCAATAATCTCCAATATCCACCTTAACTAACACCACCCCCTCATGTCACGACTACTGTTTACAATCATTTTTTTAGGCACGTTGCTGCAAGTCAACGGGCGCGAACTGCGTGGCACTGTCACCGGACAGTCGGGCGAACCTGTCGAATTTGTTTCAGTCGGGATATTCGCCCCCGGCGCCACGAAGCCTGTCGCGTTGTCGGTGACAGACTCGCTGGGGCGTTTCGGTTTTGATGACATTGCCGGAGCGACGGTGTTGAAAGCCACATTAGCCGGCATGGAAGAGGCGGTGGTCGAGATAGGCGGTGAACGTGAGATTGCGGTCGTGATGAACCGTAAGTCAAAGCAGCTCGACGAAGTGACAGTCACCGCCGGCGACCGCATTACAAACGGCCGCACCGTGACCTATCTGCCGGCAAAGACGGTCAAAACGGCGTCGGCAGGCGGATTTGAGTTGCTCGACGGAATGGCTCTCGACAATGTCACGGTCGACGTGCTCGACAAGAAAATAGAGACAGCCTGGGGCGAAGGCATCGCCGTGTTCATAAACAATCTGCCGGCAACGGCCAACGATGTGCAGAACATTCTTCCGGCCGATGTGAAAAAGGTCGAATATATCGATTTTCCGACCGACATCAGATTCAGGGGGAACCACCGCGTGATCAACATCATTCTCGACGCATATAATCTCGGCGGCTACACAAAACTGACAGCCGGACAATACGTTGTCAACAACCGCGGCGACTACGGCCTCGCGTCCAAACTGACCTACAAGAGCATGACATACGATCTGGCGGCGGGCTACGGCTACCGCAAGTCGTCGCGCAACAACCACGACGATCTGAAAATCTTTGATTTCGGCGACCGGGAGATCAAACGCACTGAGAAGTCAGATTTCAGCCGTGATTTCAGCGAGAACCCCTACGCCACGTTACGCATGGTCTACGGCAGTGACAAGGCGTCGGTCAGCAACACAGTCGGATTCTCGTTTGACCACTCACCCGGGTCAGACAGCCGTGGAACGGTCGATTTCTCATCGGTCTATCCGTCGGGACGTTTCAGCCGGTCAGCCCGGTCACAGGCCGCCACCCCGTCGTGGAGCGGTGACTATTATTTCGCACTACCCCGCGGCTACACTCTCATGGTCTCGGGAAACGCTTCCTACACCCGACGCCACAGCAACACCCGCTACTCGGCCGACGACAACGGGGCGATTGTCAACAACGCGGTTGAAGACGCGTGGTATGTCAAGGGATTAGTGGCGGCAAACCGGCAGTTCGGAATCTTCAACGTCGGATATGATGTCTTGGCCAACACCCTCGGCAACAATCTCGACTATAACGGCACCACTCCGTCGCACTCGCGAATGCGCAAGTCAACGGTAAACACCTCACCGTCGGTCGATTTCAACATCGGCGAAGTCGGCATCTACGCCACCTTGCGGTTCAACTACCAGCAAACCGCCATAAACGACAAAAAGAGCGAGGACTTCTGGGTGAACCCCTACGTCGCCCTTTTCTGGAATCCGTCAAACAAACTGTCGACCCAGCTGTCATTGTTCCGCCAGGTGGTATCATACAGCGTCGATCAACGCAGTCCCGACATTGTCAGACGTTCTGAAATCGAATGGATAGCCGGCAATCCCGATCTGAAAAACTACTTCAATGACTGTCTGATGCTTTCGGCCAGATACAACCTGAGCCGCACGATGACGTTGGGATTCAACCTTCAGTTCAGCAAACATCGCAACACGGCGGTCTACCGATGGACCCCCTCTACCGACGGCGAAGGGCGCCCCGTGATGATTCAAAGCTACACCAACAACGGCTCGTTCACCTCGACGACTCCGACCCTCAGCCTTACAGGCCGCTTCCTCAAACGGTCGCTGGTCACATCGCTGTCGGTGCGTCCGACATTCTACCGGCAAAGCGGCCAACGCCACCTCGATACCTCGATTCTGTCATGGACCGCCGGCGTGACCTACTATAAATCAAAATTCAATGTGGGGGCAAGATACTCGTCGCCAGGCCGTTTCTACAGCGCGTTCATGGAAACTATCAATCGCGAAAGCTATAATATCTTCGTGGGCTACAGCCACAAGAATCTCGTTGTCAGAGCCTATGCCATCAATTTCTTGTCAGACTCATGGAAAGGAGGCCGCAGCGTGACCGACGGCGACATCTACTACAACCTGCGTCAGAACTACAGTTCATCGGCTCACCGCAACTTCATGTTCACGCTGACATACTCTCTCAGCTACGGCAAGAAGGTGAAAGCCGACGAGGCTCTCAAACGTGTCGAAGCCACCCAGTCGGGAATCCTCAAGTGAGCGTCTGATGACGGTCACCGCCGTGTGCAGGTTCAAATATTTGCAATTGCCCGCTCTAATTCGTAACTTTGAGCCTTGAATATCAAAAAGAGGAAATGAAACAATATCTCGAACTTCTCAACCACATATTGGAACACGGCACAGACAAAGATGACCGCACCGGCACCGGCACACGAAGCGTCTTCGGCTACCAGATGAGATTTGATCTCAGCGAGGGCTTCCCGTTGCTGACCACCAAGAAACTCCACCTGAAATCAATAATCCACGAATTGCTGTGGTTTCTAAACGGAGACACCAATGTGAAATATCTTCAGGATAACGGTGTCAGAATCTGGAACGAATGGGCCGACCCCGAGACGGGTGACTTAGGCCACATCTACGGCTACCAATGGCGTTCATGGCCGGCCTACGACGGAACGTTCATTGACCAGATCACCGAGGCCGTGGAGACAATCAAACACAATCCCGACTCGCGGCGCATCATTGTCAGCGCGTGGAATGTGGCCGACCTCGGCAACATGAATCTGCCGCCATGTCATGCTTTTTTCCAGTTTTATGTCGCTGACGGCAAACTGAGTCTGCAACTCTATCAGCGCAGTGCCGACTCATTTCTTGGAGTGCCGTTCAACATCGCCTCCTATGCCTTGTTGCTGTTGATGACCGCACAGGTCACCGGACTGAAGCCTGGCGAATTTATCCATACCCTCGGCGACGCCCACATCTACCGCAACCATTTCGAACAGGTCAGACTTCAGCTCGGTCGCGAACCGCGCCCGCTGCCGAAGATGCACCTCAACCCCGATGTAAAAAACATTTTCGATTTCAAATTTGAAGACTTCACACTGACCGACTACGATCCGCACCCCCACATCGCGGCACCGGTGGCAGTGTGACCCAAATCACTAACCCTGCAAAACGATGTCACCATTAACCGTCATCATCACAATCGCGGCCTATTTCGTGCTGCTGCTGACAATCTCACACTTCGCTTCACGCAAGAGCGACAACAAGACCTTTTTCTCGGGCGACCGCAAGACCCCGTGGCCAATGGTTGCCTTCGCCACTATCGGAGCCATGATCTCGGGCGTCACGTTCATCTCGGTGCCCGGCATGGTCGTCAACAACGGCTATGCCTACCTTCAGATGATTCTCGGCTTCATCGTCGGCTTCTTTCTGATCGCCGTGGTGCTGATTCCGATATTCTACAAACGCAACCTGGTCTCTATCTACGGCTATCTCGAGGGACGTTTCGGACAGAGCACATACCGCACCGGAGCATGGTTTTTCTTTGCCTCGAAAATGCTCGGTGCCGCCGTCAGGTTCTTCGTCGTGTGCGTTGTGTTGCAAGGGCTTGTGTGCGAGCCGCTTCACATTCCGTTTGAGCTGAACGTCATAGTCACGATAGCCCTGATCTGGCTCTATACGGCCCAGGGAGGAGTCAAATCGATAATCTGGACCGACAATCTGAAAAGCTTCTGCCTGATCATGTCGGTCATCTTGTGTATCTATTTCGTCTCGGTCAATCTCGGCTACTCAGCCTCCGAAACACTGTCGGCGATCAAAAACCACTCGACCTCGAAGCTGTTTTTCTTTGATGACGTCAAGTCGGGATCTTATTTCTGGAAACAGTTCATCGCTGGCATCTTCATGGCGATCGCCTGCAACGGCCTCGACCAGGATCTGATGCAGCGAAGTCTTGCCTGCCGCGACTCAAAGGAAAGCCAGAAAAATCTCATGGTCAGCGGAGTGTTGATGTTTTTTGTGATCGCACTGTTTCTGGTTCTCGGAACACTGCTCGTCATGTTTCTCGAGCGTAACCAGATCGACATTCCCGAGAAAACCGACTCGATTTTCTCTATCGTGGCCTCACACAGCTCCATGCCTGTCATTGTCGGCATTCTGTTCATTGTCGGTCTGATCGCAGCCGCCTATTCAGCCGCAGGATCGGCACTCACCTCCCTGACAACATCATTCACTGTAGACATTCTCGACGGACAACGCCGCTATGCCGACGACAAGTTGACAAAGGTGCGCAAACGTGTGCATTTCGCAATGTCGGCAATCATGGGCCTGGTCATCGTCGTGTTCTACTATCTGAGCAACCAGGACGCTATCTCTGCCGTCTACACCCTGGCATCATATACCTATGGGCCTATTCTCGGCCTGTTCACCTTCGGATTGTTTTTCAAACATCCGGTGCGCGACCGGTTTGTGCCGATAGTCTGTGTGGCCGCCCCCGCTCTGTCGTGGGTGATTCAAGATGTTCTGCTCCGGCTTTTTGACTACCACACCAGTTTCGAGTTGCTCATAATCAATGCAGCCGTGACAATGATCGGACTGAGACTGCTCGCTATCGGATATCATCCGGCAGACATAGCCGAGAAAGGGGAACCGCAGCGTGGCTAACGACTTGTTTGCCCGCTATGTGTGGCTCATGGACACGATTCGCCGCTATGGCCGCATCACGCGCGAAGAACTGAACAGAAGGTGGCTCAAGTCACATTTTTCTAACGGGAAACCGATTCCGCGACGGTCGTTCTACAACTATTGCCGCGCTCTTGAAGATTTGTTCAACGTAAACATCGAGTGCGATCCCCGCACTTTCGAGTACTATATTGACGAACCCGAGAAAGACGGGGCGAGCGTGACCGACTGGGTGCTAAACACAACCGCGGTGAGAAATGCGCTAAGCGATGCCCGGGAGGTGTCTGACCGCATTTTTCTCGAAGATGTTCCGTCGGCACGCGAACACCTCCACTCGTTTATCGACGCGCTGAAAGCCAACCGGGCCATACGCTTCAACTATCACCCCTACACACGTTCGACCCCGACCAACGGAGTGGTTATCGAGCCCTATTTTCTCAAAATATTCCGTCAGAGGTGGTACATAACCGGACGAAACGTCGCTGACGGACGCGTAAAGACATACGCGCTCGACCGCATGAGCGGAGTGTCGGTGCTTGAAGACTCTTTCTCTCTGCCCGAAAACTTCGATGCCGGCGAATATTGCCGCAACTCGTTCGGAATTGTGTTCAACCAGGGTACCATACACCACGTCGTGTTGCGTGTGGAGCCGCGTCAGGCAAAATATCTCAGGGCACTGCCGCTCCACCACAGCCAGCGTGAAATGGTTCACGACGGTTTTTCAATATTCACCTATGAATTGCGGCTCACCCCCGACTTTGTCGAGGAACTTCTCTCCCACGGATCACGCATCACAGTATTGGAGCCGCCTGAACTCCGTGCAATGATGATCAGGGAGTTGCAGACGGCTCTCGAATGCTATCAATAGATTCTTCAGTGTGATATAGTTCCGCTACCGCTCAGTCTGTCAGAAAATGCTTTCAGTAAACAAAATGACATATTGACCATCTTCGTCGACATACCCGTTTATAGTCGGAGCCAATCCTTCACTATAGAATCCGGTCTGTCCCACATGATCAACCGACATCTTTTCAGGGTTCAGTTTACCATATAACATCGGAGCGAAACCGGTTTTATAATAAAACTCACCGTCGTTATCCTGTACTATATCATACGTTTTTTCCACGTAGGCGATTTTATTATCCAAATTGTCTTTCACAGCATAGGTCACCCGTTCATTCCAGCTATCCCCGAATGTTCCGGCACTATAATTTAGAATCAGACCGATTCCGCTGTCATTGAAGCCTAAGAACTTCATGTCTTTATCTATGATCTTGACATTGTTTCCAAGCGTGTCGATCAGACACTGCCGTCCATCACGTGTTTTCACGATTGCGATTCCGTTATGAAAATCTGAAGGTTCATTGCTGAATGTGAACGGAATCACCATGTTACCTTTCTTGTCAACGAAGCCCCAGAGGCCACCGATATCTAAAATATCGGTCGAACTCTTGACTGTGCTTTCCTGAACAGCGGCAAGCCCGTTGTGGAAATCTTTCACTTTTGCAAATTGTGGTTTTACCGCAATCTGTCCTTTAGAATTGATAAAGCCGAAGCGGGCTATTTTCGTTGCGGGATCAAACCGTTTATAGGCCCTCATTCCTTCTCTTTCAGAGCCGAAGACGAGTGAAATGCTCTGGATATAGCCCTTATGGGATGCCAACGGGAAAATGTTATTTCCGTTAGTGTCGATGAACTGAAGTCGCGAATTAATGCCCCTGACCGCGTTGTCTTCATATAAAATAGCACCGACACCTGCATCAAAGCCAAAAGCATCTCTTATTCCGGTTCTGTCAAATTTCTTTATTATGTTTCCCAACGTGTCCACTATCATGTAAGCGACTTCGGTTTTCACAAGGGCACGACCGTTGCTGAAACGCGGTCTCATTTTTCTATCGGATTCGAGATAGAATTGGTCAACCATATACTTGTTTCCTTTCCTGTCGATGAAATAACTTGTCTTTCCATCTTTGACCATTGCTCTGCCGTCATGAAAATCGCCAAGTTCGAGATCACCGTGACCTCCTCTCTCCCTGGCTATTTTAAATTCCGCTTTTCTCGGATCAAGATTAAATTCCTCTTCAAACTTACCAAGAGTCAATGTCGGATGCCGTTTATCTTCTGACCGATCTTTTGACTGAGAATTTTCATTTCCAGACAACCCGTCACCATTGTCTCCGTTGTTTGCCGTGCGGTTGTCAATGCCGACCGACCTTGTCGTTTTATCTACTTTTGATTTTGCATCATCGATTGTTTTGGTAACAGTCTCCACTTTCTTTTTCATTTTGTTCAGAAAGCTCTGGGCTGTCAACTGGGGGGCGACAAAAGCTAACGCTATTGCCATAACTAATATCGGTTTCAGTTTCATTGTAAATATAATTGGTTATTGTTTGAGGTATCTTAAATCTTCACGTATTCCGGTCAAGTTGAGATAATTCAAGAAATAATACAACGGTCTGTGCATGTCTTCACATTGTGCATTTTCCTGCAATGACGGAACAAGCTTTATGTTATTGTTGGCAGAACATGATATTTTGTGAATCAATCCGTTGTTGCTCATATCAAGTACTTTCAGATTATTATAGATGCACGCTATCGCCTTCAGATCAGGATTACGGCGCAAATCAAGTGAATCCAGATCGTTAAAGCTGCAGTCCAGAAATTTCAGCAACGGAAAGTTTTTCAGTTCCAATTCAGAGAGGCTGTTTGCAGAGCAAATTAATTTCCTGATATTCTGACAACACCTGGTTTTCAAAGTTTTGATACGGTTCAAAGGAACAATAACTGTCTCCAGCTTTCCACAATTGATTATTTCAAGTTCTTCTATCGAGTTGCCATACACCACGATTTCTTTCAAGAACCTGCACCCTTCGATTGTCAATTTTGTAATCGGAGTATCGCGAACAATCAGTCTCTGGATATTATCGACATGTGATATCACAACCGGTAGACTGACCTTAGATTCATTTACTGACGCCCGTGGGAATGGTTTTTCCGGTTCGTCTTTGAATGTGTAGGGATTATTATGAGGTAGTTTTCCTCTGCGCCATGGCTCTCTTTGTATCAAACCGACCGCAATCAACGATGCCCGATTCTCCCTGTTACAAATAATCTCAAGAACACCGTTCTCATTGACTATATCGGTCTTTATCAATGATCGACCAAACTGATTTACAAAGCCGTTTGCGACATTGGCACTGTCAATTTTTGCTTTTAAACCGCGAGTCGATGAGAACTCATCTTTTTCGTCGTCACAGTCGCAGCAATTTTCGTCAAAAAGAGGATCTTCGAGTGTTATTTCCGCCGATGAGTTGACATGAACTTTATATTTTCGCAGAATCCGGCCGGTGCCGAATTTCAATGATATTTCAAGATCATGCTCTCCGTAAGGCATGCCGAGCACTACGAAACGTGAGCATGCCGGAATTTTTCTGGAGAGACGGAATTTCGTGTTGTGTGGAATATACTGAGGAACCTCATCAATGAACATCCGGTCTCCGATGCGTTGTGCCTTATCTTCAATATATATTCTGAACGGAATTTGAGAACCGCCGTCGTCAATTTTGGAACTACCTTTTTTGTAGAAGTTGATTTTAAGCCGTCCCCATGGTTTTCCTGACACATGCGGTTTATATCCATCGGAATCACCGTCCTCCTTACGATCATCGCTCCAATACCAGTCATCCAGAACTGTGTCTTCCATTTCATCATCGTCATCACCCTTTTCATCGGGCTTTGGTTTTTGTGTGCCACCGGGCTGAATTGGTTGTTCTGAGACGATTGTGTCGCCAACTATGACAGTTTCATCTTTTTTGATTGAAGGAATCTCAAAATAACGACCAAACACCGAACATGTCAGACTGTCATTCGTCTCCGACGGTGCAGGAACCGGAAGAAAGAAGTTATCCCGGCCTTTCTGCAAATTTACCGAAACCTCGTTCACAGCCTCCTCCGACGGCTCTATCGAGCCATCAAGATAATAGAACATACCCGCGACCGGAATATTGAATTTTACTGAAATTGTCGTATCATTTTGAACTGGAGACCTGAGCCTGAAGTTTATATATGACCAATATTGTTCAAAGATCGTTTCTGCTGCTGCAATTGAATTGCTCGCGAATGTCGGATTCATCGAGGTCTTGCAGTCGGGAGCCGTCATATATGAATCGGGCACTCTGAAACTGTGTATACCATATTCTGATTTCATCAACTCCGACGCATCATAACTGCTTCCCGCACCCTTTTGTAGCATCAGGATGAATGAACCTGCACGCTTGAACGGTGTGTCGGATATAAAACTTCTCGCTGAATTGCGATTAAGCAGAATTGGTGTTGTATGCCCTGTTTCAAGCAACAGAAGCGAGTCTGACAATGTCTGGAATGGTTTTATTCTTTCCTCATAGGTTTTCAATACCGTATCGGCCTTCACCGTTATCGGAAACAAGATCAAGGAAATTATAACTTGAATATATAATATCCCCAACAATCTGATTGCGTGCTTGTTATTCATTTGGCAAAAATATGAAAAAATTCCCCCCCCCGAATTTTTAACACATGTTAACCAATATCACCTAAAAATAAAATCAGGCGGCATCAATCAATTGATGTCGCCTGACCATATCTTTCACTTTGGCAAGATTGCTGCGCCCGGTTGTTTTATTGCCAGTAGATCAAATGGTTTGAGTCGCCTGAATTGACATTCGGCGACACTTTTAGCGTGACCTTGGCCCCTTCGATAAGGGGTACGTTGTGGTCGACATGTCCGACCGGCGCGTTAAACGCGACCGGATAGTCATAGGGTGCGACCATGTCGTGGATCATGTCCTCGATGCGCTGATAGTTGCGGTCGGGCTTGTAATCAGTGAACTGTCCGACAATCAAGCCTTTGAGGTTGGGTAAGACACCGCTGAGGCGCAACTGATAGAGAATACGCTCGATTTTGTAGACCGGCTCCGAGACATCTTCGATAAACAACACTGTATCGGGCTTCAGAATGTCATAGGGGGTGGATATCAGATCGGCCAGAACGGCGAGATTACCTCCGAGCAAAATGCCTTCGGCCATGCCGGGACGATCGAGCGGATCGGTGGCAAAAGCTACATTTGGACGCTTTCCGCGCAAGATGTCGAAAAACATCGCATTGTCGGGATCATCTCCACCGAGCCTGATGTGAGATGTCATCGAGCCGTGGATCGATGCGATTTCGTTTGCAGCCATCAATGCGTGCAGGGCCGAGATGTCGCTGAAACCGACAATCCATTTCGGGTCGTCGGACAACGGAAGACGGTTCAGACGGTCGAGTATGTGAACGGCACCATAACCTCCGCGTGAACAGACGATAGCCCGCACCGACGGGTTGGTCAACGCATCGTGGAGATCGGCATAACGTTCCTCGGCAGAACCGCTGTATGAACCGTGACTGCCGAGACAATGGGGTGAAATGTAGGGATCCCAGCCCTCTTTTTTCAATATTTCAGCTGCGGCTCTGACGTTTTCCGGGTCAGGGATTCCGGCAGGGGAGACAATGGCGATGCGGTCGCCCGGGCGTAGTGGTGAAGGAAATCGGGTCATTATTGTCAAAATTAAGAAACTTCTATCCTGCGACCTGCACCTTGATGCCCCTGCTGCGGAAAACTCCGGCAATGCGGTCGAGTTCATCGCGCGAGACTTTTTCAAGATGTTCGGCAGGAGTCTTGCGGTCAATAGAGTAGATCATCACCTCTTCGGGCGCGATCTGCACATAGAGATCGGCCAAGGCATTGACCTCTGTCTCAGTAGTGTTGTCGATAATCTTGCCGTCATGACTGCCTCGCAGAAACATTGTCTGGACAATGCAGTGTCCGTCAAACCGCTTCATCCGTTCGACAATCCGCGCCACACTGTAGGTCGGGTCGTTGGGACGGTCGATAATGGCAACAGTGCTGTCAAAGGCCGAATCGAGTTTCAGAATGTTGTTGTCAACCTTCTTCAAGGCTTCGTCAACCTCTTTGCGGCCTATGCGGGTCGAATTGCTGAGCACACTGATTTTCACATCGGGGAAATAGCGGTCGCGCAACTCGATTGTGTCGTCGATCACACCGGCGAAATCGGGGTGGAGCGTCGGTTCACCGTTTCCTGAAAAGGTGATGACATCGAGTGTCTCTCCTTTCTCCTTCATGTCGGCGAGTCTGCTTTCAAGAAGGACACGGACGGTCTCACGCGACGGAAGTCCGGCCTTGCCTGCGCCCTGAGCATTGAAACCTGCCTCGCAATAGAGGCAGTCAAACGAACACACTTTGCCGTCGGCCGGCATCAGGTTAACACCGAGCGAGGTGCCGAGCCGACGACTGTGTATCGGACCGAAAATGGTCGAAGTGAACAGGACGGTCTGCATCAGACAGTCAGTATCTCTTTCTCTTTTGCGGCGAACAGTTCGTCGATTTTCTTGAGATATTTGTCATGGAGTTTCTGAACCGAAGCTTCGGCATCCTTCTCAATGTCTTCACTCATGCCCTGCTTGATGGCTTTCTTGAGACCTTCGATAGCATCACGACGGGCGTTGCGCACCGAGACCTTGGCCTGCTCTGCCTCAGCCTTCGACTGCTTGACA
Organism: uncultured Muribaculaceae bacterium; assembly: GCA_910588035.1. Lineage (GTDB taxonomy): Bacteria > Bacteroidota > Bacteroidia > Bacteroidales > Muribaculaceae > CAJUPY01. The sequence continues at coordinate 20,105 of CAJUPY010000004.1, read as the reverse complement.
AGGGTTTTGCGGCGTTCCTCGGTCAACGGGGGAATCGAGAGGCGGATAACCTCACCATTATTCTCGGGAGTGATGCCGAGCTCACTGTTGATGATCGCTTTCTCGATTTCACGGAACATCGATTTCTCCCACGGGGTGATCACTATTGTGCGTGCATCGGGAACCGAGATGTTGGCCACGTTCGATATCGGGGACTGGCTACCGTAATAGTCCACACGAATGGCGTCGAGGATTTTCGGATTGGCCTTTCCTGCGCGGATATGGGCGAGAGATTCGTCGAGATATGCTACGGCGAGTTCCATTTTCTCTTCTGCCGGGTCGAGATAAGTGCTGGGGTTTGTCATAAGTCTTATATTTTGTTGTATTGATATTAATAAACATATGTGCCGATAGGTTCACCGGCAATTACCATTGCGAGGTTGCCGACCGTGTCCATGTCAAACACGACTATCGGCAGACGGTTTTCCTTGCAAAGCGCGGTTGCCGTCAGATCCATGACCTTGAGTCCGCGGTTATAGACCTCGTCATAGGTGATTTCGTCAAATTTGGTCGCGGTCGGATCTTTTTCGGGATCGGCCGTATAGATTCCGTCGACACGGGTACCCTTGAGCATGACGTCGGCCTCGACCTCGATGCCTCTGAGAGCCGAACCGGTGTCTGTGGTGAAGAACGGATTTCCCGTTCCGCCGGCGATTATCGCCACCTTACCGTTTTTCATTGCCTCTATTGCCTCCCACTTGCTGTAGTGACGGCCGATCGGAAACATGTTGATGGCAGTGAAGACCTGTGCAGGTTGACCGGCTGCCTCAAGCGCGGAACTCAGAGCGAGCGAATTGATGACAGTCGCGAGCATACCCATTTGGTCTCCCTTGACACGGTCAAAGCCTTTCGAGGCTCCTTGCAGACCACGGAAAATGTTGCCTCCGCCAATGACAATTGCGATTTCAACCCCCTGTGAGGCCACTTGTTTGATCTGCTCGGCATATTCATTAAGACGAACGGTGTCGATTCCGTAACCCTGATGTCCCATCAGCGACTCACCGCTGAGTTTCAGAAGAATGCGTTTGTATTTTGGTCTCATTATCGAATGTTTTAAAGTGATTTCTTGTAAACCTGACGACGACGGTGTTGACGCCGTTCGAAATATTGCCACTGGTTCTGGACACTGCTGTTGTCTTCAAGTTCGGGATTTGACTCGGCATGACGATATCCGTTGGCATTATAGCGCGGAATCAGACAAGAGAACAACAAGGCGTTGACGCCACGGCTCTGATATTCGGGCGCTATGGCCACCAACAGCAGGTCGACAACATCGTTGCGGCCTTTCAGGGCTTTCAGCAGAGGCCACCAGCCAAACGGGAAAATACGTCCCCGGCTTTTCTGCAACGCCTTTGAGAACGACGGAATCGAGATGCCGATGCCGACAACCGTGTCGTTTTCATCAACTATGACGCAGACATCGTTGAGACGTAAAATGCCGAGATACTGGTTTATGTAGTGGTCGATCTGGCGCGGAGTCAGAGGTGAATAGCCATAAAGTTTGTCGTATGCCTCATTTATGAGATTGAAAAGAGCCTGTCCATAACGCTCCTTCAGCTCTTTCTTGCTCGACGGCTCTGCCACCGAGAGTTTGTAACGGCGTTTCACGATGTCGGCGATGCGTGCTATTTTTTCAGGCACCTCGGTCGGAATCTCAATGCGATATTCCACCCAGCCGGCGTCCTTTACCATGCCGCGTCGCTCCATGTGGACCGGATAATACGGATAGTTATAGATAGTGGCCATTGTGCCTATCTCATCAAAACCGTATGTCAGCATTCCCTCATGATCCATGTCGGTGAATCCCATCGGGCCGACAATCTCGGTCATGCCGCGCTCACGTCCCCACTGTTCTACAGCATCCATCAGGGCGTCACAAACCTCGGCGTCATCTATGAACTCGACGAAACCGAAACGCAGGGTCTTTGTGCCGGTGCGGTCATTGACATTGTTATTGATGATGCCGGTAATGCGCCCGACAGGTTGTCCGTCACGCCAGGCCATGAACGATTGTGCCTCACAGAAGTCGAAAGCGGGATTGGCCGACGGCAACAAAGTGTTGACGTCGTCGCTGACCAGAGGCGGAACGAAACAAGGATTTCCTTTATAAAAATCTATGCCGAACTCCACAAATTTGCGGAGCTCGCTTTTGACAGGAGCTACTTTTCTAATTTCTACAGCCATGTTATTCAGTCAGATTGCATGGAACAGATGTCACGCCGACCGTCGTCATGGCAGTCACGGCCGACAGTTCGGCCTGCTCAACCTTGACCGCCTCGGGTTCGGCCGGAGCCTTCGACGAACTGAGCCATGCCAGGACAGCGACCATGATGACAAGAAAAATGATCACCGTGACATAGAGTTTATTGTTTGAGTTGTTGTTCAGTGCCGACTTGAGGGCCTGCACATCGCGATAGCGTCTTGACTCGTCGCCGGCCATGCAGCGGTCGGCGATTTTACGCAGAGACGGATCTCCGCCACCGGGCACTGCGTCGAGCGTCTTTTTCAAAATGACACCGAAATTATAAATGTCTTCGCGGGCATCGGCCGGAGTCAGATGATGTTTCTGGTCAAATCCGACGTCAATCACCTTCAGATTGCGGATATTCTCGGTGAAGATCACGCGGCCGGCCGTAAGCGGGTGGTGCACAATGTGGTTGGTCTGGATATACTCCAGTGCCTGAACAAGATTGGTCACTACCTTACCGACAATCTCCTCATCGACCTTGCCGGTGTCGATGAGTTTCTGCAACGACTCGCCATAGACATCGTCGGTGATGATGCACATGCCGAGCCCCGGAACCTCTTCAAAATCATTGATCATGATGATATTTGGGTGAGCGAGATTGTAGCGCACGTCAAACTCCTTCTCGATCATCTGACGATATTCGGGAAGATCGCGCAACTCAGGCCTGAGTGTCTTGAGCATGACCCATTTGCCATGTTTTCTGGCGGTGTAGACATGATAAAATTCCTCGTCCCATTCGGGAAGATGCTCGATTTCTGACCATTTCGGCGTTTTATGATCTGAACTGTCGCCCATTTTTGTTTCGGTTTTTCGTTGTTACACCACAAAAATACGAAAATTTAAACTACAATGCAAATCAGGGTGTTTTTCAAATCAGATTTGACGATATATTTCACTAATTTTGCATGAAAATCACATGACAATGATAAAGGCACTGTTTTTCGACATCGACGGTACGCTGGTTCCGTTTGGCAGCCCCATGATTCCCGACCGCGTGGTCGCCGTTCTCAACCGGGTGCGTGGCAACGGGGTGAAAATCTTCATAGCCTCGGGGCGACATCCCGAGTGGATGGGCAATGTCTCCAACTTTGACTTCGACGGCTATGTGGCTGTCAACGGCGGCCTATGTCTCCTCGCAGACAAGAAAACCGTCATCTACAAGAAGACCATCCCGACCGATGACGTGCGCCGGCTTGTCGAGTTTGAGAAAACCACTCCGTTTCCGATGCTGACCGTGCCGGTCGAAGGTGGCATTTTCATTAACCGCATCGACCACAACGTGACCCGCGTGGCCGAAATGCTCCACGTCAGCGACCTCACCGTCAAGCCATTGGATAATGCATTGAGCCTCGACGTGGCCCAGTTCATCGGCTTCCTATCGCCCGAAGACGAGAGTTCGTCGGGCATCTTCACCTCAGCCCTGACCGATTGCATAGCCACACGCTGGTGTCCGTGGTTCGCCGACATCATTCCGCGCGACTCCGACAAAAGCGTCGGAATCGACCGCATGATCTCACACTTCGGAATCGACCTCTCAGAGACAATGGCCTTCGGCGACGGAGGCAACGACATCGGCATGTTGCGCCACGTCGCCCTCGGTGTCGCAATGGGAAACGCCGCTCCCGAGGTCAAAGCCTCTGCCGACTTCGTCACAACCGATGTCACCGACAACGGTGTCGAGAACGCACTCCGTCACTTCAGACTTATCTGAGAGCTATCGACTCCACACTAAACTGACTGCTCAATTTTTCACTGATTCCGCTTTGGTATATAGGATACACTATAGTTGAGACGAACCTTGTCTGATAGCGCGGTTTCATGCGGAATCCAACTTTTATTTATCGTTATAACCTCTTCAAAATTGCAATTCCGATCAACTTTCCCGATAGCATTCAGACCATGCGCGAGTGTCATTCCAATTATAGAATTCCCAAGACCCAATGTCGATTTTCCGATTGCATGCAGAAAACCTCCTCGGTACATTCCTGTATCAATTTTGAATGCATTTACCGTTCGCTTCCAGCTGTACCGGCTGACGTTGAAACCATGTTTGAACAGATTGGAATAGAAATCGAAGATTCCCATCAAGGCCGTTACAAAAAACTTGCCGTCAGGGTCATTGTATGTCATCGGATTGTTCAACGCATAGCTGTAGCGGTTGAAGTTCTGGGTCATGTAGGGCATCTGAACGAACGGATCGGGCGACGAACGGCTGATCCTGTTTCCCGACTCGTCATAGTCGTAGGCTATGTCACGCCCATGACTCAACAGCGGAACCAATAACAGGAACAGAAGCAGTTTTTTCATGACATTAGGAGTTGAATAATGTGGTAATGATTTCGCAAATATATTGATATGACGTCACTTCTGCAAATTATTTACATAAGTTTCCAAGGCTACCGCATGAAATCTTACCAAAATTAAGTGAAAACACCACCTTCAAAAGTGAAATAAAAATCATGCGGTTGCGTTTTTTGCCACGTGCCAAGGTCTCGTTCCTACAATACAAATCAAAGTGTCTGTTCTGCAACGTTTCAACAAAAAATACTGCATTGAAGTAAGTCAATCACCATTCAATTGGCAATAGTACAGGAACCGAACATTGCAGTGACAATCACTCTTTTGGTAAAGGCACGACCATCGATTCATACTCAAAATATACTGTGCCTGATAGTGCATCTTTTCGTTGCAAACACCCATTTTTAGTCACTACTACATCTTCAAAGTTGCAATCTCGGCCTTCACGTTCTAATGCTCGTTTCATGCCCTCTTCACTAAACAAGTAAACATACAACTTATCACCCTTATGAAGGATTTTTTTCGACAAAACAAATTGATATTTTATAGATTCTCCATAACCATGAGACTCTTTTTCAAACCTACACTCTCCCATACCGGCTTTCAAGGCCTGTTCGACTGTCAGCTTCTCATTTATTGATGTCATTATATAGACAGGGGCTTTAGTCGGACAAACCATAAGCCATACCATCAAACCATTCCCATTATCAAATTGATAATAATCTGGTTCATCAATTCCACATCCACACTGCGACGCCGTCATGACCAACGTGAGCATGGCTGTGACCAAATAAACATATACTCTTTTCATAGTTTCAATCAATATCTGTAAGTAATTCCGATTTTATTATCAGTCATCGTCTGCCTATAGGGAGACTGAATGCTTCTGATTTTATATGAATCAATATTGTATTCTTTGTGGCTTCCAAATTCAAATAAGATATTTTTGCGATGTTGCAAAGCTCCGAAATTGGTGGCATTCCGTTCAAACCACTGTTCTTCATGCTTGCTGCCGAAAAATCTATTGCTGATCACACTGGGTATGCCGATTACAAAGGGATAAGTCGGCCCCATAAAACGGCTTTGAACGTAATGACCATACTCATGTGGGAACAGACTGTCAGCCCATGACGCTTTATAGTGATCGGGGCCGAACGAATAGTGACCTATCGTAAACGCTGCCCCGTCCACAACGCCCGATAATGCCAACATTCCGTCCAGTTCGGTAACCTGATCAACTTTCCCGATAGCATTCAACCCATGCGCCATTGCCGTTCCGACTATAGAGGTAACAACACCCAACGTCCATTTTCCGAGAATCTGCTTGAAGTTGCCACGGAACATTCCCATGTCGATATTGAATGCGTTACGGGTTTTCTTCCAGCTGTACTGACTGACGTTGAAACCATGTTTGAACAGATTGGAATAGAAATCGAAGATTCCCATCAAGGCCGTTACAAAAAACTTGCCGTCAGGGTCATTGTATGTCATCGGATTGTTCAACGCATAGCTGTAGCGGTTGAAGTTCTGGGTCATGTAGGGCATCTGAACGAACGGATCGGGCGACGAACGGCTGATCCTGTTTCCCGACTCGTCATAGTCGTAGGCTATGTCACGCCCATGACTCAACAGCGGAACCAATAACAGGAACAGAAGCAGTTTTTTCATGACATCAGGTGTTGAATAATGTGGTAATGATTTCGCAAATATATTGATAATAAAATAAATATGCAAATAATTTATCCATAAAAATGACAGACAGAAACTTAACCCATAAACTTGATGTCTATCTGTTGAAAAATTCGCAGATTATATGTCAATTCAACGATCAGCACACGGACGACGTTGATACACGTGATTATCAGACATCATTCCGCGCGACTCCGACAAAAACGTCGGCATCAACCTGATGGTCTCACATTTCGGCCTTATCTGAGACGTATCATTCCGAGCGACCCGTCGTTTAATATCACATACAATTTTCCTTCGAGGTAAAGTATATTTCGCACCGATTCACCTAAAATCGGCAAAATTTTGTTGCCGGGTCTTACCATACATAACCTTGTGGGCGTCACAACATACAGGTCTCCGTTGTCTGCCAGTTCAAAATCGATGATCCGTTCTTTGGCACGGCACACCGGAATTACGTTTCCCTCTGTAGTCAGACCAAATATATAATTGCTCGTGGCGATATATAAATCTCCTCCATCATTTTTAACTTTGGAAATTTTTTCGGGCGTCTGAGTGACACACAAAATTGAGTCTGAATCAAAATCACTGAGAAAGACTTTATTTCCGCAACTGAAATAGACCCCGTCTTCAAACGGAGCAATGGATTCTATTGAGTCTGGAACCGTGATCAACTCCTTTGCTTGGCCGGTGGTCACATCAAAGAATCCGAGTCGCCGGGCATCGGCATAAAATAATGTCGGATCGGCACTTTCAAATTCAAAATGGGAGACTTCAAACGGGAGGACAAAACTACCGGTCACACTGCTGTCGTTAAATTCCAGACCTAACCTACCTGAGATCAGTGCCGGCCTGCCTAATGGTGTTTTCCTCAACAATATGTTTTCGGGTAACGAATCTCCGCCCACCGAAAGCCTCACAAACTCCAATGAATCAGGCAAAAGAATATCTTTAGCCTGAAGTGTGCAACACAGCATGTGCAATATGACCGCTATAGCCAATTTAATATTTAAGTATTTCATAGGCCGATTCAAATTCTTCCGGAAGCGAATCAAATACATATCTTTTGAATTCTTTTTTCTTCTGTTCCACGTCCTTTTTAAGTTCTTTATAAGTCTCTGATTCACTGATCAATTTCTTAGCCGCTTCTATATCGTAGTCGACCAACATTTCAACTGCCTCTGACTGCGAAACCGGGAAATAATGAATTTCCATATTCGTCTCAGATTCAATGACGTCCTTAGCCAGATTGCCATATCCAACCGCTTCTTGTCCAAGCCAGCTGTCATAATAATCAAACTTACCATTGTCGACCGTTTCAACCATTTTCCATGCGTTTTCTTCTGTCAGCAACGAGGTCAGCGTCTTATTCTCGACATTGACAATTTTCTTGCAGTTTTCAATCTTGTTCAGGAAAGTTTTTACCGGAACCGAAACACTCTCAGCCAGCTTTTTTCCTCTCTTCACAGCTTTTTTCAACATTTTCTTTTTTGTTGACTCACGCTGTTGGTCAAACCAATCTTCATAGTCGGCATTCCAGATCTCATTTACCTTTGTAAAAAACTCGCTTCCGATCGAACGTTCTGATTTTAGCTCAGAAGGAAACACATGGCGTCTCCTCCCGATTCGATCCATTTGGGCCCTTGTCAGATATGTGCCCGGAGCCATGACATCTGCCCCCGATTCAATACTTTGCAACAAACCCGTCAGGGTCGGTCGCGCACCATGTGTTTTATTTCCGTAAAAAACCGCTTGCTTCTCCTTTCCTATACCTCCGTCAGCTTCGTTGACAACGGCCCGAAGCGCGGATCTGCCGGCATATCGTTCACGCAAGACATTTCGAGTCTGATGAGCCGCCTCCCTTACATTTTGTTCTTTAGCTTCATTCTCAGCCCGGTTGCGTGCCGACTGAGCCTTTGCCTGTTCGTCAATCTGCTCATGTTTTTCAGCTAAAGCTTTCTTTTCATTTTCTTCCTGAGCCTTGTTAGCCCGATGTCTGCGCTGAGCCTCCAACACCTTTTCCTCGACTTTCTTCTCATTCACATACTGACCATGCACTTTAAACGAACCAGAAGAAAGTGATATCAGAAACGCAAGGAGCAGAAACCTGAAACAAATTTGCCTCATCTTATTCTTTCCGTTTGTTTAACAACCCCGTTCCTATACTCATTCAAGACCACACTACCGTCGGGCATATAGACGGTCTCCTCACCATCTTTCACTCCGTCGGACATGCTGCTCAAAATCAATTGACCGTCATAATCAAGTCGGGCCATAAACGTTTTAAAGCCCTTGATCTTTTTGTCATAATCACCGATTATCGTGCCGATCTCGTTTTGTCCAGACACTGTGTTGAACGTTTTCAGCCTATAGGCCGGCGGCATTTTTTTCAGCACCCTGTCATCGGCCATTGTCCGCAACGGCCAACTCTTAGACAGAACATTCGCCATTGAATATTCATTCAGACTGATGTCTTTCACTTCTTTACCGGTCATATCATAGACCGGATAACTTAGCGGGTGCATATTGCTGAAATTATTTTTATATGCCTCTCCGTCAGAAGAAAGAGGATTGAAGAAATATTCACATGTTGCGACACAGCCGTTATTCACATTTATAAATCCGGCTTCAGAATCTGAGAATATGCGATACAACCTGCATCGGTATTTTTCTTCGTTAATCGTTCGGTTATTTGACTCGTCGACCGACAATGTCGCGAATGTTATGTCGGCAAACATGACATCTTCTGTTTCCGGCCAGAACTCAACCGCTATGATGCCATTTTCCACTCCTCCGCTTGACGCGAAAATAGATCCTAATTGAAACAATATGCTTATTCCCGCACCTACCACTCCAACTGCCGCGCCCTGTTCAAGTGTCGCTTCTGTGACCGCCTTTAGAGTCGTCGCTCCGACCTGCGCACCTACATCAGCAAGAAAATTGGCCGTGGAGGTATGTGGATTATTGATCTTCTGATTGGAAATGGAAGCAAAATACCGGCCGGTAGAATCGTTAACATTAACCACAACAGGCGACGAATAAAGATTTTTGCGAGCACCATGCCAATTATATGCCCCTAATTTGTCAGCAAACAGACATGGCGGCATCATCTGCATTTTCAACGTATCGCGGTCGTTTTGAAGATTCAACATCAATAAAGGCATTTTTTGAGAATTGGACTTCGCGATACCCGACAGTCTGTTATTTCCGAATCCTTCGGTGTGGAGATCGGCCACATAGACTCCTTGCAATCCAAGCTCACGTTTCAGCACCGGAATTGTCTCCCGATAATTGTCCCTCAATCTGCGTTCCATTGTTTCAGCATATCTCTTTCGCGGACCGTCAACCGGATAATTTTTGAAATAGGTATATGCCTGATATATGCCCATGGGGTGTCTTCCAAAACTCATTTCTCCCAACACCCTATGGGCCAGCTCTCCGAGTGAGTCATAACGGTTTTTCACTCCAAGCTCATTTATCAATCTGCAACATAACAACTCAGTCGAGTCTCCATTTTCCTTCACCATCTGGGTTCTCACCTCTTCCCAAAGAGCGACATGTTTTTTATTTACTTTTGGTTTCTTTTTCGATGCGGCACATAACGACAATGGCAGTACTATCAATGCTGCCACTGCGTAAAGCCGAAAAGAACTGATGTAGGAGACAAATGCCCGCATATTCACAAATAATCTTTATAGACTATCTGCAAATATATCAACTTAGAATCAATTTTCCGTCGCTATGTCTACTGACTGTTGATTTTTAAACAAAAGCACAATCATGTTTTTACTTTTTATCAATTCTGTGCGATTCTCTCCCCCGGACGGTCGGCGAAATATTGGTTATAGACCAGACCTCCTACAATCAGCACAAGGCCGACGTAGGTTGTAGGCACGATGGTTTCGTGGAGAATCATCGAGATGAAGAACAGCGACATGAACGGGGCGAGATAGCAGAGCTGGTTGACGAGGGCGACATTGGTGGTCAGCCTCAGGGCGAGACCGAAACAGATGAAAGGTATTCCGATTTCAAACGCCCCGACATAGACGCTCGACAACAGTCCAGGCACCGACGAGAAGTCGGTCTCGACAAACAGCAGTCCGGCAAAAAGATAAATAACCCCGAAGAAGAAGCCGACAAAGAGCCTGACACTCTCGCTGATCGTGTCGCCATAGCGGTTGTTCATCAGCCAGTAGAATGCCCACAGGCCCGCGCTGGCAATGGCATAGAGCAGCCCGACAGGCGAGAGTTCATCACCGGTTATTCCGCTGCCGCCCGACGAGATGATCGCCAGTCCGGCGAGTGAGACCGTCATGCCGAAATATTTGCGCCGTGAGATCGGACGGTTGGTGAAAACAGCCAGAAGCACGGCCAGAATGATCGGCCAGCAGTAGTTGACCGGCTGTGCCACCTGGGCCGGCAACAGGTTGTAGGCCGAGAACATGATCAGATAGTAGGCTGTCGGATTGACCAATCCGAGCAACGCCAGCGAACCCCATTGACTGCGCGACAGCCGCCTCAGCTCGCCCCACCGTCTCTCGACAGTCATCAGAGCGGTGAAAATCAGCAGGGCGGTGACCGATGCGACAGTCAGCATCTCATAGTGGGTGAAATATTTCAGCGACGTCTTGAACGCAGTGGCCACGGTCGACCAGCTCAGAACGGCAACGCCGGTGAGCATCAGTGCTTTGCTGTTTGAGGTCATGGCATGGAAGTCTTTATCTGAGAGCCTCTACCTCGTCGGTTGTCAACGGAATTTTCTTGCCGAGGCGACGCGCTCCGTCGGGAGTGATCAGATAGTCTTCCTCGTTGCGGATGCCGGTGAAGTCGCGATATTTCTCAAGCTCGCCGTAGTTGATGAAGTCTGCGAACCGCTTCTCGGCTCCCCAGTAGTCGATCAATTCGGGAATGAAGTAGACTCCGGGCTCGATCGTCAACACGAAACCGGGCTCGAGCTCACGGCCGAGACGAAGCGATTTGCGTCCGAACTGTGTCGACTTGGGCTTACCGCCGTAACCAACCAGTTCCTCTCCGAAGTTCTCCATGTCGTGTACGTCAAGGCCCATCATGTGCCCGAGTCCACACGGGAAGAACATCGCGTGGGCACCGGCTGCGACTGCATCGGCAGGATTGCCTTTCATGATGCCGAGATCTTTGAGACCCTGGCATATGACCTCGGCGGCGAGTTCATAGACCTTCACAAACGGCACTCCGGGTCTGAGGGCACCGACGGCGGCAAAGTGTGACGCCACCTGAATGTCATAGACATCTTTCTGACGGCGGGTATAAGTCTTGTCGGCGCAGATTGTCGACGACATGTCGCCGGCATATCCGCTCTCGACCTCGGCTCCGGCATCGACGAGCAACATGTCGCCGGGTTTGATGATGTGACCGTGGTAGTGGTTGTGGAGTGTCTGTCCGTGGGTTGTGGCTATGGTCGGAAAAGAGAGACGGCAGCCGTTGGCCTGTGCGACAGCCTCGAGGGCGGCGGCGACCTCACACTCCCTCATGCCGGGACGGGTCACTTTCATCGCCTCGATGTGCATGTCGGCGGTGACATTACATGCCCGCTCGATCTCGACGATCTCCTCGTCAGTCTTGTGGTTACGCATGTCGACTACAGCTTTGATGAAATCGACCGACGGTTTCTCATTGCCCGGCTTCACCCCGAGCAGCGACTGCAGGGCGAGTGAATGATCACCGCGGTAAGGGGGAAGGTAGCGCACCGTCTGTCCCGCCCTTACGGCACGGTCGAGATAAGTTGCCAGCTCGGCCGACGGACGGGTCTCGGTTATGCCGACTCCGGCAGCCTTTTCATGTATGGTCGGCTGATTGCCCATCCAGACAATGTGGTCGATTGTCAGTTCGTCGCCGAAAATGATCTCACGGTCGTTGTCGATGTCGATTACGGCATTCAATCCGGCATAGGGTTGGCCGAAATAATAGAGAAATGTCGAATCCTGACGGAAATCATATGTGTTGTCACGATAGTTGCAACCGACCTCGTCATTGCCGAGGAACAGCAGCACGCCTGAGCCTACACGTTTTTTCAGCTCGTCTCGGCGTTTGATATATGTCTCTTTGCTGAACATGATTTTGATGCTTTTTTAAACGGCTCAAATTTAGCCAATTTTTTTATTCCTCGGTCATTATTTAACGAAAAAAGAGGCCTCCTTGACCGGAAGCCTCCTCTTTTTCTATTTTATGACAGACGATCAAACCCGGCGTGCACCGTCACTGATCACTACGTCGTAGATTTTGGGCTCATGGCCGTAGCGTTCATTGAACTTGCGGCATGCAGTCTCGACAAACTTGTCGCGCAGTTCGTTCTTGACCAGGTTAATGGTGCAACCACCGAAGCCGCCGCCCATGATGCGTGAGCCTGTAACGCCACACTCGCGTGCGATGTCGTTGAGGTAGTCGAGTTCCTCGCAGCTGACCTCATAGTCTTTCGACAGACCGCGGTGGGTCTCATACATGCGTTCGCCTACAGTGTCATAGTCGCCACGGTTGAGGGCGTCGCAGACATCAAGCACACGCTGTTTCTCCTCGATGACAAATTTGGCGCGGAAGTAGTCTTCGGCCGTGATGTCACCCTTCACTTCGTCGAGCATTTCCATCGTGGCATCGCGGAGTGTCTCCACACCGAGGCGTTTTGCAACGCGCTCACATGACTGACGACGTTTGTTGTAGGGCGAGTCGGCAAGTTCATGTTTGACAACGGAGTCAACAAGAACGAGTTCGTAGCCTTCGGGGTTGAACGGATAATATTCATATTCCATCGAGCGGCAGTCAAGACGCATGAGCTGACCTTTCTTGCCGAACACTGAAGCGAACTGATCCATGATTCCGCAGTTGACCCCACAGTAGTTATGTTCTGTAGACTGGCCTATGCGTGCGAGTTCAAATTTGTCAATCGTGTTGCCGTTGAACATGTCGTTGAGAGCGAACGCGAAACATGACTCGAGTGCCGCCGACGAGCTCAGACCTGCACCGAGAGGCACATTGCCTGCAAACACGGCATCGAAGCCTTTGACAACGCCGCCTCGCTTGATCACCTCACGGCATACTCCAAATATATATCTTGCCCATGACTGCTGGGGTGCGTCCTCTTCATTGAGGCCAAACTCCGCATAGTCGTCGATGTCGATCGAGTAGACACGTACCTTGTCAAGGTCGTTCTGACGAATTTCGGTCATGATGACTTTATCTATCGCTCCCGGGAACACGAAGCCACCGTTATAGTCGGTGTGCTCGCCGATGAGGTTGATACGTCCTGCCGATGCATAAAATGTGCCGGTTCCACCAAACCGTTTCTCAAATTCAGCTGAGATTTGTTTTTCCATTGGTCTTGTTGCGTTTGTGATTATAGGTAAATGTTTCTACAAATATAGTCACTTTTGATTTAAGCGGCAAAAAGTTTTTCAATCTTTAACCCGGCACACACGATAATGAACGAAAATCACAGGTCTGAACGATATGGCAACACAGCCCCGCTCCCCACGGCCCGTCTCAACGACACATGCTGACGGTAAGGAACGATGACACGTCCGAGATAGGTCGAGTCTATAGTCTCATCTTCCTCACGCACCGCACTCCCTGCCCATGGCCGCATCGTGCAGCAATAGGGACAAAGAAATTCACCATTCATAGTTTGTGTGTGTTTACATGAAAGGGCCGGTTGTCCGACCCTTTCGATATCATTGATTTTGATAAAGTTTTCAGCAATATTTCGCGAAGTCGGCGTTTCGCATGTCGCCGGTTTCTGAAAGTGCCACATGGAGCGCGAAGGCTGCGGCAAGCGTGTGGGGTGTCTGACCTCCCTTGCCGAGCTTGAGATAATCCCACAGAAGTTCTTTGTAGAGCGGGTTGGCACAGTTCTCTATGATTGTCTCGGCACGCTGAACCGGGTCTTTGCCACGGAGGTCGGCGATACCCTGGTCGGTCACGATGACGTCTACCGAATGTTCTGAGTGGTCGGCATGTGCCACCATAGGAACGATGTTGCTGATCGCGCCCTCTTTGGTGATCGACGGGCATGAGAAAATCGAGATGTAGGCGTTGCGGGTGAAGTCGCCTGAACCACCGATGCCGTTCATCATGCGTGTTCCAAGAACGTGGGTCGAATTGACATTTCCGAAAATGTCGGCCTCAAGCGCGGTGTTCATTGCTATCACACCAAGTCGGCGAATGACCTCGGGGTTATTTGAGATCTCGGCCGGACGCAGAAGAATCTTGTCGTGGAAGAAATCGAGGTTACTGAACAGCTCAGACTCGACATTGTCACTGAATGTCATCGAGCAGGTGCTGGCAAACGTACATTTTCCTTTCTTCATCAGTTCGAGAACGGCATCTTGAATAACCTCGGTATACATCATGAACTGGGGCAGCTCGGTGCTTTCTCCGAGATCATACAACACCGCGTTTGCAACGTTGCCTACTCCTGACTGAAGGGGAAGGAACTCTTTGGGAAGACCACCGTTGCGATATTCCGACAGGAGGAATTTAACCACATTTGATCCGATCTTCTTTGACATCGCGTCAGGCTCGGTAAACGGCTTCACACCGTCGTATGAGTCTGTGCGGATAATACCCACAACCTTTGCCGGATCGATTTTAAGTGTCGGACGCCCGATACGGTCATTGGCATGGAAAATGGGAATCTCGCGGCGGTAAGGAGGATCAAGCGGAAGATATACGTCGTGCATGCCATAGAGAGACTTGGGCAGACGCGAATTCAGCTCGATGATAATTTTGTCGGCAAGGTGTGCGTAGGTCGGCACATTGCCGAGTCCGCATCCGAGAAGTACTTCTCCGTCCTCGCTGATCTCGGCAGCCTCGATGACTGCGTAGTCAATCTTGCCGTAGTAACCATAGCGCACTTCCTGCGCCATGTCTGAGAGGTGACGGTCAAAATAGTGTGCGTCGTGGCTGTTGATGCGCTTGCGAAGGTCAGGCGTATTCTGATAGGGAG
Organism: uncultured Muribaculaceae bacterium; assembly: GCA_910588035.1. Taxonomy (GTDB): domain Bacteria; phylum Bacteroidota; class Bacteroidia; order Bacteroidales; family Muribaculaceae; genus CAJUPY01. Next base: position 4,857 of record CAJUPY010000004.1, on the reverse strand, counting down.
CACGTCGGCCCATTGTGTTTGTGCGGGCCAGAATGCCGTCTACATGATCGTTCGTAGATGCTCCGGTGAAGACATTGATCTTGAATTCGCGGCCGGCCTCATGCTCTTTTTCAGCACGACGTGCGACTGCCTCGAAGAATGCTTTCGGAACTCCGGGCGCAGTGAATCCCGACAAACCGAAGGTGTCGTTATTCTTGACCATTGCAGCAGCTTCATCTGCCGTGATAAAATTATATGCCATATTTTTAAATTAATGATTGGAATTCAGCAGATTCGTTTGTGATAAAAACACGGTTTTAGTAAATTTGCACAAATTTAGCAAATTTGTGTCACAACACAAATACATATTAAAATAATTTTTATGCAGAATCAAATCAACGGCGATGAACGCCGTCTTTTCATAGAAACCTATGGTTGCCAGATGAATGTGGCCGACAGCGAAGTCGTAGCCTCTATTCTCGGCATGGCCGGATATGCAGTCACCGACGCGATTGAAGAGGCCGACGCGATCTTGCTCAACACCTGTTCGATCAGAGACAACGCAGAGCAGAAAATTGTCGCCCGTCTGGCTTATCTCGCCTCCCTGCGGCGTAAAAAGAAAAACTCGAGACTGATTGTCGGTGTCATCGGCTGCATGGCCGAACGTGTGCGCGACTCTCTGATCGAGAATCATGGTGTCGACATTGTTGCCGGTCCCGACAGCTACCTCTCTCTGCCCGACCTTTTTGCAGCGGCCGAATGTGGTAAAAAAGCGATTAACATCGATCTGAGCACCACCGAGACCTACCGCGATGTAATTCCACGCCGAATCGGATCAAACCGTGTTAGCGGATTCATCAGCATCATGCGCGGATGCAACAATTTCTGCTCATACTGCATCGTGCCCTACACCCGTGGCCGCGAACGCAGCCGCGAACCGCAGAGCATTCTCAACGAGCTGGCCGACCTCCGCTCGCGCGGATTCAAAGAAGTCACCCTGTTGGGCCAGAACGTCAACAGCTACCGCTACACCACCGACGACGGTGTTGACGTGACCTTCGACCGCCTGCTCGCAATGGTGGCCGAAGCCGCTCCCGACATGCGTGTGCGCTTCACAACCTCCCACCCTAAAGACATGAGCGACGAGACGATCAGAACCATAGCCCGATATGACAACATCTGCAACCACATTCACCTGCCGGTGCAGTCGGGGAGCAACAGCGTTCTGAAAAACATGAACCGTAAATATACCCGCGAATGGTATCTCGACCGAATTGCCGCAATCAGACGCGCGATTCCTGACTGCGGAATCTCGACCGACATGTTCACTGGTTTCTATAACGAATCAGAAGAAGATTTCAACCAGACCCTCGACCTGATGCGTCAGGTCGGGTTTGACTCAGCCTTCATGTTCAAATACTCAGAAAGACCGGGAACTCTCGCCTCGCGCGAGATGAAAGACAACGTGCCGGAAGAAGTCAAAATCGAGCGTCTTAACCGCATGATAGCCCTTCAGAACGAACTGTCGCTCGAATCAAACCGGCGTGACATCGGCAAGACTTTCGATGTGTTGGTCGAAGGCTACGCAAAACGCAGCAACCGGCAACGAGTCGGCCGCACCCCGCAGAACAAGACCGTCGTCTTCCCCTGCGGAGACTTCAACGTGGGCGACACCGTCACCGTAAAGATCGTCGATGCTTCATCGGCCACATTGATAGCCGAACTCGCCTGAACTATGCAAGTGCCACCGAATTGCGTCGCAAAAATGTCGCGTAGCGACAAACTTTCTTACGCGCTCGACATTGTCTCAAAGATACTCGAAGGATATCCTATCACCGACATTCTGGGCGTGTGTCAGGGCGATTTCCGCACAGCATCTATGGTCGGTTATGAGCTCGCTGTAAAGATCTATGACCAGAAACAGACCAATTTAAAATTCTGGGTGACAGGAACAGACGGCCTGGCACCCTATCCGCTGTGGATGCCGGCACGATATTGCGGCGGCAACATGGTCTTTGGCCGCGTGTTCGCCATAAACCACTGTGCCCTGTCATCTCCCGACTCGATAGTCGGTGTCAGATGTGACACAGGCTACGTCGAGTGTATGCCTCTCAAAGGACTGATTCCTTTCGGCAGACATAACGAATGGTCATTATTCAAACTTGACCCCGCGTCGACCGATGACAAAACGGGAATGTTCTACTGCGCGCTCGAAAAAGATTTCACACTCGAAATCGCGCACTTTCCAAATGGAGCACCTCGACGCATAATTTTCGAACTGAATTATTTCTGAACTACAAAATCAGGCATCAAAAAAACGGGAGACCCTCAGACACTGAAGATCTCCCGTTTATCGTTGATCAGGTCACTTCCGTGTGACACTGCGGTCAATTGACTACTGACCTAAGTAAGACTTGAGAAGACGGCTCTTCTGCCCCTTGAGCCTGCGAATTGCTTTCTCCTTGATTTGGCGTACACGCTCACGTGTGAGATCAAATTTGGCTCCGATCTCTTCAAGTGTCATTTCCTGACAGCCGATGCCAAAAAACATCTTCAGAATTTCGCGTTCACGGTCATGAAGTTGACTCAATGCGCGCTCCACTTCTTTCGACAGCGATTCCTGGGTCAGACCTGAGTCTGCCATAGGCGAATCGTCGTTGGTCAACACATCGAGAAGACTGTTGTCTTCGCCCTCGACAAAAGGCGCGTCAACCGAAATGTGGCGTCCTGAAACTTTAAGCGTGTCCGCAATCTTTTCTACCGGCACATCAAGCGACTCGGCGAGTTCCTCGGGCGAAGGACGGCGTTCATTTTCCTGCTCAAATTTAGACAATGCCTTGCTGATCTTGTTCAAAGATCCGACCTGGTTGAGCGGTAGGCGCACGATTCTCGACTGTTCGGCCAATGCCTGCAAAATTGATTGGCGAATCCACCACACGGCATAGGAGATAAACTTAAATCCTCGAGTTTCGTCAAATTTCTGGGCAGCCTTGATAAGTCCGAGGTTTCCTTCGTTTATCAGGTCAGGAAGACTCAGTCCCTGGTTCTGATACTGTTTAGCAACAGAAACTACGAATCTCAGATTGGCACGGGTCAACTTCTCAAGCGCGGCCTGATCGCCTTCCCGTATTCTCTGAGCCAGCTCGACCTCTTCTTCAACAGTGATCAGATCTTCACGACCAATCTCCTGCAGATACTTGTCAAGTGACGCACTCTCGCGATTTGTAATCGATTTGGTGATTTTTAGTTGTCTCATAGTTATTACCGTAGTTTGCAATATGCAAAGTTACAACTTTCCCAACAAACTATCACCATTAATTTATTAAAATATATCGTTAAAATTCTGCAAAGAATGAATTTTTAACATTCAAGACAGGTTTTAAAACGATATACCGATACCTAATGTCGCACTGTGAAGATCACGGCAATCAAATTTCTCGCCGTCATGCTCAAAATCGGTGCGCTCTATAAAGCTGTAACCCAAAATCAAATGTGAGGAAAAAGTCTTTCCGGTGGCAAGCGTGATGCCGAGTCCTACAGAACCATAACCGCCCGTCTGCTTCTTGTAACCATAAACATCATTTACCGAAATTCCACCACGCAAATCAAGGAAACACAACGAAGGTCTGTTGCGGAAAGATGTACGCACGATAGCGAAAATCGGAAATGATCTGTTGCTGCTGTTCATCACCATATTGACAGCCGCCCCGACACCAAGCAGTCTGAAGAAACTGTTCTTATATCCGAACACTCCGTCGAAATTGACACTCGACATTCCTTCTCCGGTCATGTCAATCGACCCCGAGACATCCACACCCCAGGCAAAATGCTCGAAAGCCTTGCTCTCATTCTCGACGGTCTGGCCAAAGCAGCCTGATGCCGAAATGATCGACATCAATACGATCAACAAATATCTCATGACTTTTTCAATTTCAGGCAAGTCCAACGGTCGCGTTCAGTGTGGCCACACTCCTCGAGCCCATGTTTCGAAGCCTCGGCCATTACAACAGGGATATCCTCCATATAAAATCCGCTCAACAACATCGTTCCACCAGGCTTCAAAGCCGCTGAATAAGAGGCAAGATCAGCCGTGATCACATTACGGTTGATATTTGCGACAAACACATCTGCGGCCGATACACCGGCAAGCTGTGACACATCGCCCAATCTCACATCGATCTCCGAGTGGCCGTTTATCGCGACATTCTCGACAGCGTTTTCAAATGCCATTTCATCAATCTCGACAGCAGTCACCGGAGCAGCTCCGCGCATCGCACCGAGAATAGCCAGAATTCCGGTTCCCGTGCCCATGTCAATCATAGACACTCCAGTGAGATCCATTTTCAGCAATTGTCCGATAATCAGAGAGGTGGTCTGATGATGACCGGTTCCAAATGCCATTTTCGGATCTATCACGATATCATAGACACATTCAGGATAGTCTTTGTGGAAAGAACTGTGAATGACACATAGGTCATCGACTACAATAGGCTGGAAATAGTTCTTTTCCCACTCCTCGTTCCAGTCGCGCCCGGCGACAAATTCATCCGACACGCTGAAAGATATCCCCTCTACCGGAAATGACGCCAGAACACCGTCGATTCTGATCGGATCAAAAAGTTCTTCCTTGACATATGCCGTCAAGCCTGTCTCATCGGCGACAAAACTCTCAAATCCGATTTCGCCGAGAAACTGTGCAAGTATGTCGGTAACTGTCTCGCTGCACGGAACAGCATTGATTCTTAACTCTCGATAATCATTCATGTCATCGCTATTTTTGACAAAGATACAAATAAATTCGCATTGACGGGTTAATGACGACAAAACATATATACAAAAAAAAGACGCCCGGCTGAATGATCAGTCGGGCGTCTTAGA